>PLZS01000067.1 GCA_003153555.1 Candidatus Melainabacteria bacterium | reverse complement strand
CATCTGTAAATGCGTCTAGTTGAATCGCCTTAATGCCGGCGTTTTGAGCCAGACCAACAACATAGACAGGAATGCCCAGATCGTGGGCCCGTTTGGCCGCACCCCTGGTATTAGGCATTTCACTAACCGATGGTGCGCTGTTGGTAAAAAGCACGATCGCTCTATCTGCATTTGGCCTGTGAAATTTCGGATTCGTCAACCAATCGACCGAAGCCGATATGGCTAAACCGGCATTATTGGTTATGCCCCAATTTCTTGCTGCGGGGCTCGTGTATTCGCTGCAGAGCGCTTTGTATATAGCAAACAATTGATCGTTGATCGGTTCTTCCCACTGGTTGGGAAGCAAGAACGTGCCGCTTTTGGCTTGACTGTACGCGGCGGAAACATTGGGCGCAGTAAAGGTTGAGAGGGGTCCTGGGAAACCAACTTGATCGTTAAAGCTGACTTCGCCGAGCTGGCACGTATTCGTATGCAAAAGGTCGAAGCTGAAATTGAGAGCCGCATTGCGGGCGGTGTTCAAGGGTGTTAGTGCTTGTTGGGCATAGCATTCGTAGCCAAAAACTTTGTAACCAGGTCGGGGCACGATTCCAGCGAACTTGTTATTGCCTAAAAGCCCGGCTGCGGCGAAAACCGCAGGGCTCTCCAGATTCCCACGAGCGGCCTCAACTAGAACAGCGATATTAGGAAAATTCCAACCGCCGACCGAACATCCGCCAAAATGAGCGTTGCCATCGAGGTTGACGACCACGTCGGTGAATACGTCCTGGCCTCCTAAGGAAGGCGTGGGCGATACTCCAAACGGTGGCGGGTAGTTTCCGGGAGGCGAACCGGCATCGGTCAATCCTCTCAGCCCCACGGTAGCTGCAGGCGCCAGCTCGCTGAACTTGAGCGGCACGGGCGCTGTGTTGGCATTTTCCAGCCCTTGTGGCTCCAACCCGTTAAGATTCACTCCTCTGGGAGGCTCATTCAAAATTTTGGCAATCGTTCCTTCCGCCACCGCGCCAGACGGAGCTAGAACAGGCTGATAGTCGACATATCCCGGACCTGGTAGCGTCGATACCCAAACCCGTTTGATAAACGTCACGTTTGTTTGATCGTCCATTGAGCCACCGACATCAAAGCAGTCGACTACATCGATCATGGGAATAGATGAGATTGAACTACTCCACACAGGAACGCTGCCAATGGGCAAAAATCCGCCAAACACAGGCACTACCCCGTACGACCCGGTGACTCGAATGATTTTTGCGTCCGGATTTCCCATTGGAGCCGGTTGAGCCGGTGTGGTAGCGGTGGCAGGAACAAGAAATTCAAAGAATAACGCTGATTGATGAGGACCGGGCTTGAGAGGAAGCTGAGCCGCCTGGCTTGCCGCTGTCAGCGATTCACCTAAAATGGAGTTTTGCTTAAACAACTTCATAGCCACTTTGACGGCTGATTTTTGCGCTAGTAGAGTCTGCGAGGGATCGTTGCTCATCACTAAGGTGGCAGCTCCAGAAAGAGCAGCTGCATCGACACAATTCCTCAACTGATTTTGAGCCAGGGCGTAGCGGCTGATCTCAAAGGCGAATAGACCTAGCGATCCGATTACAAACAGACCCACAAATATCATCAAGACTGTCACGGCCTGGCCGCGGCTATCGCGATGTCGACTTGTCTTGCTCTGGGGATGTGCCATGCCGGATACGCTAATTCGCCAGCTTCGGAGAGAACCAGATTTTAGTAAGGAATCGTGATCAATAATACGAGCGTGATCGATGGATGTAAAGCGATACTAGTGACAAAATAGATCCTTTACGTTTGAAATTGGAATCCTACCAGCCAGATACTGATGTAGCAGATATCGTTAAATCGCTCTAGCGCCTCTGCAAGCCGGATAAGTCGAACATCCATAAAACACTTTCTCGGCTGGGGTTCCGCGTCGTGCAATTCTCTTCACCATGCTGCTTCCACAACGTGGGCAGCAGATTGCAGAAGCCGACGTGACCGGTGGTGACTTGCTCAACACCGCTGTGCGCGAAGCTGACTGGCTTGAAGATTGTGTGCTTGAAGGTTGCTTGCTTGAAGATTGCGGGCTTGAACCTTGTCTGCCTGAAGGCTGCATGCTAGAAGCTTGCCTGCCTGAACTTTGCATACCAGAAGCTTGCGCTATTGATGTGGGCTTGCCTGAAGCCTTCCGCGCAGTAATTGGCCACTTCATTTTTCTCGCACGTGATGTACCAGAAATCGATAAACCGAGAAATGCAAGATCTTCCTTGTCGCACTGATATTGTAAATAAGCGCGCGTTACGATTGGATCCTCTTTCTTTGCTCTGGTGCTGACAATGTGCGCTGCATGTGAAAGATCAATCGCACCAGCAGCCAATTTCTTCCGCAGTTCGCTGCCTTTTAGATCCACTTCGAACTGAATCTTTTTCACTTCGTGCTCATCCATATCATTCGGTTTGCTGTCATAAACAAAAGCGTCTTCGAGGCTTTTTCTCCACTCAAGAAGGGGAATAGTGTTTTTGATACCGAACCCTGGCACAGCAAGCACTTTCGCTTCCGCGATATCTAGCGCGGTTTCTATACCGTATGAGGCGAGGGCAGTTTGTCTTGCCAGACCGATGTGTCGAATTTTGGCTTTTCGGATTTCATGACTTTCTAAAAAACTTTGTAGCTGATTCGCGTGTCGAGCTCTGTGATTGGAGTGATAAAGCGCAACACGCAGTTGTTTTTCTCGTTCGAGATTTTGGTATTGAACCCTAGCTTCGGTTAGCGATGATTTGACTGCGGCGACTTGAGTGATACCACATCTGGTGCGCCAATCTTGCACCGCTTTTTCAAATTGATCTCTTGCGCGGAAATATTTTTCAAGAAATGCTTTCTCTGCGTCCATTTTAAAGAAGTATTTTTTGCCGCCGAAGCAAGCCAATGCAACCCACACGTACCAGAATTTGAAGCAGCAGATCAGAGCAATTCCAGCCAAGATCAAAATGGCAATACCAATCTTGCGTGATTTGTTTTCCGGAGCTTTTATTCTTTTCGCTTCTTCACTAGGGCTGCATTCAACCAGCGATAAAACCGGCTGTAAACTCGTCGGGTTCGGCAACTGCACTTTCTCAATTGCAGCCCAGGCTGTGGCTAAATTGAAGAAGGCAGAACCAGGGTCATCAAAAGGTAAGCTCAAATTGAGAACTTGTGGCAAGAACAACAACATTCCTAGCTGTTGTTCCATTCGGCACCATGGGCACTCAGCTGCGGCAGCTGGGTAATAGTGCAAATTATCTTTGTCGCATTGAGTTACAGATCGTTCTAGCTGTTCAAGAATTTGAATCCAGGTTTCTGCCGATGGACGTGGTCTGTCCAAGTGCGGGCTAAACGCCTGTTCGAACGCTTCCGCCACTTCGTATGGAAAATCAGCTAGTGATGCAGCTCCCGGAGGTCTGGTCATGCCGACATTGCGTTTCTTCGAGTAAGCAAAACGATGCTCGAAGATGGCTCGCTCAATCGGCATATCGCCTTTTTCGAATGCACCAACGAACGGGTGTCGTCCCATGAACAAGAGTTGGAAGATTACGACTGCAAGACCGAAAGCGTCATGATTTGCCGTGCGAACAATGCCGCCCAGTTTTTTGCCTTGCAACTCTGGTGGAGTATATTCCGGAACTCCAACGCGACAAAGAAATTTTTGCGGACCGTCGATGAATTGAAAACTGTCCGCGTCAATCAGTGCAACACGCGCTTCTTCAGAAATTAAAAATCCGGAGTGGTTGATGTCTCCAATTACGCATCCAGTTCTGTGAACGGATGCCACCGCTCTGCTGATATTGGCTGCTGTTCTGACTAGAAAGCGGAAATCAGCTTTCGGGAAATGTTTCTTTCTTGCACCTGGCGAGTAGAGTTCAAAAAGCGGCTTGTGTCCTGTCACTCGCTTCATTACGAACCCGGCAAAGCGACCGTCGCTGTGACGCGCAATTGCCAGTGGGAATGCCACCAGACTCGATTGCTGCGCAATTTTGCGATTGATGATTGCCGCAATCTTCGCTTCACGTTGGTGACTGTCTGACGCCGATGCTGTGTAGACTTTCAGGGCGCGATCGACGTCATTCTCCAAAGCGAAAACTTCGCCTTCGCCACCTCTGCCGATGCGCTTGCCAAGCTGTATGCTTACGCCTTCTACGACTAATGAGGGTGGTGTCATGCTCGGTGCACCGCCAATATCAGAGTTTTATCGTCGTCAGTGCGAGCATTGACTGCATCGCTGTCAAGATACTTACCTAATTGCTGAGAAAGGTTTTGGTCGAAACCCTCAATTGGTGTCGAAGCAACGGCTCGAATTATTCCATCGAAGAATGGTTTATGCGGTTTTTGAGCAGCCATATCCAAGGCGAGGCGTTCGACACCATCAGAAAATACGGCAAGGGCACTTACCGGACAATTTGATCTGGCTATATTGAGTTTTGGGGTCGGATAGTCTGTGATGAAATAGGTTGAGGATGCGTATTCGCCCTGCCGCGGCCAGCTGAGCGCTTTCCATTCGTCTGTGTTTCCGCATTTCAGCACCGCACTGCCATCACCAATGTGCGCCACCAAAGTATTGTCGCCGGAAGAAATCAGCAAGATTAGTGTGGCAGCAAAATCACGCGGTCTAAGGCGACGTGCTTCGGCAGCCATTCGTATCCGATCGCGAGCGAGGAAAATCCAGGACCAGATATCTTCATCTGAGGGAAGTTCTAGTTCTGGCTGGGCGAAATCGAATTGCCTAGCCTGCGTGATCAGCGTTCGGCAAATGAGAGAGGCGCCTTCACCGCCCATACGCGCACTTCCGGCACCATCGGAGACCACTGCAATAAGTGTCTTTCCGTCATTGGTGCCGTATGAGCAGCTGAACGCATCCTGTCTCCGGACGTTCGTTCTAACGTGAGAGGTGCCTCTACATGATGCAGCTGCCCATGTCCAGCTATTCATTCATTTCCTAAAGTGCTACAGCCCAACCATTTGGTGCAACAGGATTAGCCAACGGAACAGCTTCGCCGGGATTCGAACGGGAAACGGAACTCAACGAAGTTGATAGCCACGTAAAGAGTTCTTTGAATGCAAGTCCCTTTAGTTTCAACGGAGTTCGCACAACCATCTTTGTCAGAGTTTCCATATCTGCGCTCTCAACTCCAGCCGCATAGAACATGAATTCCTTTTTGTCCTCGCCCATGCGAATCAGATTGGCGGCGTTGCCCCAACTGTCGCTTGGCGTGCCGTCAGTTATTAGGAATATCCAGGGTCTGTAATAGGAAACTCCGTTCTTTCTGTACTCATCTTTTCTTTCCTTGACCATTTCGATGCCGCGTTCGATTGCTAGTCCCATGGGCGTTACGCCCTCTGCTTTCAGCGCCAACGGATCGAAATCTTTGACAGCGGTGAAAGGGGTATGAACGCGGACTGGACCAAAAGTGATAATTCCTACTTCGACCCTTTTCGCAGCCAGGCTGTCCTGATTAAGGTCGTCGCGGAAAGCTCTTAATGCTTCATTGAGCTGCTCAATTGCTTTTCCTGTCATAGAGCCAGATGTGTCAAGCAGCAATAAGCACGGACAACGAGGCTCAGGATTTTCAGCGAATTCAACGCCACCAAATGGCACTTGTTCAAAACTATTTTCAGACACGCTTAAATCTCCTCAGAAGTGCTTGAGATGCGTCATTAAGAATACCACAGTTAGCGCGTTTGGTCCCGTTACCAGAGTTTTATCTGGACACTCATGTCACTGTATTTGGTATCACCGTATCGCTGCTGGATATGTGAAAGATCTCGAAGGGATATCTGGCGCCTGAGGGAAGGAATGAGATAATTGTGCGGCGTCCTATAAATAAGTGAATCATGAATCAAAATCAAAATTACAGTGAGGCATCGCTGGAGGTCCTGCGCAAAAATGATTTGGGACGTTCGACGAAGCCGGCGCCGCAGCAGCCCGCGTGTCTCTAGTTTGTGCTTCTGCCTGTTTCACAGGAGCGTAAGCGATGGTCAGGCAGGCAAGAAAACACAATGCTCCTGATACTTGACGGCGCAATTTCATACCCCCCATTCGAAACGCTAATAGTACGAGCGCTACTAAAATCAGACAAGAGTAAGCAACGACATTGCTTCGAAATATCCCATCTCAATTAAGCGCACAGAGCGCATGGGATCTATATCGAGCACGGTAGTGTTGACTCGGTCGCTTGGCTGAAAGACTTTGATGATCAAGGGGTGAACGTCGGCTTCCGCATCAGCGAACTGTCCTGAATGCACTAATTTATTGTATTCGTTCACAAGTCTGATGCCATCGCGAGCGGATGCGTACAAGAGAATATCCGCACAACGTGTAAGCACCTGCAGGATGTTGCTCGGACAGGCACCATCCGTTTCCGCTTCCAGCAGAACGATGTGAATTTCTTTGGCACCCATGTTAATTGCCGTTTGGATTGGCGTGTTGCGCACCAGTCCGCCATCGATCCAAAAACCTTCTCCAGAGAGGCTGCGCGCCGGAAACAAAATCGGCAGAGCCGAGGATGCCATCAGCGTGTCGACCAACTCCTTGATGGTTGTTATGTCATCCGTCGTTATCAGCCTCGTCTCGAGCGTGCACAAATCTGTTGTTAAAAAACCAACTTTGGTGGCGCTTGCCTTAAAGAGGTCGAGATCCATTTCGCGATAGAGAAGCTCTTCCAATGGGCTGGTGTCAAACAACCCCCACCTGCTTCCTTTGATAATATTTCTGATTTGTTCGATATTGGGGAAACGAAATATGTCTGTTGCCTTGAGCGTTCGCCACAACTCTTCTATACGCCCTATTTTTCCTTGAGCGAAAAAGGCTGCATTGATGCCACCGATGCTGGTGCCAAAGGCGAGATCGTAATTAACTCCTTGTTCACACAGTGCTTTCAGAACGCCAATTTCATAGGCTCCGCGCGCGCCACCTCCTGATAATACAAGCGCTCTTTTAGGGCGCTCGATTTCTTTAAGGGTTTCGCCAATTCCAGGCAATGGTTGCGCCTTAGTAACAGGTAGAGACAGCGTCCATCAATACTCTAGCTCACTATCGGATTCTTGGTAGAGCTAGGTCACTGGCCAAAACCTTCCTGCCGCGTTAGGGGGATCTTGGTCCTCCGGGCAAATCCTGGTTCGCCGCTCTTAGTCTGCTGCGACCGACTTAGCCGGGTGAGTCTGCTGCCAAATCCAGCAAGCCGCAGCAGTAACGCAGATAGCCAAAATGGAGGAAAAGAAGTGCAGCACCGTGGCGAATGCCAAAGACTGGCTCGCATCCAGTCCGCAGGTAAATTGAAGCGCCTGACTGACTAAGTAGTGAAAGCTGCCGACGTTTCCGGGAGTTGGGATTAAAACACCAAAAGATCCGATAGTGAAGACGACAAGGCACTGCAATGGCGAGATACGTGATTCGAGTCCAAACGCCCAAACCATGCAATAGAAGTTCAGCCAGTAAAATAGCCAAATTATTACGGTCAGTCCGGCTATAGCGGGATAGGTTGAGGGATCCATCAAGGATTTCGTGCCCACACCAAATTGCCTGGCCAGACTCTCGAACATTGCCGCCGTCTGGGGCGAGAGTTTTTCTTTTACGAACGGGACTTCAACAAGCCAGCGAATCAATTTTGACAAATGTGGCAGGACAAATAGTGCGGCAATACTGCATAGGGTGATGGCGATGCCACCAGGAATCAGCATTGGCGCTTTTTCCAGGATTTGCTTGGGGAGAAGCGTCAAGGTCATGCCCAGTAAACCACCAAGAATTGCTATATCAAGCAGCCGATCTATGAACATGGTTGGTAAAACGCCCATCCACGGCAGTTTTTCGCTCTTGCTGATGGAAATCAGCCTCACCACTTCCCCTCCCCTCGGAACGACGATGTTTACCGCGTAACCGAAGATCACCGCGCAAAACGAATTCCAAAGACTGACTTTTTTACTGGTCAGTGGCTTGAGCAGGAAAATCCAGCGCCAGGCTCGCAGCAAGTGGCTGATAACTGCCGTAGCGAAAACCCAGAAAAGAAATTCAGGTTTGGTTTTTTTTGCGTATTCCCAAATTTCTGCAAAATTGGCACCCTTAAATGACAACCATAGAAACAACCCCGCAAAACCTAGCGCCAGCAGCTGTTTCCATAAATTTGATCCACCAGAAGGTGGCGCTTTTTGCTCTTGGGAGCCATTCATAATTGTGACCATGTTACAGGTACTGATGAATTCGACTACTAAATCGAACACATGTTGGGAACAATTAGAAAGGAAACGCGATATGACTCTCCAGTTTCAGGGAATGGCAAGAAATTGGAAGGGTTATTTCTGAGCCAATCCTTGCTTGGCAACTATTACTAACGATCACTCCCTGGTACAAATTTTCTAGGCTAAAAATAAACATGGAATCAATTGGTTTGACACAGATGGAATTGAAAAAAACAAAAGTTCTGCTCATCGAAGAAAATCCTCGAGAGGCAAGCACACTCCGAGAGGTTCTCAGGGAGGCAGCCGGTGCCAATTTCGCGATGGAATTCACCGACCGTCTGAGTAAGGGTCTTACACGCTTAGGTGAAGGAGGCGTTGACCTCGTCCTCCTGTCGCTGTCGACTGAGAATGGACTGGATGCATTCTTGCGGGTCAAGGAAAGGGCCGGCAGGGTTCCAGTTCTTGTTTTGAGTAATTCAGAAGAAGAAAAGGTGGCGGTTGAAGCCGTGCGTAACGGCGCTCACGATTATTTGATGAAAGCTGGTATCGACCACCGCGCGCTGGTGCAATCTATGAGGCATGCAGTTGAGCTTAAGCGCACCGAAGAAGCTTTGAAGGATGCCACCTTTAGGCTTGAGGCGGCCACGAGCAGATTGGAAACGCTTGCCAACATCGATGCGCTGACTGAAGTTTTGAATCGGATTGGACTGGAACGGGCATTGCAAAGTGAGTTCAACAGAGCTCAGAGGCAGGGGTGGAATGTTGTAGCGGTGATGATCGATTGCGATGATTTTGATCGCATCAATGCGTCACTGGGTCATGCTGTTGGCGATGTGGTGTTGAAAGAAATTTCAGGTCGCCTGAGAGATACCGTCAGACCAACAGATCATATTGCTCGTATAGGCGGCGACGAATTCCTACTGCTTTTGCCCGACACCAGGTTGGCAGAAGGTATGTTGGTTGCCGAAAAAATTCGTCTTTCAGTAGCTGAGAGTCCTCTCAGGCTGGCTTCTGAAACGATCAGAGTGACCGCTAGCTTGGGAGTGTTGGCGCTTCCATATGAATTTTGCTCGATTGAGGAAGTGCTGTCGCTTGCCAGGCTGGCTGTTCGAGAAAGCAAGTTACTTGGTAAAAATCGGGTTTCTTCAGGCGAGAAGCACAAGCAAAATGTGGAGAGCGCTGACAAGGAAGCGTTATCAGAATTGACTGAAAAGTTGCGCAAGGGCGATTGCTTTAGAGCAGTATCCATGCCCTTGTTCAAGTTGGATGACGAGTCTATTTTTGGTCACGAGATTCTAAGTCGCGGTCCAGCTGGCGCGTTTGAGATGCCCGATGATTTGTTCCGCGTTAGTTGTGAATACAACTTGCTTACCATTGTGGATCTGCGGTGCTTGAAGACTTGTCTAAACGCCTGCCTTGATCCGAAGTTTGATCAAAACACGCAATTCCATGTCAATTTATTTCCTTCGACGATTATCGACACACCGATCGATCGCTTGTTGACTTTGT
This sequence comes from Candidatus Melainabacteria bacterium, assembly GCA_003153555.1. GTDB lineage: Bacteria > Cyanobacteriota > Vampirovibrionia > Obscuribacterales > Obscuribacteraceae > PALSA-1081. The sequence goes on along the minus strand of PLZS01000067.1, from coordinate 29,086 downwards.
TTCCGCCCAACCGTAAACCGGGCAGCTTCTGTATTGAAATTAGCGAACAGCAATTCATTGGTGATCCAGCCTACCTTAGAGATCATGTCGCAGCTTTGAAAGAAAATGGAATTCTTGTCGCCATCGACGACGTCGGGTTTGGGCGCTCATCGCTTGAGAGTCTGATCATTTTGGAACCTGATATCGTCAAAATCGATCGTAAGTACGTTTCCGGCATTGCCGACGAGCCCGCTAAGGCGCGGTTACTAAGGCGTCTCGTCAAAGTGGTGAACGCCCTTGGCGCGGAATTGATTGCAGAAGGCATCGAACGTCGAGACGAGTTGGACCTGTTGTTGGAAATCGGCATCGAATTTGGTCAGGGCTGGTATTGGGGCAAGCCGGCCTAAGGCTAGACAAATTTTACTGCTCGCCTGCACAGCACAACGAATACAATGTCGCCATGCGGCAGAAAAAAACATCGGATCGATATGCGGAAGTGGTGCTTGAAGAACTGAAGGGCATCGCACTTCAGATTGCACAAGAAATTGTCGATCAAAGGTGCAGTAAATCAGAAGCGGATAGTTGTCTTTGCCGGGAGTCGCTGCCTTGGATCTTTGCCCAGGCAATCAAGACGATGTCGCTTGATGATCAGCAAGTTTCCGATACTAAGAGTGTGTCTGCTTCGAAAATGCAGACCATTTCTTATTCGAAAATAAAGAAAGCATGTGTTTCTAAAGAGAACTTGTCTCCTTCGAAAATGGAGCGCGGATTTTCAATCCGCCCCGAACTTTCTAGAAGTCTGAAATATGCTCAGATCCCAAAATGCAAATCGTCGCCGCTCGATGGCACTGAAGGCGACGATGACTTGGTCGACTGGCCTGGACTGGTCTACGAGTTTCTGTTGCAGTTCACAGTCAAAGCGGATCTGTCCGCTATTTGCAAGCTTGTCACTTTAGATAAAGGCAAAAAGCGGCTGGGGAATTTTTACACACCAATAGACTTAGCTCGATTCACAGTTGAAAAAGCATTGCACGAATTGGTATATGCGAAAGATGGTTCGTTAAAAACAGCTGCGCAACTTCTGGATCTCAAAGTCATTGATCCCGCCATGGGCACTGGGATATTCTTAAGCGTCACGTTGGATTATCTTGCGCACAGACTCCTTGAAAGTATTGAACAGGCGTCAGAGCCAAGCGAGCAAGATGGACAATTGTCTGCGCCAGATTTAGTATCGGCTCGGATCAAAATCGCTCAAAATTGTTTGTATGGAGTGGATCTAGATGAAGGGGCTGTCGAAATCGCTCGTCTGTCGATCGTTCTACAATGTGGAGATTTTTCGCCAGAATTTTATGCTGGTTTATTATCGAGACTTAAATGCGGGAATTCGCTAATCGGGTGCCAGCCTAAAACGGGCGTCACTAGTGGATCTTTGTTAGATGCAGATGAGTGGTGCAATGAATTTTTTGGTTTGATGAATGCCGAGCAAAATCCTTTCAACTATTTTCACTGGCATTTGCAATTTCCTGAAATTTTCGAGAGGCTTAACCCAGGCTTTGATGCGGTTCTCGGAAATCCTCCGTGGGAAATACATAAACCAAATTCACGAGAATTTTTTCAAACGAAAGATGACCAATATTGGTCCCTGGGAAAACAGGAAGCATTGGGTAAACAAAACGAGCTGCGCAGTGATACCAGCACAGAAGCGGAATGGCTCAAATATCAGAATGAGTATAAGTTATTCAGTATCTGGGTTCTGAAAAGTGGCTTGTTTGGGTTGCAAGGTTCTTCAGACATTAATGCGTACAAGCTGTTTGTTGAATTGGCTTATCTGATCGCCAAAAATGGTGGTGTCGTTTCGCTTATAGTGCCATCCGGTATCTATTCAGACAAAGGCTCAATCGATCTGCGCACTGCACTTCTTCAGCAAAGTGATTGGAAATTTCTGTATGCCTTTCACAACGCAGAAGGACTTTTCGACATTCATCGCTCCTTTAAATTTTGCGTCGTCACTTTTGCAAAAACTGGTGTCACATCTAAATTGAAAGCTGTATTCGATGCTCGAAATGTTGCTGAGGCAAAGTCGTCTGAATCCGTCACTTACTCTATCCAAAAGTTATGCCAGATCAGTCCCAAATGGCTCTCCGTTCCTGAAGCAAAAAGCAGTAAGGATTTAGAGCTGCTTGAAAAAATAGCCAAAAATTCGATCAGATTGGACAGCTTCGTTGAGCGTTTCGAACTTAAGTTCAAGCGTGAGTTCGATATGACAAATGATTCCCATAAGTTTATGCTTCGCGACAAAGCGGAGGTGGATGGCTTTCACGCAGATGAGCACGGTAACTGGCTTCGCGGTAACTGGATCAAGAGTGATCGAGAGGAGCATGACAGCAATTATGTGCGATCTGCTGATGGCGCATCGAAAATTTCAAACGAGGATGTAACCGATGTAGCGCTTCCTCTCTATGAAGGGAGAATGCTTGGACAGTTTGACATAGCGCAAAAAGGTTGGATTCATGGAAAAGGTCGAAGGGCGCTGTGGCTGCCGGTTCCGGACCAGCGTATCAGGCCTCAGTATTTGCTCAATGCAAAAGATTACTCACCTGAATTCGCCGGCTTGAAGATCGGATTTCTCGGCGTTGGTTCAGCGACCAACGTGCGTTCTATGATCGCTGCATGTTTAGGCAACTATCCATGCGGCAATTCGGTGCCAACATTTTCTGGTTCGAATCCGAAAATTGCACTCTTATTTGCAGCGTGTTTGAACAGTTTTGTTTTCGACTTTGTGTTGCGCCTCCGTCTTGTTGGTAATAATCTCAACTACTTTATCTTGCAGGAATGCTTTTTGCCGCTCCCGGACTTGTTATTGAACGTTCCAGAATTGTTGGACATCGTCATTAAACTAAGTCTAAACAATAAACAATTTGGGACTCAACTCCTTCGAAGTTTGAACGCTGAATCGCATGAATCCCAAGTGGCAGGCGTCGAAAGGCTTCGATTACGTTGCATTTTAGACGCCTTAATTGCGGAGTTGTACGGGCTCGAAGTCGGCGATCTGAACTACATCCTTCGCGATTGCGACCTCCTACATTCCGGCATACCAAAGCGCGAACGTGAGAATCAGCAGCTCAACTCGAAAGGATTTTGGCGTGTCGATAAGAATCTGCCGCCTGCAGGAAGGCACACAATCCTTACTCTTGATGCCTTTGGTGAGCTGAAAAGGTTGGGCCGGGATAAATTCCTTTCACAAAACGATCGAGTTGGGTGGCAACTGCCATCAGACGTCATTGAAAAGATTGAAAGAGAGTTGGTTCTGACGGACTAGTTTTAACCTTCCGAATTGAACTTTTTGCTGACTTTTGCCGTTAATAACAATAAGAGCGTCAGAGCTCAGCGGGAGACAAGTTGAATCTCGAATTGCTTAACAAGAAAATCCGCTTGGTGGAGCAGGCGACTCGCCGGATTCGATTGGCGTCCTTCGCGATTCTGAAGACCTGGGCTTCCTTCAGTCTGCGAGCGGCGTCTTCACAAATTCACGGGATGAGCACTTCCTGCTGCCTTCGATTGCTGCCTGTGGCGATTCTGCTCAGTGTTTTCGCTACCAACTGCATGCTAATCGCAAACGCGCAATCTTCGCAAAGCACTGCTTCCGAAAGCACTGGCACAGACCTAGGCGTAAGCGGGGGCGCGGGCAAGTTGCTCTATGGGCAGGTCGGCGTCTCCGAAGTGCTTACCAGCGACGTTAAACGCGGATTGGGATTTCGCACTGCTACAGAAAGGGACGGTACATCCGACGTCACCGGTGTGCAAGATGGCTCCCCCGCTTTTCAAGCGGGCTTGCAAGTTGGAGATCATGTCACCAACGTTGATCGTCAAGGCGATGTTGTTTCCTTGACCATAGAGAAAGCTGGTCAGTCAAAGACGATAAGACTTTCGCTGGAGTCGTCAGGAGCGCCCCCCACACTTTCCCTGAGATTGCCTCGTCCTGACACGTCTACGCCTGACAGAACTCCGTTTGCTTTGAACGCACAAAATTTGGCAGCCTTTGTCAAAACAAATCAAGAACAGCCGATGCCTTTGGTGAACGTTTCTGAAACCGCGAGATTTCTGTCCAGATACGACGTCGAGTTGATCGTCGATGCGTCGATGTCCATGCGCAAGCCCGATTGTCCCGGTTTTATGTCACGTTGGAATTGGTGTGGTGCACAGTCAGTGGCGCTCGCTCGGGAGTTAGCTCCTTCTGCACCGCAAGGTATAACACTGACATCGTTCAACCGCTTTTTCGACGTCTACGAGCATCAAAATCCCCAGCAGCTGACCACTCTTTTTGCCCGCACTAATCTTGCCTTGAACACGCGTCTGGCAGAGCCACTCGCTGACCGATTGAATGATTTCTTCGTGCACCGCCAAACAAACCACAGACCACTCCTCATAGCAGTTATTACTGACGGTGTGCCCCATCCGCGAGAAGAGCCGCAAATGGTAATTGATGTTCTAATTCATGCCGCCAATCAGATACAAGATCCTCGCGAGTTAACAGTCGTGTTCTTTCAAATTGGTTCAAGGGATCTTCAAGGTCAAGAATATCTGCAAGAGTTAGACAACAAATTGGTGGCTAGAGGCGCTCGTTTTGATATAGTGCAGACTGTCTCTTTTGATCACTTGCAACAAGTTGGATTAGCTCAGGGATTGGCCGATGCAATCAGGAACTTTGACTACAAGATACACAATTGACAAGAACTTTCTGGTTGGGTCTGGGGAAAGAACCAACCTTAATGTGCGCGATCGCCTATATCGATGAGATATTTTTGGCTCGTCCTCAAGAAAGAACTCACCTGCTGCTGGCGCGATCCTGATGTCCTAATTTACGCATTTCTTTTCCCGCTCGTTCTGTATCCTCTCATCGCTGTCTTTGTCAATGAAGCGTCGATCTGGTACACGAGCATGCAGGAGAAGAACCATGAGGTTGTCTACGTCTCTGGTAAGTCACCACTGGCGCTTGCAATCGCTTCGGGACTGCGCCGCAAAAATCACTTCATTGTCATAGACGATGCCACTGAAGAGTTGCAAACCAAGTCCAAATCAGGCGAATTCGTCACAGAATTGCATAATCAAAAATACACTTCCATCGTTGACAAAACTAATCTGTCGTTGCTAAAAACTAAAGCGGTTGCCGTCCTCAATGTTGATCCAACGACTTCGAAGATCTCGATTGTCGCTCACGAAGCTTCTAGTCATTTAGGTACAGTCGCTGATCAGATCATTAAGGAAATTCGCGAAGCGCGGTTTACGGCGCTTACAAAAGAGCTCAAGTCTAAAGGCGTTTCATCAGATATTCTTTTAGTGTTTGATATACAGAGACAAGGTCTAAAGAAGCCTCGAACTTCTGGAACAACTGACAGTTATCTTAAACAACTGTTCGATAAATTGATCGCCTTGCTTGTCCTGTTCATGATTGTGATGATGACCATTATCGGCGGGCCGGCCAGCGTTTGTATGATGGCGGAAGAACACGAAAAGAAAACTTTCCATACGACTCTGTTGCTGCCCATAAACCGAATGAACATTGTGATTGCGAAGTTCATGGCTGTGACAATCATATGCGTGGGTGGTGCAGCGTTCAACTTATTGTGCCTGGCAATTTTCGCTCTTTTCATTGCCTCTAATTCCTTAGGGCACATCGTCAGCATCACCAAGGTGCTCAACGATCTGCAACATCTCTCGGTCAATAGCGCTTCTTATTACGTGGGCTCTGGAATTATCTTTGTACAACGCATAAAACCGTATGTGCAGATTCCTACCATTCCGGAGCTGATCTTGATGTTGGTGTTCTTTTGCAGCACCGGAGCCCTGCTTTCTGCTATCTATTTGTACGTTGCTGGATGCGCGAAAACAGTCAAGTCTGCACAGACACTTGTCAGTCTGCCAATGATGTTTTTAATGGGACTGCCTGCAATTGCCTTAATACCGGGAATACAGTTCAATTTACAGACATCTTTCATTCCAATTGCTAACCTTCTAATCATGCGGAAATTTGAGAATCCTCCCTTACTGCCTTCGCTAATTGCAATTGTTGAGCCACTTGTCTTGGTGGCGCTGATCCTGAATTTGGTGCGGGTTGTTTTTGAGCGTGAAGCGCATGGTAAGCGGCGACAAGGTCCCAGCATAAGGAGACCAACATGAGTATTGAAGTTAGTAATCTGACAAAACACTTTTATGATCCCAAACGCGGCGATTTTGCAGCTGTAGATGATGTTACGTTCTCTTGCCAGCATGGTGAGATTCTCGGTCTGTTAGGTCCGAATGGTGCGGGCAAGACAACAACACTGCGCATGATCGGCACCATTCTCACGCCTGACTCAGGCAAAATTAGCGTTGAGGGATTCGACTCGCAACTAGCCCCTGAAGACGTTCGTAAGTGTTTGGGATTTCTGTCAGCTGACACTGGTCTTTACGAACGGATGACGCCAAGGGAGATTCTTGTTTATTTTGCGCAGCTGAGCAAATATCCTCAAGCTCAGATTACTACTCGCGTCGATCAAGTGATCGAAATGCTCACGATTGACTCATTCGCTGATACTCGCTGTGAAAAGCTTTCCACTGGAATGAAGCAAAAGGTCTCGATTGCCCGGGCTGTTGTGCATGATCCGCCGGTCATCGTGCTGGATGAACCAACGAGCGGACTGGACGTTTTGGCGATTCAATCAATGCACCAGTTTATTCAGTCGTGCAAAACAAACGGTAAGTGCGTTCTCTTATCGACGCACATAATGAGTGAAGCTGAGAAATTGTGCGACAGAATCGCCATTGTTCACAAGGGTAAAATTTTTGCTCTTGGCACTCTAGATGAGTTGCGAGAGAAGACCGGCAAGCATTACCTGGAAGACATTTTTTTAGCGATCGTGCAGGATGCAGTTAGTGAATTTCTCTGAAATACGGATAGTGTTCCTCAAGGAACTGAAGGAGACAATTCGCGACTGGCGCACGCTTTGCGTGGGAGTCTTGTTGCCACTTATCTTGTATCCCGCCGGCTTGATCGTCGCCTCAAAGATAATGGCCGAACGTCGAACCAAAAGCGAAACGGTAGCTACGAAAGTTGTAGTCACCGGACCTGGTGCTGCATGGTTTCATAACGCGTTCGAAAAGAAGCCGTTAATAATAGTTGTCGATGGCAAAGATACTTCACCTGCCGACTTGCTGAAGGATGGTAAAGCAGACGTTGTTGTCACGGTGCCAAGCGATGTCAGCGGCGCTTACGATCCCTCAATAGCACCGCCGGAAATCCTTGTTCAAGTTGACGACTCGAAGGATAGTAGTGGTTCCTTTGAGCGCGTCAATCGGCTGCTAATCGATGCTCGTCTGCAGCTGTCGGAGCAGCGTTTGGCCGCTGCTGGTATCGAAGGTCCATGGAGCAAAGCGCTGCATTTTTCCTCAGTAAACGTTGAGAACGCTGCCCAACGTTCTGGTGCCTGGTTGAGTTTAACTATGCCGATTACTCTCGTCTTGTTGATTCTCGTAGCTACCCTTTTCCCCGCGCTTGACCTGATTACAGGAGAACGTGAACGAGGCACTTTACCCCTGTTGTTAGTGACCTCCGTGAAGCGAGATAGCATAATTTACGGCAAACTTCTTGTCGTTTTTTCAATTGGCTTCGTGACTACAGCTTTATTAGTGATCAGCGTGATCCTGATGTTGAGCAGCAGCTTAAGCAGAGTCGAAGACGGAGCTGGATCGTTTCCGTTCTCATTATCTCCGCTCAACGTACTTTCAATCGTGCCGCTAGCTTTTCCATTGGTTCTTCTGTTTGGTGCAATTTCTGTTTGGATATCGGCTTACTCACGCAACTTTCAGCAGGGGCAAGGTTACAGCGTTCCGTATTTAATTGTGGCGATGTTTTTAGCTGGGGTTTCGGTCCTTCCCGTTAAGCATTTGCCTTTAGCAATATATGTCGTGCCGATCTCGAACGTGTGCGTCTGCATGGCAGATATTCTGCGCGGAGAATTTCAGTGGGGGGCTGTTCTAACCACATTTGTGAGTTCGATTTGTTACGGTGTTTATGTCACTCGACTTGCAATTGACATGTTGAGCAAAGAAGAAATACTTTTCAAAATTCAAATTTCGCCAGCGAGGCGAAAGGATTTCGATAGAGTTGTTGCGGTCCTCTACGCTTGCACTTTCATAGCCATGTTTTACATCGGTCAAATTGCTCAAGTCTTGGACAAAGTGTACGGCATGATCGCCACTCAGTTTCTTGTGATCATGATTCCCGCATTTGCTGTTGTGGGTTGGCTGAAACTGCCGTTCAAGGAGGTTTTCAGCTTGAGGATGCCTCGCTGGACCGCTCTGCTAGGTGCACCATTAATGGCGCCAGGCTCGGTACTTTTGACAGCCGGTATCGCTAGTTTGCAAAGCAGCTTTTTACCCATGTCTGATTCTTACGCAAAGACAATGACTGATTACATGGTGCCCAAGGATCAGCCGTTAGGGCTGATTTTGTTTGCCATGGCAATCATGCCTGGAGTTTGTGAGGAAATGCTTTTCCGAGGTGCGATCTTTGGATTGCTGCGTCGCAAATTCAATTCCATTTACTGCTGTTATCTGGTCGGAATTCTTTTCGGGTTTTTCCATTTGAGCGGCTATCGTCTCTTGCCAACAGCGACACTAGGCATCATTCTCACCCTGATGGTTTATCGCACCGGTTCAATCTTTCCATGCATGTTATTTCACGCATCACACAACGCTTTGGCGATCACCATTTCTTCTATCCCGGAAGCGACGTGGCAAACTCCCCAAGCAATTTTATTTGCAGTTATATCTTCGGCATTGGGGGCGTATCTTGTATTTAAACCACCGCTTCGTCCCCTTTGAGATGCTGGTGAGTCTGTCATTGTATCCACTTTGACCAATCAGCACTGTGTCCACTAACTATGGCGAACACTTTCTATACTGTCTTGTTCTAGGCTCACGATGCCGGAACGAATGCCTAAAATCAGAACTGTGAGCTTAGATGCTGAGCTGGAGGTTCTTATGGGTTTCGCCGTGAATCAATTCCTGATCGCTGTTCTGCTGGTTCTTTTCCTGCCACTCTCGGCCCAGGCAACAGACCAAACGAATCAAGAACAGCTTGTTTCAATAGGACAAGTACAAACTACGTTGTCCGCGGTACGGGAATTGGCCGAACGCAAACTGATTACGCAGAAAGAGGCGGAAACGGCAAGCACTTTCTATTGCGAAAGAGCAGCACAGATTCTCGGACACACAGCCACACCTGAGCAGATCAACGAATTGGCATCCAGCGGACAAAGAGCTGCAGGCTTTGGACTGTTCCTCAACAGCATAATCGTTCTGGCCGGCATTGCATTATTGCTAGGGGCCGTTGGTCTGATTGGCTATTATTTACGTGAGTTTTTGAAGTCACTGCCATCAGTCTTTTATGAGTGTTTAGCTTATGTTGTCACCGTCGGTCTTCTTGTGTGCGCCTATTTTGTGCAACCGTTCTCTTTCTGGTCTGTCGCAATCCAGCCGCTGTGGCTGGTTGTTCCGTCAACGCTGGCATTTGCTGGATGCATCTTCCTGAGTTATTCGTTGCATTGGAAGCGTCGGGAACCATCTGCCAATCATTCTGTATCGGACCGCGTTTATGCCGGGCCTGGACGTGTCAGCTTCCCGACCGTACTATCTGGATTGTGCACAATTGCTTGGTCCGGGATCGCAATTTGCTTTCACCAAGCGTTCCCAAATTCAGGCATTCCGCACTTCGTCGCGTTCATTTCCTGTATGGCCTTGCAATCATTTCTCGGGTTCTCCGTCATTACCCTTCCCGGATGCATTGCTATTGGATGGGAAAAGGAGAAACAAGTGCCGAAGTCGACGCTGGCATCCTTACTCATTCTTACACCTTACGTAGCAACAAACATCCTCTACCTCTCTCTGCCTGAATTCATCAGGCTCTTCGACACAGGCTGTGTATTTATGGGCGCCTTCGTCTATTACTTGGGCTTGCTTGTGATAAGCAGCAAATGGTACTGCCGCCCCAATCCATATAATCCGGAGAGCAAAAAAACTGAGCGAAAGGGCTTTTCTCGTTATTTCACGATGCAAGCAATTACTATTGCTTCCGGTCTTGCAGCCCTTTACTTAGGTTCGACCTTTAAGATTGGCTCTCTCTTGGGTATTGGTGGCACCTTCTTCACCATCTACCTGCTCGAAAAATACTATGAAATCCCATGGAAAGGTGTGGGTTGGGCATGGTCATTGCTGGGTGTTGCAATTGCTCTGTATTTCTTTGTTGGCTTTGCCGGACAACACCCGCAGTTCTTTATCTGGGGAGTTCGCCTGGTCGGATAGTGCAAGTCGGGGATTTAATCACCGCACCATTAGAAGTGGCATCTGGGCCGGCCTGCCTGCATGCGCTCCGAATACGTTGAGCAGAGATACACTTACACAACTGTCGGAACTTGGATCAAGTCGCAGTCCAATCGATATAAGTTGTTAGTTAAGACCTGAAGATTTGCTCGTTTCTGATTTAATGAGAACTTGCGAATCGACAAACACGATTGAGGAGAATGTCGATGTTGAGATGGAGCGTTGCTGGCGTAACTGATTGTGGCTCGGTACGCAAAACTAACGAAGATAGTTTTTTCATCAGTCCGGACAAACGAGTGTTTGCTGTAGGAGATGGCATGGGCGGTTCTGGACGCGGTGAGCAGGCCGCCGCAATGACAATGGCAGCGATCGAAGGCTTATGGCGCGAACGACCACCAAGCTCAGACATCGACGAGGTCAAAAGTTGGATGGTAGAAGCCATATCCCGCGCCAATAAGTCGGTCTGGCAAGCCAATCTGGAGCATAGTCATCCCAGCGGTAGCACTGTTGTAGTGGCTATACCATTTTTAGATGGCAGAATAGCAATCAGTCACGTCGGTGACTCACGGGCATACCGCATTCGCGGTGAGCGCGCAGAATTGTTGACGTCCGATCATACAGTGTTGAATGAAATGATCAAAGCGGGAAAAATAACGGCTGAGCAGGTTCAGCACACCAGCTGTGGTAAAAAATTGCTCCTTCGCGCAATCGGTCATGTTGAGACCGTAGATGTTGAACAGCAAGACTTCCAGTTGCAGCCAAAGGATACTATCTTGCTGTGCACGGATGGATTGTCGTATGAATTGGACGATGAGGAGATTGCTGCTAACGGACGAATGGAAGATCCAGCGGTGGCATGCGAGAATCTTCTCAGGTCAGCAATCGATAACGGCGCATCAGACAACGTCACGGTGATTGCTTTCCATTGCTTCGAAGCCGACTAAAGACATGCTTGAAAGAAATGCCGCTCAAAGCCAAAAAATTGATTGTCTGAGCGATAATCGAGCGCGCTGGTATGCTAATGAGAACACCAGCAGGTAGATTGACGGTTGTTTTCAAAAATATTCGGCGCTGATTGGAAATCACCTAGGCGATACGTCATCTTGGGTGCGAGTCTTTTCGCCATAATTTTTGGGCTGCTTTGCGTTCTATTTGTAAGAACTGCCGAATCCATTCAAAAGTCCGATGAAGACTCTCCACTGACGATTGCTTTTTCTCCAGAAGTTTTGCAGGCCGCCTTTGACAAAGATAAGCAGAAAAAATTATTGTCTGCCGAATTTAAAATCTTCGACGCCGAGAAAGCTCAGTCCGAAAAGAAATACAAGGTCGGACACGAGGCTTTCTCAGAGGCGGTAGATGAGCTTTCAGATCTTCTTGGAACCGGTTCACAGGTGACGAGAATGATCATGCTTAGAGCCGGAGAATATGAATGTCATTTCCGCAGATGGAAGTTGGCAGAGCTCTATTTCGAGAAATCTATTCAGGAGCCTTTCTCCTCCGCTGTACCAAAATCGTTTCCTCTATTGGCTCGACGTTGGCTCACATACAGTTTAGAGAGAGAAGGCAAATTCGAAGAGGCGATTGAATGCAATAAAAAAATCGTGGAGCTGGCAAAAGTTTTGTCTTCCGATGATAAAACCTCCTTGATAGAAGCCCTTACTCAGCTTGGAAATTCGTACGATACCAACAATCCAGAAGCTCTGCATTCATTCAATCAGGCTATTTCGCTAATTGAGAAACAAAAACGTGCGCACCGTAACGATGAGAGAGATTCGTCAGTGTATTTCTCGCGCGGCTACTGTTATCTCGATCTACAGCGCAACAGCGAAGCTCTAGGTGACTTGAATGCAGGCATTGCCTTAGACGGCGACGATTCACTGGCCAAAGCCTATCGGGGATGTGTATTGGTTCGCTTAGGCCGATGCCCTGAAGCTCTGATAGATTTTGACAAAGCACTGGAAGAAAAGGATAAACCTGCGTGGATGTATTATCGAAGAGGTCAAGCTTTTTCTGCACTAAAGAAACATCAAAAAGCGATTGATGATTTCGCCACAGCGGCAAGGCTCAGCACAAGCTACGATACGATCACCCGCGACGCCAAAAACGCAAAGAGTACACGAGAGCCGCTCCTGCAAGAAGCAATCGAAGCACAAAAAAAGGAAGAGTCACTGTTGAGCGTCCATGCTACCTAGCTTGCGGATTTGTTCTTTTTCTGTTTTGCGGCGATTTGGGGACCGATCACTGCCGGTGATTTGTCAGTGTTGATCAAAAGTTTTTCCAAATCGTTTTTGTGATTCAAAATATCTGCCCACAAATCGCCTTTCTCTTTGAGGCGCTCAGGCACTGAATGCATCGTGAAATCATGAGGGTAAATTTTGCGCAGCTCGCTCCACTCGATGGGGGTCGAGATCGTCGCTTCTGGTGCTACCCGTGGTGAATAGATCGAGCCCAGAGTTTTGCTTCTGGCATTCATATTATGATCGAGAAACACTTTACCGGTGCGTTTCACGATCGCCCAATCCATAGTCACATCTTCAGGATGGTCTTTGAGAATCTGTCTGCCGATGATTTCAGACAGAGTGCGCACGGTATCGTAGTCGATCGTTCTTATGATTGGAATGTAGATGTGTAATCCAGTTCTTCCTGATGTTTTGATAAATGATTCGATCTTCAAGCTGTCGAGCAACTCCTTTAGCCAGAAGGCAAGGTCGCAAGCTTGTTTGAAACCCTTCTGGTGAAGCTCGGGTTCTTCTCCCTTTTTCTCTTTTCCACTGTATGAATATGGATCGAGGTCGAAGACAAGATAGTCAGGATAATTGAGTAGAGATTGCTCGAGATTCTCCACGCTGCCCGTATAGTTGCGCGATAGTGTCGAACCTTCCGGTTCGGGATTGTTTCTAGTATGTGACGTGTGCAGTTCTAAATCAGCGATTTGCGCTAGCCAGAGCAAGGTCGAAATATTGTTGCAGACAAGAAAATCTTGATCGTGTCCTGCATGTTCAGTGAAGTGTCTGATAGTCTCCACAAATGGTGGCAACTTTTGCTCCCAATGCTTCTGATAAAACCGTCCTTGCGCAATGCCGTTTGGAAATCTGACCATTGTGATTAATCGGTCTCTCAAATGTGGCAACAAGTAAGGAGCTACTTTCGCAAGATAGATTGCGTAATCGCGCTTCGTGACGGGTTCCATGTTGGCGGTGCCGGGCCAGAAAACTTTGTTCAAATTGGAAAAAGGAATTTTATTGCCTTCAACTTCGAGTTCGAGTTTTTCCTTGTCGGTATTCAACTGCTCGAGAATATCTGCAGTCATGGAATCCTCCTGGTTGGTGCTCGTAGCCTTCTCAGTTTTTGGGGTTGCCTTCGGTTTAACCGACTTTAGATTCTTCGTCTCTACGATCGGCATGGGCTTAACTTCTTCGGGATTTATATCTTCTCGTAATCTCAAGAAAACAGGTGCGCGAAGAATTTTGTCTTGTGTCCATTCTGCGAATTTGATTTCAGCAATCAATTCTGGTTTTACCCAGGTTGGATTTAATTTCCCCGGTGGTTTTTTACCGAAGGGACACTTACCCACTATTAGCGGTTTCATCAACTTCATTAGGTGCTTTAATTTGTTATCGTCAAACCCTGTGCCAACCCCGCCGACATAAACGAGCTGGCCTTGAGCATCGTGCATCCCTATGAGTAGCGAGCCAAAAGTGTGATTGCGCGCACCAGTTCCTTCGGTGTAACCACAGATCAGAAACTCTGAGCTCATCGTCGATTTGATTTTCAACCAACTCTTTGAACGTCGACCCATCTCGTACAAGCTATCCACACGCTTGCCCACCACGCCTTCTAGCTCATTGGCTACACATGCTTCGTAGGCAGATTCTCCATCATTTTGAAATTGTTCGATGATGCGAATGTTTTGCGATGGAGTAATTTGTTGAACGAGAATTTCTCGACGCGTCGTGAGCGGTTTTTTCTCCAGACTGAGACCATTGCAGTAAACTATGTCGAAGACGTAATAAAATATCGGAGTTTTTGTTTCCGCACTTCGAATATCCGCATCCTTAGTTAATCCCAGGCGTTGCTGCAAATGCTGAAATGATGGTCTGCCTTTTTCGTTAAGAGCAATGATCTCCCCGTCCAGTACGAAACTGCCCTTGTACTTTTTCAAACTTGAAACAAGAGTTGGATATTGCCCGGTAAGGTCCAGATTATTCCGTGATTTCAGAGTCACATTGCCGTCTTGGATATAGGCTATGGCGCGGATGCCATCCATTTTTGGCTCAAATACCCAACCTTCTTTTGTAAATGGTGCGTCAGCCAGGCTAGCAAACATTGGTTTGATTGAAGTAGGAAATGGCTTAGGCGTTCCTGTTTCAATCTTTTGGGCTGAGCTAACTTTGGGGGCTGGTTTACCTGCTTTGATGTCCGCTAAAGTCCGTCCGGATAGAACCGATTGCTCCTCATCGGTTGGATCTTTGTCCGTGCGCGCAAATGGATCGCTGTGCTTGATCAAAAGCCATTCTTTATCGGTCTTTTTTAGTTTGACAAGAGTCCATGAACCTTTAAGTTTGCTTCCTTCCAAAAAGATTGAGATTTTACCCTTCTTAAAGCCTTCTCGCATGCGCTTTTGAGCTTCTTCGAGATCGCCCCAGGATAATTTGCCATCTTCATCGGGTGTGTATGTGCCACTATCCCAAACGATTACCTCGCCGCCACCATACTCACCTTTCGGAATAATACCTTCAAAGTCACCATAATCCATTGGGTGATCTTCAGTCTGCACGGCTAGCCTTTTTTCTTTGGGATCGAGAGCCGGTCCTTTCGGCACTGCCCATGATACCAGCACTCCGTCAATTTCCAGGCGGAAGTCGTAGTGAAGACGGCGTGCGGCATGTTTCTGAATCACAAATTTTAGAGATCCGCATAGCCGAGCGTGATCTTTGCCACTTGGTTCGGGCGTTTTTTTAAAGTCGCGTTTGCGGTTGTATTCGTTGAGCATTTAGACAATCCAGGAATCTTTCAAAGGGAGGTGAAAAGTAATTGCTGGTTCCTTAGTCTACACGGCTGGAGTCACGTATCCGTGGACTTGGTCATATGTACATTGCCTGGGGTCCTTGTCCGGTCTCCAGCGAACGAAGCGGGTGCCGTGTCTGAATCTTCCATTAGTGAAGTGATCATACGTGACCTCCGCCACTAGAACATTGGACAGCGGTTCCCATTCGGTGCTTCTTTCTGTGCTCCAACGGCTCGGACCACCTGGTGCGTCGCCTGTGAAACCAGGCTTTTCGATCAGGGGCTCTAGCTTTTCGACCAATTCCACACGCTCCTTGGCTGTAAAAGATGAGCTGAAACCGACATGATTGAGCAGTCCTTTTTCATCGTGAAGCCCCAACAGCAGCGACCCGATTGACTTCTTTCCAGCACTTCCATAACGAAAACCACCGACTACGCAATCAACGCTGCGAAGCTTTTTTATCTTGTTCATGCCCTTCCGATTTCCTGATTGATAGGCCATATCGAGGCGCTTTGCGACGATGCCGTCGAGGCGATTTCCCATCTTCTTCAGCCAATCATCTGTGACGTTCGCATCGGTGGTGGCAGGCGAGATTATTATTTGTGAGTTGCCCTTGAGATACTTGCGTCCAAACTCTTCGAGTGCTTCGCGCCGATGGCGCAGCGGCTTGAGTACCAACGATTCGCCGCTAGTATCCGCCAGTATGTCAAACACAATCATCACTGCCGGTGTTTCGTGCGCTAGCTTTTTAATTCTGCTTGCGGCAGGATGTATCCTTTGCAATAAATCGTCGAAGGAGAACCCGTCTCCGGCAGGAA
The DNA here is from genome assembly GCA_003153555.1 of Candidatus Melainabacteria bacterium. Taxonomy (GTDB): domain Bacteria; phylum Cyanobacteriota; class Vampirovibrionia; order Obscuribacterales; family Obscuribacteraceae; genus PALSA-1081. The sequence continues at coordinate 12,922 of PLZS01000067.1, read as the reverse complement.
TGACGATTTCCGAATCGATCACAAAGTGGTCGGCCTTCAGTATCGAAAGAGCTTGGAGAATTTCGGGGAAATACCTTCCTAGACCACGTCCGCTCTTTGATTGAAGTTGAATGTCTTCACTATCTTTAAATGCGAGGCAACGAAAGCCATCCCATTTTGGCTCATACTGCCAGCCTTCACCTCGCGGAATATCATTTGTCAACGTCGCTTCCATGGGCTCATAGTCTTTCGCGATCGGCAGCATTGGATTCTCCTGCGGTTTCAGTTCCAGACGAAAGTGACGGCGCGACGGTGCCAATCGGAAGCATATTACTACTTAAGTGCCGTGGCCTGTCTTTGAGCTGCCATTGCTAAAAAAAACGACGGTGATCGCGCACCGCCGTTTCTATCGCAGTTAATTTCGGTTCTAGCGCGAGGCTGACATTACATGTTCTTCGCTGGTAGGGACAGCAATACTGTCTTTCTTGGAATAAAAACAGGTATTGCATAAAACTGGTTTGTGACCATTGGGCAAAAACGGCACGCGTGTCAGTCGTTGGCAGCTGCTACATGGAACTTCTGCTGTTTGTTGCACTACGCTCCCAGGGCGTTGACTTCGGGACAGTAGTCGGCAGTTCGGGCATCTCTTCGGTTCGTTACTAAGTCCTTTCTCTTTGAAAAAATCTTGTTCCGCTCCAGAGAAGACAAATGTGGATCGACAATCGCGACATGTCAAATCCTTATCAACTGTGCAAGATTTTTCCATTACTTTTTACCTGGCCGTTTGATGGGTTACTTGGGAATCCTAAAATAGAGGCTCGCCGCCAATAATTTGTGTGTCGACTTCTGTACTACCGTCGCATTGAACGTGTCTACAGAGTTCGAGTCATTATCTTATGCAGTGTTTGTGCGCAATTTGTGTATTCGATTCACAAATGAAGGCAGACAAAATTTAGAAGTTCTGGTGATGTCAAATTATTAGACGTCAACTATTATTTGAGTTAATCTAAACGCCTAAATCGTTGCCAGGGCTGGATCCTTTAAGAAGCGTAATGTGCGTTTCGGAACTTCGACTCAACAGCGGCGTCGATCGGACTACCATTACTATCGTTAGTGTCGGAAAGAGGTAGCATGATCCCTACACGTTCAGCGGTATCCGAGCATAGTCACCGCGCCCGAGCCAGGCCAGCTGGGTACCCGGTCTCAAGCGGTCGGCTTGAGGCGCCTATCCTGGAAGTATCTCGCATAGGATTTCGCCAGCTCAGCCGATTTTCTCGGCTAATTCTTGCTGCATCGAGCACGTGCTTGATATCTTGCCCGCTTGCCGTGAGCGGGCAAGATTCCAATGCTTCGACTGCTGCTCCGTCTGCTCCTGGGGATTCCCCTCCTGTCGCCGCTACTCCTGCATCAACGCCCGAACTGCGCGCGTCGGTTCGGAAGGAACTGATCAAGGCTGACGATTTAATGTTGGAAGGCAAATATTCGGAAGCCGCAGAGATATACAAAGCCGTTTTAAACACAAATTCGAAAGATGCCGACGCGATTGCTGGGTTGGGAATGGCTCTCGGACGCCAATTTAAGCTTGATGCGGCTGATGAGCAGTTTGATAAACTGCTGAAAGTAGATCCGAACAACCCTGTCGCTCACTGCGGCAAGGCGATGGTCCTTTTGAACAGACTGCAGTCTTCCAACAACACAGTCATTAAAAGCCGTGCTGTCCTCCTCAAGGAAGCTGGGCGTGAGTGCAATCTGGCGCTAGACGCTGATCCGCGTGTCGTAGAAGCGCACTATTTGCTTGGGCGAGTGTACAAAGAAGAAGGTCGCACTGATCGTGCTGCACAAGCGTTTCTCGGTGCGATTAAACTTGATCCCCACTATTCAAATGCTTATGCGCAACTCGGTCTGGTTCAGGTATTGCAGAACAAATTGAGCGAAGCGACTGAGAGTCTCAAGAAAGCTATCTCTATTAATTCGGGCAATTCGACGGCGCACTTTGGTATGGCGCAGGTGGCTTTCAAGCAAAACCGTCTGGAAGCCGCAGTGGCTGAATTGAACATTTCACTTTATCAGAATCCCAATAGCTCGCCTGTGCATCAGTTGCTCGGCAAAGTGTATGAGGCGCAGGGCAATAGTGTCGCCGCTGTTAAGGAATTCAAGGAAGCGATTCGGATTAAGCCTGAAAATGCAGCACCCTATTTGAGCATAGCCAGTGTTGCCGAATCGAGAGGCGATATGGAAATGGCAATTGCTGAATTGCACTCTGGTTTGGAAGTTATGCCAAATGAACCGGAGTTGCTCGCCCGAATCGCAAACGATAGTCTGCGCATTGACAAATTTGATCAGGCGATCAAAAACTTCGAACTTGCATCAGAGGCTGCCCCCAGTACAGCTGCGCCTGTAGAAGGACTGACCAGGGCACTTTATCTAAAAGCGCAGAGAGAATCATCTGGTGCATATTTCGCTTCAAATGATTATGGACAGGCGAATATTTTGATCCAAAGAGCGATCAAGTTGAATCCAACCGATGTTCAACTCCGCTTGGTAGAAGCCAAGTTACGAGCTCTGTCTGGTCAACCTGTCGGTATATCGAAGCTGCCACTGCCACAGACTGATGCTGATCGCCCGGCCTTTGCTGAGACTCTTATGGCACAGGGAAAATACAACGAAGCCGCCGACCAAATGATGAAGGCGATACATTCCACAAGCAATCCAGCCCAATTGTTTGCTATTGGAGACCTGGCATTGATCATCAAGGATTTGTCGTCGGCTGAATTGGCATACAAGCGCGCAGCAGGCTTTGTTGGGCAGGCGGAACGCGCGAATAGAGGTATGGATCTCATTTTTAAAGCTCGCGAGGAAGCTAAGCAGAACTTGAATCTGGCTAATGATCTGTCTCGCAGTCGGCAACTGACCAGCGCGATAGATAAATACAAATTGGCTGCTTACGAGGATCCGCGGGTAGCCGATACGCATCTCTTTCTGGCCCAGACTATAGAAAAGCTGCCCGAACAGACTAGCAAAACGATTAGAGAAACTATTGCTCAATACAAAGCCTACCTGGAGTTAGCGCCTGGCGTGCCGGCCTCAACGCAAGATAAACTGCAAAAACGAGTGGCCAAGCTGGAGACTAAAGCTTTGAAAGCCGAACAATCTGCTAGTCAGCCTAAACCCAGCTTGTTCTCGCGCCTGTCAACCTTGTAGCCTAGAGTCAGTCAACTTTTACATTTCGCCAATCTTTTTTGCTTTCTGTAAGTGAATCTTCTTGTATCGTCCACTTAATTGTCGCTCTTGAAGGGGTGGACTCCAGTGCTGGCGGATGGCATATTGTAGCATAATAGTCTGAGATACCAGGCTTCATTCTCGGTTGCGCGGTATCAAATGTGGTGGTAGCGGACACAATTGAGATGAATCTAGTACTTCGGGCGGAAGTGATAAATTATAGGTTTGAGTGGTTTATTTATCCCCCTACCTAGAGCCGAGTCAGGCTTTGGTCAGTCATAATGAAAGTGGTTACTAGTCCGTATTAAAGCGTCAGCTTTCAACCATTACCTAAGGACGCACGGTGGTTGCCTATGCGCCGGTTTTTCAAGAGTACACTGAAGATTTTACGAGGGCTTGGCTCTCCATCCAAGAGCGGTTCTGATTTCTCGGACGCTCCAGGCGCATCCACCGAGAACCCGCCTGGTAAGTTGGAGAGTACAAAGGAACTTAAGGCCGGCTTTCTTGGTGGCGAAAGCAAGAATGCCAAGCAAAATCCATCAGACCGGAGAACCACGCTGCTCGCCAATGTATCCACCGAACTCCGTACTCCTCTAACCCTTATCCTGGCTCCGCTTGAATCATTGCTGATGGGCAACCACGGCTCGCTTACTGACGATCAAAATGCTCTGCTGAGGACAATTCACAACAACTCAGTTAGATTGCTGCAAATGGTCTCTGGGCTGCTTGATTTTTCGAATGCCGAGTCTGGCTCAATTCAAGTCAGCCGGCAGCCTGTTGACGTAGCTGTATTAACCGGAGCTGTCGTCTCGGACTTTCAGTCAATAATTGCCTCGAGAAATATTACTCTGACCTATGACCCTCAATCGGCAAATCTTTTCGTCAACATCGATCGATACCTATACGAGCGCATCGTTTCTAACCTGATATCAAATGCGGTGAAGTTCACTATGTCTGGAGGACTGGTAAAGGTCTCACTGCGTCACGAGAATGAGAGGCTGATACTTTCCGTATCCGATACAGGTGTCGGCATTCCCGATGAAACTTTGAAGTCGTTATTTAAGGAATTCAAACAGTTAAACGAAGTCTCGTCTCGTCATGTTGAGGGTGTTGGTCTGGGTCTCGCACTCGTTAGAGAGTATGCTGATTTACTGTCCGGTACCGTCTCCGTGCGAAGCGGAACAGGGCAGGGAAGTCTGTTCACGGTAGATGTGTTTGCACCCCTGACTGCGCTGCCGCTGCTTCCGAAGTTAGAGTCACCGGTAGTTCAGGCGCTCACTGTGGCGCCTTATCAGCATAAACAAGAAGCGAACAGACAATTGCCACGTGTGTTGATCGCAGAGAACAACGCTGAACTTGCATCTTATATCCAGGGATTGCTCAACGATATGTGCATGACGAAGCTTGCAGGAGATGGTGAGCATGCTCTTGCCCTTGTCGCAGAATGGCATCCTGACTTGATATTGGCAGCCGTGATGTTACCGAAGAGAGATGGATTGAGTTTGTGCCGTGAGGTGAAATCTAGACCTGACACGTCGGTTATTCCTGTTGTTCTGCTCACTCCATTGACGCAACGCGAAGCCATGCTCCAGGGCTGGGAAGCAGGCGCTGATGAGTATCTCTTCAAGCCTTTCCATCCCGCCGAGCTGGTTACACGCGTGCGCTCGCTTTTGCGCAGTGTGCAGCAACGTAAGCGGGCACAAGAGCAAATTGAGCGTCTTAACGAAGCTTTGGAAAAACGTGTTATCGAGTTGGCTAACGCCAACCGAGAGTTAAAGTCACTGGCGTCCAAGCTGGAACAGGCTCGTGACCAGGCTTTGGAAGCATCTCGATTTAAATCTGTATTTCTTGCAAACATGAGTCATGAAATTAGAACACCAATCAACGGTGTGATTAGTATGAGCGATATGTTGATGCGAACGCGCTTGAATGATGAACAGGTGGAAATTGCCAATATCATTCAGGATTCAGCCAAGTCGCTGCTGGACATCATCAACGATATCCTCGATTTTTCTAAAATCGAAGCTGGTAAGTTGGAGCTGGAAATCGTTGATTTCGAACTGCTGCATGTGGTTGAGGGCACAGCAGAGCTGATTGCTGATCAAGCCAGGCAGAAGAAGCTTTCTCTCATGACCTATGTGGCGCCTGACGTGCCGACTTCGCTGCGCGGAGATCCAGGGCGACTGCGTCAGATTCTGTTGAATCTTCTCAGCAACGCGATCAAATTCACCGATGGTGGCGAGGTCGTTGTTCAAGCGACCCTTGAAACAATGGATGAGAAGCGATGCCGGGTTCGCTTCTCGGTGCAAGATACTGGCATTGGAATGCCTCAAGAAGCTGTCTATCGGCTGTTTCAGCCATTTACTCAGGCAGATGGATCAATTACGCGTCGATATGGTGGCACAGGTCTTGGCTTGTCGATTGCAAAATTGTTAGTCGAATTGCTTGGCGGCAGAATCGGTGTTCGGAGCACGGAAGGTAAGGGATCGACGTTCTGGTTCTCGGTTCCTCTTGAACGTTCCCATGCTAAACCGGAGCAACCAATTGACCTCGATAAGTTTGATCTTGAACATACGAAAGTTTTGCTTGTTGATGCGTTAGAGGGTACTGCCAAAATAATTCAAGATTACACTTCAAGTTGGGGCATGCGAAACGAGGCAGTGCCATCATTGGATGAGGCACTGAGTGCGCTTAGGATTGCATCAGAAGCGGGTGATCCCTTCGACTTGGCGATCGTGGAATTGGTGATGCCGGATATGGCAGGCTTGGAATTCTCGCGGGCGGTGAATGCTGATCCTGTTTTGAGCAAAACAAAATTGATTTTGTGTACCGCCGAAGATAAAGGCAGGCTTGGTGAAGGCGCCCTGCAAGCGGGCTTCTCGGCTTACCTGATTAAACCGTTGAAGCAATCAAGACTACTTGACTGCATTGCTCTTGTGTTGAATGCCTCAACCGACGCGGCTGAAGCAACTTCTTCCGCATACATGCCGCCAAGATTGAATACGACAGCCGAGATGACAGTGTTTCAAAAGACTGGAATGGTCCTCGTCGCGGAGGATAACCCCGTCAACCAGAAAGTTGCCTTGATGCTCCTGAAGGAGTTGGGCTTCTCGGCTCACGTAGTTGGCAGTGGACTCGAAGCTGTGGAGGTGCTCAACCACACTCCTTATTCGCTTATCCTTATGGACTGCCAGATGCCTGAGATGGATGGATTTGAAGCGACAGGCGCCATCAGAAGGGCCGAGGCGTTAACAGGCAGGCACATTCCGATCATCGCCATGACGGCTCACGCGATGCAAGGTGATCGTGAAAAGTGCATCGCTTCTGGTATGGATGACTATGTTAGCAAGCCGGTCACCGCCGCCAAATTGAAAGAGGTATTGGTTCGTTGGTTTAAGACCGATAGTGCCGCCTGGCGTGGGGTTCAGCCAATTACGTCGGTTAAAACTGATATCATCAGCGGTGGCGGACCTAGGCAGCCCGAGCCTTGTTTGCTGAACTTCGAGTCTTTGCGCGACACCTGCGGAGACGATGGTGCCATTGAACTTATCGGTGTATTCACCTCATCTACGGATACTCTCCTGGCTCGCATTTATGATGCCATTACCGCTAAGGATTCAGTCAAGCTGAAGTCTGCAGCCCACGAGCTCAAGGGGTCATGCGGTTCAATGGGTTCGACAGAAATGTCTGCGCTATGTAAAGAGATGGAACAGGCTGCGCTTGCTGAAAACTGGGATTTAGCGCCGACCTTGTACATGCAGATCCACAGCGTCTACGAGAATGTGCAAGCCTATTGTAAAGAGATACTGGAAGCATACAGTCCCACTCCATGACCTTCTCGGGAACTGTTCTCTTACTTGGTCGTCTGCCAATATATTAAGTCCTTCTGTCTAACTACGTCGAAGGAATGACATACACTAATGCAGCGAACGGTTGGGGTGAGAACGATGTTGAATAGATATGCGAAAGACGCAGGAGCAGTATTGTCTCTCGTGTGCGCGCTACAAGTTTCCACTGCATTGCAAGCTGATGCTTATTACAACGCCACGGCGACTAGAGTGCGTGTACAACCTAATCATGTACAACATAGTCAGACCTATTGGCAGAGGCATCCTAAAGTCAAAGCGGCAGCAATTGGTGGAGGAGTCGGCGCTGCAGGCGGTGCTCTAGTTGGTGGTCTGACCGGTCATGGTGTCGTTCGTGGTGCCGCTATAGGCGCAGGAACCGGCGCCGGTGTTGGTCTGATCAGATCGAGTCGAACGCTCAAACGTCACCCGATTGCCAGAGATGTAGCGACTGGCACGGCAGCCGGTTTGGGTATTGGTTGGGCTGGAGGCAGAGGCGGAAGTCGTGCTTTCCAGGGTGCCGCCATTGGTGGTGCGGTCGGTCTGGGCGTTGGACTATTCAAGAATTTGAGATAGAATTCAAGAAAATTACATCTGCCCGAGCGATATCTCCAATTGCTTGCTGCTCCATATTCTATAATCGGTGCATTGGCTGAAAGTTAGCATTATTCATGGGTTATTGCCCCAGCCATGACCCGGAGCGCACGCCCCTATGACTGATGACGACAACTTGGCGTGTGACCTTATGGAAGTGGGATTGTTCGCCAGATTAGCGGCTTGGCAAGCGCCCTGGCAAAAGTGCTGGCTATCCTTCGCCATGCTTGAACATCGATGGAGTGCGGCAGAAATTGAAAGAATGGTCTTGGAACAAGCGAAGAACTACCAAGATAAGTGTGCGATCAGCTTTCCGCACCCAGGATGGCTAAAAGACCTACTCGTAAAAACAAAGCCTGGTTTCATGGAATCCGCATTTCTTGTCACTGTGATCAATAACATGGCTGACGGAATATCAGAAGACATGCGGGTGGCTTCCGGGGTAAAGAAGCCCGATGAGATCGTGGACCGCTCCTTGGTTGAGCCGTTGTATCGCGAAACTATTGCCACGTTGGCCGATTATGTGCCGGAAGAATTGAATCAGATCGAAAAGGATTTATTCATCAGCCAACGTGAGCTTCTGATTCAGACCTTGACCATGTCGTTGTCATCTCATTTACTTCTTAGTGGTCGAGCTGCAGAAAGCGCGCAGGTCTATCCACTGCTGAAACCGAGTCCACTGGCTGATTTTGCAGGCACTATTCAAAAGGTTTTGGAGACAGCTGCTGATACTGTGGCATACCTGCAGAAGGATTTGCCTACAGACGATCTTCACGGCAGAAAAATTCAGGGTGCTGAGACTGAAAACGATCTCAACCCAAAGCATTTGATCCGCACTGCAAACGATGATTTTTTAAGTCATAAAGGTCGCAGCGGGATCTTGGAAAAATATAGTCGTGCCCTTGATTTACTTGGTTTGAGCTTTATCAATAAAGCCGGCGACATTTCGCAAGAACGTTTAGATATGGCCGCCGAGAAATTTGTAGAGACACCATATTGGATACCAATGAGCGGAAACATTTTTTACGCTGCGGATAACATTCTCGCCATCAATGATTTCGCACTAGCCCGACGATATCTTCTGCTCGATGCAAAAGTTCGGGAGGCAGAGAACGAGTATCAGCACGGCTTCTCGAAGTATTTGACGGATTTCATTCACTGCCACACTCTCGCTCGAGTATTGATGCAGATGGGAAGATTTGATGATGCTCTTCACACCCTTCAAAAGGTCGCAGAATCAGCAGAACTATACGAGTCACCGCAAGATATTACCGGCCGCACACTTGGTTCTTTAATTGTTAGTCGAGTCCTGGCTCGATATGCTCTTCTGCTTGAACTGACAGGCAGGAAACCAGAAAGTTTCGTATGGTGGCAGAAGGTATTGAATCGATCCGAATCTCTGTTGGTAATGTGCGAGTTGTGTGCGGATCGGCTTGGTGTCAATGATACTGCCAGTGTTGATAAGGTTTTGAATCTCCTTAGAAGCCGACAATTGAGCGCAGAAAAATCAATCCACCTCATTTACTACTGGTGGATTTTGAATGAGATGAAAAAAAGTGACACCGCTGAACTTGTAAACGAGGTTGTGCACGACCGTGCTGATTGGCTCGCAAGCATGGTTGCCTTCGTAGGCGGAGATTTGCTTAGTCAGCGGAACAATTGCTCCGCGGCGGAGCCGTTGATAAAAATGATTGAGGATGCAATATCTAAAGCTCCTGAACATGAGTTTGCATCTTTGCAGTACGCGCTGATCGGTATTTATCTACAACAAGCGTTAAGCTGCCAACAAGTCGATCAAAGTGATGAGGCGGAAGCAAGTTACAAAAAGGGTTTGTCCTTGGTCGACCAGATTAAACGACAGTCAATTGAGGCGGATCCGCAGAATGCTCTCAAATCGGACTATGTGCAGGCTGAGTTGGTTAAAGAATACGGACTCTTTCTTGCGAGCAGGAATCGCTTGTCAGAATTGGAATCACTTCGCAGTAATGACGCTTAGCACATAAGTGCGATTCGAAGGCTACTAGTACACGACACTTGTTTTTGCGATCGTGGTTTTCAGGTAATAGGACTTTCCGGTCTTGTCGCAGATCTCGGCGTACACATCTGTGTTATTGGTGTTTGACGTGAGAGTTGTATTCAGAGCGTTGACTGTTTTCTCCGAAAGAATATCCGAAGTCCAGATTATTGTTCCACTGATCAACCAAAGACGTTTGAATTTGAAATTGCGCTTCTTTGCCGATTCAGATGATACTCCATCTAGTTCGGCGCTAACTCTCAATCCTTCAGTGTTGGGTGACATGCTCGGCATAAGATTTTTATATGCGGTGGACTTGAGAGTGATTTCTCCACCGTCAAGTTTCAACTTAACCACCGCATCTTGTATTGGTGGCAGAGGCAATACGTGCTTCTGTTTCTCGGGTGTTATGTAATCTGAGTCTGCGGCCGCGACAAATTGATTAGGCAAAGAACACATCGCCAGAATGAAATAAACGGCACTAATTCGAACTAATTTTCCCATTTGACGCACGACTGATGAAGTGTTTTAGGCGTTGATAATATCTGGCACTTGCAGAGAGTCTTTGATCGACAAGCTATTGCAAATACTAGCTGTATAAGTTGAGACAATTGCACTCGGTTACTTGGATGAACAAGTCATTGATTCGATTGCGAGGACTCCAGTAAGCGAATTATACATTTAGTGACTAGTTCTTGCTCCAGCGAAGAAAATTTGTGTGAGTAGCAATCCTATATTTCTTTGAGCATCTCAGCTTCTTGCTTATTGATGGAGCCTGATCGTCCCTGGCGCTTCACTGCCTCCACTCCCTCAATTAACAAGTTTGGAACTTGCTTTTCGGCGTTGGCATTAGGTTGCGACCTCATCGCTTCGACGGCTTGATTGCATGACTTATCCGTGAGATGAAGAGTTTGACCGACATGCTCCCAGAAAGTTGGAGCAGGGCAAGCTTTGTCTGTTTGTGCAGTGATTTGATCGCCAGCCATAATTTTTAACACCTCGAAGACCAAGTTGCCGAAGCAACTGTTAGATACGGGATTCGCCGGGGTCACGGTCGAGGAATTTATAATGCCACACTCTCGTGACACGCTCGTGACGCATCAATGCACGGGTGCGAACAATTCTAGGTCGTCTTTGGAAACCCGCTTCGGACCAGCGTGCTGAATAAGAATACCCGGGAAGAGTTTAGAAAGTTCAGGATCATGCACTGTACCAGCGCTCAGTGGAAGAACCAGTCTTGTTAGCGGCAGTCCTTTGAGGCGTCTGATACCACCAATGGTGATCTGTGTACCCGCCAGGTCGAGGTAGTTAAGATACTTTAGCTTTTTCAAATCATTAATGCAGCCATCATCGATAGGATCGTTGCATGCTCGAAGACCCTTTAATCCGCTGCAATTAGCAATTAACTTGATACCATCGTTCGTCAAACGTGTGGAGCTCACGTTTACGAATTCAAGTTTTTTCAATGTTGACAAATACTTGAGATTGCTCTGGTCGAGTTGGCAGTTCCAGAAATGGAGCTTCCTCAAATTCGGGCATGTCGCAATTTCTTTGAGGCAGGAACCGTTGGCTTCACAGAGAAAAATAGAAATAATGCGTAGTTTAGGCATATCGTGAATTAAACTCAGTCCCTTGTCTGTCGCATCTGAACGATCTGCATTTATTTCTTCAAGATTTCGCATCAGACAAACATGGGCCAAGACTCGATCGGTTGTTCCTTCCTCGCTGTCATCCATCGAGGTAAAACCTATACGCATAGATTCTATGGGTTCGTTTCTTATGGCGTCGAGAAGGGCGAGATTTTGAAACACTTTCCCCCTCAGGTCAAGCGAGACTATACAACCATGAGGAACGGTTACCTTGACAGTGCCCTGCGCGCCGGCCAAGGCTGGCGATTTATTTTCAGATCCTTGATCACGCGGCGTTACACGTACAAAGCCGAGCGATACTTGTGGGAAATGCAGAATTCTATGCTCTACGGCGTCTGTTTGCTCTTTGCCTTGTTTGTCTGTTGCAGCCCAGGCGTTGTTATTAGCAAATATCAAAAGCAGCAGCGCTGCAATCGACGTACAAAAATTGAGATTGTGGTGCACGAAAGATGACCTGGCGTATGAGTCAGGATGAAACGATACTGCATTACGGTGAAGCGACGAGCTGTTGGCGTATTATAGCGTTTGACGCTGAAGATGATCAAAGAAGACGCTTGAGGACTTCGAATCTAAGGAAGCGCTATCGCCTTCGTTCTCTTGGCAGCGTATCGTCGGGAAGCCTTACAGCAGCGACGAGCCGTGCATAGACCTATCCTCAGATTCCTTGATCCCCGTTAATACGCTGCTGAGTTCGAATTCGGTATCTTATACAAACCCGTTTGATATACGGCATTCCTGATGTTTGCCGGTTGGCAGGAGGACGACGTGTCAAGGCGCTGTGCCTTCTCACATTTAGCTAAATTCTCCCTTGGGGCGACACTTTTGGTGTTCGTCTGCGTGCTCTCGGGTATTGGCTGCTATGGTGCCAGTCAAGAACCTGGACCAAGCTCCGTCAACCTTCGCCCGCCAATACAACCGCTTTACTCTCTAAGCGCTGCAGTTGACACGTCCCTTAAAAACTTTCCCACCGTCCGCTACGCCAAAGCGAAAGTACTGCAGACAAGAGCTGGCATAACACTGGCTCGTACTGCATATTTGCCAACTTTTGATTTATTGTTTCAGGAACTTAGGACGACGAGCAATGTGATTGCTGGAGCTGTATTTCCACAAACATTGGATGTAATTCCAATGCAAACCGGTCAGGAACGCAAGGGCTCGTCTTTGAGCAGTATTTTTGCGGACAATGTCGGCTCAAATTTTTCTTGGGAACTGTATGACTTTGGCTTGAGACATGCAAACGTTTCGCTAGCCAAGTCCGATTTTAGCCAGGCAAATGCTCAAGTTCGCTTGACGGATTTAGATGTCGCTGCAGCCGCCGCTGAAGAATATTTGAAGACGGTCGCAGCGAAGCAAACAATTCGCGCTCAGAAAGCTACCGTGAAACGCATGGAAGCATGGGCTTTGATTGTGCACACATTGGTTGCTAAGGGCATGCGACCAGGCGTGGATTCAGCTAGGGCTGATGCGGATCTGTCTTTTGCCAGAATTGGACTGATTGAAGCGGAGAGAGAAACAGAATTAGCACGTGTGGATTTATCTGAATCCATGGGCTTAGCCGGAAATTACATCGGCATCGATGACGCTCCCTGGATCAAACGTCCCGCTAAAATGTTCGTTGCACC
>PLZS01000079.1 GCA_003153555.1 Candidatus Melainabacteria bacterium | reverse complement strand
GAACTGCATCTGCTCGTTGTGACCGTCCGCTCAAACCAAAGCTGTAGTAATGACGGCCTTTGACCCAAGTGTTAGCAAGAATGCCAGGAGGCATCTTCTGAAAAGCTGATTTCACGGCGCTTATGGCGCTATCTGATTCATCAGTTCTTACGTAATTACGTATAGGAATTACTTCTGCCAGTCGCGTACTATTTGCTGTTCTGGCAACGATTGTTTGCCTGGTGGCAGCTACTTTCGCTACGTATGCTTTGAGTTGATGAAATTGATGCGCAGTATTAGATGTCGATTCGATATCGCGCATGAACGTAAAAAGAGCTTCTTGTGGGCTCATCTCCCATCGTTCATCTCGTACAGTCAGCGTGTCTGCGTTTAGCCACGCCCAACCGGGCTGCAATGGCAGTCGCAATCCCTGGCCCAGTGATCGATTGCCCAGGTGCGGGAAAATCTCAAGTGTGCCTTTACCTATTTCAAAGTCGTGCAGGCTGAATAACTGAATAAGTTGATCTCGCAAATCACGAGAGCTTATTGGTGCGTCAAAGAATATATACAGGTGCCAACCACCCGACTCGGATGAGCGGTATAAATTGGTTTCTGTGATACCGGCTTTTTCGAGCAGGTCCGCTATCCGAAGAAGACCTTCCTTGTTGTGGTATTTGCTGTCGGCATCGATATCTAGCACTGCATATTTACTCGCTTTGCCGGCTCGCGCTCCGATAAAAGCTCTTGGATGAACACATGCAATAGCTTTCAGGATTTCAGAATCTTGCAGTTTCCATTGCTCATTTGCTGAAGTCCATCCAGAGTCACCATATTGTTTGTAGATATATGCGTAGCGATGAAATAGCGATAGAAACTGAGCAATCGCTTCTGATGCCGATTGCGGATAAAAATTTTCGCGCGAGAATCTAGCCGGTCCAACTTGTTTGTTGGCCAGCGAAAGTGATCCGGTCGTAGTAGTGCCTCTTTCTTAATTTGAGACGAGTTGACCTAGCCAGATCTGTGGTTTATTCTTGTTGCATCTCAGGAAACTGCCAAGAAACCTGAATACAACTGAATATCAAGATCCGATTTTCGGTCTTAGCAAGAGGCATCACCTAGCAGTGGTGTCTCTTGGTTTTTGAGCTTTCCTATCCGTTTTTGCCTATATCAAGTCACCTCCTGATCATTTGAAATCTCATTTCAGAGCAATTTGTGGATGCATTGAGTAGGTTCCAGTGCGTTTTTAAGGTTGGTTCATCGCGCTTTCGCCCGTTCAACGTATTCGCTCTCACGAGAATCCGGTTTTATAGTGGTGCGTGTAACTTAGTTTGGGTCCAACCAATACGCAATTACGTATAGTCATGGAGGTGGTCGAGGCCCGGGAAATGATGACTGAGTAGCCTGTTTGGATTTGCTTAGCGTGATGGGGTCAAAGTCCAATGACAAATGTTCTTCAATGCCTTCTTCTGACATAAGTGGTACGGGCGAAACAGCACCTGCTGGCTCTTGCTTTCGACGCTTCTTTTTTTCAACCCTCACTGATTGACTAGACTGTCTAGTCAACGACTGAGAAAGCCCATCACCTGTTCTCTTCGATGCTTTGTTCAATTCTGGCTGACTTGCAAAGACAGCCATGGGAGCTTGGTAAGGAAATTCTTGTGTGGTGCCTGTATCTCTTGTTTGTTCATATAAAATCGGAGTTTGGTATCCAAGATCGGCACCTGAACTAACAATCGTGTGTGACCCTTCAACGATAGGTGCCCAGAAAGGATCTGCAATTTGGGTGATGTTCCCCAGCGATTCTTCGACTTCGTCGAGCGCGACATTGTGAGATGTAGGATTGCAGTTTTCGATTCGTTGTAGGAGACATACCGGGTCCACAGCGTTCTTGTCTAAGTCAGAGAGGAACAACGACAGTGCCTCTTCAATTGAAAGTTCGTTTCTATGTACGATTGTCTGGCAGTACTCATTGAGCCAGGAGAAGCCTACTTGGAGAGGAAATGGAATGACGCCGTTCGTAGGGTATATCTGGAGACCGCCCAGTCCAATTTCGTAGCTCCGTTGTCGAAGCCACTCTGATAATGCGCTACTTGCTTGTGTGGAGTCTATCCAGTCAGAAAACAAGATATATAAATACCAGTCGTCATCAAATTGATAATGTCTTGGATCGATGGACAGTGTCTGCAATTGTTTTCGCAGTAGAACGATTGAGTTCAAGTTAAAAAGGTTACTGTCGTGCGGGATACGCAAGACGAGATATCGTGTTTTGGTATCAAACTGGTGTGCGCGAAACAGCTTTGTCGGTGTCTGAAGTGTTTCGAAAATTTCTTGGTCAGTTAATCGATGATATCGATTTGTCTGACGCCAGTTTCCGGATTGTCCATGTTTTACAGCGCTATCTGATCGACAGGGAAAGAGATCCATAAACTGCTTGAGCATAGATTCTAAGCATCTAGGTGAATCCGAAGGTGGTTTATCGACGGTTGTGAGTTCAAAAATGGTCTGCTTTCTTTCTAGTTTTTGAGCTAATGCGATTTGAAGCGAGTTCCACTATTTGTGGATTTTTTTAGTTGGTACCAGTTGCGGTGACTGAGAATTTCATCAAGGCTGATCCTACGATCGTTTGCGCAATTGATCAAGTCTTTTCAGTCTGAACTAGTGAGGTTTTCCAGCATTCGTCTGGACTGACTAGACAAAATATACATCAGATGTCTAGACAGATCAATAGTGATCCTCAGACAAATATCGTTTTGTCTAGACTTTATAGACTGTCTAGACGAAATCGGCTGAAGCGCCACCGCATTTGGTTCCAGGCAGCGAACCCGCCGGCACCGCGCCTCATGCGTAGACAGTCTAGACAAAATGCCTGGACAGTCTAGACATTGCTCGCCGGTCTGATAAATTGAATTGTACCTCTTGGCACCATATGCAACATCACAATTTCATCGCGGTATATGCTCGACCAGCCAGATGCGATATTTGTCCACAGCTGACTAGACTCATAGTCCCTGTACAGAGCTGGAACAAACAACTGTCTAGACAGATTGTTCAGAAAAGTGGTGCACTCTGAGTTATTTGTCTTTATAATTATTTGGTGCTGCATACTTATGATTGGAAAAATAGAATGTCTAAACAACCCAACGCGACGTCGACTGGTCAACAGCTTGTAGATGACCAGACTGTCCAGACAAAAGTCGAAGAAGGCAAATGGATGTTCCTGCAGGAAGCGACAGATGCCACCGGATTATCTGAAAAGACTCTTCGGCGATATATAAAAAGGAACGCCGTTAAATCTAGACGTCTCGGCAAGCAAACTAACTCACCTTTTCAATTATGGATTACATCAGACATATTAAAAGAGGTGAGCGAAGATCAATACGCAGTTGAAGGCATTCAAGAAGTCTTTGATGCGGATACGAACGATGTCGATCAAAATGAACTTCTCGATGAAGTTGCCGGCACCACGCAAGAAGACTTTTCAACACAGTCCATTGAACGGCGGGATGGGCGTGACATAGGACTTGAACTTGATCGTGTTATTAAGACGATTGCTCAGCAATTTGCAGAAAAATTGGATCAGCAGACAGAAGTAATACATGAGCTGAAGCATGAACTTACCGAAAAAGAAACTCAATTAAGACTTCTTCCAGATCTCCAAAAGCAACTTGAAGAAAAGGAGAAACTTGCGGACTTCCAAACGAAAGCGCTTGAGAAACATGTCGAAGAATTGAACAAAGAAAATGAACGTTTGCGCGAGGAAGCGGAGACATCCAGAGCAGCATTGGAGCTAGCGCAACAAAAGCAACCTTGGTGGAAGAAATGGGTCTCGAGTTGATCAATGTCAAAATCGGCTGTCTTTTTAGAAATGAATGACAGCCGCAGTTATTACAGGAAGATCATCCGCCGAAAAGGCTTCAAGGGAGAAGAGTGTGAAGTCCTAGTCCATAAGGTGATGCTTATAGCTGAAATTAAGGCAATCATTGAGCAGAATGAATGGACGCAAAGTGAAGCGGCAAAGAAGCTAGGCGTCGCACAACCGCGAGTGGCCGAACTAAACAGGATCTGCATCGACAAATTTAGTACAGATCTATTAATCAGATATCTGTACCGGCTAAATCGGCTCGTAGCAGTCGTGATAAGCGAACCGGAAAAAGAAAATCAAGAACGCTCTAATCGGCTAACGCCGTGAAGCAACGACGCCGATAAAGACATTTATGTTGCATTTGAAAGCTCTAGACTTTTGCGGATTTTTTTTTCGAGCCTTTTTTAGCAACCGGGAGCAAGCTCATAAAAATTGGCGTAAACTCCTGGTCTTCAATTCTTCCTAATAATTGAAAGGTATAGCCGCCACTTGAATTGAATTGGAGATCTCCTTTCGCGAATTCTATGATGAGACGCTCGATCGCCCATGGCTTTAATGGATCCAGGAAACTCACTGGAAAGACCCCCAGCTCAAACATTGCATCCGACGGATTTCTAAGAACGACTTTTATCTCGGGATTCAAGCTGGAAAATGTGTTGATATCGGCCGATGGATTTCTGAAAAGGGAAGCCGCCAGAACAAATCGTTCTGGAACTAGCGGCAATGCCTCGGCTCGCAAGATCTCTATCGTTTTCAAATATGAGACTTTGTTTGTATTGCTTACAATGTAGTCTTCGCAAAAAATAAGTGTGTTTGGAATTAGCAAATCCAAAAAGGTTTTGCGCTCTGGAGGCTTTGCTTTTCGTGAACGGGTCATGCAGCAGTCTTGTTGGACATTCGATGAATTTGTACCGGTGATTCAGTTAACTGATAGTCTGTCGACATACACTCATAAGCATTAGGTTGAGGGGAGAAGTCATCGTGTTCGGAGCCTCCGGTGTTTCGCAGCTCGAGGTGTACGCCAAAATCTCCTAAGCTCTCGGTCTCTGACTCCGAGAGTACAAGACCTGCATCATTCGTGTGGCTTTTAATTTCAATTAAAAGCTCGCAATTCAGCGCCTCACAGTATTTTACCAATGACTGTATGTTGAATTTGCCATAGGAAGGGTCTTCCATTTGCGAAATTCTAGACTGAGTGGTTGAGAGCAAATCAGCGATTTGGTATTGATTTAAACCTAATGCTTCTCGTAAACATTTCAACTGAAAAGCCAATTTGGCTCCGAGTTCTTTTGATTTTAGTTCGCTTCTAAACTCAAGATCCTTGCAAAGTTCATCAATGTGTTTGGAAAGTTCATTACTCATTGGTAGGCATCCTTTGTTTGGAAGTGGACAGACATTCAGAGGACAACTTTTGGATCTCAGAATCCAAATTTTTCTGGAACGACTTTTTTTTGCTATTGAAACCGTTCATCAAAAGGTACACGCCCGTTGGGTCGCGGAACAGTATTAGATTGTCTTTTTGAACGGTCATGACGTAGAAGGGTCCGACTTTTTCTAATTCTGATAATTCATCAATGAATTCTAAACGAGATTCAAGTTCCCGTAGCTTCCACACTATTTCAATCTGACGATGCTTTTTCCTACTATTGATAAACTCCTTCGCTGGTAGTTGTCCATCGCGGGTTCGGTAATAGTCAATTTCCTTCACCTTTATTATTACTCGTTTTTATACCACAAAGCACATGTCAGTCAACCAAATCGCAAATATGCGATATGAGGCGATCCAAATCAGCGAACGTGTGTTACATTAGAGTAGTGATTTGGCTTCGTGTGAAACCAAAAAAGCAAAAGGTCCCATAGTTAACACCTATGAGACCCCAGCGGCTCCGTCGCAATAGGCAACATCGCTTCGTTCAAAGCAATCTTACTTGTCTAATTGCTCCGGAGTCAACTACTCAAAGGAGCGTATATGTTCGAAATCAAGAAAAGTGTTAATAATCAGTACTATTTCGTGCTCAAAGCAACGAATGGCCAAATATTGGTCACCTCGGAGACCTACACAAGCCTACAGTCAGCTCAACATGCCGTGACTGTAGTGAGATCTCTAGCTCCAGCTGCACGAGTGGTCGGTCCTTAAGAAGCCAAAGAGCCACTACCAGAGTACGTGGTGGCTCTTCTTCTTTCTAACATTGCGCAAATACTAGTCGCTTGAGCAGGTCGTCGTTTGGTGCCTCTCAGTCGAGACTTGTTTTTTTGAATAATTCAAGGAGATTATATGTCCATCAAACTTTACTGCTCAAATCCAGGCAACTTGCTAACTCAAATCAAGCAGGCGATTAACGAGAAAAAAATTGAAACTTGGAAGTATGACAAAGACGGAGATTTTACACATGCAACTGCTCAATGGTCCGGTTTAGCGTGGTTGCGACCGAGCATCGGTTACGGCTATTTGCTGTTGACCTTGATACCATCAACAGCAACTTCTATCACTTCGACCGTTTACGCTGTCTATCATGGTCGATTCATTGAGATGGCGATGGCTCATTTTGACAGAGAGTTTAGCAAAGCAGAAGGCTCAGCGATGCCACAAGATGGCGATCGGCTTGGTGGCTCATAACCTTTGGGACTTTTTCGTTTAACTGGGGAGTGTTCCTACGTTGACAGTAGTTTGCAACTTGAGTGCTTATATCGTGTAAGACGTTCGAGCACCGCCTGGCAAACTAAGGCTCATCGCGATCATTCCGATTATTTAAGGCCGACGAATTAACGGCTAGGGGCAAAGTCGTCAGATGGGATGGACCTTGTTTTACTTGCCTCGATAGGCAGTTTGACGAGGCCTGTCCATTTTTCCTGTGCTCTCTTATCGATGTCGATTACTGATGCATATTCGCATCGTTTTTGGCCGGCCAATCGCATGCAATCTGGCCGGGTAAGCGCATGGTTTTTGGCCGGGCATTCGCATTTAATTTGGCCGGCTAATCGCACGTTTTTGGCCGCTTTGCATGGCACGCGATTAGCTTGTGCTCATTAAACCAAGAAGCATATTGAGATCTTGAGCGGTTGCCAACTCATTCGGCGATTCTTGCTTCACATCCGTGGAGGTAAGAGCGTCGATGGCAAGGCCGAGAACAATCATGCAAACACTTCGAGATATTTTGCGACTCACAATGCAACTGGGATTGAGCGGCAATCAAGCACAACGCTCGCTAGGGATCTCCAGGGGCACCGTTCAAGATTGTGTAAAACGCGCGCACGCTGCTGGCCTCACTTGGGCAAGTGTATCCAGCATCACTGATGAAGAGTTGGAAGAACTCCTCTATCCGCGTTTGGCATCGTCATCAGCGATAGAAATTCCGGATTTCGATTGGGCAAAAGTGCACCGTGAGCTAAAACGAAAAGGAGTAACTCTGCGCCTTCTTTGGGAGGAAGTTTTTTCGTCTGACAAAAAATGTCTGAGCTATTCACAATTTTGTCGCCGGTATCGCATTTGGCTGGAAACACGTGACGTGGTAATGCGGCAGGAATACAAAGGAGGTGAGAAATTATTCGTCGACTACGCTGGACAGACCGTTCGAATAACAGACAGAGAAACAGGAGAGGTTACTAGTGCAGAGATCTTCATTGCCACCTTTGGTGCAAGTAACTACTCATTCTTTGAAGCGTTTGAGTCTCAGGAATTGCGTCATTGGCTGACTGCCCACATTCATGCTTTGAGATTTTTCGGTGGTGTGCCAACCTTTGTGGTGCCAGATAATTTGAAATCAGCAGTGACCGACGCTTGCCGCTGGGGACGTGTCCTGAATCGCTCATACCAGAGACTTGCCGAGTACTACGGCTTCGGGATCTTGCCGGCGAGACCATACAAACCCAGAGACAAAAGTAAAGTTGAGAAAGCCGTTCAACACGTCGAACAGCGTGCACTGGCAAAACTACGCGACTTTACCTTCTTTAGTTTGGATGAACTCAATCAACAGCTTGTAGTTCTTCGCGATGAATTAAATCAAGAACCGTTTCAAAAACTCCCAGGGAGTCGATGCTCGTGGTTCGAATCTATTGACAAACCGGCACTGCTAGCACTTCCGGAGCTTGAATTCGAATCTGAAGAATGGAAACTTTCTGTTCAAGTTCCGAAGGACTACCACTTGGAACTCTCCAGTCATTACTATTCCGTTCCCTACAAACTCGTCGGCGACCAAGTGGATCTCCGATACACAGCCCACATTGTTGAGGCTTTGCATAATGGAACAAGAGTGGCGAGTCACGTGCGCAACTGGGCAGCGGGGCAGAAGACAACTGCTCCGGAACACCTGGCTCCAACACACGCCTTTTACCATGGACTTACTCCAGATTGGTTCATCAAAAAAGCCGCGCTGATTGGTCCAAATACAAAGGCCGCAGTTGAATTCTTGCTCAACGCAAAACCACATCCACAACTCAACTACGATCAGTGCTTCGGACTCGTCAAATCATTGAAAACTAAATATGGAGACGAAGAACTTGAATTGGCATGCGGTCATGCCCTTCGGCTAGGTGCAGTTGGCTATCGAGTCATACGAAACATCTTGGAGGCAGGAGTTCGTTCGCTGCCAGAGCAAATGTCCTTGCGACTCGGCAATATTCAACATCCGAATATAAGAGGACCGGAATACTTTCACTAACTGAGGAAAAGAGAATGCTCAAACATCCAACGATAGATAAGCTTCTGGAAATGAAGCTGGTAGGCATGGTGCGTGCGCTGCAACAGCAGGTAGACATGAAGGAACTACAGTCGCTCTCTTTTGAGGATAGGTTGGGCCTCCTGATCGACGCTGAGTTTTCCGAGCGTGAATCATCCCTTCTGACGAAACGATTGAAGAGTGCAAGGCTCCGCCAGCCAGCTTGCATTGAGGACATCGACTTTAAAGGTGCGCGAGGCTTAGATAAACGCCTGGTGGGACAATTGGCAAGTTGCACCTGGATCAATGAACGTCTGAACGTGCTCATCACCGGAAAAACCGGTGTTGGTAAAACATACGTCGCCTGCGCACTCGCACAAAAAGCATGTCGACTCGGCCACACTGTCATCTACTTTCGAGCACCAAGATTCTTCCAGGAACTGACTGTTGCCAGAATAAACGGATCCTATTCGAGGCTCCTGAAACGGCTTCAAAGTTTTGAAATATTACTGCTCGATGACTTCGCCTTGGTCCCAATCACAGAGGAGCAATGCCGAGACATGCTTGAAGTGGCCGATGATCGATGCGGTCGCGGATCTTTCATCATGTCTTCTCAACTGCCTGTCAAAGAATGGCACCAAACTTTTTCTAACGCGACTTTGGCAGATGCAATTCTTGATCGCGTGGTACATGGATCATACAGGCTAGATTTGCTTGGTCCCTCGCGCAGAAAACCCAAGAACGGAGGCAACGAATCAGAAGATACTTAGGTACCACTCATTAATCTCTTTCCTTCTTGGCAAAAGGCCAAATTAAATGCGAACGATCGGCCAAAAACTATGCGACTACCTGGCTTTTTTGAATGCGATTCAGCGGCCAAATACATGCGATTACGCATTACTGAATCGAATAGCAACCGGATCGCAGATGAAATCTCAGTTCCATGGAATACAATTTCTCTGATCCGGTCACCAGCCGGAAGTTCGCCCCTATTGTGAGTTAGTAAGTTTCGGATACGCACGATCTCTTCGATTTGGTTGGCGATTTTTGGATCGCTGAACAAATCGAATTTCCAATGTCTATGAATATCTTGGGACTGTTTACTTATGGATTTGAAACTCAACTCGCGCGCAACTTTTTTAGCATAAGTAAGCTTCAAAGCATCAAGATCCTTGTGCTTAAAAACTGTTTCGGCGTCCAATGGAGCATTACCATTCAACAGTGGATGTAAGACCAAAATTGAACAGTATAGTTCCTGCAAATAAGTTTGAAAATTATCGACTAAATTACAAAATTCGTTTCTGAACAACAACTGCTTGTTGCGATCCATCTCTTTTTCTTCGTCAGTGAGCCGCCTATTGTGGAAACATTGAGCTAGGTTGCCTCGCTGCAAAACCATAATGCTGAAAGAAGCAGAGTTCTTTAGCGTGGACAAAAATCGCGTAGCCGGAATAGACAATTCAAAGGTAGTTTGAACCGTGTTGCTCACTTCTCTGCCTCCTGTAGTGGTGCTCAAAAGATTAGCAAGCGTGACTGCGGTATAAGTGCAGCGCAACGCAGTTGTCGTGAAATTATTTCTAAGTGCTGTTTATTGATACTCAGCGGAGTCGACTTGTCGTATTTTTATATATCCGACAGGTCGTTTGAACACGCTCGAGTTACCGTGGTCTGATAGCACCATGAGCAGTGCCAAATTTGTGAACGAACAATCATAAGCGAATGCTTAAAAACGTCGCTTAGAAAGGCGTAGAAACGGGCATGGATATCAAGACCAGAAATCGAATCTTGACAGCTGTTTTGTGCCGACGAAAAGCACGTTGGTCGAAAAAGGTGCATTAGACAAAATGGTCATTTTGTCTAATCAAGGGGAGCCGGTGACGCCACCATATTCAGTATCTCCAGTTGCGTAAATAAAGTAGCCCCCGTATACTAGACGAAACAGCCTATCTAGAAAGAAACGTCTAATTCCAGGCCAAGCCCGCATCTTATCGTCAAAAGATATACAAAACGTCTTCAAGGTCTTGGAAACGCCTCGCGATCGCTTGCTTTTCGCCATCGGCATTTATACGGGTCTAAGAATTGGTGAAATTATCCGACTCTCACGCGACCAGGTCTTCACCGATTACGGTGGCATCCGAAATACCCTTAAAGTCAAAAGACTGAAGAAAAAAGACACAGTCTATAGTGACATTCCGATTCACTTCCGTTTGCGCGAGCATTTGAAAGAATACGCCGAAGAACAAGACAAGCTGCAACAAGCACTGCAGGCGATACCACAATCACAATCCAAGTGGTTATTTCCATCACCCGATTCCGAGTCAGGGCATCTGGAACGCGCTCAGGGACATAACGTGCTGAAGGCAGCGTTTGATATGTTACGGTTGGAAGGAGCATCGACTCATTCAATGCGGCGAACTATGCTAACTAGCTTGAGTCGAGCGGGTGTGCCACTGCGTACGGTGCAGGAAATATCAGGACATTCCAGTCTTTCGCAGCTACAAACCTATCTTGCTGTCGATCCAGAGGACACGCGAGAAGCGCTGCAGAGGCTGAAATACTGACATGGCGGCGGCAAATCTTTTGGTGGTGCCTACGGTACCAATCGATTACTCTTCTAAAAGGTCTAGTCTAGACAAACAAATTGACATTGCAGCTTCACTAACTTTGAAATTACTTGCCAATTCGCCCAATTCAAAACCATCCATAATGCTCAGCTTCTCGCTTACTCGCGAGCGCACTGCTTCTTCGGGCATCAGTAATTCGCCCGCAAAGGCATTTGCCTCAATTTCTTGTATTCGCGTTCCCGAAGACGACTTTTCATCTCTAAAGAAGGTTCGCCCATCGACGAAAATCGGATTGGTCGATCGGTGAAGAAGGTAATGTCCAAGTTCATGTGCCATGGTAAATCGCTGTCTATTAGCGGGATCATTTTTATTTACTGCAACGACTACTTTGGAGTTTTCGCGAGTAACCATCATGCCGGAAACTGAGGGTTCAAGTTCTTTACGCTGTAGCTCGATTCCATACTGGGCAAAAATTTCTTCAATCGGTACTGGAACAGGCTTTCCAATTTCAGTCCAAATTCTCTTAGCTTCTCTTTGTGCCTTAGCTTTGGACATCTAGCTCTCCTACAGTTGGTGAGGTACCAGCCATGATTTCTTGCAAGGCGTCGGCTGTGAGATTAGCCCCGCTGTTTTCTATTCTTCTTGCCAGATCATCGGCCATCGCTGAGGGCGATTGAAGAATCTCTTTTAGTGGCGGCAATATGTCATCAATTTCAACGGCCAAGACTCGACAGAACTCATACAAAATGTAGAGCGGCGGACTTTGGTTACCGGCTTCGATATTGGCAATCGACGTTCGGCTTAGGGGGATGTGGCTTGATAGCTCATTCTGGGTCATTTGGCAATCAACCCGTCTTTTTTTAAGACGCGCGCCGATCCGCTTCAACAGAAGTTCTTGGTCAATGGCCATCGTACGAATTATCTACTACTAAGTTTGCGCATGTCAATGTCGCTGACAATTATTCTATCACACGTCGTCAATATACGGTCTCGCTGACATTTTACTTACAGGGGTCAGCTTAATTGACATAGATGCCAAGATCATTTATCCTTTTACCAAGGCGATTACAAAGCGGAGTGTTCAAAAACTATGACTAGCAGTTTTTTAGTTCGAGTGGAATTGTATGGAAGCCCATCTGAGGCTCATTATCAACGGCTCCATAGCTTGATGAGCAAACTTGGCTTTAGTCGAACAATAAGAGGCGATGACGGTCGGGTGTATGACTTGCCATCAGCAACTTATTATCTGGAGTCCTCATACGACGCCACACAAGTCAGGACAAGCGTGCGGCTGCCTGTTGCTTCCGTATGGCGTAATTCTGCGGTACTCGTGAGTAGAACAACGACTAATTGCTGGTCGGGGTTGCGTGAGCACCACAGCCGCATAGGTATGTTTGGTTAATTTGGCAATACGAACTTCTCAAATCAATAAGGGGGAATTATGAACCGTATTCCGGTTGCACATCTTCGAGAGCAGGGACAAAACATGGTCATCGTTCCGATGGACAGGTCGTTTGCTTACAAGTCTTTGGACGAACAAAATGAAATCAGAGCAACCCTTCAGGTCGCGGCCAAGTCGGCAGACCTCGCTGGCACTGTCGTTCCAGTATGGGATGCTGGCGGCGGCAGAATGGGTTTCATTGCGCCATCGCAATGGCGATCCTTTTTTTCTGGACTGTCCTTACGAATTGTCGCCAGGAACATTAATAGGGAAATCGTTTGGAGCTGAGGCGTCCTATTCAACGGTCGTTATCGACACCTGTGCGTTTTGCCAACGGCGGATGTATTCTTCATTGGCATGCAACGGATCGTCTTGTAGAACGTCTCTGCCAAAAATGGACAGCAATTGCTCTCGTGTGTTAGTTGCTTCGATCACTACTGTCATGGCTTCGCTTAAAGCTTTTCGCATCATATCGTTGTCGGCTCGGTAGTCTTCCGGTGTAATAAAAGCGCATGGCCCGATTGCGCTGCAATTGTATTGAGTTCCATCGCAACGGTTACAGTGTAGACAGATGTGGCCAGCATTAGCGGCCGGATCTCCCTTAAGGGTGAATCCGAGATCCAATAAATGCCTTGTCGATATAAGGGCAATACCACGATTAAGTCTCGGCTTTCGTCTCACACGATCGACAATAAAAAAAAACGAAACGACGGCCGCTCGATAAAATGAAATGCCTCCTTCAGGCACCTCACGATTCATACGACGTTCAAAGTCGACTGTTTGCACAATGTTTTGTGGTTCACCCTCGCCACGAAAAAACAGGCAAACAAGCTGTTCATCAAGATCCAGCTCGAGAACCTGATACATTAGATGCGAAAGTACTTCGACGTAAGCTGAACCGCATCGTTCATATTATCGCCTGTTGCCGGCGCCAACTGCGAGTCTTTGAAATAGAAATAGACGTTGGGTGTAAACCGAATGTCCAGACTTCGCTTCTTGCTTCCGAAGGCCACAACAATTTGCCCATTGGGTGATACAAAAAATCGGGGTTCCTCAAGTTTTGTGTCGCCGACATCTTTCAGAGTGTTCAAGAAACCTTTTACGGCTTCAAAAACCTCCTTACTTGGCGCCTTGTCACCCTCTTCTGGGTCTTCATAGGCGTCAGCGTTATTTTCAATCAGCTCTAGGTTTTTCCAGGCTGCTTGAAACCATTCGGGACTTAGTTTTTCGAGGACTTTCATACTCACTTTACTGCAACTATTCGGTATATTTTCGTGACGAGGATTCGACTTCAAAAGTGTCAACCTGTCAGCAGATTATCATTTATTCGTTAATTGAGCAATGGGGAGAATGCCCCAAAGGTCTGAATAGTTCACCATTTCGAACGGATTAGGTGTGTGAAACGAGAAATAGTTATAAGAAATCATGGCTCGTTGATCCTTTTCTTTGCTCAGGTCCGCAATAGTTCTTGGGGCTGGATCGAGAAACTTCGAATAAGGAAATAAGACAAAGTAGCTTTTAATTTTAAGGCAGAGTCTAGTTCTATTGAGTGCATTTTGTTCGAGTATATGTAAGATTGAAACGTAGTGCATTGCTAGGCACCATTTTTGGTGCTCGTTATCGCGTCCAAGAAATCGCATCCCAATTGCGATCATAGACTCGTCGAGTGTGCAAGCTTTCGGATATTACCTGGGTGGTCCGACCAATACATGCATAGGCGGCTTGTATTCTTGTCGGCGTGTAAATTAAGGCGCCATGCAGGTCCACTTCTAATTCTGCGGCGCTAAATTCACAGTAACGGTCAAGAAAGAAAAGTAATTTGCCCAAATAGTAGCCGGCATATGGATCAAAGCGAATCCAATCTTTCCATAAAAATTCGGCTGGACCGGCATACGTCATGCGTGTCTTTAGACTGTAAAGCATCCGAAATATAATATCGCCGTCCGGATGCGTTTGAACAAATGCGTCTCTTTCCTTATGAATGATTGATTCACGAAATTGTCTGAACGGGTCAAACCAGTCGCAATTAGATATTAAGCCGCCCAAAGCAGAACCAATCAAAGCACGATTTTGGAAATTATGACACCACTTTCGTAAATAAAAAAATGTATCCGGTGGCTCTTTTAGTCCACGGATTTTATTTGGCTGATAGAAAATCTGTTTGGTAGTGAGAGCAATTGAGTCAAATAACGAGCGCATTTCGGCATGGAATGCATGGATGTCAGCTTGGAGATAAGCAACGCACTCATCTGCTGTCAATAATGTTGGATACTGTGCAGCTGTCCATCTTGCTCGGTGTACCAAGGTGACGATCGTTTCAAGATCGGCGAACAAAACCAGTATTCTTCTGTAAAATGCCATCTGTCGATCGGTTGGTGGCTCGAAAACTATTCCTGTTGCTGTGTGGATTTGATATTGATTAGGATTACCGAAATGCGCCTCGTCGGCAAGGTTTGCCATTCGTAAGAAGATCGAAAACTCGCCAACGTGAGGAGGAACGACGGTCTCTAGCTCATCCAGGTCATCGCGAATATTCACTCTCTCTTTAAAACCTCGCAAGCGCAATCGATGAGCCGCTCTCCGAACAGCAGGGCGATGTGCTAATTTGCCCATTAGTGTGCATGTAAAAATGGCAAGTCAATACTGCTCCCAACTCTCATACCTGTATGTTCCGTCACTCTTGAAGTTCGGTGATGCTGGTAATCCAGCGGCATTCCAAACGACGTCAATTAGAGGCTTTGCAAAAGACACAATGTCGTCTAGTTCGCTCCATTCATTCACAAGTTTTTCCGGCACCATAAACGATCCCGGAACGAGGCGTTTTCGTCCTTTTAATGTCGCCATGTCAGCACTGTCGCCAAGAGTATATGAGTCCATGTTCTTGTAAGAGATACTCACCATCACGGGAGGGGTGACTCCGATGTTCTTGAGGGCGACCGAGAAATCTTTCAAGCACCTCAGTAGAATACTTTCTAGTGACCGGTCGTAAATTCCGAATGGCGGTCGATGAGCCCAGTGATTAAGTATCGAGACTGACTCAATTTGACCTGTACTAAAGAACTGAGTGCCAGCTCTATAATCAAATGCGGTCAACGCAAAGCCATCCGCGTTGTATCTTCCTTCGAGGCTCGCGCCGAATCTATCAGGGTTCAACAACTGTTCCTGATCCTTCAACAGCCGTACGGGATAGAACTCCACTGCGGCAATTGAGCTAAGCGGGATCAGATGCAGGATCTGATAAGGCTTCCATGGAGGGGCATTAGTTTCTATTGGAGCGGGATCATCATAACCATCTTCTTCAAGCTGTTGCAGGAATGCGCTGATCTCATTTTGCTGCTGCGCAGTGTGCTCTTTGCTTAAGATGTTCAAGCGCTTGTCGCGCCATTTTCGCGCTTGGTGGATGATTCCACCTGAAAAGAGAATGGCATTCCTCATATCCTCTGGGTCCATTAGCGCCTTTCCTGTAGATGTTCTGTGAAAGTAGCGATTCTCCTTGCCAAACGTCACTAAATGCGGTGCCATGATACTGCGAGGTACATGTATAACCATGATGTAACCACCATTTGGTGCATCCAGCGCAATTACATCCAAGTTGAAAATCTTTGGACGGACTCCACTGTTTATAATGTTCTGAATCGTTCGCGCAAGTGCATCGCCGGTGGCGTACGGAATTCCAATCAGATTTCCCGTTGGAATGCCTGTATCAGTATTTCCCACTCGTTGGGTTTCCATGCCAACAACGATTTCCCCGCCTACGGAAGCCATTGCACCTACGTCGCGTAAGAATTCCTTCTTTCCCTCGTCTTTAAAATCTGCATTGCCGCCAACAATGGTATGCTCAATAATCACCTTATACTCAAGATGCCGATGCTCAGCAACCCTATTCATAATAAGATTGTCTAACCATTCGCGGTCATAAGGCATGTAAAAGACTCGATTGAAGGTGTTCTGGGCTTCGACAAGGCTTGTTTCGAAAGGCAATTATACCGCAGTGTGTCGAGGACACTAGGTGACCAATAGCCCTTTGCAGCAACCTGGGGATGGGTGCGTTGGGGACTAAGAGGGTACGCATTAAGTGACACGTCATCTGTAGCAAACATTCCCGAAAATGACCATGTTAGAGAATCAAACAAGGCGATGCATCTACTGCACAGAAATACTTCCATTTAACTTGTTCAATTCTGAGCATGTTATTCAAAATTGCATGACAGAAGGTGCCGGCATACAGGACAATTTAACTCTGGAGCCAAGTGAGTTTGCCAGTTGCGTTTGCATTGAATGCAATTCTTACTTGGGCGCGACTTTGGATGAGCCGTTTGGTCGTGACAGTATTGAAGGCACATTGCGCTTCATCAAAGGAAAAAAGAAAAGAAAAGCTATTAAAAATCAGCATTGGAATCGGGTTAGACTTAAGTCGGACGGTAATGCTGGCCTTATAACTGGCGCGGAAAGCAAAATGCTTTTTGATGGAACGGAGATGTTCACGAGGCCCAATTCTCAGGTGCAAATTCGAAACATAGCTTCTGGCATGGTGGAATCTTTCGAGGAAAACCGTTTCGAAGTACTTATAGAACGACAGCAGGAATTTGATTTTTCATCGCTAACTCTGATTGCAAGCGAGAACCTTACAGATTCACAGTGGCAAATGTTGAAGACAAAGCTCGAAAATTTATTGAGTAAGATTGGAAAGAAAATCGAATCTTCGTCTGAGTTAAAAACTTTCGGCGGAGTGGAAGAAACAATCTTGCAGGGGAACTACGATGAGATCTTACTGAGAGCAATCGCAAAAATCGCCTTTAACTACATGACCGTAGTCTTTAACGAATTGGATTCGTCTGTGATATTTTTACCGGGGCTGGACGAAATACGTGCCTATATTAGACACGGAACTAAACCATCTTTTGTTGCTGTTGAAAAGGTTGATGAATGCATGTCGGCACTGTCAACAATGAGTCATTCGGTAAGGCTTCAATGCGCAATGAACGAGACGATGGTGGCTTCTGCTCGAATTTGCTTGTTCAATCAAATTGTCTGGCAGGTGATTCTATCAAGGGATCTTGAAGGGGTGGCGGCCAATACACAAAGCGGTCACCAGTGGTGTTTTGATTCCGAAAAATGCTTTCGCATTTATTGAAGTAATGCTTGCAACTCCATTGCCAAGTACATGATTACAACATTCCCGAAATGACTGTTTTTGGTAATGATACTGAAAGTTATGAGGATCCTAGTAAACACCGCTCCGCCTGTCCATCACTTGCACATGGTTGCCAACTCAGCAAACGGGATCGCAGCTACTTGTTGAGTAGACGGTTACGTTTGCTCCCTTAAGTTCTTGGCACAAGGAGATTATGTCAAACGGCAGACCTCCGATGCTAGCCGCAATCACAACGCTTGTACATCCTGATTCTTCTAAATATTTCAAAATAGCTATTGCGTATAAAAAAACATCGCTTGGTGGCTCTTCCCCAGCATCAATGATTGCCTTCTGCATGTTCTGTATTGCGGCCGGTCCTATGAAATGCACAGGCTTAACGGTTTTACCGCACTTCTCAGCCCAAGGCTGAATGTTATTCTGGTTACCAATTACTGCTCCAATCTCCCCGTCCGTTATAACGATGCCGAGAATTTCATCAGTCGGTGCCATACTACGCCTCCCGTACGTTAACAGTTACGCACACGCAGTTTAACACCTGCGGCGCGAAAGGTTTGTAGCCGAAAAGCGACGCTTACAGTAGACTGGTGACCTGTTTGTTTGCCAATTGACCAATGGGATTGACTCTCTCAAAAAGGACCCTTTGAAGACTTCATGCGCCTAGAGACTACGACGAATCTTACGAACCATAGCGAAGATACCGAAGTGCCTTGCTCCGGGTGTGGAATACTTGTGCCATTTGAACCAACCAGCGTAAAGCCGGTCTACTGTTCTTCCTGTATGCAAAAACACGAACAAGCGCGGCACCACGGCTGGTGCGCAAGACGCCCGACCAGTAGGACCTCGCGTCCTTTGTTGATTGTCTTCAGAACACGCTCACCGAGCCCGTTCCAGGCATCAACGAAAATCAAACTAGAACGTAAATTCATCCTCTCTTTTTGATCTGTTGAATCAGGTCATTGCAAATCGAGCTTGCAACAGCTTGAACAAACCAATCTATAGTCGTATATAGATGACCAATCACTCACCTTCATAAAGTCACAGAGGTTGAGACCTGCTGTCCTTATTCTTTACAGAATTGAAATAATCTTCAATATCCTTTTCCAGCATTTCAAGCAGGATGTTGTACAAAGGGGTGTAGGAAAAGATTTGGGTGGGAGCCATCCGACGCCGCATACTGTGCACTTGAAGCTTTTCGCCTTCAATAGTTACCATCTTCGTCGAGAGCATGTCTTTTCCGTCAACGTTGTTTTCATCAACGATGCGAATCCTTGGCCCATCACCGCCATAGTCAACAAAGTAATAGTCGTAGGTGACAGTATCATCGGAGCGTGGCTTAATCACAAAGATAACAGCTAGTGATTGATCGAACCATTGCTCGCCTAAAAAACTAAGCCCATTCGATTTTAAGAAGCGCTGATATTCGAGAAGAAGCTGTTTGAGGACAGTCTTTAAATTGTTCAGAAGATCAGTTTGCGTTTGCCCTTCATACATAGCAATCGGGCATCCCTTTCCAATGTATGGATCTTTGACGGCATCCTTTCCCAACGCTAGAAGACCCTGGCACGCCATAATCCCTTTCTGACAGGCTATTTGAGCATCATTGATGTAGTATTCATCAATTCCGAGCCCGTTAAGATCTAACGTCGACAGTTCCTCGAGCAAAAGATTTAGTTGCAGCTTTTCGCTTTTGACGGTTTTCTCTAGTATCGGAAAAGTTTTGTACGCAGCCCAGGCGTTTTCAATCAGACACGCTTCGCTATCAGGCTCAAAAAACTGAATCTTCACGGCTTCCGAGACGATGGAATGAACAAATTCGCCTGCGCCTTTTACCGGGTCGAAGATGCGAGTGAAGCAAGTTGAAAAAGCATTTCTTCCAAATGCATCAGCGGCTATTTCCCATGGGCTAATTTCTTGTCCAGCCATCACTGAGGGAGCATTGCCGCCTTTCCGTACAGAGTAAATTTGAAACATCCAGCTATTGAGCCCTGGTTGGCGGTCAATAAGCAGCACACCAAACTTCGACAAAGCTGGAAAAAACTGTTCTTTGATTTGCGTCCAATGCAGGTCAAACTCCGCGTTAATTATGCCGATGAATTCTTGTAATGCCTGTCGATCGGGCTCATCAACATCTTTTAGTAGTGCTCTCTTCAGCTCGTTTATTTCGTTTGGCAGTTCCAGATGCTGGCTCACCAATTGAAGCCAACTATCGGTATATGAAAGACCATCGCCGATTTCGTCTTCTGCAAGAAATTCTACAGTTTTACTATCTTGCTCAGGCTTAGCGCCATCAAAAAGCGCCTGCGTGACGTGTTTCCAATAGGCCTTGTTGGTTTCTCTGTCGTAGCAAATCAGAATAAAAGGTAAGCCCGCAACCAGGCTGTGTCCAATCAGAGATGCGGGAAGTTGGTAGCAAAAACGGTTTTGTTTTTTCTTCCGCTCGCTATCGATCGGCCGCACTTGCAACTCTAATTTGCCTATCACAGCCTTCTCGTTGCGTAGCTCGATAAAGCCATCCCGATTGGGCGTCTTATCATTTCCGCCAAGACGTAATTTCACTTTAGGATTTCGTCGAACTAGATTTTGAAGAATTACATTACCCTCGTCTTCCTGATCGTCAGAAGGCGAGAATTCTTTTGGCACAAATCTGTCTTGATTTGTCATGGTCTACACACGAGTCTGCACAAGATCGAAATCCCATCTCGACCAATCTTCCTTCCATCCAGTATCGAACGGACCGATCCATCCATCACGAGAATTGAAGAAGGGCGAGCCTCTCCCTCCGCCTTTTTGCCAGATCTCGTCGACTACAGGTTGCATCAACAGGGCAAGATCGCCTGGCGACGAAAGAGCATTTTCTTGGATATAGGTGTCCAAAGTGGTGAAAGTATCTATCTGAAATCCCTTCCCAATTGGACCTATTACTGGCGGCGCAGACAAGCGATATCCTTTTGCCTTCATGAGCGCTGTCGCGACGAGGAGAGGCATTCTGACGCCCAGATCGACCATTAGTCTCGATCGGATCAAGACAGACATGATGATATCGTCTTCCATTGAACTCCCGATGATTACTTGATCCCTGTGCAGAAGTGAGTGCAAAATTTCGAGCCTTCCATTTGCGAACAGTTTAACTACGCTTTCTCTTTCCTTTGAACCGTTAAGGGTCGTGAGTTCGAAGGCGTTGCCCTGTTGATGTCCAATGGTCCTTAGCAGACGACGGCTGTGAGGAGCGAGACCGTTCCGCAAATCTTGGGCCCGTGCAAGACTAACTGGTTCTGAGGACAGAAGAGGCAGGACATGGATGACGAGGACTGGACCATGAAAAAAATCATCTGTAACCGTCGCTTCAATTTCTCTGAGTCGCTGTTCTCGCCACGCGACCAGTTTGCTAGCGTCTACCCTATACTCCTGAGCAAGCCTGTCCATAACCCAAGACCTCACCATAGCGCCTGGTGCCTGGCACCGAAGACGTGCCATCTCGTTCAGTTGAGCTAGAGTCGCTGGATCGATGCGAAACTGCATCACCTCACTTCGCGAATTCTTTTCTGTCATACAAATTAGCCTCAAATGTATGACAATTATGGATCGCCAGCCAGCTCATTGTCAAGACTGGCGCAATCTCCGTTTTGCGGCGTTCACTGCCGACGAACGGTGTCAAATCGGCAGACCTTCACATCCGCGGATTAAGAACCAGCCTTATGCACAGGCATAGATTCGGCGGAACGATCTGTGAAGGATCTCAAACAAAGCTCACACCCTGGCGGACGACTGCCTCATACATTCACGAGATCAACGTCTCGACAAATTCGAGGTCGACTCCCTGGAATTCGATCCCGTAAGGTTGAACTCGTGACCGATAAAGGGAAGCAAATTGGACCCACATCTTGAAAAACATGCCAGCACAAGTGAGACCAGAAATTTATTTGATCGTGAATTGACTTGTGCGTGACACTGATCGCATGTTTTGAGGAGAACAAAACGCCGCTTTTGTTCGAATACGACTAGCGAACAGAAAAGTGGCGAAGTGAAGTATTGGTACGCACCAATAGCAGAACTTTATACTGCTTATAACATTCCTGGAATGGTCGGAGTATCAGTGATAATTGCACCTGTGGGCGGGATGATGATGTTAAAACAAGGAGTTCCCACGCCGATCTTATTTGCTGCCGAGAAAACCTTTTGTGTCAATGCAGCTATTTCGGCTCTATATAAAGCGCGTTTGCCAAAGATACGCAGCGGATCTGTAGTCGAAAGTTCCTTTCGACACATCAAATTGACTATCATTTGTTCGGTAAGAGTAGCCGATGGATCGGTTAAAAGAATGTCTCCATTTTGGTAATAGAGGGGGCTAATAAGATTGAGGTAGTCAGCGACTATCCCTCGGTAGGCATCCTTCGCATGATTTTCAAAATCGGTCTGTTTTGTAATCGTGTGGAATGTTTGTCGCTGTGCTACAAAGCCTGGACCATGTTCAGGTTTATACGAGCCAAGGGCAGTGATAGTGTTGAAATTCGTAATCCAGATCAATTCTGGAATTTGGTTACCATCCACGGTTTCGTAAAACGTTAAATGTATGCCCATTCCAAGTTTAGGTAGCACGGAACCTGTCTTTTTCCAGAACAGATCAGTGAGGTCTGCGGCTAACAATCCAGCAAATTCATCAGGTGGCTTGCCTTTATATTTCGCAGCCTCGGTAATAAGCCAATCAGTTGCCTTCCAATCCTGACCCAAGGCTGCTGTTCCAAACCATGACATTGCACCTTGCAAGTCCGGAAGCGCAACGATTTTGGCTTTGCCCGAGGAGGCTGGCACTGGATTCTTCAGCTGATCTACTATCAGGGAATCTGTTGCGTGAACAGTGCCTTCTTTTGACAGATAGATCACATTAACGGTCAAGCTGGATCTCCCAGAATGTAACTCGATAAAGTTAGCACGGCAATGAATGCTATGTTGCCTACCGGCAATCGGTTCATGAAGTACTGATACGTAGTAGAAAGAGCTTCCGTTCTATGAATGAATTAGCTTAAAGGGGGATGGATGCTCAGTCGGGGATCGGAATGGTGCAGGTGGGAGCCGCATATTCATGCGCCGGGCACAGTGATGAACAACCAGTTCAGCGGTCTCACAGCCTGGAACGACTATCTCACCGCGCTTGAGAAGGCCACGCCGGTCATCAACGCCATCGCAGTTACGGACTATTATGTTACTGACACCTACGAAGAGGTGCTGAGGTACAAGGCAGCGGGGCGGCTACCCGCCACGAATTTGGTCTTTCCGAATGTGGAGCTGAGACTCGACGTGGCCACTGCCAAAGGCAGCTTTGTCAATCTCCACCTGTTTGTCAGCCCGGAGGACCCAGATCATGTCGAAGAGCTGCAGCGTCTGCTGTCGCGCCTGCAATTCAACGTCATGCAGGACCGTTTCGACTGCACCAGGCCGGACCTCATCAGGCTCGGTAAGAAGGCCGATCCGAGCATCACGGACGATCGCGCGGCGCTGGCCTATGGGGCCAACCAATTCAAAGTCAACTTTCAGAAGTTGCGCGAGGTGTATTCCGAGAGCGCATGGGCCAAAAAGAACATCCTTATTGCGGTAGCGGGTAGCGCAACCGACGGCACGTCAGGCGTGCGGGAGGCTGCAGATCAGACCATCCGACGCGAAATCGAACGCTTCGCCCATGTGATCTTTGCGAGTAGCTCGGCGCAACGGGAGTTCTGGCTTGGCCAAAGGGATCTCGACCATGGTGAAATTAGAGCCCGATACGGCGGGCTTAAGCCCTGCTTGCACGGGAGCGACGCCCACAAGCTAGAAGACATCGCCTCGCCATTCGGAGACCGTTTTTCCTGGATCAAGGGTGGACTGGAGTTCGACGCTCTGCGGCAGGCGTGTATCGATCCCAGCGGTCGCGCGCATGTTGGCGTGGAGCCGCCGACGTCGGCCACGCCATCGCAAGTGGTCTCGGGGATCGAGATCCTTAATGCGCCTTGGATGACGACCCCAGTCATTCCGCTCAATCCAGGGTTGGTTGCCATCATCGGAGCCCGCGGTTCCGGCAAGACTGCGCTGGCTGACATGATCGCGGCGGGATGCGACTCGATTTCGGACGTGGCGTGGAACGCTGAGGAATGGGCCAATCCTTCCTTTCTGGTGCGCGCCCGGCCGCTTGTCGGTAACGCTAAGGTCAAAGTGAGCTGGGCGTCGGGGGAACCTAGCACTCGTGCGCTCGATGGTTCGGATGCGAATGGCCCGTTCAGCTACGAGCGAGTGCGTTATCTGTCCCAGCAGTTCGTCGAGGAGCTCTGCTCTTCGAGTGGGTTGACAGACGGACTGTTGCGCGAAATTGAACGTGTGATCTTTGAAGCTCATCCTGACGATGCCCGAGATGGCTCGTTGGACTTCGCCGAACTTCTTGAGCACCGCGCATCGCGTTATCGTCTTGCACGCAATCGTGAGGCTGAGGCTGTATCGCAGATTTCCGAGCGAATCAGCACAGAGATTGAGAAACAAAAATTAATTGCGACCTACGAGGGGCAGGTTGCGCAGAAAAAGAAGCTGGTCAACGCCTACACGGCCGACCGTGCGAAGCTCGTTTCGGCCGGCAGCGAGAATAGAGCTGAGCGCCATACCAAGTTGGCGGAAGCCGCTAACAAAGTTCGAGCAATGCTGCGGCAATTCGCAGGTCAGCGGCAAACCTTTTTGGCATTGGAGGACGAGGTAAAAGATCTGCGACGCAATCAGGCCCCTGAGGCGCTGAGACAGGCGCAAGCCCGCCATACGGCCAGCGGCCTGTCGGAAGAGCAATGGGCTGCCTTCTTGCTGGACTATAAGGGATCGGTCGACAAAGATCTCGCCGGCTACCTGAACTGGATCGACGGTAAGATCGCCAAACTAAAAGGCACCGCGCCAGCGCCAGGTGAACCGCACACCCCCTATTTTCCAGACGACGCTGATCTCAGCACGCTTTCGCAGTCTGTGCTCGAGGCGGAGATGGCGCGATTGGAAAGGTTAGTCAGTGCCGATAAGGAGACGCAACGGCGATACACAGCGCTTTCGGGCAACATCGCGACGGAGACCGCGGCGTTGCAAACGCTTACCGAGAAGCTGAAGGACGCCGAGGGTGCCAAAGTTCGGGCACGTGAGCTGCAGACGCAGCGCGAGGAGGCCTACGGCAGAGCTTTCGATGCGCTTGTCGCGGAGCAATCGGTGCTAGAGACACTCTACGGGCCGCTCATGGCACGGCTAGCCGCAGCCTCTGGCACGCTGAAAAAGCTGTCTTTCTCCGTCGCACGGGTCGCTAATGTGGAGCAATGGGCATCGGAGGCGGAAGATGGCCTCATCGACCTCAGGAAGGTCGGCGCGTTCCGGGGCAAGGGCACGTTGTTTCAGAAGGCGACTGAGGTTCTCAAAGGTGCGTGGGAAACCGGTGACTCGGCGGCTGTCATTGCCGCAATGGTGGAATTCCGGCGGCTCTATCAGAAGGACCTGCTTGACCATTCCCCTGTCGCGCAAACGGACCAGACAGAATTTCGTGCCTGGTCGAAACGCTTCGCGCAATGGCTTTTCAGCACCGATCACATCGCGATTAGCTACGGCATCGACTATGACGGCGTCGACATCCGCAAGCTATCGCCGGGCACCCGCGGCATCGTACTTTTGCTCCTATATCTGGCATTAGACGACAGCGACAACCGGCCGCTCGTGATCGACCAGCCAGAGGAGAATCTCGATCCCAAGTCGGTCTTCGACGAGCTGGTGCACCTTTTCGTCAAGGCCAAGGAGCACCGCCAGGTGATCATAGTCACGCACAATGCGAATCTCGTGATCAACACCGATGCGGATCAGATCATCATTGCCGAAGCTGGGTCGCATCCACACGGCGCTCTGCCACCAATTTCGTATCGATCCGGCGGCCTCGAGAACGCAGAGATTAGGAAGGCAGTTTGCGACATCCTCGAGGGAGGCGAAACCGCATTCCAAGAGCGAGCGCGTAGGTTGCGCGTGAGGTTGGAACGATGAGCAAGCATCGCTGGCAGTGCGCTCCATAAGCGCGGCAACCCTGGACCC
Organism: Candidatus Melainabacteria bacterium; assembly: GCA_003153555.1. Classification (GTDB taxonomy): domain Bacteria; phylum Cyanobacteriota; class Vampirovibrionia; order Obscuribacterales; family Obscuribacteraceae; genus PALSA-1081. The sequence goes on along the minus strand of PLZS01000079.1, from coordinate 24,463 downwards.
TTTTCGGCTAATGGATATCACGCACGATAGCCTCCGGGAATTCAACAAATCGTACAAGCTAGAGCCGGTTCAAAGTGGTTGTAATTCAAATGATCAATGACACACCACGATAAAACGCCTCGGATGCCGGTCTTCCAGTCAACTCTTGCTTCTTTTGCTTTTCTGCCTGCTCATCTCTGTGCTGCTGATTCTAGATTCTGCTGTTGCTTGCATGAGTTTTGAATCAGCGGCATCTGATACCATACAGCGCACAATTTGTTTATGCTCCGAGATTCGACTCTTCTTAGACGGGCTATTATTTATCGCCTTAGGTGCTCTTAGCATGTAAAACCGAAAAATAATTTGAATTATTAGATTCGATTGCCTGATACCGCATTCGGTGCTCTCATCGGAAAGAATTCTATTTGATTTTCAAAGCACAGATGCAGAGCGCATCAAGGAGCTTCGATTGCCATAGCAAAACTTTGAAGATCGAAGGTTTATTTACTTGCAAAGAAAACTCTTTGAGCGTTTTGGTTGTCTTGTCTTGCACTTGGTACCTTAGGTCAAACTGACCGCTTCGTTCTCCGCCATAGTGGTATCCACGCGACATTATTCTTCTGTGATTGAGAGTATTTCGAATACAGTTATAGTGTTCAAATCGATCCGACGCCAATGTAGATTTAAGCAGCTGCTCCAAGCTTGGAGCAAGTCCCGTAAGCATCAATTCTTGCTGGCTCTTACTAGGATCAACTTGCTTGAGACTCTTTACGTATTTACCAGTTAGGAGAACAGGATTGACTTTCGCTGCCAACATATAAAGAGCGAAGAAACCTGTTTCTGCAAGAGAAATTGTATTTGAGAATAAGTCAAAGACTTCCTTCTCTTGGAAATATTTATCCAGATCCGTGACATCCTCTTTGCCATACCGTCGGGTAGATTCCAACAGCGTTATTGAATGGTCCAACGCAGCTGCAAATCGATACGGCAGTGCTTGCCATGAAACATCAAATTCTACGTTTGCTACTGGATGCCCAGGCAAAGAATTTGCATGTGTAAAAACGTTCAAATGTGCTGAATGCGGAAAAACGAGACGGGACTTTGGATCAAATCGATTAGCTTGTTCGTCCAAATAGGCAGAAAAAATTGGTGCTGATACCTGCTCCTTTTTTACAAAGAGTAAGTTGAAGAGACATTCTATTACATTCGCCAATGACTTCACTCGCGGTGTGCCGGAGTACTAATAAGTTTATGATAGCGTGTTCAGATTGCAAAACAAGTACGTCATGCCAAATAGTGAATTTGTATAATTGGTATAAATAGGATGACTGGCTGATTGGCGAAACCCAGAAAGATGATGCGATCTTATTCGTCGAGAACATAGAGTTGATTCAATAGACGGCTTTGTATTGCATTTTAAGAGTCGGCCGATTGGTGCATGGCCGAATTGGTAATTCGTAGAAACGATCAAACGAGAATGCGTTCCTACGGTGCGTTGACAGTGGTCATGAATTATCGAAATGAAACATTGTATGTTGATCTTGACGACCAGGAGCAGTAATTGACTGTGTGTCTGGTTTCGACGAGGCTATTCTCGGGCGCGAGGATAGAGGGAAAGGGAGAAACCAGTATGAAACATGTGGTCAAACCAGTTCGTTAGATTCGGACTCCCTTTCCTGATCTTGTCCTCTAAGGCAGAACACCATCTTTAGCAAATCGTGCGGATTTAGCTCGTATACAAGGTTCGCCCTGACAAGATTCTACCTTGCGTTCACAGTAAGCACCACTAGAAAGAACCAGAAAATGTACCAATTAGGAATTGATATCTCTAAGGCTAAATTTGACGCAGCTTTGCTAATTGATGGAAAATATAAATCCAAGGTTTGCGACAATAATATCGATGGATTCAACGCTTTAATTCAGTGGTTGGAGCCTTATGACCAGAGAGTGATCCATGTCTGCATGGAAGGCACTGGGCGACTGTGGGAACCCTTGGCCGAGTTTTTATACGCCCGAAACTTTGTAGTGAGTGTCTCCAATCCGGCTAAGATAAAAGGCTTTGCTCAAAGCGAACTAAGACGGTCTAAGACTGACGAGATTGACGCCAAGATCATTGCACGCTTTTGTCGTGCGCATGATCCAGCTCCTTGGGTGGCCCCTGCTGCAGAAATCAAAGCGATTCGGGATAGGCATCGATACATAGACGCCTTGAAAGATCAGAGGATTCAAGAGAACAATCGACTTAAATCTGGAGTCCTTGACCCGTTGGTGGAGGCTGCAATCAACGTCCACATCGAATTCCTTGAAACTCAAATCAAAGCTTTGGAACGAGACCTGCTCACATTCATCAAGGCTTATCCTGCTGTTCAGCGCGATTTCGAATTGCTTACTTCTATCATCGGCATTGGACACAATACAGCTGTGGCATTCTTAGGAGAGCTCTCCGGTGCTGAGCATTTCACCAGTGGACGTGAGCTGGAAGTATTTTGCGGACTTGCACCACGTTTGCTTGAGTCCGGCTCATCGGTGAGAACACGCTCGAAAATTTCAAAAGTTGGAAATTCTCGCATTCGTGGAGCCTTGTACATGCCTGCGGTGTGTGCCATTCGCTACAATCCGGTTATTCGTGAATTTGCATTGCGCTTAAAACTTGCCGGAAAACCAGGCAAAGTAATTGTTTGCGCTGTGATGCGAAAGTTACTTAGACTAATGTTCGCTGTATTAAAGTCAGGCAAGCCATATGATCTCAATCACGTATCAGTGAAGCCTCATTTTAAAACTGCACTCTTGACGGCCTAGAGCGATAGTCGAGCTACAGACAACGCCGCCAGCACCTGGTGGTTGTGTTTTCACGCTCATACATCCAGACAGCAAATGGAATAAGGTATTGACAGACAAAACACTATCTAACGTTCTGTTATCGGCCTGATTGATTATGGCACTCGCTTTTTGCCCCACAGCGCATCGTGCTTAGCGCAAACTCTACTTGACGTCATGGCTTGATAATGATTTAATTAGGTTGGTTGACCAACTTAAAGAGATGCGATGTCCAGATCCTCAAATACCGAATTACGACGCAAACAAATCGTCCAAGGTTTAATGGCGATCATGGCTGAAGATGGATACGACGGTGCGACTATACCGCTCATAGCCAAAGCGGCGGGACTTACACCAGGTTTGATTCACTATCACTTCAATAACAAACAGTCCATATTGATCGCATTGATTGACCATCTTAACGACAGTGTCCAAAAGCGCTTTTTGGAACTCACTAAGAAGAACGATGGTGCGGAACAGTTGAGAGCATTCATACAGGCTTATGTTGGTTTGGGCAAGGGATCTGATGCCCGAGCAGTGGCGTGCTGGATAGCAATTGGTGCAGAAGCGGTACGCCAACCAGAAGTGCGAACAGCCTACCAACGTGTTACCAAAATTCAGCTGAACATACTTGAGGAAATTTGCGCACGTGCATTAAGTGATGCTGGGCGGCCAATCAAGCAGAAAAGAGAGATAGCTCTAGGGATCATCTGTGCAATTGAGGGCGCCTACAGGTTGCTGGTGTCGGCTCCTGAATTGATAGTTCCTGGCTTCGCGGTGCGAACTATAACGAAAATGGCGTTCGGTCTAATTTCCGACGCAGCAGTTTCAAATCGAAATAAAGGAACAAGCTAGAGCAATGAACACGCCTGAAGATTATTACGAAACTACGATTGAGGAAGTGAAATGATTGATATCAGAGGCTTCATTCTCGGCCTTAGCATCGCTATTGTAGTGGCTGTTCTGGTCAGCTTTTTTACTCACCTTCCCTACTGGGTGTCGTTGGGTATTGTGATTTTTGCCATGGTTGCTAACAGCTTCATTGCCGAGATGGAAGACAATATGCCAGGAGGTTTCAACAATCCTATCGATGAAGGTCAATCTATGCAACGCCCAGTTGAAGACGACTGATAGAGCGGACCCTCGTTAACTTAACGCGCTGTAGTTCATTTGATCATGGTGAATTTGAAGCATAATATCTATTATCGGTCTGGTCCCCCAAGGCGAAATTTCTGTCATTGGTATATCACCACCAATGTTCGCCGACCCGTTCAATAATCTCCTGATATTCGCAACCGTCGTCTTCCAGTTGAGCAATTTTAGTTAAGCGATCAATCTCACGATCCACCAAGTAGTCAGCCATGTTTTCATAATTCTTTGGAGCAGCGCCTCCGTTACGGATGTAGAATTTCACGGACTCGTTAGAGTAAGCGTCGCTGTGGTGCAAAATAGGATACGGATTTAGGTCGCATGTCTTCGCAAGGTCAAGATCGTCCTTTGGCACGCTAAACCTTGCACCGACTCTGTTCCATGCAGCGCGCCGGTTATTGGCCCGCCGTTCCCAGGTTCTCTTTGTTGGTCGGCGCTTTGCCACTGGCGTTTCTTCGTTAAAGACGTAATAATTCAGGATTTTATCGCCCTAAGCGCTCCGAAAATTTGAAAATTAATACATAATTACGCTTATCCCCGGACGATGCCTCAGGCTGAGGCTGGTGTTTACTGCACTGCACGTGATTCGGTAGCATAGCCATCCTTGACCATAGACGCATCGTAGAGATTCCCGAACTCAGGATGTAGTTCTTTCCATTCTAGATAATTCTTCAACACAGGAACTTCGACTTCTGGAATTTTTTCAGAAGTTCGTTTCGATTCGAATAAAATGCCATAAAACAAACCACTCAACAATGCAAATGCAATAGCCAGAGTGCCAACATCTACCAAAGTTCGACTTTTCACTACTGGACCTGCAACAAATCAGAGACAACGCATTTTTAGTAAAACGCAAGTTCTGGTAAATCTCTTCAAACTCAAAACAGTTTGAGAAGTGTTCAGCGTAAGTCCCAGGACCTGAGAACACGCTTATCGAAGAAGTTTTGCAGGACGGTGAACTTTACTAAAGCCAGTGTCTCGTAATATAGATTACAATGTTTCGAATCGTTCTATGCCGCTTGAAGATTAGATACCACATACGGTACTAACTTTTTATGACTGGTTCATAATCGCCACGTATTTTGTCAGGTGCGTGACTAACAACTCTTTAGCACATCCAATGCAGGATCGATCACAAATATTGGGACACTCTTGGTCATGCTCGTTCAATGCTTCTTCCGAATACTGGCTAATCTTCTCAATAAAACGAGTTAGTTCGATTTGATTGATTTTAACCATAGCTTCTCCTGTTAACATCTCCCGCATTCGCCTATCTGACCAATTCTAAATTGGTTAATAGCGGGGTGCACTGTGCAATTGAACAGTCGAAGGAAGGCGATCCCGAATGCCTTTATAGTCAAACCAGTACAGCGAAACCAGCTCACCGTCTTATGTTCTGTATATTTTCTGATATGATAGAAAGGAAAAAATAGACTGGAAGCTAAACGACAGGGCTCGGCAGAGATCCTCAAAACAATGAGTGATTCACGAGCGTGTGATGAGACGGTCTCTCTTCTGTAATTTATGATTAGACATCGCCAGAGCCTCGGTAGTGTTTAGTGCGTAAAGAACAGATTTGGACATGAATCCCAACCTGTCTCTCCTGAGGCTAAGCACAGCTAAAGGCTCTTGGCTGTGCTTAGTCCAAGAGAGTGCGCCATTATTGTTCTGTCAAATAAGCTGATTTAATCCTTCAAATTGAACTTTTTGAACCCCGACGACGTAGAACAGATAAAGACCCCCTGTTCCCTACTCACAGAGGTCCAAGCATGCACCGAGTTATTCGAACCGCCTTAATTCTCTCCCTTTTTGTCAGCCCTGCAATTGCCATGCCTCTTTTATTGAATGGCAACGTGGCACAGCAGCGCGTGTCTGCGCTTACGTCCGATATCCAGTGGTATAAATCGCTTCCGCAAGCTCAGAGCGAAGCCATGCGCCAAAATAAGATGATATTTTGGGTCCATATGCTCGGCGACATTCGCGGCGCCACGTGAAGCGCTGGAAACAGCTTGAGAGCCGTGTCGCTCTCGCAAGAACCCGCTTTCTCAACCCTCAAGAATTACTTTGTCTGCGGTACTCGCGACATATCTAACGAGCCATATGCTGGTTTGTCTGGTAGTCATGATGTTTCCGGCAATGCTGTTGATACCACTAACGGTGCCGGTCCTCACAATCTTCAATTGTTTATTCTCTCAGCTGATGGCACAGTGTTGACCTGCCTGCCTGGATATTGGCATTCTCAGGATTTACTTACTGAGATGCAATTCGCCTCTCAACTGAATCAGGTCTGGCTCAATCCGAAGCTATCGCGCGGACAGAAAGATCAGATGTTCAGACAAATGCACTTAGCCCATATTGAACAGCATTCACCTGGCATGGTGCGCAGAAGCAAAATGCAAGGCTTCGATATGCAGTACGAGGCTAAACGTGCAAATAGATCTGACACCATTTTGGATCGCAATGTCGTTATATCTGCTGCAAATAGTGGAATGAAACCGCCACCGTCTGCATTCAAAACGACAGATGAGATCATGCATGAAAGAATGGCTCAGCGTCCATTCGTTGCATACAACTATTTCGACGTCGCAGCTTATTCAGATTACGGTAAACAGAAATACGATAAGCATGAAGACTATCGAACCGCTGATGGCATGATCGACAAACAAGCAGCTCGGCAGGCTCCCACTATTGGCAATAAACAAGTAGAGGAACGTCCAATGGGAAGGCGAGGTAGAGGGCAAGCCATGTACAACGCTCCTAACAATCCTGCACTCTGGGGTAACGGGCCGAAATGGGGAACACAGTAAAGATTCAGGTAGATCTTCTTCACTGACAGAATGTGATTATCAATCGCGAAACAAATACCGGCAAAATCCGCTACGAGTTTGGCCTTGTGTGTGCAGGGTCTGCAGCAGCTCTTATATCCGATCTGACATACGCGCCACATATGCATCAGCATGGCTTTACAGTTCCATGGCCAACATTGAATAATCGTTGAATGGCAAAAGGAGCAAGATCCAAGGATCGGTTTCCGCAATATCCGGACGCAGCCAGAAACACTAGATGAGATTGGTGACATGCTCGGTGACTTGTCTCCATCGGCACTCGATCCTGATGAAGAAGATGACAATGATGATTTCGATAACGACGAGGATTGAAGAATCGTGAACCAGCTGGAAGAGTCCATCGTCGAGAAGATCAAGAAACTCCTGGCGCTTGCCGATGGCAACCAAAACGAGCATGAGCGCGAAGTGGCGATGCAATTTGCTATGGATCTTCTTGCCAAGCATAACCTGACCATGAGTCAGATTGAATGCGACATCTCCAAGTTGAGCACCATCGAAGTTGATGGTGACTTTCGCCTAGAGCCTTGGATTCGGCGAATCCTACAGGCAGCCTGTAAGCTTTATTACACGGAATTCTACATCAGTCAACGTATAGACTACTTCCGTTATTGCCAGGTCAACGTACCCGTTTTCATAGGCTCCGCTGAAAACATCGCCGTGACCATCGATGTTGCAACCTGGCTTGTGAATTCGGTAAGAAAAGAAAGCAACCGCGTTTATAAAGACTCCTATGAGCGTCGCAGCTTCAGACTCGGTGCCGCCGATAGGATTGTTGCACGGGCCTTGGAAATGGTGGCAGCTGAAAGCCATCAATCGGCCGTTCGGACAGGCACAAGCTTGATGGTCGTTCGCAATCAGCTGGCCAAGGCAAATCAATCGCATCTCGCTAAACTGAACTTGCGCCCGTTCAAATCCAGGAGCTCATTTGTGACGCCCGAAGCATATGCCGATGGCGAAGCATACGGCAGTCAAGTAGGACTACACGGAAAGCACGGCGCAAAGAGCAACATCAAAGGACTGCTACCGGATTTTGCGGGCACTAAGTAACGGGTGTTGGTGGGCATCAGTAAATCCTCATAGGGGTACGGCAACGTTGAGACGCTGTTGCTGCGCATCGCTCGGGATGCTGTATTATTTTGCCTGATTTGCAAAGGATGACGATGATGCCAAAGAAGAATGATTCAAAAGCGCTCAAACTAATTGATAAAAAAACGACTAAACATCGCCCCGGTGCTGTCTATCAAGTCAAGATTTCTCTATCAGGTGCTCCAGTGCCAATATGGAGACGGCTGGTGCTCAGTGCCGATATTCCGCTGTGTGTCGTACACGAAATATTTCAAGTCGCAATGGGTTGGTGGAATTTTCATCTTTATGATTTTGAGGCTAATAGCAGACACTTTGGTAACTTAGAAACTGCCGACGGCGACAACAGAATTGAAGACGACATGAAATTCACGCTCCAGGATTTGGTTGCGCAGAGCGGCGATAGTTTTGTCTACGTTTACGATTTTGGTGACGGCTGGCGGCACCAGGTTGTTCTTGAAGATGTTATCTATCCTGAGCCGAAGACTGAGATGGTTGCTTGCTGCGTTGTTGGACGCCGAGCCTGTCCTCCGGAGGATGTTGGAGGAATCGGCGGATATGCAGAGTTCCTAGATATCATCGAAGATCCACAAAATGAAGAAAGAATAGAACGGATAGAGTGGGCAGGTGGTGACTTTGATCCTAACAGCTTTGATATTAGGGGCGTGAATTTGCGACTGCTCGAATTGAGTGAGGCAGTGAGAGAACTGACAGCAGCCACTCTTACCTGAGCCAAATGGAAACTAGTGATACGTACTGATATCAGTACTTCTTGGGCAAAAAAATACTGATATTAGGAACAGGCAATCTTGACCAAGAAGAAAACAGCTGCATTGACCGCCAGCGATTATTTTGAAAGCTATCTAGTCTGGCTGAGATTTGCTCCATTGTCAGAGCAAAGCAAAAGAGCCTACCGTAGCCGAATAAATCAGTTCCTAGACTTCCTAGCCACCTCTGAGAACAAATTCGAGCTCGTCTTAAAGAATCCGCAAGCGGCTGAAGTCGCTTTGCGCGAATACAAGCGTCACCTTAAGCGATCGCGAAAGTTTGCGCCAGGTTCGGTGAATGCAACTTTGACGGCAATTGACCATTATTTTCAATATCTTGGGGATGGCGCCGGTCAAAATACCGCGCGAGGATTTGCCCCAGGAAGCGTCCAGGGCGCTTTCGGCTAAGGATCAGAAGCGCTACGCCGCAGCCAGCTGGACTCGCGACAGGGCATTGGACAGGGCAAAACTAATGATTTCAAAGGTGTTAACTAAACCCTAGCTGCCGAAACAAACGAAACCGGCACTGTCAATTTCAGAAGGCGATCGCACAATGTTCAAAAGTCGATCGCACTAGCTAATTGTAGCGGACTGCAATCATCGCGATTTTGAGACCACAATAACTGCGACCGGCCGCGCCTCAGGATCACATTATCCGCAAATGAAAAAACTGCAATCATAATGCATAGGAACTGCAATCAGCGCAATTTTGGGACCACAATAACTGCAACTATGAATGGTGTCAGGCATGGTCAGCTCCCGCTTGTTCGCTTATTTGAGATCACTCGCAACCAGATAACATTGGCTGATGTCTTCCGTATGATGACATTACAACCCGTCCCATTGGCTGGCGATTAACAAACAGGCATGTTCATATCAAAATTTGCGACTAGTTCTCAATATGAAGATTTTAGAATAGCCCAAAACTCCCTATGTACTTACTATGAAACCGGAGCCTATCGATTTACTTATTGAGAATTCTTCTCAAATAGGCCGGTTTGGTGTAAAGTACCCTAACAACGAAGCTAAGCTAGGGGGCGCGGAACGCTGCTCCTGGGCGGGTTTCACCTTTATGTTTATCAAGCTGCCCCATACCGGCTGCAGGGCTTTGTCCTGCTGCTGGACCAGCCTTTGTTCGTATTAAAGCGTTGCTTTTTAAGGAGACACACAATGGAAGATTGTTCTTTGATTCAAATTGAGCGAGCGAGGTAAATGCACATGGTTGTTGAACTGATTGGTGGACCTCTCGATGGTGCAGTTATTGACGGACCCTCTCACATGCCTGCCTACATGGTTGTCAGCAGTCACCAAGAAGGACCTGTTTACAGACTGGGCTGTTGTGTCCGTTGTGGCACGAAACGACAGACCGTGCCCTACCTTTTCCTGGGTTATGAGGAAACGATCCGGCATGATTATCCCGAAAAATCGCAAGATATCAAAGCGATTGAACAACAAAACACTTATATTCCAGATTCTGAAGCAAGAGCCTAATTTGACTGCAGCGCAGTTACAAAGACGGGCAGAGGAAGCAGGCGTCCAATTGACCGTACTTGCGGCTTACAGAGCGCTACGTACTTATCGTGAAAGTGGTGGCAAATTGGAAAAGAGCGAGACTAGATGTCTTGGAGTGGTGGCATCTATTTTGCAAAATGCAGTTCCGGGCGAGCATTTAACCGCAACGCAGATAAGGAAAAGAGCATCGGAACACAACTTTTTCCTCCACCAAGCAACTGTTTATAGAGCCCTGGCACAGCTAGCCACCCTTGGTTTTGTATTGGCAATTGATAAAGGAAGACAAAGCTTTTACGAATGGAAGCGAGAAGAGGAGCACCACGGTCACCTTACCTGCATCCAGTGCGGCAAAACAATCGAGTTCCATCAAGACTATCTGGACGATGTTGGAAAGCAGGTCTGTGCGCGGCTTGATTACCACTTCGCCCGTATTGAATTCATTGTGCGCTCACTGTGCGAAAGCTGTCGGAACCGGTGAAACGCTCACCAAAATACAATATCAAGGAGCAAAAAATCTTGTTTAACAATTCAATGAATATTTTTCTTGGAGCTATCGCCGGACTCACGATCTTCTTGGGTCTGCCCATCGCCAAAAGGTTTCCGTGCTTGAAACGAATGAGAAAGCGCGGAGAGCTATCACTGGAGATCTATATGTCAAGCCAGCATTTATCGCACGATTTGTCAGCATGGTTATGGATACCGCACTTGCTGAATACACGACAGCCGTTCAGGGTGGTGTCATCACTGCCAAAGAACCTGGTGTGCCTGGAAGCCGGGAAGGGACACTACATCGAGTATCAAGACGCACGCGGTTTCTTGCAAGCAGCTTATGAGCTTGCCGGAAGTACAGCCGGCCGGGATGTGCTCCAACATGTACGCAATGATCTCGAAATTCTTATTCTGGATGATTTCCCATCAATTGATCCGCCTAATTCAAACAAGCCTGTGCTAGCACAGGATGTAGTTGCGGGCATCAGCGCGATTAAGAAGGACTTGGAGGTTAAACAATGATTTTTAAAAGAACCGGTCAATTTGGATTCTTGCTTCTCACTCTTGGCTGCATTGTCTTAGGACAGTCTATTGTTCAAGCTAATACTCAATCTCGAAACAATTTTCTTGGCAGTCTCTTTCCTCCGGGTGACACGCCACGTCTCACCGGTGCCAAGCTCGGTAGGCAAAGTATCAATATAATGAAGAGCCCGTCTGACAGAAGTCCGATTCGCCAATATGCTGCGCGGACTCAAGCTAGCGCAGTCTCATTATCGTCGTCTATGGTGCAGCTGGGACTGGCGCTCTTTCACGATAAGAATTTGTCTAATCCTCCTGGGCAGTCATGTGCTAGTTGCCATTCTGCACCAGAGGCATTCACCTTCCCGGATGCGGTGACAAATGCTTCTAGCGGCATAGCCCCTGGTGCCGTCCCTGGCCGTTTCGGAAATCGGTTACCCCCATCGGTAACTTATGCAAAATTCAGTCCTCCTGGACCTTATTACGACCCCAACTTAACGGCCTATGCGGGAGGGCAATTCTGGGACGGCAGAGTTATAAATCTGACACAACAAGCTCAAAAACCGTTTTTCAATCCCAATGAAATGGACGACATCGTCCACAACGTTGCTGATTCTGGACTGCTTGCGCAAAAGATCCAATCTGGAGCAAATGCGCAGCTCTTTGAAAAGGTCTTTGGCGCAAACGCTTTCAACGATTCACCGCAGGTGAATTTGAGCAGAGTCGGTCAAGCGATAGCAGCATTTGAGTCAATCAAAGCGGTTTCACCGTTCAGCTCGAAATATGACGACTATCTGACAGGCAGAACAAAACTCTCCCAATCTGAAATGAATGGACTTAGGTTGTTTACTGGCTCTGCTACAGGGCGTCCTGGCGGACCAGCGAATTACAAAAGTGCACAGTGTGTGCTTTGTCATGGCATTCCAACTGATCCTTCTACTGGACCTGATATCTTTTCAAACTTTTGCTATGCCAATATCGGCACACCGAGAAATCTCCATAATCCCTTCTACTACCAGACTAATCAGGCTACTGATCCACTTGGCTATAATCCGCAGGGAATAAATTTTGTCGATCTGGGTTTAGGCGATTTTCTATATCCTGCCGCCGGACTGCCGCCTGGTAATGCCGGAAAAGGAAACAATGGCCAGGGCGATTACCTAGCTATTAATGGTACTTTTAAGGCACCCTCTTTGCGAAATGTTGATAAGCGCCCGTATCCAAGTTTTCCAAGGCGTTACATGCACAACGGTGCGTTCACCTCCTTGAAGCAAATCGTGCACTTCTACAACACGCGCAATTTGACGACTAAACCAAGAGAGGTTATTGATTTTACCCAACCAGATCCTTACGCTGGGCTGATTGGCAAACCGCTCTGGCCACCTCCTGAATATCCTTCATCGGTAACTTTGCAAAACGCATCCGGACAACCGGGGAGTGCTAACGCGCAAGTCGGCAATCTTGGTCTTACGCCCCAAGAAGAAGACGACTTAGTCTCTTTCCTAAAAACATTAACTGATCGATGAGAACTAACGGATGGTACGCAGCTTCTTTACTCCTATCAATAACTTTGTCGCTGGGACCATTGTGGTTTGATCATTCAACCGCCGCCGCGACTGAAGACAACGAGTTCAGTTTAGAAACGCTGACGCGACAATATCACTGGATTCTTTATGTGGATGTCGAGCGGTTGAATGATTACTTGAAATACCCTAGATCGACGCTGAATCCACTCGACCGATTCATAGTCTCCTATCAGCAAACCGCTGCAGCATTCATCTTACGTGAAACGAGTTCGCCATCTTATACGCCTTTTAAGTACGAGGAGTTTTGGTATCACGATGCGAAGCCAATAGGTTTTAGACGTTACAAGGACGTACCTATGCCCATGCATGACCAGGGCGCAATTTTTTTTCGCTTTCCAGCTGATAGCAGCGGCATGTTCAACTCTCCCGAAGCCACTGCCAACTGTGCAATGAGGCTTTTGGTAGAAGCGTCTGTAAGGCGTTCCATTGTTGCCGCTATCATCGTGCCGCAAATGTTTTTTGAGCGTGTCTCTACTGCGTTAGGAAATTTTGGTTTCTATCCAGTGGGAGCCAGTCTCGCTGGACAAGGAGCCCAATCAACTGTACGTCTTATTTCGTATCCGAAGGGATTGGAGCGTTATTTTTACCTTGATAGCAGTAAAGCTCAATAGCCGAAAGTTAGCGCCCAAGAGTCCCTAAGACTGAAAAACGAGACAAACAAGACGCAACAATACACCATGAAATTCACCGTTTTCAGCCAATGGCAATAGACTGACCCGGCTCTTTTCTCAAGAAGAAATCGACAAATAAACTTCTGGCGCGTCCGCCTGAGCGCCAAGGCGGTAAGACAAAATTTATTACTTCAGTAATCTACCAGTTCCTTTGTTCTGGCTTTTTCGGCGTCGTCGGCTTCGGTGCCTTATCGCCTAGATCAAATCGTCGGGAAGATCTTTGATCTGGTCGACATCAGCCATGCCAGAAGGTACACGATCCGCTGTCCACAACTTCAGGGCCATAGATTCTGAGGCGGTAAGTTGGAACTGGCCGCGCTGCCAATTTTTCACAGCCTTGACCAGATCGAGCAGGTGAGAGCGTTTTGTCAGGACTCGACCATCTGGCAGGCGTACTTCTTGTAGGACCTGGCGCTCGTCCACAACGATTACTTTGCCTAGCTCCGTTCTCCACTGCCTTACTGTCGAACACAGTTCAGCTGTAGTTATTTCCTTTTGCTCGTTATTGGGATCGTTCCATAAGGCACGCCCTGGACGCTCCAAGAATAGTGCCACCAGCTGCGGCTCATGTTCATTGATGTATTGGATCTTCCTGGCAGACAAGATCTTGATTTTCAAACAACGGCTCATGCGGTTGCTCTGAGAAGGAATTTGCTCAAGTCTAGTGTATTCGAGTGCACAATAGTCGCACTCTCAATCATTAAAAACTGTTGCGACCTTGATGGCCGCCAAATCGGTGGCTAAAAGTCCCGTGAGCTAACTTCAGCGATTCATTGAATCTCGGCTGCATGTTTCGTGCTGGCATAGCTTTCTGAATTGCCCTGGTGGCACTGCATTTTCATCGTGCCATAGTCTGCGCTTGTGTTTTCTGGCGAGTTCTTTTAACTGGCTTAGCTGCTCGCTTTTTGAGTATTGAGTGTAGTTCCAGACCAAACCTTGTTTGACGAGTTCGCGATTTACACTGAGGCCATTTTGCAAATTTACCAGGGTGATCGTGCGTCCGTATCTATCTTGTTTGCTGCCGTAGACGATCACTGTTTTTCCGAAATCAAGTTTTGCTGTCAGTTTCTTTGCTGCTGCACCGTCGTCTCAGGACAATCGACTTCAGTCAGGCGGATCGTCTCTTCGTGATGACTGCGCAACCCCCTGATGGTGTCACCGTCTGCAATGCCAACGACCTGGGCGCTGGTATGCCGCCAATACTTTTAACGACAGCGCAAACGATGTGATGAAAGACGAATATCCAATGGACAGTCTCAAACCAAATCGTGTCGCTGTTAATAAGGCAATTGAATTATACAAAAAGACAATCGCGAAGTATCCGTTCGAAATGACTTACTATGACGGTCTCGGTAAGTGCTATCTCGACCTGGGCGATGACAAAAACGCAGAAGCAACGTATCGAAAATCGATTGAAGTCAAAGAAAAATATCGTGGACCGCACGGGCGGTGGACAGATCAATCTCGGCGCAAACGCTCATGAACAACTTGTTCGATATGTGGAGCACCTTTGGTGCGCCAACTGCCTGAATGCGGTCTATCTATTTTGATTGTCAGCGGCGCTTTTGATTCTCCCCAGTAAGGCGAGATAACAGATCGCTATTTTGTGCTTTCATGGACTCTGCTTGTCCGTGCAACTCCGCAGCTTCTTTCATTGCGGTATCTCGTTCGACACGTAAGCGCTCAAGTTCCGCTTGACTTACTTCCAAGCGTTGCCGTTGTTGATCAGTAGTGGCAACGAGAGCTGCGCGCTCGGTTTCGCTTTCCCGCAATGTAGCTTCTAGAGTCGCAACCTGTTTACTGAGATCCTCGATTCGTATTGCATCGGCTTCGTTTTCTGATTCGAGGCGGTCGATGGTGGCAAGGGCCTCCTGAAACTCCTTTCGTGCCGCTTTTACTTCAGCTGCGGCTTTTTCGCGCAGCGTTGCCAATTCGCGGGCAGCTTCTGAAGCCGCAGTCCTCCAAGCAGCAGCAAACGCCATTTTTGCAGCGCCTGGCATTTCCCCTGTTGTTTGCTCACCGTGCGCGGCTGGTTTTGATTCATGCCATGCCGCCAGGTGTTTATAAATCGTGGTGAAACTGCCACCGCCCAGCGCCGCCAGCAGAGTGGCCGCCGATACAGTCTTTCCTTCAGCTACGAGGGTATCAGCGGCGTCGAAAACATCCTTTTCCGTAACGATTGCCTTTCGTCCCATTGTCGATACTCCGATTGCCAGTCTAGTGCATTATTCGACCATCTTAGCACGTAGTCAAATAAGTAATTGCATAATAAGTAACGTAATTCTGTAATTACTTATTTTATTATCGTATCTCAATCCGATATTTCAGTCCTCATTGTCGATTTCAGAAGGCGACTGCACTAGATTTCAAAAGTCGACTTCAATGAAGACGGCCTAATTCTTTTTGAGTAGCTTTTATCCAACAATCGATAGCGCCCTTCCTCGGTCCGGACGAAATAAATTGGCATCATCACCAACCGGTGTTATCAAACCTCGCTCAATCAGGTCCATAGCGGTCGCTATCAGCATGCTCCGCCTCCTGTCTGGGCTAATGTACTCAAATGATTTCCAAGTCTCTTTGCCTATCTGAGGACAACAATCCGCTACAGTCCAAATCTTCTGAATAAGTCGACTATTGCTCCACTCCCCGTATTGTGGCCTGGACAGTTCTTCGTGGATTCTTTGCATAAGCCCGAACCAATCAGCAGCCGGGACTTTGCCACCAGGTAGTTCAACATACCCTTCGACCAGTGCTTGGCAAATACGTGAGTCAAGCGTGTGCACCAAATATGGTGATGCCTCAGCCTCTTCACTTAACCAGTGAACATTGAAAGCACTCACGAGCGCAGGCTCCAGCATGAGGCGATGCTCAGGACACGATAGAACAATAGTCAACCTCCAAGACAAAGGAATTGCAACCTTAGGATAATTTGTCATACAAGAACGACATGCCATCAACTGTATCTGTTTCTCTTTTCGCAGCCACGGCAGCCATTCGAGCAAGCTACTAAGCGGACGGGCTGATCGCGTTAACAGAACAGTCTTTTCCTTTATTGAGCCTGAAAACAAGAACGGCAAAACCCCTGTAAACGTTGTTCTGCGAATTACTTCTGGCTGAACGCCAGTCTTGACACTCAATGCCATAACAAAATGTTCCGGTGGTCTCCAATCTGGAAAACCAAAGGATATTTGCTGTAAACCTAGTCCCTGTCTTATCAACTCAGAAAGGTGAGCGACTCACATCATGCCTTGGGATGCCGAATAAGCTTGGTATGCTCGGTGCGGCCAAGTACGTCATTTTCGCTCCACATGGCGGCAAATTCCGGACTTGCTTGACTCAACTCCTTTACTAAGGGCGTGACGTCAAAACCGGCTCTGGCGGCGTCGGCGCGAAAAGCAGATACGACGCGAGCAACGCTCTCCCATTTGGGTTGGAGCTCACGTATCATTGGATCGAACATATGGCGCAAAACGTTTTTATGCTGAAAGTCTCCTTCGCCATAAGGCGGAAAGATAAGCTCCGCTGCCCTGTTCTAGGCCACAATGTCCCAGGCGCAGTTTTTTATAAGCGCTGGACATAGCTCCAGCGAATCAAGCACACGCTGTATACGAGGCTGAATGTCTCCGCCGCGAAGAAGTGGCACAACGCGCCAACGTCAGCGCGACTCGTATCCGAAAGCCGAATCCATTTTCGCTGAAGAGGCTCCCGGCCATTTTGGCTGGATGGCAATGTTTGCTGGGTTGGATATGCCCTGTTCAAGCGCTTTGACACAAGAGCATTTGGGCTGGAAGCCGACCGGACCTAAACTGATTTATGACTTGGACCGTGCCAAGGTTTTTGAATCTGTCTCCATCTAACTAGTTCGTACTGAAAATTGCACCGATTTTGAACGATCCTCTCCCTCTCACAACTGTTCGTGCGGCTTTTGTCCTCCAGAAAGAGTAGTAGCATGCTGCTCTTTCTGGAGGTTCTTTCTTGGTTTTAGATTCTACCTTCTCTTGTGTCATTTGCTTCATTCACTTCCTTGCATTCCAAGACGTAACGCCATTGAAACATTGATCTTGTCGCCGTCGAATCCTATACCGGCAGCGGTTCATTCGATGGTCTGTTTTAGATGACTGAGCACTGGTTCAATCGATGCGCGTTTGCGTTGTAAGGCACTGAGAAGGAATCTTAATATGTTTAGCGAAGATATATCCTCAGAATGGTTTGACAGTGAATGAATTCATTCATTATAATGAGTGCCATCAAAACAGAGCAAAGAGGTCTTGCGGTGAAAACTTATTATCGTTCTGAAAAAAGAACTAGACAATGTGAACTGTCGATTTTGCAACCGCTGTGCACCGCTATTGACAGAACCCTGATGGCGATTGTTTTTTTTGGGTCTGTGGCATTCGCCAGCATCATCTGGATGCACTTAACGCCAGATGCTCATCTGGCTGTGGTTCGGACATTGCAAGCCTTGGCTTCAATTGCCACCATTGCATCAATGGTCTGGACATTTTTTGGCGGAAATGGAATCCAACCGATGCAGCAATTGGTGCGTTCGACAACTCCCTTCAAATTTCTCTTCCTGGTTCTTTCCGCTGGAGTGCTCCTGGGCAGCTTCAGTTCAAGGTTTGTTGACATAGTAGCGATGCTGTTTTCGTTTCCAGGATCTCTTATATGTCAACAAGAAATGGACAGCATCAATGCTGCCGAAAGCGCGGAGAAAACGCCTACAGTTGAGGAATACTTGTTCGCGCATCCGTCTAAATGAGGTACTATTGTGATGAGGCGCTGCTGACTCTAATTTCATTCGACACCCGGCGTAGAGCCGCTAATCGAATGACAAAAGTGATGATTCAAACCTTCAATCTCAGAAGACGAATAAACTAGTTATGTCCCGGAAAATCGATCCAGCAAAAAGAGAATCAATACTGAGCGCAGGGCGCATCATCTTCTTGCGAGACGGTTACGCCTCAGCGAAAATGACTGACATAGCCGCGGAAGCTGGTGTGGCACCGGGAACTGTATATCTATATTTTGATTCAAAAGAGGAGTTGGCAACAGCGATCGGCCAAGATTTTTTCGGTCGCCTTAGTAACGGATTTACCCACGTAATTAAGAAGCTGGACAAACCAAGCGGTATTGATGATCTTGTCGAATGGGCTCTGCGCATTGGCACTGAAGAACGCGACCTGCTCGCCCTGATCAAAATGCAGTTGCCCCATCCAAAAACAGATTGTGATGATGGTCCTCGCAGTCAGTTTCTGCGCGAGTTGGCACAATCACTCGAGCGACTGCAAACAAAGGAACATGCTAGACAGTACGATCCCCTTGCGCTTGCCAGCGTCGTTATGTGTGTTCTGCAAGGGCTGACAATGACGTGCGTGTTCTCTGATACCGATACCAAGCAAATGAAGATTGCGGCAATTAAGGTGTTGCAGCACGCTCTGTTCGAAGACGAGGCATTGCCTCAAGAATTGAAACTGAAGAAAGCAAAAACTAGTTCTGTCCCTGGCGGGATCAAGAAAAAGTTGCAGTCATCGCACAAGTGACAAAGAATTTCGCGCTATTTTCAGATGGCGCACCTTTCTTGCTGAAGCAATGACGCATAATGCAGGATTGCCAAAATCACGAAAGAAGTTGGATCGATTTCACAATCAGCCTGCCGTTTTCTCCTTCCCTCGCTTTCGTGTTGCGTTATTTGGCGTCGGTCAACTGTGAGGCGATTGATAATGCGAAGCCTGCCTCTCACAAACGAGGGGAGAATTCGAGAGCTGTTCCACGGTCTGATGGAACAGAAGCCGCCGATGAGCTGGCAGGAGTACGACCGATTGAACAAATTCTACAATGGCGTACAACAGGCATTCGGGATTAACGGGAGGGAAGAGAAACTGCCACTGGAGAGCAAAAACTACAAGTCAGGACTTGGCCAGATTGCCGATTGATAGCGCAGGTCAAATTGCATCACGCGAGCAGAAGTCGGCAATCAAAGCACTCTTCCGTTGGATTCATCATCTGCTCCTTGGTCCTGTCATAACTACGAAAAAAACAGTCCGAATCTAATGAACGGGTTTAACCACATGTTTCCTTACTGGTTTCTTCCTTTCCTGCCATCCTCGCGCCCGAGGATAGCCTCGTCTAACTAACAAACACCGTCAATGATGTCTCTAGTCAAGACCAACATACAATGTTTCATTTCCGCGCTAAAGCGCCTGCAATCTCTTGCTCCAAGGCACTTTGCGGCACACGCTATATTTGCCAGTTGTTCTGTTCCAAGTATAAATATCAGCGCTAACCGGCTGCTTATCGATGTCGCTATTTCCCTTTTTACGCACCCACTCGACGTGCGGAACTATTATTCGCTGCATATAAGGGACAAATCGCGACTGTTTTCGCTCGGATTCCAATATGTCCCCTTTGAATTGATAGACAAGCTCGGGATCCAAGCTATTTGACTCCGCATGCAACGCAAGGTGGACTTTGTCATTCGAATACGTAAACACAAACAAATGAACGTGCGAAAATATTCCTGTAATCCAGACAGTAGCTAAGTTTCCATCGTTCAGCACAAAGAGGCTACGTGGATAAAGTCCGAAACCAGGATTGAACGAAAAGAGAAGTTTGTCGTCTCTAAGTATCTTCAAAACCCTATTACCAACTGATTCTCTAGCCAAGATTTTCGCTTCAAGATCAGTTTCATTCGACACGGATGTTGCTGGCCATGGACATTGCAACAGTATGTTGCGTGCGAGATCTTTAGATTCTGGAGGTGTTTTCGCACCCGCGTTCTGGAATGAAAATACCAATGCAGCTGAGAGCAGGCAACAACAAAGAATTGCCTTAAAGTGCATTAAAATCGAGTCCTCGAAACGTAATCATGTTGCTATTCTCCTCAATTGTCGGTCACCTCAATCTGTTTCAGAGGAGAAAATCTGATACCCTCTGGAATCCTGTTTTCTATGACAGACCCGGTAGTTACTTGCCGGGGCGCCTATGATACCAAATATGGTGCGCGCGAACTCGAGTAGCGCGTGTTTTATCTTCCACTACTATAGATTGGTAGAATTTTGTCGATTTGTTTCCACAGCTCCTTTGCATCATAATTCTGCAATGTTATAAAACGATCCGCACCTAATTCTTTAGAGGCTACTTCCAAGCTGTCGTTGAAATAATCTGCACAGCGTCCGGGATTGATGTTCAAGCAAACTATTGGAATTCGCTTTAACTGATCGTCGCGGCGCATTGCTCTAATTAGGTCAAACACATTACCGTCTTTAAGATGAACCGCTGCAATTACCATGTCGATGTCTTCATCTTCTCGAAGCGTCTCAAGCGCCTCCTCAACAGTATTTGCTATAAGGACTTGGAGCCGTGCGGCTCAATCATTGCTTTGAAGGCATGGGCGTATTCAGGACGTTCTTTTAGTGCAAGGATCTTATTTACCATTTGAATTCTTTTCTCCCTGTTTTGCGAGATGTTCCAAAGCCACACTATCAAGCAACCGATGTAGAGCGGTGTTTGCGTGGAAAGCGACATAGGGATTTTCATCTTGAGCTAAGTGATTGAGGACATGAGTCAGCACCTGGTGATTTGAGAGCAGTCGATAAAGGTCTAGCGCTTCGTGCCTCAAATGGGGATTACCGATGGCGCCGTAATGAACTTTGCTGTCTGAATCATTAATCAGATCGAGTACTGCCCTGCTCCGTGGGTGAGGGTTCTCAGTCACGTGTCGGCGCATATAAGAAGACGCGTCATGACTTAGTGCAGCCAGCTTTTTGACACTGGTATCAGGACTTGACGCGAGAGAATTTTCATTGTCCATAGTAGTCGCACTTTTTTCCGGATGATACATATGCAATCATTCAATTGCTTATGTCATTAACTCAATCTTAGTTCATTAAGCCTAAAATTGCTCAATTACTAATACTGTCCGCTTAGGCAAGAAGCAATCTGAGTCTCAGTTTATAGTATGATGCATATAATTGCGCAATTTTGCAACTGCTAATCTCTTACAGGTCGGGTAAATAGGTGTTAAGCCATCAGATTGGGACATTTTCCGATTCCACTGAACTACATTCACGAGAAATGGTCATGATTCACTTTCAACAGACTATGTTGCAAATGACTCAGTGCTTTCTTTCAACACAACAAGAGGTAATGTTGTGTTATCTGCAGGAAGTTCCAAAATCGCAAAGTAGAACATCTCCGCCACGAGTGAACAGCGGTCAGTTACTGCATCTTGCCGAGCATCCTCAGTTAAAGCAACCGCTTTCTGATGCAATTGAAGAACGGTCAAAGGTATATGACCACAGTCACAGTCAACAAAGCGTGATAGGTGCTCAGCAAGCTGGAAAATTGTCCGAATCAGAGAACTTTGTCATTCCATCTCTAAGTGATTTAACTAGTCACGGTGATGAGGTGACACCCGAGCTAGACAACGATGCTCTTATCGCAGCACTAGTGGAACTTATAAGCGAGAGAACTGGCTATCCCATAGACATGATTGATCCAGGTTTGGATCTTGAATCTGATTTAGGTATTGATTCAATTAAGCGAATCGAAATTCTCAACAATTTCCAAAATGTATTGTCTTCAGATCGACGTGCGCTGTTAGAAAATTCTTTGGAGGAGCTGTCCGCTGCTCGGACTGTGAATCAGATAATCGAATGGATTATCAAACCCCAAATGTAAGTGTGTAAGAGCGAGGGATTAGAAATGGAAAGTCAAAATATCAAGGACGGAAAAAGCTTGATTCAAAATAGTTTGAAAGCCTCGGCCACGCAATTGAGTTTGCCAATACCCATCGTTAATCGGCAAACTCAGTTTTTTCGGGGCACGACGATTTACACAGCTTTTATTTTCATTGGCGCGAAACAGAAACAGATGTCTTTCCTTGACCAGGAACTTAATGCTTTGATGGAAAAGGAACAACCAACTTTAATCAAAAATCGCATTTATGATGCGTTGGCAAAGTGAAGCTATCGAAGTGCAGACTAGCAGAATTTAGTTGTCTGGCTTTCGTCCTGACCGTGCTCGTTTTTTTGGTTTCAAATCGCGAGTACTCTGTGCATTGCGCCGCTCAATCGAGAGGACAAAGTGAACTTGCATCTGCAGTTAGAGAAAGCGATGATCTTGGATTTGGCGACAGCGAATTAATAAAATCAGTCACTGACTCAAAGTCCTCAGCGCCCTTGTTGTTTGCAAGAACTACTCGACAGTCGGTAATTTTAAAGGTTCACGATGTGGTGATAACCGGTTGCCGCGAGGATGTCAGTCATCCACTAACGGATGTTATCGCCTCTGGTTCCGGAACCAATTTCGATTTTTGTGTCGCCAATATAATTAGGCTGGCTAGCTCGAGAAATGTACAGGCGACAAAATGGTTGATTGAGCGATTTACCACAGATTTGCAAGGTGAAGCAAATCCGGATGAGCAAATTGAGCTTGATGGCACTAGATATAATTTGCAGAGAATCCATGGAGTACGGATTTTTCATTGTGCCAATATCAAAGCTGACGATCGCGCAATTCTAACGGCTCAGTAGTTTACAACATCTCTAAAGCCTAGATTGGCCGGATTGTCAAAAGTTGACACCACATCTGGTGAAAAAAGTTTTTCTATAAGTGGCTGAGTGTCTCTTGAATGTCGATCAAATGATTGTTGAATATTTGCTTTGCAACGTCTAACAGTTTAAATACCGTCGGGTCAATGCAGGAGTAATAAATGTTGTTACCCTGCTTTCTGGCGATGACGAGCTGCTTGCCCTTCAGTACAGCCAACTGCTGAGAAACGTTTGGCAATTCGACAGAAAGCCTGTCTTTGATTTCCGACACTGTAAGCTCTTCCGAGCGCAATTCATCGATAATTCTGATCCGAATCGGATTAGCTAGAGCTTTAAAAAACTCCGCTTTAAAGTTAACAAGTTTTTCGCCAGTGACTGAGCTGTTTAGTGAGATTGGAACTACTTTTTTACGCCGATGTGGAGGCATTGTTGGCAACTCATTGGTTCTAAGGAATTCAAACTAAATCTAGGCTCTTAAGATTATAGAAGTATTTTTGAAAGTTGGCACTAGTATTTGTTGTCGGGATTATTTAGCGCTAGCGATCATCTCACATACTCCGGCAAATTCTATTTTTTCGGTGCGCAGGAGAGCCTGCAGTCTTAATGCTTCCAGGAGCATGGGAGCTTGAATTAAGTCGGTTTGCAATAAAACCCGACCGAGACGTAAATGGTGCTCCCGTACTAACTTAAGAGCGCTCTCAAGATGGTCGGCGCTAAGTTGCCTTGCCCCCAGGAGTAGCTCTCCTAGTTTGTATTTGGCCCCTTGAATGCAGACAATGTTTTGTTCCTTGAGCTTTCGCTCAAACGATGCGGCAGCAATGGCAAGTTTGGACTGTGCAGCTAAATATGGATTTCTGTGTGTCAGTAATGCGGATAGGATTTCCTCGGACACATCGAGCTGGCTAGCTAAACCCAATCGGATTGACCAGTCAGAGTCTACCGACAGGCTCTCCAAAATGTCCAGCGGACATGAGGGATTGAGTGCTGCTGCCAACTTCACAGAACTATTCGAGTCATTTGCAAGCAAGCGAAGCACCTCGGGCGGTGTCTCCTGGCTGGACGCTAAAACTGTTCTGACTTGGCTTGAAGAGTGTTGCGCGAGGGCCTCGATATCTATAGATGCTCCAGGGTAGCCGGCATTGTTCATAAGATTTAGAACTCCTCCCACTGGCGGGAACTAGTTGCGAAATTGCGCAACTAGTTCAGTATACCCTTAGATTGTCATTTACGGAAGTATCGGTAGAACTACGTTCAGCCTCATTGACGGTCTTCAAAGACAGACGTATGATATGAGTAATTGCGCAATTTCGCAACTAGCGAGACTGAAAGACATGTTGATTGGAAATCTGCCGTTAGATACCACCAAAGAGGAGTTACTCGACTTTTTTGAAAAAGTCGGGAAAGTGGCTCAGATTGAGTTGCTTACAGACAGGTGGACGGTGTAAAGGATTCGCCTTCGTCACAATGGCTGTATTTGGCAAATTAAAAGTGAGC
>PLZS01000064.1 GCA_003153555.1 Candidatus Melainabacteria bacterium | reverse complement strand
GCCGGGGAAAATCCCCGGCTGGTTATGGGATTCAAGGTCGAGACAATCTCGGGCAGCACCGATAAAAAGCGCTGGCAATCGGCATCGGTGTTAAAGCGCCCCAGGCTGATGCGCAAAGGTCCGCGCGCCCGCATCTGATCAAAACCCATGGCTTGCAAAACATGGGACGGCTCAGCTCTGACACTGGCGCTGCAAGCGCTTCCGGAAGAAACCGCAATACCTGCTTGATCGAGAGCCAGCAACAGACGAATGGCTTCGTTCTCTTTGCCGGCGAAACCCAGGCAGACGTGTCCAGGAAGACGCCTGAAGCGGTGCCCGATTACGTATGTGTCAGGAATGGCTTCTGTCAGTGCGTTGATTATTCTTTCGCGTAACCCAACTAGATAAACTGATTCATCTGCCATTACCGCCGCGGCGATTTCAGCGGCCCGCCCCAAACCGACAATTGCCGCCACATTCTCAGTGCCTGAGCGGAGTCCGCGCTCCTGCCCTCCACCATGATTAAGGGCGGCAATCTTCACGCCTTTGCGCACATACAATGCCCCTATACCTTTCGGACCGTAAAACTTGTGTGCGGAAAGTGACAGCAGATCGATCTGTTGCAGATTTACATCGATAGGTATTTTGCCTACCGCCTGTACCGCATCGGTGTGAAACAGAGCTCCGTGACGATGGGCAATGTCGGCAAGTTCGGCGATAGGCTGCAATGTGCCAGTCACATTATTGCTGGTCATGATTGAAACCAGCCGGGTATCAGGACGCAGCGCGTCGATTAAGTCCATTGGCGAGATGATGCCGTCTTCAGGGCAGGGCAGGTAGGTGACCTTTGCGCCGCGCTTTTCCAGATGTCTGCATGTTTCTAATACAGAGGGATGTTCAATCGAGCTTGTTACTATATGTCCTTTTCCATCTGCCCATGTTTGCCACACTCCCTGCAGCGCCATGTTGTTCGATTCTGTGGCACCACCTGTGAAAATCAACTCTTCAGGGTTGGCCTTAAGCAAAGCACCAACTCTGGTGCGTGCCTTGTCTATGGCTTCTCTGGCTGTTCTTCCGCTCTGGTACATGCTCGACGGATTAGCGAAGGTTTCCTTCAAGAATGGAAGCATCTCTTCCAAAACAACCGGATCAAGTTGAGTGGTGGCAGCGTTGTCCAAATACACTGAATCACGCATCTTATTCCCCTCTATAGAAAGTCTGGTTCTCCAGGGAGCGCACGACGCCAAAGTGAGACTGCCAGCCCACTTCCTTTTTGCCCACGCAAATTGTGCAAGTTCCCACGGGCGGATTGCCTCTAAGAAGCATCTGCTCTTCTGCCTCTGGACTGGAGACAACCAGATCCACAAGCGGATCAATGCCGATACCGTAAAGTGCATTGACTTCTCGAATTTTTACCGACGGCGCCACCTCTTGAATGCGAGCGCGAAACACTTCACGCTCTGCTTGCGATACGCGGTCTATTTTTGTCACAACGGCCACATCAGCCAGCGAAAGGATCGGTCCGACCTTGAGTGGAAGATTCATGCCGCTTGTGGCCTCCAGCACGACAAAACCTAATCCGCCGTCAACGTAGGGCGAGCAGCGCAGGCACAGCCCGGCGGTCTCCACAATTAGCACTGAACTTTCTGCTTTGCGCGCCCACTGCATGGCTTCACCAAGCACCATGACGCTGCAATGATCGGGGCACAGCTCTCCTGAATAGACTTTACGCGTGGGAATGCCGAACTCTCGAGCGAAAATCTCATCTTCTTCGGCATACTGAACATCGATTTTTAAAAACGCTGGCTGAATGTTGAGCTTGATGAGTTTGCCAATCATGTGCCTCAGGACGGCAGTCTTGCCTGTGGTAGCCGGACCAGCGCAAATAAGAATTTTCATGCCCATACCTCCGTTTGACTTGCAGTAAGTCGTTGTCCTGATCGGATTTTGTCTCGTAGGTCGCACAACATATCGTCGAGTCTGCTGACATGCGTCGCGCAAATTTTCTCTTCATCGTTTGTATGAAGCACGCTCTCGATGGCGCCGCTTTTCATGACGATGCGATAATCGGAGAGCAGTGCGATGCGTGGATCGTGTGTTACGAAAATGAATATCTTGCGATGCTGCCTGAGAAGCTCGAGCGCACGCGTTCTATGAATGCCAGCATTTTCGACTTCATCGAGCAGCACTATCGGTGTATCGCAGATAATGGTGGCATCGGCGATGAGCAGGGCGCGAGTCTGTCCTCCTGATAGCTCTGTCATATGACTCCTGACTTGAATGGGTTCTCCTGTTAGTTGATTAGCGAAATTAAGCGTTTGCTCCAGAAGATAGCGCGCCTTGCTCTTGTCACTGCAGCGGATTTTTGCGTGAGTAAGCAGAAACTCCTCCACCACCATGTCTGAAAGAAAAGTGGTGTGCTGCGTGATCAGCGCGATTGGATTGAGCGCCGGGTCGAAGCGATACTCTTCAGGAGGCAAAGCGCCATTAATAAGGATCTTGCGACCCGTTGGCGTGTTGGCATTGGCGAATAGCTCGATATCGTTTATCAGAGTTGTTTTGCCGGAGCCAGTTGGTCCAACAATGCTCGCTACATCACCCATTTTGAAGTCGAGTCGATCAATGCCTTCCGGTTGTCCTGTTTTGCTAAAGCCACCGAAGATGGTGATAGTTTCAATCACGTTACCCTCCTTACCCGATAGACTTAGTCGAGTATAACCGCCAAAAAAAATGGTTTCAATCATATGACATCTGCCAGAGTGGTTTTCTCCATCCGATCAGAGATGATGTCGCGAAGCTCTTTGAATACTCTGGTCAGCCGCTGCTCTTTCTCGAGGGGACCAGGTTCGTAGAAATAAAGGCTCGTTGACAGAACCGGAGAAAGCGCGCCGTCAAAGTAGCGAATTATCTCGGCCAGTGAAATTTCTTCCGGACGTTTCGCCAGACGATAACCGCCCTGCTGTCCTTTGTGGCTTTGAACAAACTTGCCGCGTTTCATAGCGAGCATTAGTTGCTCAAGAAACTTTACTGGAATGCCCTGAGCAGTAGCTATAGTTCCGATCGTTGTAAAGCGATCGGTGCCCTGGCGTCCCAGGTAGGTAAGTGCCAGAAGAGCGTATTGGCTGCGTGCAGTTAGCTTCATGTCCGTGGTTCACGAGGTGTCGCAAACTGCTGATGATACCAGCGAACACAGGGAACTGAAAGTGGTCACTCACTGCCTGGCTGCCTATGGGAAACAGTGTGTCGGCACTCGCCAGATGTGGTGGTCGCACAAATGTAGGCTCGTCTTGCCACTACCTGCAGTGCCTTTGCCGCAATCAAGCCCAATCAGCAGTAGCAAACTCGGCGGAAGCTATTCGGAAACGTGACTCATGGCGCCATTCTATATCGCAGATTGGTTGCGCTGGTTCGCAAGGTCTAGAGTATTTTTCGCAGCTTCTCTGCCGGCGAGCCACCTTAGAAAAAAACTTTGATTGTTTTTCCTTTGGCCTCTAGAAGTTTCTTAATGTAGACTTCGTCTTGCTTAGTCAGATTGCAGTTTTGGACAGCGAGAAAGTTAAGCGAAGGCATTGTCGCCAGTCGAGCAAGCCCTTGTCTGGTTATAGAGTTGCCGTTCAGATATAAGGTTCTAATCGTCCGCAGTTTGCATACTGTGTCCATGTCACCGTCTGTAAGGTGGCAATTGGACAGATGTAGCTGTGATAACTCGAGCTGTTCCAGAGCCGCGAGGTTTGGCTCTATCGGAGTGTGATCCAGGTTCAAAACCACCAGACCATGTAAAGCACCTGGTGACTTGAAGACGGAGCCTGTTACTGAAGTACCTGCGAGAAGCAGCTCTTTTAACGGGAGATTGGTCAGCTTTTGAATGCCCCTGTCTGTAATGCGATCAATGTTGAACAGGCACACCGATCTGAGGGAGGGGATTCCAGCCAAAATTGGCAATCCCTCGTCTGTAACATCAGTGGAATCAAGATTGATGCTTTCCAGATGGCGCAAGCTTTGCAGATGTCGCAGTCCGGCATCCGTTACTGCGGAACTTCCTTGCAAACTCAGTCTCACGATCCTGTCGCTGACCAGCGGATATTGGGCGAAATATGACAAACCAACATCATTGATTTGCAGGTGGTCGAGATGGCTTGGAATTCGATTGTGTTCGAGGTCAGAGAGCAAGGCTTTGTTGTTCCCTGCTATGCCATCGGAAAAAGGATCGAAGCTATGATCCTCGCGGGCTGTGTTTTCGTGTAGAGCGGTAGCTGCGTGTTTCTGTGTTCTATCTGGTGTCAGCCAGGAGTAGAAACACCAGACCACCGTTAGAATAATCACCACAAGTCCTGAGGCAACACCGACTATCGCTAATTTGGATCCTTGTTTGACCCGAGATGCGCCTATTGAGGCATTTGCGGCTGCTTGGATGTGCACAAGCTGCGGTTTCCCCTGCTGGATGTATCGAAGATCGCGAGCAACGTCGAGAAAGTCCTGGTATCTTTCTGAAGGACTCTTAGCAAGCATCTTAGAAACGACTCTCTCCATCGCTGGATGAAATTTCAGACCGAGAGAAGCTTCCTTCAAAGATGGGGCCGGCTCATTGATGTGCTGAACAATCGTTTCCATGACTGTCTTTCCACCAAACGGAGTTGTGCCAGTTAGAGCCTCAAACAGCACGCACCCCAGAGAGTAAATGTCACTGTGATGTCCAAGCTGTACGCCAGTGCATTGCTCCGGGCTCATGTACAGTGGAGTGCCAAACACCTCGCCGATCTTTGTAAGAGTTTGTTCGTCACCAATCATGGACACTTTGGCAATTCCAAAATCCACTACTTTGGGCGTAAGAATTTCAGGGTCATTCTTGGTCATGAGAACTATGTTGCTGGGCTTGATATCTCTGTGAATTATGTCTTGCTGATGGGCATGGGACATCGCCTCACAGATGGGAATGAAAATTTGAAAGATCTGGTTGATTGATAATCGTCCGTTCTTTCTCAGGAAAAGCTCCAGAGTTTGCCCTTCGACAAAGTCCATGACAAGAAATGGCTGTGCACCATCTATCAGACCAAAATCGTGCGCCTTTACAAGACTTTCGTGGTCGAGCCTTCCGGCTGCTTGTGCCTCTCTCTGGAAACGCCGTATGGCTACATCATCCAGAGCGGCAGTTGGATGCAACACCTTCATTGCGTACTGCTTCTTGAGGAAGACCTGCTCGACTTGATAGACGGACCCCATAGCCCCTCTGCCGACAAGTGATAGGATTTTGTATCGGTTTTCAACCAGCTCGCCAGTCTCGAATTGCCGAGACTCGGCAACGCTACCTACCACTGGAGAATCCAGGACAGCAGGCGGCGAGCGCTTCTGAGTCGTGTCGCCAAACAACACCTCATCGGCCGGTTTTTCGTCCTTAAATCGGTCTTTCTGAATGTGCAGAGTCTCCTCAAATCATCGCGCCAAAACTCTATACCCCGAAGATTGGCTCCGAGCTCTCTATGTAAAGAATGTGCCTGAGGCAAGAAACTATATGAACAATTTGGCTGTGCTCAATGCCACCAGTGGTGCTGGTTATGCATCCGTTGTTTATTTGATTAAGCTCATCACAAGCGCTCTACAATGAGGAAAATCCTGCACTATCGTCTTACCAGGAGGTGTTGGCAGCTTGTTATCTGCGCTTATCTTCATCGCAAATAACTCCGCAAACGTCTCCTTCCGTCTGTATGTACCTCCGTTCAGAGTGGTTTTATATTGCTCTCGCTTTGCTTCCGTGAGCGCGCTCACATCTTCGTCAAAAGCGCGACGATACTGTTCCGTGTTTGAGTAATTTTCGAGAGCAAAATCATAAGCGTGGCCAGTTTCATGCAAGGCCGAACTGATGCCACTGCCGGCGAGGCGTCACTATTGCTACTGCTAAGGCTATTTATCGCCTGCTCGCAAAACCTATTTATCTGCGGGTCTTGGTTGAGCGCCTTTGCTTTTCGATATGTATCGAGCGCTCTAGGAATTCTTCCGATTTTTACCAAGGCGTTTGCTCGATAGTAGAGTGCGGTGGCATTTCTGCCAAGCTCGGGATTGCGTTCATCCGAGAGCAGGTATGATGCTTTCTTGAAGTCACCGCTTTGATAGGCAGCCATCCCTGAGTCAAGCGCAGTTGATTCTGCTATGGCCAAATCACCAAGCAGAAGTGTGACAATCAGTGCCGTGTGAATGGCGATTTGAAAATTAAAACTTCGTCGTCTTGTTCGTGTATCAATCATTTATATTGTGGTGTGCGAGAGCGTGACTCTAAGCGGAGGTGGCTATAATAAAAGCATGAATGTCATTGTTACGCTAGCCACCTCAAGCAGTTACTCCAATGCGTGTCACTGTGATACCGCAGGCGGTGAATGTGTTGGTTCTCAGTTGAAGTTGAAGCCTGCAAAAATTGATCACCTGTAAATGAGAGCTTAGTGCTTTCTTAAGTCATTTTGGCGCATTCCAAGCGCCTATGTCCTTGAAAAGTACCCTGTCGCCGCTGTAGCCTATGAGGTCTTGATCGCCGATTCGCAACCGCAGAGGTTTCATGCTGAAAACGACGCCCTTGCATTCTCGTACTGCGGCTCTCATGCAGGCTAATCAGTGGCGGCGCTGGGCTGGTTACACCGTTGCCAGCTCGTATGAGATGACGCACGACCGGGAGTATTTTGCGATGCGCAACGCCTGCGTGTTGCTTGACGTCTCGCCTCTGTGCAAATACCAGATTACGGGAGTGGACGCGCTGCGGTTTCTCAATCGGCTCGTCACCCGCGATGTCAGCAAAATTTCGGTTGGTGGCATGCTCTACACGCCTTGGTGCGACTCGCGCGGCAAGATTATTGACGACGGTACAATCGCCCAGTTGGCAGAAAACCGCTATCGCCTCACTTCCGCCGAGCCCAACCTGCGCTGGCTTGAGGACAATGCCATCGGTCTGCAGGTGCAAATCGAAGATGTGACAGAGCAGTTTGGCACCCTGTCAGTCCAGGGTCCGCGGTCGCGTGAATTGCTGATGGCGCTTACGGATGCGCCACTTGGCGGGCTGAAGTACTACGACTTCGTCAACGCCAAGATAGCTGACACGCCCGTGATGATCTCGCGCACCGGCTACACCGGCGACCTTGGCTATGAATTGTGGGTTGATGCCGCTCGAGCAGAGTCAGTATGGGATGCAGTTGTAGCTGCCGGGCACGCCTTTGCCTTACAACCGGCGGGCATTTGGGCGCTGGATGTGGCGCGGATCGAGGCGGGGCTGATCATGCTCGAAATAGACTACACGCCGGCTAACAAAGCGATGACCGATGCTCAGACCTCGACGCCATTGGAGCTGGGGATGAATTGGGCGGTTAGTTGGAAGAAGGGCAACTTCGTCGGACGCAAGGCTCTACTGGCTGAGAAAGAGCACGGTTCTGTGTCGGTGTTAATGGGGCTTGAGATCGATCATCTGGAATATGAGCGTCAGCACCATGCCCTTGGGCTGACCGTTCCCTACCCGTTTCTGGCCTGGCGCGCGGTGATTCCACTGTACGCTGATGGGAAGCAAATAGGCTACGCGACTAGCGGTGTCTGGTCGCCGACCTTAAAGAAATACATAGCCTTCGGGCATTTACAGCCTTGCTATGCGGTGCCTGGTAGTGTGGTGACAATCGATCTAACCGTCGATCGGTTTCGCCGCCCGTTCGATGCCAAAGTGACAAAACTGCCCTTTTTCAATCCGGCGCGGAAGAAAGACACCTTATGAACAATCATCACTACGATGCGATCGTAATTGGCGGCGGACACAATGGGTTGGTCAACGCTGCCTACCTTGCCAAAGCTGGTAAGAAGGTTCTCGTGTTAGAGCAACGCCACACCGTAGGTGGTGCCACAGTGACCGAGGAAATTTATCCTGGCTTCAAATTCCTGATTGCCTCATATCTGATTAGCCTTTTGCGTCCTGAAGTAATTCATGAGTTGGAATTGGCCCGTCACGGTCTGGAAATCATGCCGCTGGAAAGCACTTTTGTGCCTCTGCCTAATGGTAATTATCTTGCTGACTGGCCTGACCATGAGGCGACTCGACATGAGATTGAGCGGCACTCTAAGCGCGATGCCGAAGCCTACAATGAATATGCGCGCACCATGCGCCGACTGGCGATTGCCCTGCGTCCTCTCTTGAGCATGATTCCACCCGACCCAACGTCGGTGTCCGCTAAAGATTTGGAGACGATGGCCAGGGTGCGCGGCGTGCTCACTGGTATGACTAAGGACGATTTCTACCTTCTGTCCCGCCTGATGACTATGAGTGCCGCTGACTTTCTCGACGAATGGTTCGAGGGTGTGGCCCTGAAAGGCTCGAAATGCACCAGTGGTATCATCGGCACATTCGCGGGTCCACGCTCGCCAGGTACTGGCTATGTGCTTTTGCATCATTACATCGGCGAGTTGGACGGTGCGTTTCGGTCGTGGGGCTTCGCCCGTGGTGGCACAGGTGGACTGAGTCAAGCAATTGCCAGCGCCGCGCGCGAGGCTGGAGTTGAGATCAAAACCAATTCGCCCGTGGCGCAGGTGACTGTCAAAAACGGCGAAGCGACCGGTGTGACGCTTGAGAATGGGGATGAATACTCTGCCGGTATCGTAGTCTCGAACGCTGACGTCAAACGTACGTTCTTGAAGCTGGTTGAGCGCCGCCATTTACCTGATCAGTTTGTCAATGACGTAAACCGTTTTCGCATCTCCAGTTCCGCCTGTAAAGTCAACTTGGCTCTGGATGGGCTGCCCGAGTTCACTTCGATGCCTCTCGGTAAGGAAGCGCTGTTGCGCGGCTCAATTGAGATTTCACCCAGCATCGATTATGTTGAGCAAGCTTACGATGACGCTAAATATGGTGGCTGGTCGCGCCAGCCTTTCATGGACGCTTTGATACCATCTTTGCTCGACCCGGGTATGGCGCCGCCAGGCAAGCATGTGATGTCCATATTTGTGCAGTACGCATCTTCGGAATTGGAGGGCGGCTGGAACGAGGAAAAGAAAGCGCAATTCTTGGACGTGGTGATCGATACGCTTGCGCAGCATGCACCCAACTTGAAAAAAATCATCATCCACAAACACATCATGACACCGTGGGATTTGGAGCGCACCCTAGGACTGACGAGCGGACACATCTTCCACGGAGAGTTGGCGTTGCAACAACTCTTTTTCCTGCGCCCATCGCCGCAGTGGTCCAACTATAGAACTCCGATTCGCAACATGTATATGTGCGGCAGCAGCACACATCCAGGTGGCTGCATTACAGGAGCTCCTGGACGCAATGCGGCCATGGCCATACTAGAGGATCGCCCATGACTAGCTACGACACCATCATCCTGGGTTCTTCGCCCAACGCGCTGACAGCCGCGGCCTATCTTGCTCGTGGTGGGAAGCGAGTGTTAGTGCTCGAACCGTCAGAGCATATCGGCGGCGCGGTGACGACGGTACAATTTGCTGATGGTTTCGCGGGCGACATTGGTCTAACCAGCGGGCGACTCGACTCCAATGTGATCAAGGACTTGCAGCTGCATGAGCACGGATTGGAGGTGATCGAACGCGACACGTTGACGAGCTTGTTGGCGAACGGTCGCAGCTTTACACTGCCTGCGGATCGCGATGCCGCAACTGAAGTGATTCGTGGTTTTGCACCCAACGATGCGGCTCGCTATAAGTCATTCATGCAACTTGTCGATCTGGCCAGTAACTTCTTGCAGACTGTCTACGCCATGACTCCTCCGAGTCACCACCCGCCATCGGAAGCCGACGTGCAGAAGCTGACTGCTCTAGTCAGCCAGCTTCGCGGCTATGGTCGCCGTGAAATGACCGAAGTTATGCGCCTGCTTGTCATGTCGGTGCGCGATCTGCTGGACGAGTGGTTTGAGAGCGCGGCGCTGAAAGGACTACTTGGCACCGCCGGCGTTCGCGGCTTGTCTCAGGGACCATTTGCTGGCTCCACCGCCTTCAACTTGCTGCATCACCTGGCCATCGGCGATGGCTATTTTCGCGCCACCGCCAGAGGTGGCATTGGTGCGATCAGTCAGGCATTGTCGAAGGCTGCCATTTCCTCTGGAGCAGAGGTTCGCACTAAGGTTAGTTCATTGCACGTAAACGTGAGCGACGGCGTCGCAACCGGCGTGCAGGTCGGCGGCGAGTCGATTGAAGCAACTGTGATAATTTCCGACTACGATGCACGGCACACTTTCTCGAATTTGGTTTCACCGCCAGAGCTGGAACCAGAGTTCAACCGCGCCCTAAGAAACATTCGCTATAACGGTGCAGTCGCCCGCATCAATCTTGCCCTGCGCGAGTTGCCCAAGTTCACGGGACTCGCCGCTGCAGCGTTAGGTGGTACATTGAACATCGCGCCTAGCATTTCGTATCTCGAACAAGCCTTTGACGGCGGAAAATATGGTGACATATCAAATCATCCATTTCTTGAAGTGACTGTTCCCAGCGTAAGCGATGCGACTCTCGCTCCCGCAGGCAAACACGTGATGTCGATCTGGCTGCAATACGCCCCATACCGCAACAACATTGATCCTCAGCGTGTGTGCGACTTGGCTGTGGATCGAGTGAGTGAGTTTGTCCCAAATCTGAGATCGCTCATGCAACACTCGCAAGTAATCATGCCACGCGATTACGAGGCTCAATTCCATCTGAGCGAAGGACATCTCTATGGTGGCGAGATCAATCTAGCACAAGCCTTCTACTTGCGTCCGCTCCCAGGTTTCGCCCAATATCACACCCCGATTTCGCATTTGTACCTCTGTGGTGCCGCGACACATCCAGGTGGTGGCGTGCATGGACTGGCAGGACGCAACGCAGCCCGCGAGCTAGGCGTTAGAGATATGGTCCCCGCTTAGGCTCACCCTTGAGAAAATATTACAATTGCCGTAATTTATACCGAGCGAAAGAGCAGTGGCGGAGCATGCAGCGCAACGCACGACAGCTGAATATCTCGTTCAATTCAGATATAGTGTCTTCGACCTGAAGTTGAAGGAGAGTTCCGATGAGCACGTTGATCCGCGGCGCCCAGGTGTTGACGCTTGATCCCCGGCGACCGGTGATACCCAATGGAGCGGTGCTTGTGGATGACGACCGCATCGTTGCTGTGGACACCTTAGAGTCGCTGCGAAAAAGCCCTGGCATCGAGCATGAATTGGGCAGTGACGACACCTGGGTGCTACCTGGATTCGTTAACGCCCATTATCATCGCGACAGGGTATTCTCGATGGGGTCTGTGGACGCGCCCCTCGAGCTCTGGCTGCTGCGGGCTTCTGGGCTGGATTCGCCGGCGCCGGAGCTTCAGGACGAGTTCGACTATCTGCACACGCTGGTCTCAGCCATTCAGCTGGTTCGATCCGGGGTCACCACAACCATGGACATGGCGTGGCCAATCGATCACCGTCCGGTGATCAAGGCCTATCTGGACCTGGGGATTGACCTGATTTACGCACCAGCGCTGCGATCGCAGTACGGTTACGTCTACGAATCAGACGAGAAGTTCCTGGCCACGCTTCCGCCTGACTTGCAGCAACGAATCGCCGGGCAAGGATTAGGTCTGACTGGGATCTATAATCCCGCGGTCCCCTACTTCGAGACCTGGTCCAAGCTTAACGCGGAATTCGGCAAACGGATCCAGCTGGTGATCGCTCCTGACGGACCGGAGTGGTGCTCGGAAGCTGAGTTGCGACAGGCCGCGAAGCGTGCTGCAGCCGATGGAGCGTGCCTGCACCTGCACAATACCGAATCGCCTCTTGAGCGACAGTGGGGACTTCAGACCCGCACCCAGACACCGACGGGGTATTTGGGGGAGATCGGCTTCCTTGGTTCAAACGTTTCCTGCGGTCATGGCGTTTGGTACAGCGAGCAAGACGTTGAACTTCTGGTGGCGCGTGGCGTCGTAACGGTGCACAACCCTACCTCGAACCTGCGACTCGGAAACGGGATTGCGCCTGTGTCTGCATACATTGATGCTGGGATGACCGTCGCTCTTGGGTCGGATGGTCAGGGATTGACGGAGCGGGCCAACTTCCTGGATGAATTGCGATTGGCTGCTTATCTTCAGCGCATACCAAGCGCTGTTTTCCCAGCTCGTGATCCGTGGACGCGAGGGCTGTCAGCCCACACCGTCTTCGAAATGGCAACCGTTAACGGAGCAAAGGCGTTCCGACGAGATGGAATCGGGCGCCTTCAGCCAGGCTATCGGGCGGACATGATATTAATGAATGCGAAACGGATGGCTACGCCATATCTCTGGCCCGGTCACGATCCGTATGCGGCGGTGCTGCAAAAGGCAGAACCTAATCACATCGACATGGTCATCAGCCGCGGCAAAGTGTTGCTGGACGGAGGACGGATCGTAACGGTCGATGAGGAGCGCCTAACCAAGAGACTGCAATCGCTTTACGAAGACATCTGGAAAAAGCAGGACGGCAAACGGCGCGCCTTGGTCAAAGAGCTTGAACCACACTTGTTTAAGTTTTTTAAGCCATGGCAGGAGCAGCCCACGTGTTACAGCACGCCAGCGCGATGGTGATAATCTAAACCGGCTTGCTGACTGTATTCTGAGCGACTTGTGATGTTTCGATTCGTCTGATTCCAGCAGTGTTGGTTCTTTTCTCTTTTGATTGATTAGACAATAAACCGCCGGTAGTACCACAGAAGAGGAGCAATTAGTTTGCAGATTTCGTTTGTTTTATTCCTTCAATGGAAGAACAAAAAGAGTGGTGCCTTTCGACCAAGTTAATGGACGAACTCTTTCAAAGTGATTATTCACGATACCAAGATTTCCCATCCGAAATAAATCTATCGACTTTGCCAGGGATCTTATTCACAATCAGCACG
Organism: Candidatus Melainabacteria bacterium; assembly: GCA_003153555.1. Taxonomy (GTDB): domain Bacteria; phylum Cyanobacteriota; class Vampirovibrionia; order Obscuribacterales; family Obscuribacteraceae; genus PALSA-1081. The sequence goes on along the minus strand of PLZS01000064.1, from coordinate 156,217 downwards.
CCGAGCTGTTCTCCACCAAGCAGTGTCTCACCGTTGAGAGTCTGGTATGTGATCGTAACGTCCTTTCCTGCGTTGCACACAACAACCTCTTCTCCGGCAACATTCTGCGCGNNCTGCCATCAATCTCGATTTGAGAGCTCTTCATGTTGCTGGAAAAGAACCCATGGTGCCCGCCGCTCACTCGAATTCCACCGGCTCCATATATCGGATAAGATTCACCCGCCATTCCAAGAATCACAGCCCCATTCTGATTTTCCGGCGCCACTGTTGCATGCTTTGCAAGCGCGTTAAGCGGAACTCCTCCAACTATCAAGAGTGATAGCAACATGCCTTTGGTAGTCACCTTCATATGTCTCTCCTTTGTCTCGCTCTACAATGGGATAACGGCGAAACTTCAAATATTAGGCGTTACGCGCGAGCAGTTTTGGACCACCAATTCCATGACTCTTTGTGCTTAGATTGTCGCGCGCGTAGCGCAGTTAACCGAGTGCCTACCGCTGCATCTTCCTTTGATCTTTGGCACTCTTTTCCTGCTCTTTTTCAGCCTTTTTGGCTGCTCGACCTGCTTTGCGAGAGTTTCCCTTGGTTATTTCTTTGTTCGCCTTAGCGGTGTCTGCTGCTGCTTTCGCTTCATGTTTGGCTTCGTCGGCAGCCAAGTCTTTCGCGGTGGCTGGAAGATTGGTCATTGCAGAAACACTTACCAGACTTACTAATGAGCACAGGATCAAACTCTTGTTCAATTTCATTTCATACACTCCATAAGTTTGCTTGGCGTCATATGGTGAAAGCTAAACAATCACCAATTGATCTCACTGCCGAATTTTAACTGATTGGGTCCTCGGCTGATCGCCGCGCTGCTAAAATGAGCAAGCTCAATACTAAAACAACTCAATCTGCCAAGCTCCCTCGCGGTGTCACACCAGCCGGAAATCCTACGGCGATCTCGGCGAACCCAAATTCACTCTGCACTCTCTTCGAGACTGCGCGAGTCTGCTGGGGGAAAACTGTTCCGCGCAGAACTGGCGTAACTTCGATTTTTATTTGAACATCTCTCGTACTAACGACAAGCTTGACCGCCGGTCCGTGCCTTGCAAGACTAACGGTCGCACCTTTGCATCTGGAACGCTTTTCTCGATCCTGGCTGCGATGTTTTTGAGAGACTTATCAATCTCTTGCAATGACTTGCTACTCATTTAGTGTTTCAAGGATTCGATTTGGGGGCACCGCAGCTGGTGTCTAAATTTAACTCATCTTTTTGAGATTTTCTTCTAGGGTCTAGTAGCGGGCTTTGGCACTAGAAACCAATCCTCTCTTTGCGCAGATGCTCAGACATTTCCAGAGATCGTCCTTCGCCACGTTGCAGGTCTAGATAAACTTGTATTGGGCTTGCCAACCAAATGTTGTTGATTTGATTCCGAAACAACAATTCTCCTTCAGATTTGGCATCGATGATTGCCAAATTAGCGCCTTCGGTCACCGGGCGTGCACCCAACTCAGAGAGGGCTGCTTGCGATTCTGGCGTCTCGAGTAACCTTACGCGCACAGGCTGTGATATCCTGAAGCTCCCTCAGGGGTTCCACCTGTTGTGATGCACGGGAGAAAGGGGGCACGCTTCCATGTCCTATGTAGAACCTGGTTTTGATGCTATCCGTCAAGCCATCGATTTGTCTGGCGCCGTTTACAGCCCAGATCTTTTGCGACGCTACCATCTCTCCTTGAAGACTAGAAGGTTTGTAATCCTCTGCGGGGTGAGTGGTAGCGGTAAGACTTTGCTCACGCGCATGTACGCTGACGCGGTTAAGGCCGAGTATTGCCTGGTGCCGGTCGCTCCCAACTGGACGACCAACGAAGACCTCCTGGGCTATTACAATCCCTTGAGCAAGCAGTATTACGACACCGACTTCAGCAAGTTTCTCAGGCAAGCGTCGCGGGCGCATAAATCTGCCATAAATGTCGAAAAGCAGCCTGAGCCATTCCACCTTGTTCTGGACGAAATGAACTTGGCCCGCGTGGAATACTACTTTGCTAAGTTTTTGTCTGGAATGGAAGTTCTCACAAGTGCTGGTAAGGCGCAGGTGACAATGTCCGGACCGGACGTAGTCGACTTGCCTCCGAATTTATATTTTGTTGGCACAGTCAACGTCGATGAAACGACCCAGGGTTTTGCCGACAAGATTTATGACCGTGCGCAAGTGATTGAGGTGACACACGAGAGAAAGGAAGTGGCGTCTCGCATTCAATTGCCGGAAATACGAGATGTGCTGATGGCTATTTGGGATGCAGTTGCCGACGTAATGCCATTTTCCATCCGCGTGGTTGATGAGATCAACAGATACGTTGCTGAAGCTGCTCGGATCGGACTGCCGTGGGAAGAGGCGTTCGATGATCAGATCATTCAAAAGATTTTGCCGCGGGTAAAGGGAACTGATATCAGAATTGGTGTCATGCTCCAAAAGCTCAATGACATAACCGCTAACCAGTTCCCCCGGAGCAATTACAAAATTCAGCAGCTCAGTTATGGTTTTCATACCAATGGCATCGTTTCTTTCTTCTAGGCTTAACTTCTACGACGAATCTGGAGCAAAGATCGCTTGCCCAGTCGAGGGACGCAAGTGTGACATCGTCATTGATGTTCCAAAGGAACTCCACTCGGACATCTCATTGAAGTTAGGTACGATTTCACTTCCAGTGCATACAGAGGAAGCGGCAACATGCGCGTACTCGGTCTGGCCTGCAAGCGGTCCAGGGCATTACGATCTGTCACTCTCCTGCGGTACCATTCGCGAGCACCGGACTATCACGGTGATGCCTGAGTATTTCACGGAGACTGATTTCACTTCCATGATCAACGATTTAACGGATCTCCTGCCAAAGTCAATCGTATCGAAATTGCGTCAATGTGGCGCTCAACTAGGCACTGAGCAGGCGCGTGAGCAAAAATCGTCCATAGAGGACGAGTGGCTCAGATTACGTCAGGCTATTACGGGCACGAAAGAGAAACTGGGGTTGCTGCAAATTCTTCCAATCATCCAACGTGAATGCCACCAGATTTTGTTACCTCGGCTTGAAGTTCGCAGTGCAGACAAAATAAGAAGGCCTGAAATGTCAAAATTGCCTCAAGCTATCTCCATGCCTGGAAATATGGTTTCAAACGATGAGCTGTATCAAATGTTCGACGTGACTGTCGAACAGTCCTTCGAAACATATGAAAATCAACTTGTGAAGACATACGTTCAAGCATTGCGAAGTCAATTGTCGAGACTACAAGCTAAAGTGAAAGCGGAGCTGGCACCGCCGGCGCTGGCAAGTGAGTTAGACGCTCTGGCTAACGAATTCCATCTGGCCTGCGTGCGAGCAAGCTTTTTGAGGAAAGTGAGACGTCCATCGGTTTCGGCAGAACGCGTTACCATGGTCCTTTTGAAGAATCCTGCATACCGTGCGGTGCTTGAGGGTTATCTCGCGCTCAATCAGCAATCGTTGATAACGTTGGAAGAACAGGCGCTTAATGCTCCGCTGAACAAATTTCCGTTTCTTTATCAGCTTTGGGTAAACTTGAGGGTACTGAGCGCAATGCTCCAAGTCTGCGCCGAATCAGGCTATCGATGCGTCAGTCATCACTGGGTAAAGTCATACAGAAAAGGAACCTTCATTCAGGTAATGAACGATGACAAGGCAGCAGTGCAGTTATCCAGCCCAACTACAGGAACGCACGTCAGCCTCATACCCTGGAGACCAGGCTACGAAAGTCAAAATATTTCCAATCTGCAACGACCCATGGCCTTAGCCATCGCCATTGAAACTCCGGTCAAACCCCTTGTGGTCCTATTGTTCAATCCCAAATACAAGGTCGCTTTGAAGAGCGCCACCAAGGCGGCAAAGAAAACAGAGGCAAAAACAATTGCTGCCAAAAACGAACTAGAAGAAATGGTCAGCTCCATTGAGCCACTGAAAGAAGATATCGACGAACTTCTCCGCTGCATAGAGCTGTTGAGAGACCCCGGAGGAGAGCGAGAAATTAAATACGCAGCGCTTTTGTACCCTGGCCAAGGCATGCCGATTGCTTCTGAAGTTGAGGCTCTATCAGCACATCCCGCTCACGGAGACTCTCTGCAAAAAAATATTTGCGATGTGCTCAGGCGCTACCTGGCTTAATGCAGGAGGAGCAAAGATTTTAGATCTTGCAGGTCACATTTTCACTTAGGGGCGCCCCTCTTTTGCAAAAAGCCTTTTTCGCTCAGGGTTACCACGATACTACAGAAAGCGATGTACAGCATCCAGAGAAAAAAGCCTCCAACCAGAAGGCTCGCAATAAGATTCTGGAATCCAAGTATGGTCATGTAATGACCTAGCGCAAAAGCAAACAACAAAGGAATGACAATCTGCTTGATATGCGGGAATTGACGTTCAAAAAATACTGCTAGGCTGACGATTACAAAACCTGTAAAAATGTAAATGATGGTCGGATTGTTAGGCGTCTTCACCATGCCAATAATAAGCAAAATGACGCTTACAATCAAGTTACCGATGTTCTTCATTCGCGACTCCGATACAAGCAAGGCAGTGGAGCAGTGTCACCTATATACCCAAAAACTTGCTTATGAACCCGTTGTACGGGTAACTATGAGGCTTCGCTTTTGCGAAAGTGGGGTTGAAGAATGAGCGTGCATATCCGGAAAAAATAAACACTACCAGTGATACCAGAGTTCAAGTGTAAGATCAGCAAAATACTGGAACATACGCAAATTAAGATCGAAAATGAATGCCGAATCACCGCTGTCTCGATTTTACTGTTTGAATATTTCAGCATATTTGGCATTGATCATCTTTTCAAAATCCAAAATTTGAGTTTTTGTTGCAATCCGCTGGTTTCTTTCGAAATTTTCCCAATCCCTATATCGCTCAATGACTTTCTTGTTGCGTACGACTTGGGCAAAATGTCCTGGTTGTTTTTCAAGCTTCATATCGAACATAGATATCTTCAGAGCTTTGATATTTTGCTGAGAATTTAGTTCCGCGTCGGTGAAAATGCCTGGATACCGATACAACACAGATGGAGGTATAGAGCGTGTCAAAAGCACATTACCTACTTGCTTCGGATAAGCTTTCAGGGGCTGGAGAGTAACACCAGTGCTTCTGACTCAGGGGCGGAAGACCTATCTAACCGAGCAGTCCTGGTTGTTTGGGATATACATTTCGCGCGATAGTCGTTGATAGCCAACCCAGGAAGAATCCCATGCAGACTAAAGATGCGATATGAAACTGTGCACTACCCTTAAGCAACCAAGTGAGACTGAGACAAATTGCCCAGGCTATAACCAGGCCCAGACTGTATCTCTTATAAGATTTGCGCAAAAAACTCATATAGCTTCTCCTTCTCCAGTTGCTGCCGCTGTAAGCCCGCTACAATCCATTGTCTCACTACTTCTTCAACAGCGCTCCGGCTTCTGTTGCCTGAATGGATAGTCGATCACCTGGTCAATACTTGAAAAACTTGCTCCTCAGGTTCACCTTTTGGGGCAAATGAGTTTGGCCGAAATTGTCGAAGTGCATCTGGAAACCGCTCTTCTAACAATTCAGCTTCCCTTTTTCGGACCACAGCTTCAATTTACCCCAACCCAAAGATCTTACGCCTATGCCACAGCTTTGACACAGCATCGGTTATACGTTGATAGACCTGGCACTTTTTAAAATAGTTTCGCCTGAAATAAGGACCAGAATTGCCACTTACGGTGCGCAATTTTTCTAACAGATTACATGACCTTTTACTACTTGTAGATATTGGAGCTCGCAGAAGAATGCAAATCAGAAATCAAAGTGAATTCAAGTTTGATGGGCTTGTGCAGAAAAAAGACATACTAAAACAAGCGTTCAACGCTGTGTACTTTTTTGGCAGTGCTATTGTAGTCACCTTAGTTGCGCAAGTATATAACTTGCCGGCGATTTGGGTTATCGCGGCAGTCTTTTCAGTACTTGCATTCGGAGCATGTATCAAGCTATACAAGGGCGAATTACATTCGGCCGATCTAGATATTAGATTGACCAGACGAGTGCAAAATTTCCTGCGCACCTCAGCTTTGGTTATTCCGATTCCATTTTTTGCCTTATATGTCGCTTCCACAGTCGCACAAGCGCAGTACCTTGAGGGCGAAGTATTGCTTCAACAAGGCAAATATAGGGAAGCGCTCAGCCATCTCAATCAAGCAGTATATTTAAATCCGCGCATGAAAAAAGCGTTTGAGGCACTGGCAGACGTGCACAACTTTAAGCACGAGTTCGACAATACAATTCTCGATGCGGACAACGCACTGAGTCTTGATCCTGCTGATTCCTCAGCATATGCATCGAAATCTTGGGCATTAAATGGCATGCACAAAAGAGAGGAAGCTTTAACCGCAGCTCTGACCGCGGTTAAATTAAATCCGGCAGATGGGCAGGCGCAGCATGCACTGGCGCAAGTTTACTACAACCTGGGACAGTACGAACGTGCTTTACCAGCTGCTGAACAACATATTCAATTTCACCGATTCGAGGCTGAAGCTTTCAGTCAAAGAGCGGATATTTTAGAGAAACTTGGGCAGCACGAAGAAGCGAGCCAAGACCGATATACAGCAGATGACTTGAGATGGATACACAGCTTTAAACCGACAAAAGTGGAACAACCACAATCAATTAGTCACCATATGTGATGTCGCAAATTGATGGCAGTTTTTTTTGGTGAGCTATTTGGCATAGGCTGAAGAGAAACTGGCGCAGCCGCTTGCGATCACGATGACAGTGGATGAATGATGTGGTGTTTTAGCTAATTTGCCGATGCTGCCATGCGACCGAAGCGGAAATGATATTACCACCGGTATCCGCAATCAAGTGTCTCCGATTGATGAAAGTGAATTCAAGCAAGTTATTGAATTAGGCAAAGCATTGTGGCAAGCTAGTTTTGAAGAAATCGGGCAGCGACGGATAGCGACTGCACAAGAGTTCGCAATGTATCAGCACCGATACCATCGAAGACGAGTACGGAGCCGCCGGAGAAGATCAGTTCGGCGACTACTTGGCGGTGAATTGGATCGGCTGAAGCTAAGTCCGATCGGATTGTAGCCGGTACAAAACATCGATCATCGGTCTTGCCATCGGACAAGCTCTTAGCCAGCATCTTTTTAGTTCTGCAACAGTCATGAATGAGACTACCAACTGTTTGCCATCAAGATCCGAAGCATACGCGGCTGCGAGGCTGTGACCCTTGAAGACAAACGAAATCACATCCGTATCCACAACAACACGTTCTTCGACCATCTCTTATTTTCGCCCGCTGCTTTCTTGGCGCCAAAGCCGCAAAGTGGTTACGAATTCATCCAAATCCTCATCTGGCGGCCAGAAATCGCCCTTCAAGCCTTTAACCGTCGTTCTCTTTGGGACTCCCTGCTCAGCAGCCAGTGAGTCAATGTTGATGTGCGAGTCCATAAATGGGTGCGCGGAGGTTAACGAAGTTTGGTTCTTCGCCATGTCGTTAAGCTTGATTCGCAACTCTTCCTGCTTGCCTGGAGGTAGTTGGTCAACAAGGCGAAGCAGTTGCTCAAGCGATAATTTTTCAGGTTTGAAAGCTATGACTTATCCTCTCAATGGTCTAAATTTACCAAGATTTGACTCAGTTGCCGACTCGTGGCAGAGTGTTTGAAGGGAGTGCAGATGTGAACCAACGAGCTGCGCATGTCCGCTCCGATGGATTGCCCTCCTATCGAACTCTCGGGCATGATAACTTACTTGGTAAGCGTTCGATATTTCTAAGATAGGTTATCCGCAGTGTTTGAGCGAGAGCGTCAAGAATCAAACAAGCCAAAGCTTCAGCTTGAATATTCTTCTGGCGGAGGTGCTGGTAAGAAACCGAGGACGGCTATTGGCACAGAAAGTGGTGGTGGTCCCGAACTAGATCGTTCAGGTTTAGCCGATGCTCCGTGGTGGTTTACGTTCAATGAATTTTGGCTTCGGAGGCGATATAAGCAGCACTTTAATAGTCTTTCGATCGGCGATGCAATGTCAATTTTACGACGCGCAGAAGTGCCGCCGCTGTACCGAATTGGGTTAGGACTCAGATGGGGCTTTATTATCCCTGATCGGGATGATTTCACCGTGGACGACTTCGACTTACTTACGCCATCAAAGCAAAATGCCGCCTCAAAGCTTGATCTTGTGGAGCGACGCTCAACGTATCAAATTTGGAAACATCTTGGACCTGAATTGGCAGATATCGATTAGTTTGTTCAGAAAACTGACAACGCCGCGATACTACCGATGGTACACCAGGTTGCACAAGCTGGTTGACATAATCTGTTGCCTTGAAGAGCGGTGGTGTAGATTTGACTCGAACTTGCGATCTGCATCTTCGAGCGTCACCACATTCGGTGCCACGTTATTGTTGACTTCAATTTGATTTAAATTCTCAATTGTTTCGCACTGTATATGGTGCTTGTTGAATTGCCAGTTGAATTTAAGGGAGCGGCTTGGCTGAAACCTTTCGTCCGACTTTACAATTTCAGAGGGACCAGAAGGTTGGAAAGCTAGACCCACCATGAGGTTCCGGCAACGTAGCCAAAACGTAGCAACGTAACAAAAAAGCCACCCCAAAAAGAAAGTGGCTCAATTCTGCATTAAGCCACTTAGCCTTGTTTTTAAGATGGCGTGTGCGTTCGAACAACATACGTCGTATTTTGTCCTTCAACGTTCGCACACTCCACCCTTCAATGAGGCACATGTCCGCATAGAAAGTGCGTTTGAGATCGTGCTGGATTGGCAACAGTTCCTTGAAGTGACTCCAGCCTAATTGTCGCGACAGTGTAGCGACAATCTTTTCATCGGGAAAGATCTCAGCAAATTGAACCATCCTAAAGAGAGCGGAGCGCTCAAATGCTCTACCGTACTCTCTGCTCAGCTCCACGCCCAAAGCTTCGACGACTTGCTTTCCGTACTCTGCCCTTTCTTCTCGCAGTATCTCTCTACGGATGCGGTCTCCAACATTCCAATTCAGTAACACGAGGTCAGTATTAATATGTCGAGCAACACGGCTTCGCTCTTGCTCTATTAGTTCGCGAAGATCTTTGAGTAGAACACCTGAGGTTAGGACCGTGATGTCGGTCTTGCTCTGCTTCTTAACCATCGTCTCCTATCCCAAACAACTTTTGCATATGATAGCTCACCGAAGGCATTTGTTCGGCGAGAAGAACTTTTCTCCGTGACGATGATCCCGACCTCTGATATTGCGACATCGTTCGAGCAAGCCGGCGTTGGCAGCCATGCGGGGTTCAAAGACTGAGTGTCGAAGCGGCGCCAACATGCGTTTCTTTTTTAGACGGTTGTTTGAGTTGAACCAATGCAAGTTGAAGGTGTTGACCAGGTCCATCGAAGTGAAAGGTTACTTGATGGTCTTGAAATTTATAATAAAGCCCAGACCCGTTGGAATCCTGGTATCGACCTATCGGTACCAATGGTATTTTGCTTTCGATCTGTAGCATCGAATCATCGGGTGTAACGTTGGTTTGAAACCCACCTTTATACCGCTGCATTTCGCCCCGTTTCACATTCGGTGAATCAACTAAAAACACAGCTCCGCCAAAGGATTGACGATACTTTTTGTAAATCAGTCCGATACCGTAATCATGAAAATAGTAATAGATGACATGGTCGTTCTCCAGTCCGAGAATTGGTTCTTGTTGTAGTTTTTCAACCAGTTGCTGAAACGAAATGTGGTCTCTGGCGTTGCCGAGGACCTCAATGCAGCTTGTGTATAGTGCACCATCTAAAACAGGCATTTCTTATTCCGAGTGTCTCATAAGCTCTATTATCGTTCAGATTCAATAACTGTCGTAACCGGAATTTATAAGTTGACCGATCAGCACGGTTCAAAATCCAAGGTGTTCTCGCCTGATTTGAGCAACAGCAATCGCGCGATCGTGTTTGCAAGCACTGCTACGTCTAGGGCGTTGGCGCTTTTTGTAAGTGTCGAGATCAAATATATGTCAGCCCACACGATGCAAAAACTGCCCTCAGTCGTGATCAATGTTATGTGTTGCAGTTGTGCATAGTAAGGCGGTGCCTTTTTTGCCACCATCTCTGACGCCATGAAACAGCCTAGAGACCAATAAGCAATGTCTTCAGATTGGTCACCAGTTTTAAAGTTAGACCGAATCACTTTGGCTTCGAACGATAAAACGACCGACCCGACAACGTCGGGCAGCACTGCTATGGATTCCAAGATCGCATCAAGTTCAGTTTCGCTGAGCATATCAATTCAGTATAGGTCAAGCTGGCCGGCCCGCGGGCTGGCAGTGCGGCTGAACAATGTCTGAACGGGTTAGGGATGAAGCTCCTACCGGATGGGCATAACAATGCAATGAAGACAGCAGCTGGGAGATTGATTTGCGACCATCGATGTGACAACTAATGGAAGCCGGTGTGCACTTCGGGCACCAGACACAAAGATGGAATCCAAAGATGCGGCCGTACATCTTTGGTCCATGCAATGGGATTCACATTATCGATCTTGTCCAGACGCAGCATAGGCTTCAAGAGGCTTGTGACTACTTACGCAATGCAGCTCACGAGAGGAAAAACATCGTCTTTGTAGGCACGAAAAGACAAGCTGCCGAAATTGTCGAACAGGAGGCCGGACGTTGCCGGTCCTACTTCGTCAACCGTCGCTGGCTGGGAGGCACGCTGACAAATTCCGACACCATTCGCTTGCGTATTAATCGGTTGAATGAGCTGGACTTGATGCGGGATACGGGTGAATTTTACCGTCGACCGAAGAAGGAACTTGCAAAACTGAATCGCGAATTGGTCAAGCTCGAGAAATCATTAGGCGGCATGAAACGTATGCGTGGACGTCCCGATGTTTTGATCATCGTCGACCAAACAAGAGAATCCATTGCAGTGCGTGAAGCTTTAAAAATCGGTTGCACCACTCTAGGAATCATCGACACTAATTGCAATCCAGATGGTATTGATTTTGTAATTCCAGCAAATGACGACTCTAGGCGGTCTATAGGGTTAATTACGAGATTGCTGGCGGATGCCGTTCTTGGAGATGATGAAGGTTCATCCGAAGATGACGATGATCCTGACGGACCAGACATACATCCATCTCGTGTACCAAAGAGGCCTATGCCCAATGGCCGAGAGGAACAAGCGGTACTTAGCATGCCTGATTTTGGTAGCGGAGACCACGATTCCGACAATTAGAATCAGAGACACGGGGCATCGAGCCAGGTGGTGCTATTGTCTAACGGTTGATGCGAGTCAAGCTGATGCAAGGGATGAAATCGATTCAGAAAAGATTGGCACGATTCTCACCCACGAATGCATTGCTATTGTGCGTATTGTTTGGTCTCAGCTACTTCTGGTGCTTTTCTGCAAAGCCAGCAGATGAGAAGCAATCAGTTGTTTATGCTCGTAGAAACATTACACCAGGCACGATTATTTCGGATGACGACTTAGCAGAGACCGTCATAGAACGAAGCAAGATCCCTGCTGGTGCTTTGAGTATCAAATCGGATGTCGTTGGCAGAATGTCATTAGGTATTTCGTGCGGGCAGTTAATCGTCTACAAGCAGTTCCCCTTTGGACCGAAATGAGGGGGCTCATCACTTCGTTTATTTGTTTTCGAGACATTCCAATCAAGTTGTAGTCTTGTAGTAATTTGAGCAAGTCATCGGCACGAGAAACAACCGGAGCATATTTTGTCAATTCCCATTCTCGGGTTTATCAAGGGTGACGTGATGATCTGCTATACGGCATGCTTCATAGCTGTCACGACTCAACGTGCACGTCACCAATTCCTTGAACTGTTTAGTCGATAGCTTACATTGCTTGCTCATCTGACTCACTAAGTCATCGCCCAATTTTTTGTACTTTGTGCCATGACTGGTCTTAGTGTATATAGATGACTTTTTGTTCTGAGTGGTGTAATAGGTAAAATATCTATGATCCTTTCCCGATTCGCACTGGAATCCTTTCTGCTGCAAAGCAGCTTCAACATCTGTTCGATCAAGCGGCATCTCGCGCCTTCACAGCTTTAAGGATAGCGTTCCTAAGTTTCTGCGCTTCTGGTGTCAGGCTATCCTCTTCGGCTAGCGCGAACTCATCCCATAAGAAGGCCACTTGTTCGCTAATTTCCTCCACGAGCTCTTCTCTCGTCCGCGCAAACACATTCAATCCTAGATCCGGCTTATCGATCACTAGCAATTGTTTGCCTTCTTCGTCCAATTGTGGTGCAAATTGAAGGGGTTCTGTGAACAAAAACATCCGCTTTTTATATGTCACTTCGCGCAGCACAATTGGAGAAAGATCGAGCGGCTCAATGCGCGTCACATCGGTAAGTTTGATCGGATTACCATCGGCATCGACGGTAAATTCGCCTGTCACTTGAACATACTGGCGACGGTTTTCAATCATGGTGTCTTCCATCTCGTCGGAGTATATGCACTCTATAACTTGACGTGAAGGAGGGTACCTCAAATACAACTTGCGCTCATCAAAGTCAATCTTGATTAGCTCGCCAGTAATGGTAATAACGGATTCGGAAGGCGACTCTTGTGTAAGCCAATCGTCGATATGCTTCACCGATTCTTTAGTCAGCATGACTTCTGATGGTTCGGGAGTTTCTTCATAAGTAAAGCCAAGCTTCCACGAATCGTCTGCATTGGGCAGCAATTTCCGTACTTCGATCAACGCACGCTTTGCGAACGTGCGATCCGAAAAGATATTACTAATCCCATCTTTTGCACCTGTCTGAATAGCCTGAAATAAGTCCTCCACTTTCTGAAAGACATTGACATAGGAGATATCTGACAGGATATTGAGCTGCTGCGGGTCATCTCTTTCTAAGGTCAAAGGAACGGCAAAACTGCCCGGCTGTGGTAATTTGCACACTAGCTTATACTGCCGCTCGATGCTATCCGCCACTCGAAAACGTTGTCCTAATTTCTTATTTTCGCTGTCAGATGCCACTAGGTAAACCAATCTCTGTAATCCATACAGCGTGCGAATAAGCACGTCTGCAGGAATTGCATGCGAATCTGGGGCTTGTCCGATCAACCGAACAACCGCCATGGTTTTAAGCTCTTGATCTTGTTGCGACACGGCAAAACTCTGAGTGCTACATCAGTATTGTTCCACACTGACCGATTACTTTAATCAATCTTGGAAGCATCGTATTTGATGGCGAGGCAATAGTCATAGCTGAGTAGCCCATAGGTAGCCTAGTCAAAAATTATCTATAAAAAGAAGAATCCGCCTTTCGGCGGAATCCCTGATTGATTGGGCGAGCAGGGACTTGAACCCTGACCCTTGCGGACTAGATCCTAAGTCTATTAAATTTGAGATTTCAGCTATTGTGTTTTGATTTCATTAGTTGTTGGCTATTGTTGAAAGCTGCATAGAGAAAGCGTTTGAATTAGATTGCATCGTTTCATCTATTGCTGCTAGAATTATCGCATAGAAGAAAATTTGTTACTTCTGTGTTACCTTTGGCTCCAGGAGCGGATTTTAGCATGGCAAATATCACTACAGAGTTCCTCAATGGTCTACAATCACCTGGGGAATACAGGGACGACAAGCTTCTTGGGTTTGTCATCAAGGTCTCTGATAGCGGAATTAAAAGCTATCAGGTCCAAGGACGGATTAGAGGATTAGGCCTGGTCCGTTACACCATTGGCAAGCATGGTTCACCATGGACTCTGAAACAGGCACGGGATGAAGCCCAGAGAGTGCTCTATTTGATGAAAACTGGAGTCGATCCACGGATTGATGGACAGGAACGAAAGCAAGCTCAAGCGGCTAAGGTGGCGCAATGCAATGCCGAAGACTTACGTCAGAGCCTAACCATAAGAAATGTCTATATGGCATGGACTGCAGATGAGCGCAAGACAAAAGAGAGCACAAAGAGGCTCTACCGCCAAGTTCTGTATAAACACCTGCAGGATTGGTTGGATATACCGATTTGCGATGTAACACCAGAGATGGTGTCCAAGCGCTATAACGCAATAGCCGATCAAACAATTTCAAGTGCCAACAATTGTTTTAGAGCCTTAAGGAGGCTTTTCAGTTGGGCCATGCTTGAATACGAAGTTGCACCGGACAAACCTTTCATTCCATCGAACCCAGTGTCGGTGCTATCAAAACGCAAGAAGTGGCAATCTGTGCAAAGTCGAGATGACATGATTGCCGACGATGACCTTGCGCCGTGGTATCAAGCGGTCTCAAATTTGGACAGCGAAGACTTCCGCGATTACTTTACTTTCTTACTCGTCACGGGCTTACGAAAACGTGAGGCCGGAAGTCTTAAATGGGCTGATGTAAAATTCAATCGTGGCGTTTTTACTGTCCGCAATACCAAGAATGGGCGTGACCACACGCTGCCTATGACGGATTTTATTCGTGATTTGCTTGAACATAGAGCGCATGTAAAAGGCGACAGCGAATATGTTTTTCCCTACGATAACTTTCGCGGACATATCTACGATGTTAGCCATTTCCAAGGCAAGGTGATTGAAGCATCTAAGATCCAATTTACGCCGCACGCCCTGCGAAGGACGTTCAGTTATGCAGCAGCGAGAGTACGGTTGGGTGACTCTGAACGAAAAGCACTGCTGAACCATCTTGCAAGCAGTGACGTCACGGATGCTCACTACACGCCCTGGCAGGTCGATGATCTTAAAGAGCCGCTCGCGCTCGTCGAAGAATATCTACTGAGCCGTGCTCAGAAACAGGAGACAGTAGCTAACTAATCTGAGAACGTAACAGAAACATGACCATAACGAACAACAAGTCAGCCTTTCGTACCCCATCAGATGAATAAGAATTCTAAAAATTCGAAAACAAATAAACAAACTGAAAGTCTAGATCTACTAAATTTGGGCACCAACTTCGAGTTTAGCGGGACGACTAAGGAATTCCTTCGTCCATATTTTGGTGATTTGCCTGACGAGGCTATAGGCAGTTTGGAATCCAGTATCAGATGGGAATTTTCCAAACTAGTGAAGGGAAATTTGAATTCGCAAAGTGAGGCGAATTCAAAATTCAAAAAACTTTCCATAACAACTGCTAGCCTAGTTGATCAAATTTCTGAACTCGACTTTTCATTTCAGTTTGAGATTGATGCACTCTTCAGTGATGGTACGCGAGGCTCTTCAAGGCGACGACGTAATCTAGAACGTGAACTCAGAGCGCTCCAGCAAGCGCTTCAGACAAGAAAAATTCGACAGGGAAGACCGGCAGAAGGATTGAAATTTCTGGTGGTTGCAATCGCAGTTAAGCTGCACACTTGGACAGGCAAGGTTACACAAAGACAGACTACAGACGTCCTAGACATCGTTCTAAAACAAATAGGACTTACGGAAAAACCAACCACCCAAGCGGTCCGAAATGCGTGGGCTCAAGTGAAAGAGCTAACTGCAAGGCTTGATCAAGGAGAGGACGGACTGCTGGATTGAATCTTCGTTGAGACCTCAATTGAGATTGCTAAGTAGTCAGAGATCAGAAAACTCAACCACTAACAGGGGTCGGTTTTCTGTTCGCATTTTGCGGACTTTGCTGAGAAACTAATTTCATTACTTGAGATTCGTACTCAATGGCTCGCATTTTTAGTGAGGATTCGCAATGTCGGACTTAACTGTTAAATCATTCAAACTACAGCCCGGCGAGCTGTTTCTGACGACTGTTGAGTATGAGGCGCGATATAAGATCTCTCGTCCAACTCAGTGCCGACATCGCAAGGATGGTTGTGGACCTCCTTTCGTGGTCCACAATGGAAAAGTTCTTTATCCTGAGTCAGGCATACTCGCATGGTTAAGTCTTCGGCTTGTTAACAGCACCGCAGAACTCTCTCTGGAAAAACGTGGCAACCGTTACGCACATCTTCCAGCGTCCAGGGAAAAAGCACTGCTGAACAGGCGCAACAAATCACTTAATTCTGCGGTTCCGTCAGGGGACTGATCGGTTTACTCAGCTATGAACAACTGCAATCGACTCGATGAGTTCGATTTCTGTCGCTCTTTTCTAGCATTCTCACAAGCCTCCATTACTTCTTTTATTTATTGATCGGGGAGACAACAGTACAACATAATGACACCATCCGCACCCACCTCCCGGCACCAATCGACTCAGGCGGCATTAGCCGCATTAATCGATGCTTACAGACAATCACCCACTTCCCAGCACCAAAGGGTAGCTGACAGGTTGCAACTCTGTGGTAGTCCAGTGGAACGGACAGATCTGGAGACGGGAGAAGTGCACCACAACGTTCATCATTGTGATGTGCGAGCTTGTCCTCGCTGTCAGCGAAGGCACCAACGCCTATGGCTGAGAGAGACAAGGATCTGGTTACCGCAACTTATTGATGCTCACGACCCTGCTTTTCTTTTCCTGAGCATCGGCTTCCAGAATGTGGACGTCGATGACGCGAGAAGTCAGTTGCAAGCGATCATCGACGGATTCAGGAGAATTCATCGCGTGAAGAAATGGCCCGGTTTGGGATGTGCTACCGGCCGCGAGTTCACTATCGCGGATGACGGGTCGATCCACTTCAATATCCACGCCTTTGTTGGAGTGCACCATGATTACTTCAAGCGAGGTAACTATCTCACGCAGCCTGAGTGGCGCGACCTGATTCGAAAGCAATTCAAGCTGACCTATCTACCGTCAGTAAACATTCAAAAATTGCAAGGCCGAAATAAGGATGAAGTCATTCAACACTTCCTAAGAGCCTTTTCTTACATCTCTAAGGCTCAGAAGTTTGAGAGCAAGCCGGAAGTCGGTATCCATTTGGCGGACCAACTGCACAACAGTCGCAGACTTACCTTCACTGGGCTGTTTAAGTCCATCAGGCACCAACAACTCAACCGAAACAAATCCCATACCGGGAAATGACAGAAAAGTTTTCATTCACAAACAGGCAACTTCATCAGCATAACGACAGCAAGGTAGTAATCATGAACAGAAAGTACGAACTAAAGCACGATTCTGGATCTAAGTTTTCGAGTTTTCCGATCAGCTATGACAAAGATCTTGATCCCCAGCAGTTTGAGGCAGTCCATGCGCCGAACGGCCACACGTTAGTTAATGCCGGTGCGGGATCAGGAAAAACGCGGGTGATCGCGTACCGAGTGGCTCGCCTGATCGAGTTGGGGGTGTCGCCAGATCGCATCCTCCTGGTCACATTTACTAATAAAGCCGCAAGAGAAATGACCCGAAAGGTGCAGGACCTTACCAACATTGATCATCGGCAATTTTGGGGTGGAACCTTTCACTCCATCGGGAACCGCATTCTTCGCCGTGATGCACACCTTCTGGGCTATGACAAACATTTCACCATCATAGATCCTGAAGACGCCAAAGACTTGATCAGTGCCTGCGTCGATGAAAAAGGCATCCGAGTTACCGACAATCGGTTTCCGAAATCTGATCTTCTGAGGTCGATCATCAGTGAATCAATCAATACCGGAGTCAACATCCCTGACGTAATCCAACGAAAATACCATCAATTCCAACACCATACAGAGTCAATCTCGGCTCTTGCAGAAGCGTACAGCATCAGAAAGCTGAAAGGTAATTTGATGGATTACGACGACCTGTTGATCAACTGGCTCAGATTGCTCAAGCAGCACCCAACAAGCGAGAAATATTGGTGCAGCCAATTCAAGCATATCCTTGTCGACGAGTACCAAGATACCAATTTACTACAAGCAAATTTAGTGGATCATTTGGCATCTCGGCATAGAAACTTGATGGTTGTTGGCGATGATGCTCAATCGATCTATAAATGGCGTGGTGCGAATTTCGCTAACATCTTCAAGTTTCCGGAACGTTATTCAGATGCACAGATTTTTCCGATTGAGATCAACTACAGATCCACACCCGAAATTGTCGAACTAGCATGTAGTTCAATAAAAAACAACAAGAATCAATTTGACAAGAATCTGACTGCACATCGGAAGAGCGTTGGTCTGAAACCAGCCCTGGTACCTCTTACTGACGTGACACAACAAGCGCAATTTGTCGCTACCAGGATTCTCGAGCTGAGAGATGAGGGCATCCCTCTTTCAAAGACGGCAATACTCTATCGGGCGCACTCAAATGCTCTGCAAGTGGAATTGGAACTGAAGAGACGCAATATTCCCTATGAAGTTCGATCGGGCATAAAGTTTTTCGAGCAGGCACACATCAAAGATGTTGCGGCTTTTCTGAGACTGGTGGACAATCCGAAAGATGAACTCGCTTGGAAGCGGACCCTCCAGATGTTGCCCGCCGTGGGTAAGGCAACTGCAAATCAATTATGGCTTCGTTTGAATGGTGCTGAAGATCCAATTCAGGAGCTTAAGTTCGCCGCCGCTGGTGCGCACAAATACAGCATCCATTTGTCCCGGTTTGCCCAACTAGTCGATCAACTACGCATTGATTCTCGACCGGCTTTGCAGATCGAGTCAGTTTTATCGTCCCCCTACAATGACTATCTGAGCGCCAATTATGACAACGCAGATTCCCGGATTGAGGACATCCAGGAGCTGGCCAACTATGCCGAAAAGTTTGATTCCACTGAAACCTTCCTGGCCGATCTCTCTCTGGTTACAGCGGAAAACGCTAAGCGATCACTAACTGGAGTGGACACATTGCGCTCAGATGAGGAGGAGGAAGCTCCACTGGTGCTGAGTTCGATCCACCAAGCCAAGGGCCTCGAATGGAGAGCTGTGTTTGTCATATCGGCAAGCGAGGGCAATTTTCCCAGCTCACGCTCTCTGAGTGAAGACAGCGGCGTGGAGGAAGAAAGGCGCCTATTTTACGTCGCAGTAACTCGGGCTGAGGACCACCTGTACTTGTGCTACCCGCTTCGGTTTCGTGATTTCAAGGGTGCAGAAACATTGCAACGGCCATCACGTTTTGTCACGGAAGTGCCATCCGAGCTATTCGAGAAATGGGAAGTCTCAAGTTCGTAATGAGTCTGATACTACCTGATTATGCGTTCAGAGTCACAGACCGCAAAATGAAACTTTCCCGCTTGAAAGAGATTGGCAACCGCCAACCTTCAAATCGACTACATACAACACTCACACAAGGAGAACCACATGAACCGACAAACTCAAACCAACACTTCTTGCCCTCGCTGCGGATTTTCGCCCGCCGAGGACTTGAAGCCACCCATCAAAAACGTTGGGGACGATAAACGAGATCGAATGACCGCTAATCAAGAATTCAGAAATTGGATCTGTTACATCGGCGGTGATGATGATTTGGCGATCGTTGAATTTCAAGGTGTCGACAGCATTGCCGAATTGTTGGAACTGCTTTGTTCTATCGATTCTGTGAACGGAACTTTTTGGCATCGCTCCTTCGACGATGGTTCCTGCCGAAATCTGATCGTCGTCGATCTCGACTACATCAAGTTTCCAGGATTGTCCGACACGTTTCGAGAGATCACGGAGCGTTTGGATGAACAGCAGAGATCGCAGCACCTCACCCCGCACGATACGCGGGTGGTCTCTTACGGACGCTGCATCGGCATAAGACCGGCGACGGCAAAGGAGGTGGAGGAACTCTTCCTGGATGAACTGCGTTACAGACCGTCGATATCGACGGTCAGGTAGGCATCGACATGCACCAGCGGTGACCCATGGATACACGACCTGAAGAAGGAGCAACCAAATCATATGCATGAAGCATCGTCTACGCCACCACACTGTAGTCTTAGACCTTGTAGATTTGCGCGTTCGAATAGAGGACCCAAACGCATGGGAATACGGGGGGCGTCTAGGGGAAAACCGGCTCCTTGCTCACGACAGAGTTACGCATAGACGTAACTCTCATGATATCGTGGTGGTACCACTCAAGGATTTGAGCCCATGACCGATCATTTGCCTGAAGACACTGTGGTCACGCCGATGCGAAGCAGACGCAAATGGACCGTCGCCGAAAAGCGAGCGATTCTCGACGAGACCTTGGAACCGGGCGGAACCATATGTGGTGTCGCCCGTAAGCACAACATACAGCCTAGCCTGTTGTTCTCTTGGCAGAGACAGATTGAAGGTGTCCCGCACAGAATCTCGCGCCCAGGACAGATTGATCCGATGACCGAGATCAGAGATGAGTTGTTGCGTATTCGTGAACTCGAAAGCGTCGAGTCCATAGTTCGAAACAAGTTGATCATTGAGCTGCGGAAGGGGACGACAGGGGCTTACAACGGCGCAAACGCGTTCAGCGCCCTGACAAATGCTGTCACCAAGTTGGCGCAGTTGAAGCATGATGTTTTCGATCGCTTAAACCTGATCCAGGATCTGGATCAGGCTGTCGATGGCGATGGCGATGAAGAAGACATGCTAATCCAGAAAGAGGCAGAGGCTTTAGTTCTGGAATTGGTACGAGACGAAATTCTGGGGAAGAAGACACAGGCACAATAGAACGAAGATGATGTTCAAGCTCGAGGACTATAGGAGAAACAATGTGCAGTTTAAGAGCGGCGTTTTATTCCTGCTCAAGGTTAGCCGCCGAAGGGTGCCGATTGGAGAATGGCTGTTTTAGGATCTCCTCGAATTTAGTTGGCTTACTCATTGTTTCTTTGTTGTCCTTTTGATAATAGAATTTAAGTCTATTGCATCCTTTTCTCTTTCTTCATCTGTAACATAACCGGCATTTTTCAAACTATCCAAGGCTATCCAACCCCTATTATGTTGTGATGGTAGCCTATGTACTCCCCAATTCCATTTATCATGATCACTGCCAGATACAACTTCTATGAAACAGGCATTACCTCGAGTTTCGAGAATTTCTACCTTAGCCCCAAGTTGCTGATTGGATTCACCAGATACTACGTCTATTTGATGTGAGTACCATTCGGGGATACGCATCATAGGTGGACGAATGACTAGTGAACTATCGTCCATCATCCAAGTGCTACCACCATGCATTGTTCTAATGTTGCTTGCTTCGGCAGCGTGCGCCTTGCTCTGGTCAATCTCCTGCGAATCGTTGGTGCGTATCTTTGTTGACTCTGCATTGATTACAGATGCGGAGGGAGTTCGAGCGGATGAATTTTGAGCCAACAATCGAACCTTTTCCAGGGCGGTGCTACCAGCTGTGCGGACGTTAACGTCGTTAGCTTCATTAGCAGATAAATGCTGGAGAAATTCCATCGTTGTACCATTTGAAACTCTGTATCCCACAAGCAGTGCCGATACGGCTTTGTCTTGCAGCCCATTTTTTGCAAGTGCTATTCCCAGGTCATCCCATGCAACTGATCGTGTGGGGTCCAATACTAAAGATGAATAAAGATGCCTTTTTGCGACATCTAAATTCCCTGCATAAATCTCAGCGTAGCCAAGATTGCTGAGATATTTTGCGTCAGAAGCATCCGCAGCTGACGCCGATTGAAAATCGGCTACTGCTTCCTGATATTTCTCCGCTTTCAGATTTTCTAACCCAGACTTATTAAATCGAGTGGCCTCATCGCTATTCCCGGGCACTGCTTTTGGTATCGCTTCAATAAGAGACTTTGCTTCATTCAACGCGGGCTCGTCATTTGCTTTTTCTGCTTGCAACATCTGCTCAATTAAAGCTGTTGGATCAGTCCCGATAATTGATTGAGTCGGTGATCTACCTGAAGACTCAACAGCTCCTGTTTCCGATGACGGCGGGGTCGTAGCAGCACTGGGAGTCTTTAGTGACGGTCGAGGCGACTGAGCAAAGAACAATAATCCGCCAATAGTGCCAAAGAGCAATAAACCGCCTGCGATCACGGACATGAGTGCAGGTTTTGAAATTTTATCTGCACTACGGCTGTTCAATTGTCCTTGATCCTTACCTCCTGGGTGTAAGTTCATAGGCTGGTCGTGGACCGGGACAGCTGTGGTCTGGGATTCGCTTGGTGGTAGCTGTGGCGCACCACCTGTATTATCGTGCGTGGCACTGTCAGCGCTGTGACCTTCGGGCGGAACCTCTGACCGGCAATGTTTACACAACACTGACCTCTTTTTGATCAATTCGGCGCAATGAGGACATTTGCGTAAATCGCCTGCGTTTGTTTGGTTTGTCATCGTTCCCTCTGGGTAGTCATTCGATAGCGCCCGACTCTATTAATTGGTGGTCGAACCTTTTCCCACCCTATCTCGCCACAATTCGTATGAAACTCAAAAGACAAATAACCATCGCAACAATGCTGGCCAATCTATCTCCTTTCGCAAGCCCAAAAAGCGCGAGAACTAAAGCAAGCGGAGTCAAAAACCAAGTCACGAATAGGGGTTCAATAAATCCAAACCCTGCTACGCAAGCGGCTCCTATACCTAAGGCGGTACTTATACTGATGCCGCTGGTTGGTGCTAGCAGATTCATTTTTCCGCCAAGCAGATTCATTTTTCCGCCAAAGCTCTTCGCAAGGCTAACACCACACTTTAAGCAGATCACTTGCTCCAACTGCACGCCGGTTCCGCAGTTGAAACAAAATTTCTTGTGGGTACGCGGCTCTGCACCACAGCTAGTACAAGCTACGGCACTCGGATCGACTTGTTGACCACAATTGGTACAGTATTTTGGCCCGGTAGATTGCGATGGTGAAACTGCCGGTGCCGCAACCGTAGGCAAACCAGAACCACAGTTTAAGCACACTACCTGTTCTTGCTGAACTCCAATGCCACAAGTACGACAGAATTTCTTGTGAGACTGAGGGGAGGCACCACATGCAATACATGCTACAGCACTCCGATCTACTTGACCGCCGCAGTTAGTACAAAACTTTTCCCCTGCATTCATTATCGGCGCGGAGGGCGTGACAGACTGATCCGGATGCTCGGCGCTGTTCAGTCTTGATCCACAATGGTGACAAATCTGTGTGTTACTCTCGATGGATTCTGCGCAAAATGGGCAATCCCGTTCTTGTTTTGCAACGGTCTGATCTGTCATGTTATCCTCGCATACACTGCATATTATTCAGAGTGTCGAACTGTGGATGATTATTTCAAAGGCTATTTTAACCTGGCGCGGACGCCGTGGACTGTCAGCTACCCAAGGAGGACAGTAACCGGTATGAAATACGACGACATTATCGCTGCATTTGGGGCCCGCATAAGAGACCTGCGGATTAAACATGGGGATAGCCAAGAGGCTTTCGCTCAGGAGTGCGAGATTGATCGAAGTTACTATGGAAGGATAGAACGTTGCATGGCAAATCCGACTCTGAAAAACATTGCTGCAATAGCTGATGCGCTTGGAATTCAATCGCGGATCTCTTCCGGGATTTGCCAACCCAGCGGAGGAGGGGTAAACGACAATGATGCGCTTTCTGTTCGAGATACGAGCGTCGCAGCAATGTAAGTTCAGCGCGGAATCGTGTAATCTTCGCCGCCACCATTCGGATCTGTCGGATCGTCGGAGCATCTATATGCATCGATGTGAACACGAATCCCTGTGCGGTTTTGCTTGGGACTGACAGCATGACCTTTGCCGGGTACGCGTGGAATGTCCCGTCGGCACAATCTGGGACACAGTCATTGGCATGCAGTGTGCCCGTCGCTATAGCTTTGTCACCACCCCCAGAGGACCAGGTCCGATGATCCAAATGAGCAGTACCGCCGCCGGTGAAATTGAATTTCGTCGGTCTGAAGAGTTCAGCATGTTTATGGCCCAAAAGTTCTAATCGATCTTTATGGAACCGGCTTTCGCTGTAAGCCGATAGCTGCCAAACATAAGATCTAGCCCGAAAGCATCCGCGAATTTGGCAGCGGTTTCAAGGCTCAAATCCTTCTGAGCGCGCTCAATCAAAGAAACGTAGCCAGCGGAACAACCAACTCTCGCGGCTAATTCAGCTTGTGACCAATTGTTGCTCGCTCGTATAACGCGAACAGCCTCTCCAAAGTTCCTAACTGCCCTTCCATGAGGGACATTAAATTTGACATTTTTGACTCTGTCGATACACGAACGTATACTGAAACAATGGAAAACTCTAAGCCGGTTTTGGATTTTGGACATTTTTCTTGAATAAAAGTTGTTTAGATTGAAGGAGCCGAAAGAACAGAGCATGATATCTGAGCAACCCTGCACAAACTGTCAGACTCCTGTGAAGCAGGACGCAAAATTCTGCAACAGTTGCGGAGAAAAATCAGTAGCGCAAACCGGCGAATTAAGGGAGTGTCCCTTCTGTGCTGAGGTAATCAAGGCACAAGCCATAAAATGTAAGCACTGTGGCTCTGATGTCTCGGCAGAAGGAATTGCAAAAAGTTTGATGGCACAATCGGCCCCTAAGTCGAAGCCAGAAATCGCCGAAAGCATGATGCCACCATCAGCCTCTACGACGAAGCCAGAAATCGCTCAACAAAAAGTATTTGAGCCAAGGGGAAGGCTCGTGATTCCCGCTAACGTCGCCGAGATTCTGCCATCGATGGTTAGGTCAGAACTTTCGCGGTTGTCTCCGGAACAACAGGAAGAATTTTTGGAAGAGTACAGCCGAAAAGCAAAGTCGGTTGGCACTGCCTATGTGGTTTGGATTCTGCTCGGCTGGCATTATGTTTATCTCGGGCGATGGGGAATGCAAATTCTATTTTGGATAACTTCGGGCGGGTTGTTTTGCTGGTGGCTCATTGATGCATTCAGACTGCCAGGGTTGATTAGAGAATACAACAAGGATGTAGCGACTAATGCTATGCGTGCGTTAAAGGCAGTTGTATCGTAAGGAGGTGGCAACCAGCATTGGCTCGCCTGGCATCAAAGCGTGAAAAGCCTAATGGTTCGACAGGTGCTGAGAGGATGATATGACCGATCAAACGAATCCGGACGACCTGAAGAAATGTCCATTGTGTGCTGAGCCAATCAAGCGGAAGGCGATATTCTGTAAACATTGCCACACGAATATCGTGCCCAGTAAAGAAAGCAGACTAAGCACGGGTGTATTGCCAGAACCAAAGATACCGTCGCCAGAAGTTGGAATTCTCAACACGGTTGTAGAGTCGCATCAAAGTCACCAGGGGCCTCAAGGCCGGCTTCAATCAGCAGATGCGACAGATACTGGAAGCAAGAAAAATGCGAAGCTGGCAGTTGCAGAACCAACAACTCCAGCTCGATCTTCCGCACCCTTTGGTGTTTTGGTCATGGGTGGCATCGCCATCGCGGCAGTAATCGGTATAGCTCTGACCGGTTTCTTCTCATCTCGGCATGGAGATCAGAATCATAGTAGTGCCGAGAGCCAGACATCTGTACCAACCACTGCAACTGAGCCACAGGCTGAGAAACAATTTTCTTCTTCTCCTTCTTTAACGCCGGATGAGCTAAGAACAAAGTTCAACGTGTTTGCATCTGAAGTCGACGGATTATCTATGGAGCGACCCACCACTGAACAAAATGAATTTAATTGTGATGTTGCTGATGGCATAAGGATGAGCGGTGTTACGACTGCAAGTAACAAGATACGTTCGATCAAGCTGATAATGGCAAGACAATATGAGGGCGGTAGCTCAGTCATGGTAACTCGTGTGTTTCGCTGGCTTGAAGCAATTTATTTTGTAGTACAGTCATTAGATCCGCTGATGACTAAGGATTCAACGAAGGAGCTAGTAACTACACTCGGTATCGTTGGTGGTGAAGGTCGAAAACCTGACTTGAAGAATTTGAATTCTGTGACAGAGAAAAATGGATTTAAATACGTTGCATTTACTAGGAATGATCCACCAATGCTCGAGTTCTCGGCGACGAACGGAAGAGAGACTGCGGAGGCTGATACTTCAAGGACTCCTGCGATCAGTCAATCAACCGAGCAGGAAACGAATTCGCGGTCATCTAATGAAAAGGATGTATACACAGTAACCGATGACTACACCACAGTTTTCGATAGTGAGACAGCGTGTGCAGCATACGACACCGACAACCAGTGGAATGCTCCTAACGTAAATGCAATCAGTGAAATAAAGGGGAAATGGACATCTACGGATAGTTTAGCCAAAGGTGCGAAGGTGCGCATACTAGAAAAAAGGGGCAAATGTGCACGAGTAGAAGTACTTTCAGGAAGTATGGCTGTTGATGGTCGTGGGTCTGGCTGGATGTCATTGAACATGTTGACTGAGACCAGAGCTGTTATGCCGCCGGAGCAAGTTCTACGTTCTTCGCACAGTGAGCCTAATCCAGCGCAACCATCCTCGGTGCCCGTCAGGTCAAATGTACAAGCAACTGCGAGCGATTCAGCAGCCTTGATTGACAAGATATTGGAAGCAGAGAAGGGGAGTGACGAATCCTCAATAAACGAAATTAAAACTCGCCTAACAGCGATACCAAAACCGGTGCCAGGGGATGGTGCTGAGGCGACTCGACTGAATAAGATCGGTCTTCAAGCGCTCAAAACAAAAGAATATCAAACTGCGGTAACCTATTTCCAATCAGCCTCGAATGCTGATCCCTCAGATGCCAAACTGCTTAGCAATCTTGGATTTGCGGAGATGAACGTTGGTAACTTGAATGCCGCCCGAAAACATCTTAATTTATCCATTGCATCGGACCCGACACGGGCAGTCGCATGGGGTGATCTAGGACTTGTATTTGCAAAAACGGGAGAACAAGACAAAGCCGTGTCAGCCTTGTTAGTTGGATACAGGGTTTCAAATGGTAAAACGCTTAATTTTCTAGAATCTCTTGCTAAAGATGACGATCCCGCGTTTCATGAGGCGGGCAGCATAGCTCTCAGCAAAGTTTCATCATTGCCGGGACTGAGTCACGGACCGTCTGCAGCGGGCGCCTCTTCCGGTGCGCCAACCCATGGTGATGGTATGTCGGTGCCAGCATCAGCACCGACGCGCGTTGGTCGCAGTGCTGGCGGTGGCTCAGGTGGTGGATCAACGGTTGCCATCAAGCCTTCTGCTAACGCCGACGGAAATGGTGTACCAAATGCCAATGATCCTTTTGCCTCGTCCAGTCCTTCACCTAAAATCGATTATGAGGCGTTCATGAAAGATCTAGAGCGACGAATTAAGAGGGCATGGTTTCCACCAAAATTCGAGGAGCCAAAAACCATGACGGTAAAATTTCGCGTTCACCAAGGTGGAGCGCTTTCTGATCTCGAAATAAAGGATTCTTCGGGCTCGTCGATAGATGATCAAGCGGCTCTCAAAGCGGTAGAAAATGCATCGCCGTTCAGACCACTGCCTTCAGGATCAGAAGAAAATATCGAGATAATATTTAAGTTCGATGATACCAACAGGTCGTCACGCTCTACTCATGGTGTCATTTCTAACTGAAATGATTGTGGACATTTTGGCAAACTGATTCAAGCACACTTCAGTGGCTGGTTTGGCAACCAAGAGAATTGGAGACGAATTGATTCGTCAGCAGACAGGCAAAGACAAGGCGCTCTATTTAGAATAAGCATGACCGGCACATCGGCACCGTGCGCGGTGACGGAATCTATGACCAACACTTAGATTGGGCTGACAGAACTTTCTCTTCTTAAATTATGGCATCCAGGAGATAAGGTGCGCGTCGTCGAGCATCCGCAACTTGCGCTACCACATGGGGTTGATAATGAAGACAGAATGGCTGCCGATGAGCTTACTCGATGAAATTTCCACTCGGCAATCTGTGCGGAATCCACCAAGTATGTTACCTTGCTAGCTTCGCAGTCTCCAATCTAAATCTCCAAATTAATTGCGTATGACGCCAAATTTGTGTTATCAAAGAATCGTTGTTTGAATTCCGGAAGCAGCGCGGCCCAAAGCGCATCGAAACTCTTCACCGCACGTTCAAAATGTCTTTTTTTATGGATCTCTTCATAGACGAACTGGCCACTTATAGGCGCTAGATTATTGAGGTTATACCAATATTGTGGACTTCTTTCGGTTGATTGCGCGATTGAACTAATGTTGGGAACCAGATCGCCATCGACCGTTGCAAGCGTGAAAAAAGATGGTCCATGGAGCAAACAGTCTCGTATTACCTGCGTATTTCCGTGGACTAAATAAAATTCCGAAAGCTCGTTGCAGCCTAATAGTCCTTTAAGAATGGTCTTTCTCTCGTCCCGTAATCGTAAGGAGGGATGTCCCAAGCCGATTTTTCTAAGCACCGCCGGTCTAGGACGTAAAAACGTTAGGCACCACATAAACAAGAACAATTCAGCCTGCTCAAAAGCATTTTCTAAGTGCATAAAGAATTCAGCGTATGCACCATCAACATTGGTGTTCAATTTACTTTCGGCCAGTGTAAGACTTCTCATCATAGAGTAATGAAATTGCGCCATCAACTGCAAATGCTTGGAAACATTAGGACGAATCGATATTTCATAGCAATGAATATTCGGCATCAGTAGGATGCGTCGCGTTAATGGAACGATCAAAAGTTTCCACGCTTTTTCGTACGAGGTGAACCATCTTCCGGCCTGTAAGACTGAAAATTTCCTTTCTCTGATGTCTCCATCGCAAAGAAGATTAAATTGGTTAATGAATGACTCGTAAGAAGCTTTGGGGACTTTGATAGTTGATGCGGAATCCGATACTTGACTGCGAGTTTCTAATATCGAACGCTCGATCGATTGCGTATCACCTTCTCCGGAAGCTGCTTTTACAAAGGTTGGCCCTGAAGTCCAGAATTTTTCTCGATTCTCAACCGGCAGCGGCTTTACTGTAGGTGGTGTCTTAGGGGTTGCATCTACATCGTCGCCTTCTGTTGATTTTGGAAGTTCAGGCTTTGTGACAACAGCAGCTTTGTCTTGCACTTTAAGATAACGCACCTCGATGCGTCCTAAGTCAATAACAGCATCCGTTTGTTCACCGCTCTTGCTAAAGCCGTCTACCGTTTCAGGTAGTTTTGAAACGTATTCCTGTATCGATGGTTTCGCAGCTTCCGAATAATTACACGTGAGAACAAACTCTTCCAAATTCACTTTCGCCAACCGCAAACGCGCCTGCAATTGGATATCAATCATTTCATTATTGAAATCAATTAGAAGAGTAGAGAGTGAGGGAATTTTGTCAATTTTCAAATTACGCAACCTATCAAGCCAGAAGCGAATCGAGGCGTCGAGCGTCCACAAGCGAAAGTAACTTCACCATTCCACGAACATATCAATCAAAACATTCTTTTGAACTTGTACCAATAGGACATCCCACAGGATCGACTGAATGAACAATCCAACAACCATAGTGTCCGCCGGATTCAGCTCGCGTATGCAACAAGCGCAAATCGTCGCAGCCGATGGTGGGCATATAGCTCTTGCTGCGATGGTGCCCAGTCGAGGAGAGCGCGGTAACGAACTGCCAGCTTTTATGGGAATCAGCTATCATTCCCTCAATCCGACAAATAACAAAGTGAGCTCATGACAACATATAAAAACCCACCTGTCTCCGAGGTAGTCGCTGAGTTCGTCTTTAAGCCATCGAATTGGGACCTTGCCATTCCAGGGTTGGTATTCGAAAGGATCAAAGATGACTTCCCAGTGAGGCGTATGCCCAGCAATCCTGCGCTTTTACTGCCAACTCCTGCTTCAATGCAATTCATGGGAAAACAGATGCTGGTGCCGAATCCCTTTCCGCCGAGGATGGATCGAATTTATTTTGTTAGAAAGGATGAAAAAATCATTGTGCAAATTGCTCCCAATTTATTGGTTGTTAACAACGTCAAGATGTACACAGAGTGGAGGGAATTCCTTCCCGTGATCAGAACCGTTCTCGAAAACTACAATAGCGTCGTCGGAGACTGCAAAATCGTCTCAGTTGGCCTACAGTACGTGAATCAAATTAAGCTACCGGCTACCAAGGACCAAACTCTGGAACTTGGGGACTACCTGCAGTTTTATCCTCATACAGGTATTGGGCTTCCGCCTCATGGGCCGTTCATGGTTGTTGCCCAGTTTCCAATGAATGAAAACAAAGACTCGATCCAAACACAACTCAATGGCACCTTCTCCTCAGCGCAAGAGCTGGACATCGTGCTAGACATTAAATCCTCCACGGGGACGGCGACAGACATTGGCATGCAGGGTATATACGACTGGATGGATCGAGCCCATTTGGAAATAGTCAAAATGTTTGAAGGATGCATTACGGATAAGCTACGCGAGACATTCGGGAGACTCAACTGATGTTTAGCAACAGTAATGCCATAGCCCCGTTACCTCCAGCCATGACCCTGACGATTGGCTCGAACGCGATCACCGTGTGTCAGAACCAGGATGTACAACAGCCAGAACAGCTAGACTGTGCGGCTGCCCTGCCAACCGTACAAGCGAACAGCATTACCGGACCCGCTAATTGGAACGTTCTCGCTAAGCTACGTTCACTCTACACAATCTCAAATCCCGAGCAAGTTTTTCTGTTTTTGAATGACCAAATAGCTGAACTCCTGGTGGATGCAGAAGCTGTGATCCGCGAGCACTTCGAAACATCCAGGGTTGGACTGGAAGTACGACCCGATCCAGAAGGCACGAATGACGTGCTTCTTGTTTCGATTTACTGCAATCTGTGTTGGCAGGAGTCGGAGAAGCTCTTAGAGGGCTTCGATCGATGCTGGTGGCTGTCAAGATCCTGGATTCCGTCCAACAAGAAAATCTGTATAGACGTTAGGCGTACATGAGCTTCGATTGGTCGAAATTTCTGGACCTTGCCAACAATCTTTCCGGCGGGGATGAGTCCAGCAAGCGAAGCGCCATAAGCCGCGCGTATTACGCAGCGTTTTGCTCGGCGAGAGACAGACTAACCAAAAGTGGCGTCTACATTCCGAGAACTGGCGAAGCACACGATAGAGTACCAGCGCTCTATGCTCTTAGTAGAGATTACGACAGTCAAGAAATCTCGAAGGCGTTAATGCGGGAGAAAATCGTTCGGAACTCTGCTGATTATGACTGTGTTTTCGACGGCGATTTAGATGATTCTGCTGGGAGATCCTTGCAGCGCGCTGAAAAGACTTTAAAGTCTGTTAACAACATGCCTGAAGTAATCATCGATGAGATCAAATCGAAGATTTAGTGGCTGGTCATCGGCTGCTTTAGTCGGCACTAATTGTTCGATCTTCGATTGTGCGGTTACTGTTCTTAGCGACAGAATCACCATATATGATGTCACAATCAAATCGAGAAAGACGTTAGTCGAGATTGCTTTGAATGTGTCACATAAATAAAATTCGATCCACCACTCGTTGATGCTCAGATCCGGAGATCAAAATTCCCACTCGCTCTGGTGCAGCAATTTCGCCTTAGTGCTAAGGGAGAATTCAACGCTATCTGTTGAGCCTCGAT
This sequence comes from Candidatus Melainabacteria bacterium, assembly GCA_003153555.1. Taxonomy (GTDB): domain Bacteria; phylum Cyanobacteriota; class Vampirovibrionia; order Obscuribacterales; family Obscuribacteraceae; genus PALSA-1081. Next base: position 124,989 of record PLZS01000064.1, on the reverse strand, counting down.
ATGTTGCATTGACAAAGTTGCGGTCATCAATTCGTTAAAATCGGTTTGTACCCTTTAGTCATCCGTTTATATGGTACAATAATCAAAGTGATATGATGCACCATTGCGTGATCAAAATTTGAGTACGTTCAAATGGTACAAAAAAAGAAAGCTGCAATTTACTGCCGTGTCAGTACTGATGATCAAAGTTGCGAGCGGCAACGGAATGATCTTCACGCATTTGCACAGCGTGCAGGTTACGACGTGATTGCGGTGTTTGAAGAGAAAGCATCAGGCGCAAGGCCCGAGCGTATCGAACGGACAAAAGTGCTGAGACTTGCTCAAGCCCGAAAAATAGATGCGGTTCTCGTTACGGAGCTTACAAGGTGGGGACGTAGCACAGTTGACCTGCTAAACACGCTTCATGATCTAAACGTCCAAGGTGTGTCGATGATAGCTCAAGCAGGAAATCAGTTTGACCTCGATACCGCGCAAGGTAAGATGATTGCGGGAGTCTTGTCTGTTCTTGCTGCGTTCGAACGTGACCTTATATCAGAAAGGACAAGGTCGGGGCTTGCAGCGGCAAGGGCTAGAGGCAAAAAACTTGGACGACAACCTGGGCAGAATCCTAGTGACAAGTATTCAAAGCTTGTTCTGACACATGTTGCTGACGGGCGAACTTATCGATGGATCAGTCATAAGATGCAGATCAGTAAGTCGACAGTCAGTGCCATCGTTAAACGCAATTCGAATAAGGTCGGCGACAGTGCGACAAAGCTCGTTTAAAGAAGTCCACATTCATGTGTTTGGTTGTCACCGTTCGTGGTGTCAACGTGCCACGAATCCGAACTTACTTGAATTGATAATCGGTCTAAAATTAACTAACGAGATAGCACCTTGTCAGAACGACTAGAGATACCACAGACCGAGGTGGATAGAGAGGGACACGTCCTTCTTCCTTGCGAGCTTTGCAAATCTGCTCGCGCGCTGGTGTTCCGCGATTTACACTACCGAAGGAAAGCTTTTTGCGAGGGCTTCCCTATCTTACTTTGCGCCCAATGTGGAAATTGGGCCATTCCTGGAAATGTGAGATACCTGGTAAAAGAGGTCATCCAAAATGCGCAACTTAAAGGGACATTTACTGCCAAGTTCAGGCATGATGGCGTATCGATCGATTACAGCGCATACCCACCTTTTAAATTCTCTCCAATCGACTATATGTTTTTTCCCGGACTGTGGCGTCCAAATGAAGACGGGGCTCTCACACCATTATTTTTCAGACGTAGGGTTTTGCATCGGTACCAATCTGATCCCCAGTATGATCTGCACTATACATCAAATACCTATGGCACCGTAGTAATTCCTCCTGGAAATCACATACCTTTCGGCATCAACAGGAACGATCTGGTGATCATGTGGCTTGGTGATGTAGCCCATTTGCCAGAAGACGAGATCAGCTATTTGCGATCAGAAAATGTCCACTCTGATCATGATCTTGCGTCTGATTTCTATCGCGGGCAAATTGATGTAGAGTGGGACTATGAGTCTAAAGAGCGCGAATTATTGGAATTGCATAACGAGCTGTCCGAGCGGTTTTGGGCAGAATTCGGCTGTCGTCTTTGCGAATACGATTTAGAAACAACAGAACATTTAAAAGCTTTTGCTGAGCCTGCGCTCTGGACTTTAAAAGAAGTGGGTCATGTGTGGCGTTCGATGAATAATGTGCTGGTGGAGTCTTTGAACGTTGAGGGTTTGAAACAGGTTGTGCGAATGTACACGGCTGACGAAATTAAAGGGCTGAAGGGTTTGAAACTTTTGGAAAAACTGATGGGAATCGCATTCGCAGGACTGGGCGCTGAAACTCTCAATCCTTTTTTCGTACTTTATGATCTGAGGCTAGTGACATCACATAAGGGGTCGGAACAATCTCGGAAGATGATGAAATACTGTTACGAGAGGCTCGGGCTCGATTCCGGTGCGGGTTTTCCAGATTTGCATAGGACACTGCTTGAGGAGCTATGCGACGGTTATAGGCAGATTATCAATGCACCGATTTCTCCGCGACCGTAGTTCGGTTCGAAGCTTTTACCTTGCGATAATTTCTGTTTTGTTGCAGTTCATGATCAATTAGAAATCAACTTTGCGCGGTTCAAAAACGTTGTCGTTGATTATAAATCCGTCTCCTGAGAAGCGAGTCCGGCAGCGATCGTCGCCAGCTCATTTTCAATGCGCTTAATCTCGGTGTTTAGAAGCACTCGACGATTGAACTGCTTTTCTCTTGCCATTTTACTTCGTAATGTGTTTAATGCCGATCTAAGCCTGGTGTAAGTTTCAAGCGCGGTTGCAATCGTGGTCATTCGCTGACTCGAATCGGGCAAAATAAATTTGCCGAAAATCTTTGCCGCCTCGAAAGCCATTATTCTCTCTATCATTCCTTGATAAGTTGCGAACAGATCGAGACAAGGCAGTCCAGGAAGGGAGAGGCTTTTCAGGAAGTCCGTCTCTAATGAAGTTGGCGACTCGGGATGCAAGATGTCTGCACGTCGAACGTTGTCTATAAGAACTTTGGAGTGATCCTGAGACCAGCGTTTGTGCGCAAGCGATACGCTGGCGCTCACCCCGTGTTTTGCAATAAGTAACACCGGATTAGGAATTGATCGGTGAATCAATTCGCTGATGCGTGGCAGCTTGGTTCCGCCCCGCAAAACCAGACTCAGTATAATTATCTCCAGGTACTCTCTCTCGACGTTTTGGAAAGAAGGAACTCCAATATTGGCAGACTCTAACGACGCAATCCATGTAAGCTCTTCTATTTCTTCTTGGATCAACCGCTTATCCGCAGCCGTCTTTGCTCCTCTCTCCATTAACTTGGTTTTTGGAACACGCTGGTCGACTCTTGCATTTGCAGGAAGTGAGAGGAAATCGATTATAAGCTCCAACTTCGCTTTTTCTTGTCCAGCACCGTATGGACCCCTTTGCATAGGCACTACAGATGGTGCCATCTCGACTTTTAATTCTTGTTCGAAAGCCGCGGGCTCAATTACAGGTAACGGTGCTGTTTCTACTCGAGGTTCTCTGGCTGTAGAACCATATTGAACAATTCGACTAAAGAGATTCACCAGCGACATGCTTTTTAAGGAGCCACAGTCTACGTATGCTAACGACGAATTCGCTACGACAATTGCCAGTACTTGCGCTCGTGACAGTGCGACATTAAGTCGATTCTTACTTAAAAGGAATTCTATCCCCCTAGCTGATTCACTTAAATCGCTCTCCGCCATGGAAACGATAACGACCGGCTTTTCTTTGCCTTGAAACTTGTCAACTGTGCCGATTTCAATTCCCGGTAAGAGCCGCTTTAGAAGCCTAACCTGCTTGTTATATGGAGCTACGATGAGAATGTGATCTAGTGGCACGAATGGTACAGTCGTGCCGTCGATTGAGAGATGACAGGTCTTTAGTTCATCAATCAATTCCAGAATCTTTGTTGCTTCTTCCTCACTTGATTGAACACAACCTTGATGTTTTACGGGCACAAAAAGCAACCCGGTATCGCGGACGATCTGCCGGGGCACCCGGTTGATTAGCTTGCGTTCGGCAGTATTGGCTGAATTCGTAAGCCGACCTGCATAGACTGCGGAGGAAATAAAAGAGCATAAATCTGGTGGTAGCCTTCTTGTTACACTAAGAAGTATGCCCATGTCCGGCGGAGTTGCAGAATAGTCTTCCAAGTAATATTGCAGCGTGGATAGTCCACTGTCGCCAGGATGAGCACCTCGAATCGGCTGATCTAATTGCATTTGATCGCCAAGCAATATAATGTTTTTTGCACTGCGGCACATACCAACGAGATTGGCTAAGCAGACCTGACCGGCTTCATCTACAAATAGATAATCCAACGTATCAGTTGCTTCTTCTCTGCTGAAGGCGAAAGCTGTTCCTCCAACTAGCTGATATTTGCCTAGGGCTTTTCCTGCATCGCTTTTATAAACTATTCCTGGATGCTTAAATATCGGGGGCTCTCGTTCTTTACTATCCATGCCGATTTTAGCGCCATCCAAACTAACACCTTGAGTGAGTGCGATTTCGGCAACCGTGTGCAAAAGTAGCTCAATCGCTTTGTGAGAATTAGACGTAATGCCAACTCGCATACCGTCTGAGAGTAAAGCGAGGATGGCGTGAGCACTAGTGTAAGTCTTTCCACAACCGGGTGGACCCTGAATGCATAACGTACTCCCATCAAGTCTTTTGATTACATCGATAACTTGCGGAAGAAGTGATTCGTTTGGTCTTGAGATAATTGGCTGGCCGTCCACGTGATCCTTAATCCGAGGTGCTCCCCTTTCAAGAAACTGAGCTATTGCGGGCGGCAAATCGATCCCCTGGCAGTATTCCGATACCAGCCTAAATATTGAGTTACGAATAGTTGGGATGCCAGTAAGATCTTTCTTCACAATGTCCATGCGCCGGGGCGGCGTCACCTTCATCGAACTTAGCCCAATTCGACCGTTATCTAAATCAAGTTCTTTTACTGTCATGTTGGCAAAACCACCATCGGCTAAGAAAAAGCATACGCTGTCGCCGATGTCGATTTTGGTTTCCTGGTCTGGATCAAAGGCAAACTCGTAAAGCTTTGATTTCCCGATTGTCTCGTTCCATCGTGTCGTTGCGGTGAGTTCTGCAATGCTTTCAAGGTCCCCAAATAGTTCATCGGACGACCAGGAGCGCTTGTCAAAGATCGCCCACCAGATCGGTTTGTCCTCTCTCTTATGGAAGTGCAATAGCTGCGACAATATGGTTGGCAGTGCGCCATCGCCGTGCAATTCAAGAACTTGCTTAGCGAGAATGGATGTTTCGTCCTCTTGCTCTGCTGAATCGCCAGGCTCCGGCGCCTTTATATATGCGAATTCTGCTCGTTCTTTTTGAAGCGCTAGAAGCCAGGTGCACAGCTCATATGTGGAATCACAGTCTTCCTTATTGTAGTCGCGTATAGACGCAAGTAAGCTTGACGACTGCGCATCTTCACCATCTCTGCATTCGAGCCACTTGTAATAAGAAACCACTGAATCAAGAGCTGTACTAACTTCCCCAGTGCGCATCCCACGATAGAGATGTTCGATATTTTTGATCGAGTAGCTAGGCTCCCCGACCCTAATCGCTTGTCGAACAATCGTAAAAAGATCAATAAATACGTTGTGGCGCAATAGCTGATCAATCTCTGCTTCTCGTGAGCCGAACTTACCCATCAATCGTCGAAGCGCGGTCTGTTCGTAAGCGGCGTAGTGATAAATGTGCATGTCTGGATCTTGCATGAAACGGCTGAAAACCCAATCGACAAATTCTTCAAAGGCCCGCTTTTCTTGAACTTCATCGTGCGCCCAGCACTCAAAAAACTTAAGTTCGTCATGTTCTAAATAGCTGGCTCCAAACAAATACTCAAGTCCACCTTCTACGTGAGGATAGCCCTCCATGTCGAACCAAACATCGTTTTGTGAACGTGGCGGCAGTAACGCCAATCCTCGTCTAAAGTCATCCGGTCGAGGTTCAATTATCTCGAACAGCGGTTTTGGTAGGTTGCTAGAACGCAGTTGAAGTAACGCTTGCTGCTTGAGATTATCGAACGTTTCGTCGCTCATACCTAGGATCTTGTGCTGTTCGCTCTGTGCGAGATCGGCAAGCGTCGTGATTCCGGCCTTTTTAAATTTGATGATATTACTCTTGCGAATGTTGGCAACACGCGATAGATCGTCTCGCTTTTCGAGAATCTCCTTCCCAACTTCGCGATAGCTGCAAAAGGGCGGGAGTTCAATGAATTCTGGAATTTCATCGATATTAAAGCTCAAGTGATAATCAAGAAATTCGCATTTTAGCTGTCGATAAAAATAGTAAAAATCTTCCGTGCGAAAGGATTTTGAAGATCCGTTGCCTAGCACGATAAAGAACGACTCAGGTAGAATGCCTTGAATTGACGCCAGCATTTCAGCATAACAGCAAAGTTGAATTGCAAAGTACGGCTTTGGTGTCAACGCAAGCTTCGTATCAAGCGGTTCATAAACGTAGTCAGTTCCAAGCGCCGGAGAATGGTGACCATCGACTCGCACTAGAAAATCAGCTTTTCCAAAAAACTCACCATGCGCAAGATGAGCTTGATAGATAACTTGTCTGCCTTCGCGCATGGATTGCTGAGTAAGGTCTATCCCGTTGGTACCATCGGCTTCTATCACTGCAACATCCACACCAGACTCGCGGAGAAGATTCAAATAAGCCGCTTCATGAGCAAGTCCCCGTTCGCGGAGAATGCTCATTCCCTCATCGACTGGATCCTTTTTTGCTCTCTCATCTCCAATTAAGTAAAGTCGATCCATGTAACTAACAAAACGGCTTTCCATGAAGTTAGTCAGGTCCGACGGAGAGAACCTCGGTTTTCCATCCAGCAGTTGCAAAACGCCCCCTCACAATGACGATTGTTTATGATTGCTTGTCAGACAGGAGTTGAAGGAATTTTCATTGCTACTCCATTCGCTTGACCCATAAGAAATTTCTGATTCGTTGTGCCACTATATATGGTGGCGTCACTTTAACACGTTCCCAACTCCTACAATCTCCATCAATTGCCCAAAGCTAGTGACTACATCGTATTTCACGTTCTCTGGATTGATCTTCCGATTGACTTCTTCAAAGAATTTTCGGGCACACTCGATCTTCTTATTTTCGATTTCCCGCAGTTTTAAGGAGGACATCGAGCCTTTAGTCTCTGCTACGAAATAAATGTGCTTGACAGTCCCTTCTCTGAAGGAAATCGCCCAGTCAGGGTTGTAATCACCAACAGGTGTAGGGATCAGGAAGCCACGAGGCAGTTTTGCATATACGACAACGTCCTTGCAGCTATCTAGCTCCTCGACAAACTCTCGCTCGATCTTTGAGTCAGCAATCACGTGGTCATAAACATGGTTTTTCAGTTTCTGGCTGGCTTTGGTGAAGTCTTGCTTTCGCTGTGCTGCTGTGAAAATATCTATATCGTAATGCTTTGCTATTTCATCGTAGGTCAAGCGCTCGATGATAATTGATGCCTTCTGTTCGTTAATTAAACGGGATGTTTCGGCCAAGAAGTTTTCTGGGTTTTGTTTAAAGAGCTGGAAGACATTCGGTTGAATGCCACTCAGTATTTCAGCGATAGTCTTGCGGGTCAGTTTTGTATTCTCTGCAAGTTTTCCCAAGAGATCGTATTTAACGGTAGATTGGACCGAGTCGTTGAAGTTTTCTATCGTTGTTTCTTTGATTTCAAAACTCTGACCTGACTTCAACTGATCGTAGGTTGCGACATCAGCCTGTACGCCTTTCTGAATTGTGTATTGTAGTGGTACCACCCGCAGTTCCTTATCTAGTGCACGAATGGTGTTATGGATAAGCTCAATTGAATCGAACTCAACTCGATAAATCGCTTTCCGATTTATACGAGCCCATAGTTCCCTAAACTCTTTCTTGTCGAAATTGTTGTTCAAGTAATTAGTCTTGGGCTTGCGATCATTTCCGACTTCTGGCAGTTGTGATTCGCTAACCAAGTTGTCAATTAACTCGAAAATCTGCTTTGAAAACGGCGCGAGGTCCGGTGTTAGAGCCGCTAACGTGCCACTGAGCTTGGCCTGGTGATAGTCGTCGACTAATTGGTCATCACTGTCAGTGTAGCCGTTCTTGACCATGTATCGGAGGACCTCCTTCGCCATCTTAGAGGTGATTTCCAATTCGCCTGACTCTGTTGCAATAACTTTGCCTTTGAAATAGGCTTCTTCTACTTTTCGTGGACGCACTGCGAGGGCTTCTCTGATCTCGCGTTGCAAGTTGTCCACAAAAACTCTGTAGCTTTCACTTGCCACAACAGTCAAAATATTTATGTCGTGAACTGTGGCAGCATGATCCATGCGATCGCCATTTTGGTCTACAGCCAATCTCAAGCCGCGTCCTACTTCCTGACGGCGTGAAATCGTGTTCTCGCTGTGCTTGAGCATGCACATCACAAAAACATTTGGATTGTCCCATCCTTCGCGCAGAGCTGAATGCGAAAAGATAAATCGAACTGGCTCTTCAAGCGATAACAATCGCTCCTTATTTTTTAAGATCAGGTCATAGGCATCCACATCATCGGATAGCCCTTTGTCTTCTCCGGTTTTCTTGGCGTTTGGATTCGTGAGTCTATTAGACTTTTTATCAATTGAGAAATAGCCATTGTGTGTGCGACTCACCTGAATCTCTGCGAGATAGTCTCGGTATTTCTTGCTTTCCAAGGGAAGCTGGCTCAGGTACTCGGTTTTTAATTGCTCATACTCTTCTTCGAAACATCTCGCATATTCGCCTTTCTCATCAGGCTGACCATAGTCGCGGTATTTTGCTACTTCATCAATAAAGAACAGCGAAAGCACTTTGATCCCCTGTGAAAAAAGCGAGTCCTCTTTCTCCATATGCGCTCTAATTGTCTCGCGGATTTGAATCCTGCGAATTGTTGACTCAGTGACGTCCCCCATGGCATCACCTGCCGTTAGCACAACCCCGTTTGTGAAAGCGACTGTATCCTTAACCGCGTCAATTTCAGCGATGATAAAACCTCGATACTGGTCAAGTTCGTTCGATTCAATGAAAAGGTCTCTGCCTTTCTCAAGACGTTTTACGATACGTTTGATTTGGCCGGCTTGGCGCACTTCTAACTCTAGTCGAGCCACGGGAGATTTCTTCGAAATCTCAATTGCCTCTAAATACATATAAGCGTTCGTACCAGCCAATCCTTTGATAGCAATACCGCGTACCGCAATCTTCTTAACCAACTTTTGATTGTAGGCATCTAAGGCATCTAGGCGATGAACCTTGTTGTGCGTGGTGCGGTGTGTAGCCGAGTACCTTAAAATCATTATTGGTTTGAACTTGGACAGCGCATCCAATGTTTTGGCGCCCTCCATTTTTTGCGGTTCATCCAAAATTACGATTGGGTGATTGCTGCTTATGACGTCGATGGGTCGTCGCGACTGAAAGTCATCAAGTTCTTCGTAAATCCGGCGGTTGTCCGCGCCAGTCGCATTAAACGCTTGAATATTGATGACCATAACATTTATTCCAGCATCCGATGAGTAGCTCTCCAGCTGATGAAGTTGTTTCGAGTTATACACAAAAAAGCGTGCTTTTTTGCCATAGCTTTCGGTGAAATGATCTGCAGTGTCTTGCAGCGTTTTATATACACCCTCACGGATAGCGATACTTGGCACCACGATAATGAACTTACTCCATCCATAGCGTTTGTTCATTTCAAAGATGGTCTTTATATAGCAATACGTCTTACCTGTGCCAGTTTCCATTTCTACATCGAGGTTGACTTTGCAGCCAGCACTAAACACTAACTTGTCCGATAGTGGAAGATTTTGCTGACGCTGTATAGCGCGTATATTTTCTAGCAGTTGAGCATCGGTCATCTGTATATCAGCATTTTTGAAGCCTGTGTACTCTAGCGGAATGGCTTGCTTACCGGGATCGATGCGGTATTGGATTCCAGATAAAATTACCTGGCCTGCGAAACATTCAACAATGGATTCAACTGCGTTGGTCTGGAAAAGCTGGTTTTTGAACTTAAGTTTCATACCGTGCTCCCTAAATCGACTTCACTTCAGTGGCTGGTGACAATTGTTTCAAGATCTGTTCAGCGTTAATTTTGACAGCATCGGATTCAAACCCATTGTCGCTAAAGACGACACGCAGTGGCCCGAATCGAGCTAAGGTTTTAACCAACTCTTCGTTGACGTTCGACGCAAAGCAAGCAATTAGGGCGTTATCGTCTACGAAAAAAACAGGCGTGCCCTGAATGTTTTCTGTTCTGATAGGTAATGACAGATCTACGCCCCAGCTCTGAAGCACCTGAAAAAGCAGATCTTCCGGGGTACGATCTGCCTTAATGTTATTAGCGTGAAACGTGATTTTCATTTGGTCAAGTTCATCTGGTGTGCTGTAAACGTCGGCAATGTTGGATGTGTCAACCCGCAGCACTCGAAAACCAATGTCTTTGTTCCAGTCTTCGTGATGGTTGCCGTCCAAAAGTTTTTTGCCAGCTCGGCGAATACGCTCTTTGCTAAGTTCGGCAATATTTTTGTAGCCTTGCTTGAAGGCTTCAGATTTTTCTGGGCAATCTTCTGGAAGTTGAACCATGATGAATCTCCGATTGCCACCATCTTCAGAATTAAGCTGTATTACAGCATGGGCCGTTGAGCTGGAACCCGCAAAGAAGTCAAAGATAATGTCCGAACCAGTAGTGATTTGCGGGATCAACGTGGTTAGAAGAGAAACTGGTTTCGAGTAGTCAAAAATATTTCCGCCCATCAAATCTTGAATGGTGCGGGTCGCTTCGGTGTTCATACCTACCAGATCCAACATGAGCGTAGAAAATGGATTGTAATTGCTTTTGAGTTCATTCTGGAATCGTTTCTGCATAGGACGTTTTGATTCATCGTTTGGAAAGATAACTCTCCCTTCTTTAATCATTCTGTTCATTGATTCAGGGATGAACGCCCATACTCTATTCGGGTTGAAAGGGTAGACTTTTCCTGTGGAAGGATCAACTAAATCATAAGCCTGGTTCGGGCGCATTGAGGAATTCATTCCAACCGTAAGGTTGTCCAAAATCCACGGGCCCCTTGGATCATTGTCGGGATTCGAGTATTTTTTAAAGTCCTTTCCGATACCCAGGAAGCCCTCTAACAGTCCCTTTTGATAGCAGATGACATAATCTTGGTCTGCAGAAACATTGTTATCTGCCATCGCAGATGAGACCCGTCGTTTCCAAATAAACTCAGCGACAAAATTCTCTACCCCATAAATCTCGTCGCATATTTTTCTCAGGTTTGGCACTTCGTTGTCATCTATGCTGATGAAAATTACTCCGTCGTCCTGCAATAAGTTCCTTGCCAATTTGAGCCTTGGATACATCATGCTCAGCCAATCCGAATGAAAGCGACCATTGCTTTCGGTGTTTGAAACGAGCTTATTTCCCAAGTCATCCTTTTGCACAGTTCGTTTTAAAAAGGCATCGTTGTTTTCCGCAAAATTATCCTCGTAGATGAAGTCGTTACCCGTATTGTACGGTGGGTCTATGTAGATTACTTTGACCTTCCCAAGGTAGGTATCCTGAAGAAGTTTCAACGCATCTAGATTGTCGCCTTCAATAAACAAATTTTTTGTGGTATCAAAATTTACGCTCTCTGCACGGACGGGCCGAAGAACTTTTGAGATGGGAGTGTTCGCGGTAACGAGGGCTTCACGCTTTCCGGGCCAATTAAGATGGTAACGCTCTTGAGGACCTTCTACTATCGACTCGGACAGTTCCTGTCTAAGTTGATCAAAATCGATGGACAGCTTGATGTTGCCATGTTCATCGCGAGCTTCCACGACGCAGTTCGGCAAAATGTTTTTTATGCGAGAAACGTTTTGCTGTGCCAGGTTGGACGAGTGCGCTTTCAACTTTTCCATCAAATTTGTCCTTTGAAGCATTGGTGTTAGTGGGTGAAAAATTTCACGTACTTGCTTCCTCTCGAAGCAACCCGAGTTCAGAGATTTTGTGTTTGCTCAAATTGACTTCACCTCTGTACCTGGGGACAGTTGTTTAAAGATTTGTTCTACGTTGATTTTCTCTGAATCTGAACTAAAACCACTATCGCGTAAGACGACGCGAAGTGGTGCAAATTGAGCCAAATATCGAAAGAACTCTTCGTTTGTATCGGCTTCAAAACAAGCCAGCAGAGCGTTATCATCCACAAAGAAAACCGACTTGTTTTGGATGATTTCTCGGCGAATTGGTAGTGACAGATCAACTCCCCAATCCAGTAGCACCTGGAAAAGCAGATCCTCTGGACTTCGGTCTGGCTTGATGTTATCCGTGAAGATTTTTAATTGTCCCTGCTCAATAGCATCTGGTGTGTAAAAAATATCCTTCATATTCGATGAGTCAAGCTTCAGTACCCGAAAACCTACGTCTAACTTTTTAGTATGTTCGTCGTCTGGGTTCTCTGCTCGAATCATTGTTCCAACGCGACGAATTCGCTCTTTTGTTATCTCCGGAATTGTTTTTTTGAAATCCATTTTTTCGCAAAAAATAAATCCTGCCTTTTGGTTCTTATCATCGTATTGCAGTTCTTCGGCGACCTGGACCAGAATGAATCGCACGTTAGACGATGTAGAGGCGTTTAGGTCTAACACTGCGTGGGCCGTTGAGCCTGATCCTGCAAAGAAATCCATCACTATGTCATCGCCTTTGACACCAGAGATTTCGCAAAGAAATTTGATTAGGGAAGACGGCTTTGCGAAACTAAACGGAATCTCCAGTTTGCCCAACTCGTGAGAGCTATTTTGATTAATATGATTCTCGATCAAGCTGTTAGGTTTCGCGGTGGCATTCTTAATAACGTCGTTCAGATAAGTCTTTGTGAAAACGTTCCATTTAACTGAGTTTCCATTTGAATCAATTAAATTGGACGAAGATACTCGTTGTACTACTATCCTGTCCTGTTCAGTCTTGTACTTCTCAGCCTTCCATCGCCAAACTTTATCTTCACCGGTTTTCGGCGGAACACCGGCACCGTCCTCTAACTCATTCGGAAAAACATTTCCTGGCGGGATTAAGAGTGTTCCATCTGGCGCCTTTATGTAATACCTTTGATTTGTGCAACCTCTCATCGGATCCAAGCTAGTCATGTATAGACGAAGAAGTTGGTATTGTTCGCCTGCTCGCGCACCTTCAGAGTCCACCTCTTTGTATGCTTTGTAATTGACGCCGCCGAAGAAATGTAGGCACTCAAGCCTGTTCTTTGCATAGCTCAAAACATAGTCAAAATTCGGAGCCCAATAATCGCCTTGATTGTTAGCTTTCTTTGAGACCCGGCAGGCACACCCAAGAAAGTTAGCTTGCCCAAAAATCTCGTCGCAGATTTTTTTCAAATTGGCCTGCTCATCATCGCCTATAGATACGAAAATTACCCCATCATCACGGAGAAGATTTCTAGACAGTTTTAGACGCGAATAAATCATAGACATCCAGTCTGAATGGAATCTTCCATTGGACTCGGTGTTTGCCACGAGCCTATTTCCACTTTCGTCCAGTTGCATGGAACGTTTGAAGTAGGCTTCAACGTCTTCAGCAAAGTCGTCGTTGTATATGAAGTCGTTGCGTGTGTTGTAGGGTGGATCGATGTAGATCATTTTGACTTTGTTGAGATAGGTTTCTTGCAGCAATTTTAGCGCTTCGAGATTGTCGCCCTCAATCAATAAATTCTTCGTAGTATCAAAGTCAACGCTCTCTTCCAAACATGGACGAAGTGTTTTAGCGATTGGGGCATTGGCGGTTAGAAGCGCATCCCGCTTCCCCGGCCAATCGAGATGGTATCGCTCCTGGTGACCCTCTACAATAGATTCCGATAACTCTTGTCGTAGTTGATCAAAGTCCACTGCAAGTTTTATAGTGCCGTCTTCGCTATGAACTTCCTTTACGCAATCAGGAAAGTGATTCTGAATAACAGACACATTGTCCCGTACCAAGTTCGGAGAGTGCATTTTCAACTTTTCCATCATGGTTGTTCCTTGCAGTGTTGGTACTGTTCTTGAGTAAGAATTTCAATTTCCTGTTTCAATTTCCGTAGCGCTGCATTCAATGCAACTTTTCGATTGAACTGTTTTTCTCTACGAAGACAGATTTCGCATTTTTCTAATTCACGCTGTTTGGAGCGAATTTGCTCCATTCTATCCACGCGTTCGTCCAAACGTTCGCCAGGGCGAGCTGGAAACGGCAATAGAGGGGCGAGAATGCTCGAATATAACAGATCGAAATCAAGCACCATAGGCAATGGGATTCGCGTTGTTTCGCGCGGCATCCAGGTGCTTTCAAAATAGTTACTCACGATTTTAATTGGACAGTTTGGATTTTTCGTACTCTTAAATGCTGCAATAGCCTTTACCTTTTCTCCAAAATACAACTCGAACACAATGGGATGCGTAATTGCTTGATCTATGCATTCCAGTACGTCATGTTGAATATCACCTGTTTTGAGAGTGACTGTAAAAATCTGAATCTCACTGACCGTCGGCGAGGGGCTCAGGTTTATGGTTTCCGGCGCCAGTTTGTACTGCCAAACAACTTGCTCCACCTGTCGAATAAACAACTCTTTAAGAGCTGTTTTAGGATTCGTATGTTGATAGATCTTACTTTTAGGCAATACGCGTCCGAACACCGCATTTTTCGGATAATCGAAGAGTATTTGTCTCATTCTTTCTCTTCCTGCACTACGAGAAAGGCTATAAGTTCAAAGTCGTCTAGTCCCGCGATCGTGTTTAAGAGCGCCGTGGTCTTACCGCCTGAGAACAGACTATCGAGATCTTTTTGTTCCTTGACGTCGATTATCGAACGAATCGCAAAGTTGAGGAGATCGGAGCAGATTTTCATGTCACGCCCGTCAGAAGTGAGCTGATTGAAAATTCTACATACTGATTGGAGCGGCTCGCCTTGACCTTTGCAACTTGAGCGCACAAGATCTAGAATCGATTTGACTTCTGTGTGATCTGCTATGACCTTCCCATCTTCTGCTACATAAATCAGATAGTAGGGATGCAGTCTATTTTGCTGATTGATGTTGATAGATTGATCAAGGTTGCGCAGCGCAAATACTACACCTGGGCGCAATCCTTGTTCTGGCTTGGCTTGAACAATTGCATGCATGCCGTTGGGCATGCTGAAGTCACCATTCGTTTTCGCATAATTAAGCAAATCCATTCGAAACTCGTTTAGTCCCAGGTCTGTTATGGACACTCCAGTCTTCAAATCTTCAAGTTCGATCACTTCATCCTGAAGTCGCCTCAATTGCTCCTTGCGATAGGACACGTCACTGCTTTTGGCAGTAAGGACATTGTCGTCACCGGTGGCAGTAACATCGGCAATAACCATACGGTTTTCAACTCGTTCCTTCAGGTTGATGTATTCATCCAGAGAAATGTCCGGCCAATAGTTCACCAGTTGGATCGTCTCATTAGTTGAGCCAATTCGATCTATACGACCAAATCGTTGGATGATCCGTACAGGATTCCAATGTATGTCGTAGTTGATAACGTAATCGCAATCCTGCAGATTTTGCCCTTCTGAAATACAATCTGTGCCAATGAGAAGATCTAAGTCGGCCTTCTCATCCGGTAAAACCAGGCTTTTCTCCTTTGCCCGTGGTGAGAATAACGTCAGAAGTGATTGAAAATCATAACTCTTGCCGAGAGTTGATTTAGGTACATTCGTTCCGGTTACCTTTCCAGTGTGCAGGCCCTTTGTGCCAAGCAAGTGATCAGCAAGATTCGTGTACAAATAGTCAGCCGTATCGGCGAACGCAGTGAACAGTAGTATTTTTCGATTACCCTCGTTAATAGGGGTTTCAATCTTTTTTAGGATAAGAGCCTTGAGGTGCTGGAGTTTGGCATCATCCTTTGGAGTAACCAGCGCCATTGAGTCTGACAAGGCGCTGATGACTTGCAAATCGCTTTTCAGGTCATGCTCCCAAGATGGAAGATCCATGTCAGCCAGCTCAATTTTTACCTTGCCACCAGTATCGGTATCACCTAAATAAGCGGAAGCAAGATCCTCTTCCGTGTCGAGATCGTCAAAATTTTGAGTCCAGTCAGCAACAGCAGCACCATCTGCGCCCTTCGTTTTAAATAGTTCAATTCTGCCGAGTGTGCGATTATGATTTTCTTGCAAACTTTGAAGAGTTAAACGAAACGCCTCTACAGAACTTTCGAGACGTTTGAGCAAATTGGTAGTGATTAAAGCCTGAAGACTTCGTTCGCGATCAAGTTGTCGAAATCTGACATCACCACCTTTGGCAGAGGTGTCGTATAAGTCCTCATACCTTTTGCGTCGGCTCGGCAGGATATAACTGATGGGCGCGTAGACAGAAAGCTTGAGTGACGACAGCTGTTCGAAAATGTCGTTGAAATTCAGAACGTCATCACGATTTGTGAGTGGACAATGATAAGACAGCGGTTTGCGGCGCTCGGGGAACCGACCAATTTCTGTTGTGTCGTAAAAGGACTGTATGTGTCTTCGTGAGCGAGCGATGGTTACACTATCTAATAAATCAAAGAAGTCGAAATCGAGAGAATCAAGGATGGCTTTGGTTGTGCGATTTTCCGTCGGTAGTCGAGACCATTGATTAAAGACGGTTTGAGCATTTCGGAATATTTCTTCCACCGCCTTTCCAGAGCGAAGCTTTTTGCGAAGATTTTCAGAGTCTCCTTCGTAAGCGAGTGCCAGTTGGTTGCGCAGATCATTGAATCGATTATTAACCGGAGTGGCGGACAACATTAATACCTTTGTTTTGACACCCTGGCGAATCACATTATTCATCAATTTTTGATAGCGTGTTTCTCGATCTCTTACTGCTTCGTTGTTGCGAAAATTATGCGATTCGTCGATCACGATAAGGTCATAGTTGCCCCAGTTGATGCGATTTAGTGGGATCCCAAATGATTCGCCAGTAGTTCGGGATAAGTCCGTATGGCAGAGAACGTCATAATTAAAGCGATCTTTCGAAAAAATATTAGTCGTAAGATTGCTGTTGTAATTGTTCCAGTTATCCGCAAGCTTTTTGGGGCACAGTACGAGGACTGAGCGATTTCTCAGCTCATAGTATTTGATAACAGCTAGGGCAGTGAAGGTTTTTCCTAAACCAACACTGTCGGCAAGAATACAGCCATTGTAAGTTTCTAATTTGTTGATTATACCGATTGCGGCATCGCGCTGAAAATTGAACAACTTTTTCCAAACAAGCGTCTCTAGATAACCTGTTTGATCGTTAGGCAAGAGGTCCTCATCTACATCTTCTAGAAATTCTCCGAAGATGTTAGATAGCATCAGAAAGTAAACTCGCTCAGGAGAATTTTCTTGATAGACCGAAGCAATATGCTCACAAATAGTTGAGGTGACATCTTCGAGCTTACCGGGGTCATTCCAAAGTTGGTCAAAAAGCTGCAGGTATGTCGAAGTAAACGTCGCCTCATCAAATCGATTTACGATATTGGAAAAGGCGTCCCCTCGTTGATAGCCCAAATCCACGGCAGTGAAGCCATGGAGTGGCATATAAGCGACATCGGAGGCTGACCCTAGGACACAGGCGAACTGTTGCATTGGGGATTTCGTTTTATTAGACCGAAACTTGGCCTTGGTCCGGATCCACTCCGCGCATTCGCGAGCGATGGCTCTCTGGGTCAGTTTATTACGAAGTTGAATCTCAAACTCGGAACCATATAAATTACGTTCTCGTTTGGACTTAGGAATAAAAAATTCTCTACTCTCCTTTCGAAGCTTATCAGTGACCTCGTTCGGCACGAAAGTGGGTGCTGTGAAAATAAACTCCAGGGACTCGATCTTGGCTAGTTCGGATTTCAGCGCCTCGTAAGCGTAAATCGAAAAGCATGATGCTGCGACCTTTATTCGGCTTTTGGACTTTATAGAAGTCTTCAGATCATCACCCAGCAAAGAGTTGATGTTGTCAATGATTTCCACTCAATCTAGGCCTCTTATCTAGGTTCTGCCAAAAATTGCAGCCGATCATCTCGACTCCGCTTAAACCGGCTTTTAGGGGCACTAGTATACCTAAGCCGGGTTGTCAAATTGGCACTTTTCATCTTCCAGCGAAACTTTGCTCGTGACCTTCAATCTTTGCTGCGTGACAAGTTGGTGGCTGTCAAATGAATTGGTCTCGCAAAGTAGTGGTCCATAATCATGAACGGTTCAAGCACGCACACTAGGGATTAGTTGAAAACTTCGTCCAGTCGATGTACGAGGGTTCTCGATTCGGGCCAACCAACAATCGTGTCCAGAATGTCAAGCAAAGCATCTCGGCATTCAACTTGCTCCTGGAATATGTGGCGGAAGTCAGCTAAGTAGCGATGTAAGAGTGCAATTATTTGATCCGCTGCAAGGCGGTCATTTTGATAGCCAAATTTTTCGGCAGATTTGGCGAACTCCGCAATCCAAATTAGTATCTGCTCCGGCAGCAACTCAACTACTGGCGAAAGAGTATCGATGATGTAATGCACTGTCTCTGGAAATCCAAGTCTTGCGAGTGTTTCAATGACCGGCGAAAGTTTTAGAAGCAATTCCGTTGTGTTCTGAGCAAAGGTTTCCTGATCTTGACGAAACAAGTCCAATGCGTTCGAGATGGAAAGTGCTAGGTTCATGGAACAGCTTGCTAACGCTCGTGTCAATTCTTTGTCACCAAAGTTACTTTCGGACAATTTCGCAAACTCGTCTTCAACATGTGTCACCACCTGTAGTGCAAAGTCGATGGTGTTGTTTTGCATTTCTGCACGGTTGAAACCTTCAGGCTGAAATCGAAGCGCTAAACCTTCAGAAAGATTTGCAAGAAGAAATTGAATATCATCAATAAAGCTTACTATTCGGTGATTGATGTAATGAAGTGTGTTAGTACCAGAAGTCATATTTCGCCCTAGTGCCAGACCGAGAAAAATTCCCATGCAACCATGCCTTCCATCTTTTGCTGACTCTGTATAGCGTATCCGATGCCAAACGCATCTGGTTAATCTCAGAATGCAATCTGGCTCCATGCCACATAGTACATAAAACGAATTCACCATTTGGCTCAGCACGAGTTCGCTTGGTTCGGTGACAGTCGCCAGGGAAAGTTTGGCAATAACAAAGTCGCGTTCACATTCAAACAAATTCCAAAGGAAATAGAAGGCGCGGGATCTGACACTGCTGTTTGGATCAGTCAGCAGTCTTTCAATTGTTTGGAGATATTCCTCATCGACCAACTCCTTCGTTCGTCCCATCGCTAGCAACCCTTCGACGGCATCAATTCGAGTTCCTGTCGCAAGGTCTATGACATCGTTCGTATCGGCTTTAGGAAATTTGCTAGTTGTTGTAAGAATTAGTAATCGTTTTAACAATTGACGCTGATCTGTCGAGGCTAGCTCATTCACATTCTTAGCAGCCTTCTGTCCAGCAAATGCCAACGCCGACAGAACAGATTCTTTTGGCTCGTCTTTATTTTTTTCATTTGATGCGAAATCGTATAATGTTTTGAAAGAACTAAAAAGCCGAGTCTGCTCAATGTCTGTGTGACCGAAACTATAAGAGCGCAAAGTTCCAAGTAAGTCAAAAATCTCTTTCGGAAGTTCGTTTGAACTTGCTAAAGAATTTTCAAAGAACGAAGAGGGAGCCGTCAGTTTAGATAGTGAGCTTTGTTTGTTAGTTGGCTGGTGCCACTTTGTTTTTGCCTCATCAGTGAATAATCTCGCTCCAATTTGTCCCAGAAAGCGTATTTCGACTTTGTTCTTTTGCGTCTTTTCGACCTCATCTGCACTTGATTCAAGCAAATATTTCTCTATCCGTACTTTTGTGCCGTTATCTATTTTTTCGTAGATTGCATCTATCAAGTTACACATTGGTACCAGAGTGTCGTCACATAAAAGAAGCGGAAGTGCTTCGAGAATTTTTAAGTCGGAAATTTTTTCGACATCAAGGTGCAGTGCAGTTCGTATAATGATTCGCCAGAAATATGCATATTCGGCATTTTTCATCAACGATAATAATATGGTAACAACGGCACCGGCACCTCCTTCTTCAATCATGGACAGGAGCTTCTTTTCGAATATATCGCCAAGTGCTGGTGGCGAGTAATGACTATGCAGCGTTCCCCAGATTGCGCACAAATCTGGTTTCAGGGTGTGAGTTTCACCCGGTGTTGCCCATGTTCTTGGTTGATACCATTTGTTCGTCCTGTCGAGCGTGTGCTCAGCCTCGATATAATTTGTCATTATCGAAAGCATGACCAGCGTAGCTAGTTCGGGTTCCTTAATTAAAAAGTCTCCGAAGCCATCGATTAACTGTCGACGCGTCATATTGAAGACTTGTTGTGGAGTCGATGATAGAGGTAATAGAATACTGGCTCCAAATGCTAACGGCTCATCGCTAGTCACTTCGAATGAAAAGGCCGCCTGATAAATTTCGGCAACTAATGTGGGATTCGCGTTCAGTAAAATCTTTAAATCATCAACCAGCCACTCAAGTTCCAAAAATCCAGACACCGGAAGCTCAGGAGGTCTAAGAGATTGGCGGATTATCTCCAGTGACTCTACGGGGCAGGCCTGATAAGTTCTAGTAATAGTTTTTATCAACGAAGACATGAGCCACATGTTGTTTACGTTTAGCGTTCGAGCCCGCTTTAATAGGTGCCGCGCTGCGTGATTTGCAACTGCGTCATGCGCGGAATTAGACATAAAGTTCCCTCAAAAGGCTTGTCGCTTCAAATAGTACGTGGCGATCAGCGTTCTTTGAAATTTCGAGCACGAATGAAAGCCAAAGCTGTTTCCGTTGCCATAGAGGTCCTCTTTGTCCATCCGCTAGAAGTGCCCTCGTCAAATGCCTCAAAATTTTCTTTGCGTAAATAGTTTCTGTAGGGTTGTCCAGCATCAAAACGAGAGGCTCTAGATCGGAAATTGTCGATGCGCTAACAGCTGCCACCGCCGGTGGAGCCGTTTTAGCCAAATTTGTAACCGCAGGATCTGATTCGATTTTTAGTGTGTCTCGCCAAAACATTTCTATATCAGCGAGCCAAATACTTTGAAAGTAAAAACAAAGAGCGTTTCTTGCGAATAGGGCAATTTGTCGGTCGTTGTGTAATTGAATCGTGAGTTGCGCGCAGTCTGCTTCCAACCAAACTTTGCTGACGGTAAAGTCGAAGAGGAGATTGTGCCCGAAAGTCACAAATCGCTGATCGGGCACTGTTTGCGACTTGTAACGCCAGTAATTTAACACGTCACAGCTTAGTAAATGAGGCAAAGTCTGACTCAAAGCGCTGTCGCTGAACACTTTCAAGCGGTCTGCGCGCAATGATTTAACCTTCATCATTTCGTTGACGACGTTCTTGAGGGCTAGTTCTCTTACATTGGTAACGCCAATATCTGTTCCCACGACTCGCTTACACCAGAATTTTTCCAAAAGTTCAACTTGTGAACGAACTGCATGTAATTCAGACGCGGGGGTATCACCTCCCAGTATTTCGAACAAAAGGTGTAGATTGAATGGGACCTTCAAAAGATCTTTTAAACTTGAGGTTGCGTTCGACAGGACTGCACCAAAGTCTGGATTATCGCTAGCTAGTTGGTCTAGGTCAGAATCTTCCAGGCGAGGAATATTGATGTGTACAACGTTACTAAAGTCAGGATCGTTGAATGACGCATTCGGAATCCCAGCAAATATCTTTGAAAATCCGAATCCATAACGCAAATCATACTTTCGCACGGATGCGACTACGTGCCATTGCGGGCAGTGCTTCAGGATTGCTTCAATTGTTTCTCGAATTATTCTTTGCGATGGCTCGGATTTAGCCGAGTCGAGTGAATCAACCAGAAATATGCCAGGTTTTATGCCCTTCCAATTTCTTAGAATTTCAGGTAAGTCGTGTTCTAATCCGTCAAGTTCTGTTTTTAGCGACGAAGTCGAAGAGCAGTCTAGCGTATCCAGAGCGATAAGAAACACGTTGTGACCGGCATCATCCAGTTGCTTGGACAACTCGAATAATTCTGCTGACTTTCCTATTCCAGGTTCCCCTATGACTAAGCAAGAGCGCGTTTGGGCAAAGTCCAGCAGCTCTTTATCGCAGCCCCGTTTCAGTTTGATTGGTATTCCCCGATGAATGAAATGAGAATGCAGTTTTAGTCGCGACAAAACCGAGGTAGTGTAAGCTTTAAGTTTTTCGACATCCGCTTGAAATGAAGGACGTGCCTTTATCTCTATGTTTGCTAAGAACAGCAAATCCTGCAATCCTGATAATGACGCACCCGTGCCCTGCTTCGCATAGGTCATTGATTTCTGAAAAAGAATTGAAAGCGCGGCTTTGGCTTGTTGCGGTGACGATACAACCAGTTGAGTTAACAGGTCTTCGCAATACTCATAGTCAGTTTGATCATCGTCAAGATCTAAGATTACAATGCGAGTGAGGGAAAGAATTGTTTGAAGATCAGCCGCATCAGGGCTAAACTTTAACAGTTTGAAGCGAGCACGAATTGCTTTCTCAATTTTTGCGATGTAGCTTCTCTCGGTTGTGGTCAGGTACTTTGTACGACTCATTCCAATTGGCACGGCTGCCAACTTTTTCAGGGCTTTCCTAATAGTTCCAGTTATTGTTCCGGACGCACTACTCGAAGTGACAAGAATAAATCGATCCCTCTGCGAGTCCAGAGGACGCTCAAATCTACTAGTGCCACTTTTGCCCGCAACGAACTGGTCAACAAACTGATCGATGGTTTTTCGAAAGTCTGAGGATGGCGCTTCACTGAAATTGATTGTATGCTTAGCCTGCCAGTAGGAGACATCACCATCGTTTGACTCGGCGATCGTATCATCGACTGCGACGGGAGCTTCACAGAATAAACTCTCCACGAAGAATGCATTTGGGCAGTCGATTTTTTCAGCGATGGAACGTTCTGCGAGTGACCTGACTGCCAGCCACGCCGCTACTCGTGCCTGATAGTCGGCACCAGATTGCATGGCTTGTCCACCGCGACTGGACGCCCTTTTAGTTTGTGATGACTTTGCTGAATTGCCCATTCAATCTCTCTTCGTTTTCATGTGCTTCCGTGAAAATCTGGTTGAGCAACTATTCGATCAATGTGTTTCGCATTCGTCCTTTTCGCCAAGCGTTCGTTTATCCCACGGCACGCAAGATCGAAAATGTTGAAAATCAGCGTGATGCTTAAGCCCTTCCAAGATCGTCTTTGAATCAATACCAATGGCATTTAGAAGCAGCATACGAAAAAAGACTTTTAAGCCAAAGTTGGCGAACGTTACCTCTTCGGCTGTCATCGACTTCTTTTCTGCCTTTGGATCCAGGTGTGTCGCGTAGTTTCTTGTATTCACCACCAGTTGTGCAAAAGACTCAGGACTAAGCGCTACTTGAGAGCCAAGCTCACCAGGCAGATAGTTGAATAATTCAACCAGGCGACCCTTTTGTGGATACCGGTTTGCGGTGCCAATTGTGGTGCTGATATATTCTTTGTGGCTATCGGACAGATTCAATTCAGCAAGTCTTTCTCTGAGTGCATTTTTAACTGGTTTAAATTCTTGTTTTGTCAGAAATTCGTCGCCATTAAAGGAGCGATGGAGGGATTCGAGCGATTGAACTAGATTTACAAAATCGATGTGATTGTAAGGCGTCGGCAACAGAACTAATCCACAAAACCAATTGACCGCAAACTTCGTCTCAGACGACAGCTCAAACCATTTCGTAATGACAGAATCAAAAGTTTCTGGCGAAATTTTGAATAACGGCACTAGCATATTGATCCACAAAGGATCGGTCGGAAAGTTCGAAGAGCAACTTTGTCCAAAAAAGGCTTTTATATCGGGATTTCCGGGTCCAAGCGGGTTTTCAATCGATAGATCTAAAATTGGGCAGGGCATACCGTGGAGCGTGATCAGCAGGTTTCGAAGATGCATGATAAGCGGTTGGATCAATTCATAACTTGTGGCTTCATCAAATTTCAGGCGCAAAATAGGGCATTCGCGGAGGGACGTTTCTTTTGATGAACCGCTGTATGTTGGATACCAGTGCGAAGAGAGAACAACCTTCGAGCCTTCCAAACGCAGCGCGAATTCGGATGGACGCTGCCATTTGATTGTTATCTGATCGTGTATTTCCGAGAGATCCGAAGTTATATTGGAACCTTGTTTTAGTGATTTGGCGAGTCCTGGAAATGACAGTTCAACCAAGTCTACTTTGAGATCTGCAAGTGACAGCAGGTGCACCCCGCTTACTAAGTAGCTTGCTATTACTGTGGAAGTGGTGTGATTTCCGTCGAAACGTTCCGGGTTAAAGGTTTGTTCGAACGCCTTGAGAAGTGTCCAAGGTTTTCTGCTTCTGTCTTCGCCGTGAACAACTATCATGCCATCAAGCATGGTATCTCGATCCGAAGCTTCGAGGACACCATCCATTTTTAACGTCGCCACTGATGTCGGGCTATAGTGCAGTTTGCCTTTAACTTTATGTTCGCTTCCAGGAACCCACCATATCCCAGCAACCTCGAACTCGGCGAACAAACTCTGTTGATCCATTTCAACGTCCCCTAAGTTCAAGATGCGTGATACTGCTGGCGGCAACTACTGAATCAATGCTAGTACTCGGTTTCCATAATTACTGAAAATAGCCCTGGATTGAATATTGGTCCGTAAACGGATTTAAGACGATTTTACAGGTCGTCCCTCACTCGCAGCGATGAATTTTCGCTCCCTGATGGAGACGTTGATTTCTATCTTTGTTACTCCTGTGTTACCTTTTGCATCAACAGCTCTAAAAAGAAAATCCGCCTTTCGGCGGAAACTCTGATTGATTGGGCGAGCAGGGACTTGAACCCTGACCCTTGCGGACTAGATCCTAAGTCTAGCGCGTCTGCCAATTCCGCCACTCGCCCAAAGTGGTCTTGCAAGGAGGCATATGAAAGAATACCACGATCGGTTTAAGTTTGGCATTCAAGAGGACATACGCCGATAGGCTTAACTGATGAGGAATTCGCGATCAGCTCTTGAAAGCTGCCGTAACTCAGCTCGCAGAAATGTTCTTGATCGCATTCAAGGACTTTGCCAGGTCATCGAAGCTTTGATATCTGTTCTCTTGTTGCTTTTGCAGGCACTTCATCACGACAGTCTCCAACTCGGCAGGAATTTTTAGCTCAGGGGCAAACGGTCGCGCCTCTTCGTCCCGATGCTTCATGAGTGTACCGAAGTCGTTCAGACCTTCAAATGGTGGCATGCCTTTCAAAAGGTGATACATGACGCAACCAAGCGAGTAAATTTCCGAAGTTACAGAGTGCTCGCCACCGAAAATTACATCTGGACACATGTAGGCGGCGTTTCCGTAAAGGCTTCCTGTTTTGGTGCCTTTGCTTTCCCATTCGCAGTTACTGAACAATCTATCGGCAACTCCAAAGTCGCAAATTTTTACTAGTAATTGATCGTCTTTGACAGAAAGATAGATGTTGCTTGGCTTAAGATCCTTGTGTAGCCAACCTATATTGGCTGCATAAGCTAGCGTTTCGCATACCTGAATCATCGCTTCAATCACCACATATGGTGCTAAGATGCCAAAGTCTGAGAGGATTCTCTTCAAGTTCATGCCGTTGAGTTTTTCTGTGACTATGAAAAGTTGTGAAATGGAATAGCTGCTATTTCTGTCTCTCGTTATCGCTACGTCGATTACTTTAGCGATTCCTTCGTGCCTTAAGCCAATTGTTTCCTCCAGACTTTTGGCGAAACGGTGCAGCCTTCTTGAATTTCCAAGGACGTGAGATTTAATCACTTTGATCACAACAGAAGACTTCGTTTCAACGTCGAATGCGTTGAAAGCTGTTGTCAAATCACCTTCTCCGAGCATACCTTGCATCTTGTACTGGCTCTCGGCCAAACCATTGCCCATGTCATTTGCTAAGCGGCGATGAGCGAAGCTTACGTTGAGTAGGCTGATTAGAAGGGTGCCGTCACTTTTACAAACCACCAGTTTTTTGGAAAAGGTTCTGCGGCAAGCTGGGCAAATCTTTTCGTCGTATTTCGACGATTCAGGACTTGGTCGAGTGTCAACAGTATCGATTAACATGGATTTGATTTTTGACCAGCTTTGCATACCCGAACTCCTCATTGTGTCCTAGTTATGCCCAAATTACGGAGGAGAACTTGACCAGCCGGCCCAATTGTCAAGCGATCTTGCAAACAAAAGTCCGTAAAGACTGGACGTGGGCTCTTTTACCTGCGAAAATAATTCGCGTTAATGTTGAGATTACCAGGGCTCCAAGTAGCCTGTAATACCTTTTTCTTGCTTCGCTCAATACAGGTGCAATGATGTCCGCAACTCAAGATGCTCTGACTAAGACGCAGGGACCTTTGTCCAGTGCAGAACTCCTCAAGATGAACGCTTATTGGCGAGCTGCCAATTATTTGTCTGTCGGTCAAATTTATTTGATGGACAATCCGCTGCTCAAAGTGCCGCTGGAACTGAAACATGTCAAACCAAGACTCTTGGGACATTGGGGCACTACTCCCGGTCTTAACTTGATCTACGTTCATATGAATCGGCTGATCAAAAAGCATGATTTAAACATGATTTACGTCACCGGTCCCGGTCACGGTGGACCGGGGCTGGTAGCCAACACTTACTTAGAAGGAACGTACACTGAGTTTTATCCACTCATCACTAAAGATGAAGATGGAATGAAGCATTTATTCAAGCAATTTTCATTTCCAGGCGGAATTCCCAGTCACGTTGCCCCTGAAACTCCAGGTTCGATTCACGAGGGCGGTGAATTGGGCTATGCGCTCGTTCATGCTTTCGGTGCAGCCTTTGATAATCCCGATCTTTTCGTCTGTTGCGTTATCGGTGATGGTGAAGCTGAGACTGGACCGCTTGCAGCTAGTTGGCATTCGAATAAGTTTTTGAATCCAGCTAGAGATGGTGCCGTGTTACCAATTCTGCATTTGAACGGATATAAGATCGCAGGACCAACTGTCTTGGCGCGTTTAAGTGATGCTGAGCTGACTGATCTGTTTAGTGGTTATGGTTACAAAGCATATTTTGTGGAGGGTGATGATCCCAATACAGTTCATCAAACAATGGCGCAGACTCTTGATACCATATACGGTGAAATCGCCCAGATCCAAAAAGATGCTAGGGAAAATAATGTCGAGAGTCGTCCGCAATGGCCGATGATTGTAATGCGCACTCTCAAGGGCTGGACCGGTCCGAAAGTAGTTGATGGCATTCAGATCGAGGGAACGTTCAGAGCGCACCAGGTGCCACTGACGGGGCTGGCAACAAATCCCGAGCATCTGAAGATGTTGGAAGATTGGATGCGTAGCTACAAGCCTGAAGAACTATTCGACAAAAACGGAACATTCAATGCTGAGTTTGCAGAATTGGCTCCAATGGGCGAACGAAGAATGGGTGCAAATCCGCATGCCAATGGTGGCGTTCTTCTTAAAGAGTTGAAATTTCCTGATTTCCGGAACTATGCAGTGCAGGTGGATAAGCCGGCGGTAATTGAAGGCGAAGCAACCAGAGTCATGGGCAGTTTTCTGCGCGATATCATCCAGAAAAATCCGGATAACTTCAGGTTGATGGGTCCAGATGAGACTGCATCTAATCGATTGGGAGATGTTTTTGAAGTTACCGAAAGAATGTCTTATGGCGAAATTCTTCCAAGCGATGATCATGTCAGTCGCACCGGTCGGGTCATGGAAGTTTTGAGTGAGCACCTGTGTCAGGGCTGGTTGGAAGGGTACCTGCTGACCGGTCGACATGGATTCTTTTCTTGTTACGAAGCTTTCATCCATATCATTGATTCGATGTTCAATCAGCATGCCAAATGGTTGAAGGTGACCAAGAAGATTCCCTGGCGCAAACCGATCGCATCGCTGAATTACTTGTTGACGTCTCATGTATGGCGCCAAGATCACAACGGGTTTAGCCATCAGGATCCCGGTTTTATCGATCATTGCGTAAACAAGTCGGCAAACGTGATCCGTGTATATCTGCCGCCGGATGCCAACACACTTCTATCCGTGACCGACCACTGTTTGCGTAGTCGAAACTACGTCAATATTATCGTCGCTGGCAAACAACCGGCTCTGCAATATCTGGATATTGATGCTGCAATTAAGCACTGCACAGCCGGGATATCAATTTGGGATTGGGCTAGTTCGGATCAGGGCTCCGAGCCGGATGTCGTTATGGCGTGTGCAGGCGACGTGCCGACATTGGAGATACTAGCTGCAGTGGCAATATTGCGTAACCTGGTTCCGACACTGAAGATAAGAGTGGTCAATGTCGTTGATCTGATGAAGCTGCAACCAACCAGCGAGCATCCGCATGGGCTAGACGATTCTGACTTCAATTCAATCTTCACCGAAGACAAACCTGTGATCTTTGCTTATCACGGATACCCGTGGTTGATTCATCGACTCACTTACCGACGCCTGAACCATCACAATATTCATGTGCGTGGCTATAAAGAAGAAGGGACCACAACAACGCCATTCGACATGTGTGTTATGAACGAAATGGATCGTTTCAATCTCGCTGGCGATGTCTTTGAGCGCGTGGCCAGTTTGAAATATGAAGCTGCTCGCGGTAAGCAATATCTTCGAAATAAACTAATTGACCACAAGAATTACATTACAAAACACGGCGAAGACATGCCGGAAATACGTGACTGGAAATGGCCCTATTAAAATCGTTCAAATCTGTGGGGATCAAGTAGTGGAAAAGAATCCGAACATTGTGGTTGAAGATGATCGTACCGGTACATCTGTAGAAACTTTGAAGCGGGCGATCGCCGACAATTTGTTCTATATTCAGGGAAAGTTTCCTGACGTGGCAACCAGAAATGATCAATATATGGCGCTGGCTTATACCGTCAGAGACCGACTTGTGCATCGATGGCTGGCAACAACCAAATCTTTTATCAAAAAGGACTGCCGGGTAGTTTGTTACTTATCAGCTGAATTTTTGCTTGGACCACATTTGCTCAATAACCTGATCAATTTAGACATTCTTCCAAGCGTAAAAGAGGCAGTCGAAGAAATTGGATTGGAATTTGATGTTCTTGTAGACCAAGAAGAAGAGCCTGGGCTGGGCAATGGTGGATTGGGTCGTCTGGCTGCGTGTTACATGGACTCGCTCGCGACGTTGAATATACCGGCGATTGGCTACGGAATTAGATATGAATTTGGAATCTTTGATCAGATTATAAAAGATGGGTGGCAGGTCGAAATTACTGATAAATGGCTGCACTATGGAAATCCATGGGAAATCGCCAGACCGGAACATACCTTCGAGGTCAAACTCGGTGGACACACTGAAGGCACAACGGACAACAAAGGTCGGTACGCGGTCAGCTGGATTCCAGAGCGTGTGATCAACGGTGTTCCATATGACACACCTATCTCTGGTTACAAAACAACCAACACGAATACACTGCGATTATGGAAAGCAGAAGCACCTGAATCTTTCAACTTCAGAGCATTCAACACGGGCGATTACATTGGTTCGGTGCAGGAGAAAATGTTCTCTGAGAATATTTCGAAAGTGTTGTATCCAAATGATGAGCCGATTCAAGGCAGACAGCTGCGTTTGGAGCAACAGTATTTCTTTACGTCTTGTTCTCTGCAAGACATGGTTCGATTCCATTTTGCCAATGGACAGCAGCTCAATACTTTTCATGAAAAGTTTGCTGTTCAGCTAAACGATACTCATCCATCCGTCGGTATTGCAGAATTGATGCGGTTGTTTGTCGATGTTCACGCTATGGACTGGGATAAGGCCTGGGAAATCACAGAGCAAACATTCGGATACACCAATCATACCTTGTTGCCGGAAGCGCTGGAGCGATGGGAATACGATTTGTTCGCGTCATTGCTGCCGCGACATCTTGAAATAATCCTGGAAATCAATAGTCGTTTTCTTGCCGAAGTGCGTGCCAAGTATCCGAACGATGAAGGCAAGATTCAACGGCTTTCTATTATTGACGAATCGGGTAGCAAATTCGTTCGTATGGCTCATTTAGCCAGTGTTGGCAGTCATTCAATAAATGGTGTGGCTGAGTTACATTCTCATCTTTTGACCATAGATGTACTGCGGGACTTCTATGAATTGTGGCCGGAGAAATTTGGTAATGTGACAAATGGTGTCACGCCTAGACGATGGATGTTGGTCGCTAATCCTGGGCTGAGCGAACTAATCACAGCCACTATCGGAGACGGTTGGACTCGCGATTTGAGGCAGCTGAAAAAGTTAGAGAAATTTGCTGATGATCCAAAATTCCGAAAAGATTGGTCCGACATCAAACGCACAATTAAATTGCAACTTGCTGATTACATCAAAATGCACAACACAGTGCTCGTTGATTCTGAGTCGATTTTTGATATTCAAGTCAAGCGTATGCATGAGTACAAACGCCAGTTGTTGAATGTGCTGTATATCATTACGCTCTATAATCAGCTGAAAGACAATCCTAATCTGGATGTTTCGCCACGCACGTTCATCTTCGGCGGCAAGGCCGCTCCTGCATACTTCATGGCTAAGTTGATCATCAAATTGATCAACTCGGTTGGTGATGTCGTCAATAATGACGCCGTCATCAAAGAAAAGCTTAAGGTCGTGTTTCTGGCTGACTACAATGTCAAATTAGGGCAGCAAGTCTATCCAGCTGCAGATTTGTCTGAACAAATTTCAACTGCCGGAAAGGAAGCCTCTGGAACAGGAAACATGAAGTTTGCGCTCAATGGTGCATTGACCATAGGCACCTTGGACGGTGCTAACATCGAAATTCGAGAAGAGGTCGGCGGCGAGAATTTCTTCCTGTTTGGTCTGACTGATGCCGAAGTTAAACGACTGAAAGCAAATGGCTATCGTCCGCGTGAATTCTATGAAACCAACGCTATGCTTCGGCGGGTGATAGATCAGATCGCTGATGGACACTTCTCGAATGGAGATACTGAGCTTTTCCGTCCAATCGTCGATTCACTTCTTAATCACGATGACTGGATGTTGCTTGCTGATTATCAAGCCTTTATTGATGCGCAGCAAAAGGTTAGTGAAGCCTTTAAAAACAAGGATAACTGGACGAAAATGTCGATTCTCAATGTGGCGCGAATGGGTAAGTTTTCCTCGGACAGAGCCATCCATGAGTATTGCGAGCACATTTGGCACGTGGATCCCGTTGAAGTGGTTTTGGAGGACATCGATCCAGTGGCGTTGGTGTGTGCAATATACTGAAAGCTGCCACCTGAAGGCGCCGCAAGCAATTTCAGGCTTGTATGTCATGGAATAGGAGCATGGACCTTTCCGTGGATAAGAGGTATATCTATCTATAGGGCATGAAATCCTTTGCGGGTAATTCGTCATGAAAGTTAAGTCTCTACTCTGTCTGGCGGCACTTGTGGCATTGACTACACCGGCGCAATCGCGCGCCCCTGCCTATCTTGGCGGTCAATCTGCTCATGACAGAATTACCCAGCTCACCTCTCAGGTCCACTGGAACACCTCCTTGGCTCAAGCAGAGGGCAGTGCGCGCGAACAAGGCAAGCTTGTCTTTTGGGTCCATATGTTGGGCAACATCAGCGGCGGCACGTGAAGTGCCGGAAATAGCTTGAGAGCCGTGTCGCTCTCGCAGGAACCAGCCCTTTCCGCTCTAAAGAACCATTTTGTTTGTGGAACCAAGGATATAACCAACGAGCCTTATGCGGGCGAGTCTGGTATGCACGATAATTTCGGCAATGCCGTGGTTACGACAAACGGTGCCGGAGGTCACAATCTGCAGCTATTCATGCTCTCTCCTGATGGAGTTGTTCTTAATTGTTTGCCCGGGTATTGGGCACCGCAGGATCTAGTCTTAGAAATGCAGCTTGCGAGTCGGCTTAATCGCGTTTGGCAAAGCCCTCAATACTCGCGGCAACAGAAAGATTATTTGTTCAAGAAAATGCATCTTGATCACATCAGCCAGCACCCTGCAGAGATGGTGCGTCGCAGTCATCTACAAGGTTTCGATGCCATGTATGAAGCTGAAAATAAGCTGCATACTTCAGATTTCATCCGCAATGCCAGCACAGTAAGTTTGGCAAGCGGTCAGCATTTGCCGGCTTCTGCTTTCAAGACAGCAGATGAAGTAATGCATGAACGCATCGTCGCGCATCCATTTGAGCAATACGATCGGTTTAACGTTGCTGCATTCTCTGATTATGGAAAACAAAGATACGACAAACATGAAGATGCAATGCAGGCTGATGGACGTGTAGATCATGAGAAAGCGGCCAACATGCCTTCGATCGGAAAGGCTCAGGATCACAAGAAAGCAGGCACCGAAAATAACAGCAAGGAGTGGGGGAATACTTTCCGTCAGTAAGACTTGAGGTTATTCTGGAAGCGTTTTTTTTGAACGAAGGTCCCGGAAAAAAGGTCCAGTTGCTTACAGTTACGCTGTGCATCCTCTGCTCAGCTGTACCCCAGCGCTGTCTTAGCAAGCCTGGCGAGAAGAATGCGCGGCAGCTTCCCGTAATTATCGAAGTCTTTCCAAAACTAGCGGCAGAGGCGGCTGGTATCAAAGCTGGTGACATGCTAGTCACTGTCGATAATGAAGTGGTGTCACGGTCAGAAGAGGCAATAAGAGCAATTCACCTCCATAAAGATGCGTTGACGAGTTTGTCGCTTAAGCGAGGTGCCGAAGCCATCTCACTAAGCTTGAAACCAAACGGCGAGGGTAAAATTGGTGTGCGGATCAGCGACATGAATGATGCGATCGTGGCCCCAGATCAAGGTGATGGTGCTCCCTTGTTTAAAACCGCAGATGAGTTGTCGAATTTGTCGCAAAGTTTGGCTCTCGAAAATAAGAATTACGCGCAATTGTTGAAGAATCAGAAGATGCCTCGAATCAAGCCGAACTGTCATATTCGTGTGCTTTATGAGCAACCAGTGAGTGGGAAAACGAGCGATCAAATGACGATGTGCAAGCTCCGGCTTGAGGGTGAAACGCCTACAGTAACGGGGGGTAAGCTCGCCAAAGGTGATTGGTTTACGCTGTCCAGATGTCTGCAACCCGCACATTCTGCTCCTGAACACGCAGCCCATTCCGTGACCAATCAGCAGGCACAGTCGTTGAAAGCTGACATGATGCTGCCTGAAGTTAGAAAAATTTTGGCATCTCAAGGCGTTATGATTTCGCACAGTAATTTTCACGGCGTGGGCAGTCAAACTTGGCTATGGCAGAATGCCAATGGGTCTAGTTTGTGCTGCAATTTTGAAAACGACCGATTGATTTACAAATCTGCTTATTTGCTTCAGTGATTGTTGAGTTGGTGCTGCCGCCACCGGTGGATGTCGCTCCGACACCGAAGCCGAATAATGACGGCACTCTCGGATAGTCCAAATCCTATTGGCACTGCATTCCTGTGGGATTAGAGATATGTGCCAAATTTCCGCCATGCGTGGCATAAGGTGTCATGCGCTTGAACCTAAAAATTACGCAAATGGGCTTCATACTGGTCGGTATTCCTCTAGTATGCGAACTCATATTTGTCGGAGTTCTCACCTATCGGGTGCAACAAGCCGAACATGAAATAAAAACTCAAGCTGCCACGAAGGAAATTCTCTTCACTGCGGGCAGCATAGGCATAGTGGCTGGGCAAGCTGCGGCCAATTTGGCTGGCTATTCAAAAATGCCAAGCCGCTACTTTCGCCACCGCTACAGATCATCAGTACAGCTGTTTATGCAGCGATACAATGAATTGGAAAATTTGCTGGCAAACGATCCGAAACATTTAAAAATCATGCAGGACACCCGTCCCATTGTCCAAAAGGGAATTCACCTCATGTCGCAGATTGAGGAGTCAGTCGACACTGGTGGCATGGGGAAGATTGTGAATAGTCCTATGGAACTGTTTGATGCGAAACGAATGATGGATAGTATCGCCGATCCGATTGGCATTAT
The DNA here is from genome assembly GCA_003153555.1 of Candidatus Melainabacteria bacterium. Taxonomy (GTDB): domain Bacteria; phylum Cyanobacteriota; class Vampirovibrionia; order Obscuribacterales; family Obscuribacteraceae; genus PALSA-1081. The sequence continues at coordinate 91,464 of PLZS01000064.1, read as the reverse complement.
TATGTCGGATTACGTGGCCTTGGCTGCAGACGGACCGCAACGCGAAGCTGAAGAACGTGAGCTGGTGCAAATCACGATAGCCTTTGGAGTCGCAGTTAATATTATTGTGGCGATTTTTCTGGCTAATTTATTCACCAGCGGAATCGCGGGCAGGGTCAAACGAATCGCCGAGAATATTACTCGTGTTCCAAAAGGTATACCTCTAAATCGGCCGCTGACTGGATCCGACGAGATCGCCCAGCTGGACAAGTTCTTTCATTCAATGGTGGATGAGTTAGATGAGTCACGCAAGATGCAGCGATACTTGATTGCGATGGTCAGTCATGATTTGAGATCGCCGCTGACAACAGTATCCGGTTTGTTGACTCTGCTCAACGCCGGTGCTTGGGGAGAATTGTCTGAGGAGGCGCAAGCAAAAGTTGGTGTCGCCGAAGCAGACATATACAGATTGATAGCGCTTACCAATGATCTTCTCGATACAGAAAGACTTGCCTCTGGAAAGTTGGAGCTCACCTTCGCAGAAGCCAACATCAGCGCTGCTATCCAGGAAGGGATTGATTCTGTAACCACTTTTGCAGATCAACACCACGTTAAATTGGAAGTGCCACCTGCCAGCGATCAATTCGCTGAGTTCGACAAAGACAGAATCGTGCAGGTGTTGGTGAATCTGCTTTCAAACGCGGTTAAATATTCGCCGCCAAATTCAACAGTTTCGGTTCACTCCGAAAGCGACAAAAAATGGCTCAAGGTCTGGATCGAAGATCATGGGCGCGGCGTTCCCGCAGAGTACCAACAGATCATTTTTGAGAAATTTCAACAAGTGACCGAATCAGATTCACGTGAGAAGGGTGGAAAGGGTCTGGGGCTGGCCATTTGCAAGACTATTATCGATCAACATGGCGGCAGCATCGGTGTGGAAAGTGAAAACGGGTCTGGCAGTAAGTTTTGGTTCAAAATACCGATTAAGCAAAAGGCTGCTTTTAACCATCAAATAAGTCTCTCTGACACAGTCACGCCCTAATCCGATCCGGTGCGACTCTTAAGTATGGTAGTGCCGTTAGCAAGTAAGCGCCCGTTCTCAGCATGGTAGTGCCGACTCTATAAGTCTAGGAGCACCGGACCCTAAGCCGGGAGCACCGGCTCCCAGCCGGCGCGTCATCGCTAGGAGCGTGCCTTCGAAACACCTGGGAGCGCCGGCTTCCAGCCGGCACGTCATCGCTAGGAGCGTGCCTTCGAAACCACCTGGGAGCGCCGGCTTCCAGCCGGCACCTAACCATGAATGCCAATCTCGAATTCCATGGACGCCTGTCCATAGCCGGTGGCGCGCCTCTGGGTAGTCTTCTGCGGTTGCGAATGCAACAATCCTCATTCGACTGAAATGTATCGTCGCGTTTCAATTGTCCTGCCGATTGCTCGTGACCAATCAGTTGGATGCTAACATCAGTGTCGCGCCCTTGTGCAGGAGACTTGATGTGGCCATTATTGCAGTTGATATGGATGAAGTTATTGCAGATGCTCTCGGCAAGCATTTGGATAGTTATAACAACCATTTTGGAAAATCTATAACTCGCGAAGATCTTATCGGCACTCACTTACGGCATGTGGTGCCAGTTGAACATCAGGATGTTGTGGAACAGTTTATTCGCGCGGAAGAATTTTTTGCGGACCTCCCCGTCATGAAAGACGCACAGCGAGTTCTTCAAAAATTATCGAAAGAGCATTCAATTTTTATTGCTTCTGCCGCAATGGAAGTTCCCACCTCATTTACAGCAAAATTCGAATGGATGAAAATCCATTTTCCATTTGTATCACCGATGAACATTGTCTTTTGCGGCGACAAAAGTATTCTGAACGCAGATTATCTAATCGATGACAATGCTCGTCACTTTCCACGCTTCCGCGGCCAAGGCATTCTTTTCGACGCTCCGCATAACGTCAAAGTGACTGGCTACCCACGTGTGAAAAGTTGGAAAGAAGTGGAAGCATATTTCGCTAGAATCAATCAGGGTGCCATCGTCAGCACCCGTTAGGTATGATCCTAAATGCTTGAAGTACTGATCGCATATAGAAACGATAATGCAAGAAATCGTCATCGAGCCTGCTCAAAGCAAAGACTTTGCTCTTGCAGCTGACATGCGGGCAGCCATGGCTACTGAAATGGGCGGCGTGGTTCGAGCCTTGATGCTGGCTGGTATCGACTGGATTCGCTCCAAGGATTGTGTCGTCGTGAGATTGAATTCAAGCGAAGATGGCGTAGCTCTTTACGAATCTCTCGGCTTTAAACCAAGACGCGAAATGGAATTTTCGTTGGAATGAATTGTTGCGATACAAAGTCTGCTAGCGTCGCCACTTCATATGCCCGCCGCTATAAGGCACGGTCAGCGGCCCGAAGCCAAACTTGTCCGTCATGCTGTCTTTCCAATTCAATCTGTTGAAAGACTCTTCAAGGGTCGGAGGTTTGTCCATGACAAAGTCGCTGGTCTCGTACATGCTCCACTCGCCTCGTCGGGAATTTAGCTTGAGATTCAATTGTGGTTGAGCAAGCAATTCTGGTTCGAAATCCTTTTTCACTAAAATAAAAGTTCTGTGATCCGCGGGCTCTCTAGCCTCGGATGAAGATGGACCTGATGTTGAAAATGCCGTTGGCGTAGATGCCGGCAAGGATGCCGGCGCTCCCAGGTTAGATGCCTTCTTGCGAGGGAGCAACTGCGATAAGTGATAGAAGAAATTCACCGGTCCCCTTCTGTAATACAAGAGAGACGGCATGAACTCTTTGTACTGCCCAACATCCGCATCCGTGTCCGCTACAGAGATTACTAACTGATGCACACCGGCATATGTTTTCTCGTACCAGTATTCAAATAGAACTGGTGTCACTATCGCATAACCTAAACAGGTGCTTGCGGCAAGTAACAGCATGGCTCTGTCAAAGTTTTTCTTTCGGTACGACAGGTACTGCGATATCCAACCGTACGCCAGAACTAATGCTGCAACTGGCACTGCAACGCGCATCCAAAGCTGGACTTCTGGGACAATAAAGGCCGCGGCAATACTTGCCATAAGGCACAAGCCACCCAACACAGCAAGAAGTGGGCTGACGAATTTTGCTGAGCGCGCGATCAACGAATCCCGATCAGAAGTGCGGATCCACTTATCGATGCTCAACGAAATCATGATTACGAGAGGGCACCACGTCGGCAATATGTATCTGTCGAATTGGGTGCGGGACAAACTGAAGAATACTACCGTGACCAGTACATATGCCAACGAGAAAATAAGAACGTCTCGAATCGGATCTTGAGATTGTCCTGTAGATGCTTGAATGTCCGTTATTATAGGGAGCACGGCATGGTCCTCAGCCGCTTGTGGCCGATGCTGCGTAGCGTCGCCGCCGTTAGCCGCTTCCACTGATGCGGGCTTCCCCGACCTAGTCATGAAATTGTTTTTCACTGCCACGCAAGCGTCAATGACAGCTGCTGGTAAGAACAATGACCACGGAAACGCGCCGTAAATCAGAGCTGGTAAGTAGGCCCACCAGTGCGGATGTTTTCCGCTGTTTGTGTTGCCTGCGAAGCGCGACAAATTTTCGTAGAGGAAAAATACCTTGAGAAACAGTCCTTTGGTCGCTTGGCCCACAGCCACATACCAAGGCAGCACCATCGCCAGGAAGATTAAGGTGCCTGGAACAACCCTCAGCTTTTTCAAACAAACAACGATCTGTTTAATGCTTGATCTTTTAAAAAGCAAGTACGCAAATAGACCACCCACAAACAATATGAGCGATGCTGGACCTTTGGTCAGGACTGACAGTGCAAGCCCTGCGTAGATAATCGGCCACCATCTCTTCCTTCCTGCGAAGAGAACCATAATCATGGCACACAAAGCTATGCCGAAAAAACAGCTGAAGAAAGCATCGATTGATGAGCGCCTGCATGTTGCCACCAGGAGTGGTGACGATGCCAGCATCAATCCCGCGAGCAACCCAGCGCGAGCACCGGCCAACGCCCGCGTTGTGAAGTAGCAGAAGAAGACCAAGATCGTGCACAAAATCGCTGACCAAAGCCTTCCTGCTAATTCATTTACGCCGAAGAGAACATACGCCGATTCGATCAACCAGAATGTGAGAATCGGTTTGGAAAAATAGATTTGGTAATTCAGGTGCGGAATTAGCCACTCGCGCGCCTCAATCATCTCCCTCGCAGCGGCAGGATAGTACGATTCGCCGCCTTCAAGTATGCCAAAATTGCCAAGGCGGAAGAAATACAACGCCACGCAAACCACTAATAACAGCAGTGGTGCATGCCATCTGACTTCAGCTTTGGGTTTATTCGGAACGAGGGTTTGAGCGCTCAAGATTTAGCGTCTCACTGATTGGCGCCCGCTGTGATGCGAAGGGAACGGTCCAATTTTAACATGGAATGTTATTGAAGTCCGGATCACTTTTCTCATGGCGCGAGGTTAGAAGCGCACTCATAGCTTTCGGAATAGGTTCCTAATCGCATTTTTTATTCCACCGAGCGGATGAGAATGAGATTTTTTTGTTCGACCGACTCGCTTCGGGGTAACTGGTGCACTAACAATTCTGGGCCGTGTTTGCGGAGCCTTTTCATGGATTTTGGTCTCATCAATTGACTTAGCGGCTGGCTTCTCGTAATGAACCGGTTGGTTGATGAGTGCTGGTTCCAACTGCTTAGATGGGCTTTTAGACTCCGATTTTCTGGCTGTGGCACTGGCGCTTTGCGGTAACTCGTTCCCATTATAGACAAGACGATTGCCGCTCCAATCGACAAGAAGACGGCGGCCAACATTGCGAGTATCTTAGGGCTGCTTACTAATGACGACATTCTTTGTTGCTGCCAGACTGAGTTATTCGGCTCGAATGCAGGTGGATGAGCAGCAGTAATTTCGCTTGTCACGGAATCTGATCTGTTCACCATATATGGTGGCTTGGACATAGCTGGCTCATTTTGTTCGTTGTCACCAACCGAGGCGAGAGTAATGTTACTTTCCTCGCGATTGTCATTGTCGCGAACCGTGACAAGAGTGCTACTACTTTCCTCGCGAGTGTCGCTATTGCCTGTTATGGAGACTGGTGCAACAGTGTCAGATGTGCTCATACTCTGTTTGAATTGACTAAGCGCAGCCGTCAATTCACGCATTGATTGATATCGATTTGCTGGATCTTTTTCAATTGCTTTAAATACGATCTGTTCGATTTCAGCTGGCAAATGAACTCCAAGTGATGCAAAAGAAGCAGGCATTTCGGTCACTTGCGTACATCAGTTGCAGAACATCGTCAGCTTCGAACCACCAACCAATTGTTAAAGAGGTCACGGCTTTATTAAATCATGGGCGTCTTCGGCATTTTGTATTATACCAGGCAATACCTTGTAATTTGTCCCATCCCTGGTCAGGGCTACTCTTTTGGTCCGTTACTGAAGATCTACCAAGGATTTGGAAGGCGTTTTAAGGCTTGTGCTACCTTTCTGCTACCTTCTTGAACTTGGCTACCCCAAAAATCGACAATAACTGTCTATGCCAAATAGAAAGAAGAGATGTCTACATCACTGTGATTAGATGTGATTCCGCTTTGCGAGAGGCCGGGTGTGTTGAACTTTCTTTCGTGTCGCATCAGACTTCCCGCTAGCGTAATCGCCGGTGCACATGTTGATGTAAGTGGTTGCGTCAAAAGATTGACCGTGCTGTGGAAAAAACCATTCAATATTTCGATAAGCTCGTCTACCGTTACAAGTGCAGATATCCCAGACAACCACCGTAACAGGCTCGTTGCGGGCATCCACAACGCTGGTAGTATTTGGACCAAGATACATAGCGGTTCCTTGCCCTACAGCCTTAGCTTTCCCCCAATCGACCCATCGAATATGTTCTACTCGTCCGGTGGGATCGCCGCCATTGTATATGGTGCTTGGTCTAGCCTGCCCGTAACCGAGCTGGTTGCTAGCCCAAACTTTTCCGGCAACTAATTCCGGTCGGGATGAGGAACGTGCTTCTTTGGGCGAATGTGCAGGAAAAGCTGACGATGCCCTTGGCTCCACTCCAAAACTCAGAACGCAAGCGATGACGACGAGCGAACTTTTATTGTTTTTCTCTGACAAAACTTGACTGCCTCCAGTCGTGGTGGCGCACTGCTCATCGCCCAAGTGCTAGCCATGTGCTAGCCCGGTCGTCAATGTCTTCCCAAAAACCAAAAGTAAGTGTCGATCGATAATCCGCTCACTTACTTCTATTGATTAAAGATTGGGCCATGGTGGATTCGAACCACCAACCAATTGCTTAAGAGGCAACTGCTCTGCCATTGAGCTAATGACCCAAATTTAGCTGCTTAAAAATTATATCGCGCCCGGTTGGATTCGAACCAACGACCGTCCGCTTAGAAGGCGGATGCTCTATCCACTGAGCTACGGGCGCCCATATCAGCGTTGGCGCAGCTAAGGCGCCGCCTGGGCTCAACAAATTTTAAGGGTGCAATGCCCGTTGGCAGCGAGCTACGCCTCTGCCGAAGCCGGAGGGGCGTGAAGGGAAATTATAACCTATCGTCCCGAAGCATAAGATTAGCCATTCAGCACTTGGGGCGAGTAAATCCAGCCTTCGACCAATACTTCAATCTGGTCAAGACTGAGCGGCTCCTGAAAATGATGCGGCGCCATGTGCCACATCGCGGTTGTGTAGCAAGCGATCAGCGCATCCAAAGCGTGGTCTGACTCAATCGCTTGATTCCGCGCTGCCGCACCAATTGACAATCGCGGACAGTCCTTATGAGAAATGCCTTTGCGCTCTCTAATCTGAACAAGATTCTCAACAATTGATTTGCGCATCGCGTGAACGCTGTCCTTGTCTTTCTTCTCTTTGCTTTTGTAACCCGTGTCTGGCAGCCCAAGAGCCGTTAAGGTTTCTCGCGGATAGACTTCGAGGATCGCACAAGTGTTTTGCAGGCGGTCCTGAAAAGGCAATACTGCACATGTTTTCGGGTCTAATGAGGCAAGCATTCGAATACCTTGATATGTCATTTGGACCATGGACGGATTGCCACGGTGTAGCGGGCTTTGCGCCGCGCGCGAAATTGCTTTATCCGTGACGCGTTTGGGCTCTTTTTTAAACTCAACGACGAGCTCCAAAAATTGTTCGAAACTCATGAAAACCAGTTGTTCAGCAACCTCTTGCCATGATTGATACTCGGTTTTGTTGCATTTTTCCGCCAGGAAGGCCAGAAACTCCACCGGCAGTGAGAAAGGAACATCGATCCCAACTGCGGTATAACTGATGTCAGGCTTGCAAAACACCCCCGCGACTAGATGTGATCCAATCTTGCGAATATCCATCACTTCCAACCCCAGGCTACCGATGCTCCCTGAAGCTATCCACGTGTCATTTGGCACTTGCTTGGCGCCGCTGAAATCGATCCCAGCAACCAGTACTTCGTTCATGGCTACAAAGGCTCCTAAAATTTATTGATTTTTCTGTGATTGCATTATGGACACTTATACTTTAGAGAACCAACATTTGTTGAGACTTGACAATGATCGCTGAACTCAAACCTGACCTGGCAAAAATGGCTGGCTCCATTGGTTTACTCGTAGATCGTTCCGGCGACGAGGACGAGGTCTTGGGCAGTGTCTGGTTGATCGACGCGAATAAAGTGGCTACCTGTGCGCATTTGATTACGGTTTACGGCGACAAGCTTCAGGCTCTGAAAGTTTTTTTTCCCGCTGTCGCTCAAAGTCACGGCATCTCGCAAGCTCTCTTCCATCCTAAGTTTAATCGTAAATATGCCAATAAGTTAGCATCCGATGGGCTCTGGGACTCACTTAGCAATATGCATCTGCAAGATTACAACGCAGTTGTGCTCACTTTAACGCCTCAATTAACTAGTTTGGGTGAAGAGGAAAAGCGTTTAGTCAACCAAAGTTTGACTATTGCTCCACCGCAAATTGAGCAAGGTTTAGGTGGAAATCTGGGCGAAATTGATTTCTTTCTTGTCATTCAGACTATTACGAATGCCAGGAAGGAAGGATTGATCATCATCTCGGATACTCGTAATCGGCCTGTAGCGCGTCTGTTTTGTCAGAATGGACGGATCACACACGCTATCTATCGCAACCTGGTAAACGAGCTTGCTGTCTATCAAATAGTGCAACGACGATTGAAAGGAAATTTTTTCTTTCAGGCTAAATCGGAACCGGATTGGCCGACAGAAAGAGCGATTGCGCGTCCGCCTGAGATGCTGCTGCTTGAAGCTCATCGCAGAATGGATGAAATGGAAAAGTTCACCGCCTCTTTAGGTGGACATGACGCCGTATTTTGTCGAGCTGTGCCCTGGATGAACGACGGAATTTTGCCCGCTGAAGTGGCGGAGACTGCTCGTAACCTTTGGCCGTGTTTAGATGGAACGATCCCAATTGCTTCGCTGTGGCAAGTAGTAAACGTTGATGACTACGCCGTTTATCACGCTTTGATAGAGTTGTTCAAAACAAGACAAATAGAAAACATTGACGATACAACCGAATTCCAAGCCAGTAAAGATTCGCTCCAGCAGTCCAAAGTCGAGCCACTAGCCCTGGTATCACAAGTGGCTCTGGTGCCTGGAGATGAGATTGAAAATCTTAGCGTGGATTCAAGACGAGGGCATCCGCGAATAAAAAAGGGAACGCTGCTTGGAAGCCTTCTTTCAGACGACCCTTATCACTTGCTTCACAATCTTCCTTTGTTGCCCGAGTCCTGTGGTACACCGATGTTCAAGGATGGAGTCGTGATCGGCATGCATTGTGGCGCACTGCCTCCCGCTCCAGAGTTGGATGAAAACGACGGCGCAATGCAGCAAATGCTGTGGTCCGAGTGTGTTATTGAATGCTTGAAAGATGGCGGTGAAGTTGAGCTGGCAAAGAAGTTGAGTTCGACAGGCCAAGAAATTGCCAAAAAAATGACTCTTTCCGGAATTAGTGCGATCAAAAGACCGGAGCATACCGGTTGTCGAGAAGTGGCACGGGTTGGCTGTTCCAAATGTGGCAAAACAAGTTTGGATTCGGCTCGTTTTTGCAAATCTTGCGGGCAGCGACTGATTCAAGACGTGCAGTATCGTCCACCGCGAAAGATATTTTCACAAGCACCACTTGTGGTGGTAACGCTCCTCTTTGTGGGTGTTTTGGCAGCGATGTTTTTTGGCATGCTTCCTGCAAAACCGCAATTCATCCATCCTCAATTGTCCTATTTGCCGGATGTGCCGTGGGTGAAGGTATCAACTTTTGGTGTTAATAAACTAGCTCACGAGGCACCGCAATGGCGACCTGTGCCTGATGGCGCTCCGCTGAACAATAACGTGCAAGTCTATTTTGACATGAAGGTAAATGAATCCTGTTACCTTTATGTATTAAGTGATTTACCCACGAGCACAGATGATTCCAAGGCCTCGCTGAAATACCCAGAATCTAATTCGGCGGAGCAGTTGTTGAAGTCGGGCGCACGTTTTACAGTGCCGAAAGAGACGATAAAGAAAGGTATGAGTAATGGAAAGGCAGCTTTCTTTTTGAATGGGCTAGTGTCGGGCCCAAACGATACAACTATACTGATCGCCAGTAGGAAGCCATTGCCGCTTCCTGGTAACCAGGAGAACTTGAACACGTTCTTCGCCAACGCCAATCGTATTCTGAGCCTGGACAGATTTGCGGAGGGCATCGAGGTGCCAAGTTCAAAAGTCGCTCCTAATTTATTTCCCGCTGGTGTTAACGATAAACCGGGAGATCTGATTTATTTGAAACGGTTGATGGAAAAGATCCCCACGGACTAATTGAGAGGTATTGGACATGACAGGTCGTCGCCAGACAGTTGCCACGTTGGTTGCTTTGCTAAGCCTTGGCGCACCGTACTGCGCCACAGCAGATGACGGTGCCACCAATCCACAAGCACCGAAAGGGGGGGCGAAAGGACTATTTTTCGCGCAGCTTGCAAAACCTACCGAAAATTTGAATACCGGTATGCGCTACTGGATTGAGCTAACACATAAGGGCAAAACTGAAGTTGCGCATGTGTCAAACAAGCAACAATTTCACACTGGTGATCAAATTCGGTTTCACATCAGACCAAATATTGATGGCTACGCCTACATAGTAATGCGCAGCGGCAGCCGGGGTGAACAAGCAGTTCTTTTCCCGGATTCCGCAAGGGGCGACAACAATAAGGTCAGTCGTGGCGAAGATTACGTTCTGCCTGCCGATGGCGCTTTTGAATTTGACGCAAATCCAGGCATGGAAAAACTGACCATTTTACTTTCCCGAACAACGATTAACGCTCAAGCCTATCTGGCAAAGCCAGCTGATCAGCCAGTTGTGATCGCGTGTGCAATTACAGGATCGAAAGATCTGGTGCCTTCTCAGGTTTTTGTAGCCTATGCGAATCCGCACGAGCCTGCTGCGCCATCGCATGTGGCCGAGCATAAGCACGTCATCGCGGTGAAACCAGCGACGGCACCTCTGCCGACGCAAACGACTTCTGATGATTCAAATGAAAGCAAGGCACCGAAGCGCCACAAAGCGACTGTGCCGCACACTGCTGCCACTGTGTCGAAGCATGAGACGATTCAAAAAGCCAGTTTGAATGATGAAGTCGGCGTCACTACTGTTATCAAGAAGAGCCCGGATGGTGTGTTGTTCGTCAATCTGGAGCTTGACCACCGTAGTTAACGTTAATTCGTTTTTTTCTTAACCACTCCTTAAACACCGGGGAACGAACATATGTGTCGTTAGCCCGGTGTTTCTTAAGGAATAGGTATGGTCGTTTTATTATCACTGGTCCTTTGCTCCATGCTCGGTGTCGGTATTTTGTTCGTGATCTATCCAAATCTCTTCCCAACTTTCATCGTCAAGCGCTGGGAGCAACACTTTCACTACTTTCGCTAGCGCGCTCAACTGTTAGCACTTGGTGGCATGTTTCGGATTAGCTTAGCTACGGTTTATCGCTAAGCGGCTTGTCATCTACTTAATAGAGAACTAATCATTACAAAGGGGAAGCCTTCACTTCTCCTTAACCCCGACGCATTATAATTTGCTCGATTGTCAACAAGAGCAAATAGATGCCAGCTGCAGCCGCAGGCTTATTCATAATAGATTTCATCTTTCGTCCGTTCGCGAAGATCTTTGAAAAATGGCCACTCGTTATGCTGCTCATGGTGCTTTTGCTTTACGGAATTATTGGCTACATCGTTGTGAAATCGGTGTATTTCTCGCCCGATCAGCAAAAGCCGTATTGATTAGCTAATGCCCGGTGTCTGGTTTGACTGACAGTAACTTCACGCTCAGCTTATCGCTGTGCAGATTGACCATTCCCACATACAGTTCGATGAAGTTTTTCACCGAGTTAGGTGGCACCGAACCTTCGATTGTGTAGGTTCCCTGGTCTAAAGGAGTGCCGTCAGCGTCATATGTGTTGTATTGAAAAGTGATTTCTTTAATCGGCACCGGGTTGAAGTTTTTGACTCGCACCCAAGCGACAGGGCAGTTAATTACCCAAAAACCAGAGATGTGCCAATCTACTAGCTCGAAGTAGGTTTGACTTGTTAATTGGGTGTCACCACCTGCGAGTGTGTCGCATCCTGATAGAAATACCATAGCGAAAATGGTCATCGCAAAAACGCCTGACCAGGCTAGCCTCGCGCCGTGTCTTTTGTGTTCGGTTGCCATACTTTAGATCAAATCGGGAACCATCCGAAATACCCAGCCAAAATTCCGACCACAACTAAAGTCGCGAACAACGCCAAGATTCCGAAAAATACCGGTTCGCCCTCGGCCATAAGCTCACATCCCGGTGAAACTGCATTACACAGACAATTATATAGAAGATCCTATACCATGGCTGACATATTGTGTCGAAGGTGAACGGGAGTGCCATGGACGCTGCTATTAACTCGTCCGCTACTGGACTGGATTTTGACCGAGTCAAAAAAGAGTTCCCAAAAGAAGAAGGGTGTTTATACCTAAACACCGGAAGTTGTGGAAGAAAGCCGCAATCGGTTTTGAACGCGTTGTCGCAAGGTTGGAACGATTTAAACGTAAATCCAACTATCACGACGTTCATTGATGAATCGTCCATGACGGAGGCCAGGGAGTCCGCAGCGCGCTTGTTTGATGTGTCTGCAAGGCAATTGCTGCTCGTGCAAAATACTACTCAAGGTCTGCATCTCTTGATGCAAAGTTTCCTCCTTAACAGCGGCGACGAATTAGTCACTACCGATAGTGAGCACGGATCGGTAAACGTAATTGCCCAATTTCTCGCTGAAACGCGCGGCATCGTGGTTCATAAGGTGCACATCGACCCGATTGAGGGTCTTGATCTGTTCAATTCAAAACTGATTGAAAAACTCAACCGTCAGACCAAGTTGGTCCTGGTGAGCGAAATCAGCAGTTACACTGGTTGGCGGCCGGATCTGCAAGTGCTGGAGCGCACCACCAAAGAGATGGGAATTCCTTTGCTGGTTGACGGTGCACATGCGGGTGGACAGATTATTTGTCGTCCTGGGCAATATCGTCTTTGGGTTGGGTCTGGTCACAAATGGTTGGGTGGGCCAAATGGAACCGGTTTCGTCTACGTGGCACCTGATTTGGTGCCAATTTTGCGACCGGTCTGGCTTGGTGACGAATACTTTAAGCTTAAAGATGCAGACATCAACAATTTAAATCGGTTTGAGTCACAAGGCACCACTGATGTGGTGCGCTGGCGTGGTTTAACTGCCGCGATCAATCTACAACTGGCTTTCGGACCTGAAGAGATTTATCAGCGGGAGTTGGTGCTTGCCAGTTATTTGCGAAGTGCAGCAGCCAAACTAAAGCCTACGTTTCGAACTCCCGATCACGCGCCGAATAATGGAATGCTGGTCATGCATTGGACTGCCTCTCAATTGCCAGTGCCGCACCTGCGGGATCATTTATGGCAAAGTCATAAAATATGGGTGCAGCCCGATTTCATGAACGTTAATCCAGGGCTCGGTGTGCGTGTCTCGTGTCATTACTCGCTGTCTGAAAAAGAGCTCGATCGGTTTGTCGATACGTTGGAAGGGATTTTAATTCGATGAAAGATGAGACCGCTTTCGAACCTTTTCCGCTGTTGAATAATGGACATTTGATGACGATCATTCCAGCATTGTGGATGAGACGTTTGCCACCAATAAAGACACCAGCTGTCGATCGATTGTTTCAAGTTAAGCCCCATGTTCAGGTTCTGGCAAAGTGTCATTTTGCAGCAGAGCCCGAGTCTCGACCCACCATTATCATTTTGCATGGATTGGAGGGCTCGAGCAGTACTCCTTACGTGTTGGGTCTCACGCATAAAGCCTTAGAGCGGGGGATGAACGTGGTGCGCATGAATTTGCGCAATTGTGGTGACACTTTGCACCTCACGCCAACGCTCTACAATGCTGGACTGAGCTCCGATTTAGTCGCAGTTGCAAACGAACTCATGGAAATTGATGGTCTTAAAACTATATTTGCCGCAGGCTATTCGCTCGGCGGAAATATTGTTTTGAAGGCTGCCAGCGAGCTTGGAAAAAGTGGACGTGACCTATTCGCTGGTATTTGCGCCGTATCGCCATCGCTTGACCTTGCTATTTGTGTCGAAGCTCTTGAACAAGGTTTCAATAGATTTTACGAACAAAGATTTTTGATTGGTCTGAAAGCAAAAATACGCGCCAAGCATCAGTTTTATCCGTCGCTGTATGACACTTCAAAATTGAAACTGGTGAATTCGGTGCGTCGCTTTGACGATCTATACACCGCTCCAGACGCTGGTTACAAGGACGCTGCTGAATATTATGAGAAGGCTAGCGCCTTACCGATTATGGATCAAGCTGAAATTCCGCTTCTGATAATTGCGGCTAAGGATGATCCAATTGTTCCATTCCATTCGTTTCAATCTCCAAAATTGCAAACACCATATATCACGCTGATTACACCAGAGCATGGCGGGCACAGTGGTTTTCTTGGCAGGGTTTTTGAAAGCCAGGGAATGATTCGCGATCGTTTTTGGGCAGAGAATCGCATCGTTGAATTCTGTATGAAGCAATTATGATACTGAATATGGTGTGAATTGGTTGTCAGGATGTGCTGTTGATGCAGTTTTATCTCTTACTAATGAGCAAGCTCGTCGGTTGTCTGGTACCATCGCACTGGCATTCTGCTTTTCTCTGGGTTGAAAAGTGAAAGATGCTTTGAATTTGGCTGTATTACTAGTTTTTGAAGAGTAGCCAAGGGACAAGAGTTTATTGAAGGGGAGGATACGTTGTGAAGAGTTCGAATTTGGCTTTAGCACTTGCCAGTTTACTGGCGTTTGGCACATTGGCTCCTGCATTCGCTGATGACAACACAGGTCTGGACAAGGCTGTTAACGGTTCATTGATTGTTACCCGCATCGGTGGACTCGGTGCGGCTATGGTTGTTGGAATGCCAATCGCTATCGTGCGTGAAACAACGAGAAGCTACAGAGGCTTAACCAACAGCGCTGCCGACAAGGTTGGGGGCAAAGACTTTGGCCCATCTTGCTTGCTGGTAAGTTTGATAACTGCGCCAGCCGCTTTGGTTGTAGGCGGAGCTAAAGGCACTTACATCGGCAGCAGAAATGCAGTCACGCACGGTTTCAACGACCCCTTCAACTCTGAATCATTCAGCGTCGGCAAGTTGGAAGAGTAATTTCGAATAATCTGAATTAGCTTACGCGGCGGCCACTAGGTCGCCGCGTTATCCTAGGATAGTCTATGCACACTTCTATAGACCTCAGCGCTTGGATTGAAAAACTGAAGACAGCACGAAACAGGACAGAACTGTTTGCCATGCTCAATGATTTTCGTATCTTGGAATGGACCGATGAGCAGCGATCTAGTGTAGCGAAACTTTATATGCGGCTGCTCGATGTGCTTCCTCACGAAGAAGCACCAGCACAGTCATCTGATGATGGTAAGACTGGTGGACCCACTAAACCGGCAGAACAAGAAGAAGTTTGGTACGAGAAAATGTAATTCCCGCACCATATACGGTGTGAGTGAATTATAAAAACGTAGATGAATTTGAATCGTCTAGATAAAGTTGAATTGAAGAAAGGCTCAAGTTCAAGGGCTTAATCGTTCTTTAAGAAATGAAACTTGCAAATCAGATTCTTAAGCAGCTTGCCCGCAGCCTTGCCATCGCCTTTCCTTAGAACATCGATCACGGGCAGATGCGCAGTACCAAACTCACTGAGTTGGTCTTCGCCAATACTTTTCAAAGTGAGACGGAATCGACTTTCCAAAACAACTGACTCCCAAATTGAAAGCAACAGCGAGTTCTGAGAGCCTTCCATAATTACGCGGTGAAATTCGATGTCGTGTTGAGAATAACTTTTGACGTCCTTTTCCGCGGCAGCTTTCATGAACAAAGCTGATTCTGTCTCCAATTTCTCAACGTTATCTTTGAAATTGGCTGCCGCAAGCTGAGCCCCTAGCTCTTCCAATGCCGCTCGCACTTGAGATGATTCCTCTAATTCGCGAGCAGAGATGTTTCGAACTCGTGTTCCTTTATAAGTTTCAGTTTCGACGACTCTCAAGGCTTCAAGATAGCGAAACGCTTCCCGCACAGGGGACTGGCTGGTATTTAGCTCATTGGCAATTTGCAGCTCAATTAGTCTGTCACCAGGCTTGTAGGTGCCGTCAAGAATGCGCTCTAGCAGAAGCTGCACGATGTGTTCACGGGCAGATGAGCGTTTAAAGATGACCCGACCCTCGATGGTACCGTAATTGTAAACCGAGAATTACAGATAATCCATAATCGATTCTATAGGGCACTATCGCTGATGTCTTCAGCTCATCGTTCAGTCCGACAACAAAATTAAGGGACTCGCAGAGTCGGCTCCAAAATTTTTACCGATATCGGTAAAAATTCAAAGCTTAGGAACCGCTGTCCTGGAGCGCACACAGAGCCTTGGTTTAGAGAAGCTCTCGCCGCTCGAAAAACTACTATTTGGACTATATTTCTCTGCTGGGGTTCTTCAATGTAAACATTGGCGATCGTTGGTTTACATATTATCGATAATCGATTATATTGAGTGATAGGCTTAGGCTACGGATTTTGAGCAACGGTTAGCAGAGGTAATTGAAAATGTCAGATCAAGATTACATTTACGGCGTATTTGAAGACGCCAACAACGTCCCAGCTGTGGTCTCACAGTTGCACAAAGCTGGATTGCAGACCTCCGAGATCTGCGTGCTTGGTAAGAAGAGCGAGCAGTTCACGAATATTGCGGGCAGAATTAAGGATCCTACGGCGAAATATTTCATCCATTTTGGTATTGCGGGCGCTATTGGAGGGTTAATTGCGGGTATCTTCGCCTCTTTACATATTCCAGGCGTAAACGGATTTCAGGTTATAGTGCCCTTAATGGGCACTATTGCCGGTGGCGCTTGTTTCCCCTATTTCGCTTGTCAGCTTGCTACTTTCCTGACATCAAACCAACCCCAGCACTGGGCTAACGTTTTTGAGGGTTCGGTGGAAGCTGGTGCTGTAATAGTTATGGCTGAACCGCGGTCTGTGGAGGAGCGAAATTCAGCGATGAATATTTTCCTGGCTAGCAATCCCATCGAAATGATCTTCAGGCGCTCTCCGTGGGGACTTGCTGGAATGGATGGAATGGACGGAGCTGTCCTCGCGCCAAACGAACTGCAGGTCGAATTTGAGAGCGAACGTGAACGCCGATTGACGGCAGTTGCTTAACTACAGCGTTCTGCGGCTCCGCGCATTCTCAGGCGTGAGGCTTTGCGGACGGACGTTTGTTCGGGAGCGACGCTCTGGACATCAGCACTAAACCAAAAGAACTCGCCTTCAAAAAGAAGGGGAGTTTCTTTGGTAGGCATCGTTTTGGGTCAACAAGCTGGTATCCAAATCACTAAGAATATATTGCTCAAGAGTTCGATGGTGAGTACTTAGTAGGGCGGTAGTGCTATCCTTTCTGCTGTTCCAGCACAACCGGTGTTAAAAATGCCTCAAGATTTTAAGTCTGCTAAATCCAAGTCCGAAGCCGTTTTGGACATCATATCCAAGAAGAAATTGAATGAGTCTGAAATCAAGACGTTAGTCAGTGATTCTGTTAAATACTGGGCTGACCACGTTAACGCCGGTTTCCTGCAATATCGCAAGTCAGTCAGCACTGACTACACCGCGGTTGAATGGGATGACGAAGGTTCGGTTTTTCGTGATGTAAATGGAAAAGAGTTCATCGATATGTTGGGTGGTTTCGGCATCTACAACGTCGGCCATAGGCACCCGCGCGTGCTCAAGGCTGTTCGCGATCAATTAGAGAAACAAGCAATTCACTCCCAAGAATTGATCGATCCATTGCGTACTTATCTTGCTCATTTGGTTTCGTTGATCACACCTGGAGATTTGCAATACGTTTTCTTCACCAATTCCGGCACGGAGTCGGTTGAAGCATGCTTGAAGATGGCCATGCTGACCACCGGGCGTCATCACTTTATCGGCGCCATTGGCGCGTTTCACGGAAAGACGCTTGGTTCGCTTGGCGGCACATCGAAAGCCGTTTTTAGAGAACCGTTCTTGCCATTGATGCACTGGACACATGTGCCGTTTGGAGACATCGACACACTGAGAACGATGATTCAATCATTCGATTTTTCGGGCGATAAAGTAGCAGCGGTTGTCTTGGAGCCTATTCAAGGCGAAGGCGGCATCAACGTCTCTCCTCCAGGTTACCTCGGTGCAGTCAGGGAATTGTGCGATAAATATGGCGCTGTTTTGATTCTTGACGAAATCCAAAGCGGCATGGGTCGTAGCGGCACAATGTTTGCATGCGATTACGACGGCGTCGTGCCTGACCTAATGGCAGTGGGCAAAGGATTTGGCGGAGGCGTTATGCCTATAGGGGCATGCGTTGGCACCCCGAAGACTTGGGAGAGATACATCGAGAATCCGTTTTTGCATACCACTACATTTGGTGGCAATCCGTTGGCCTGCGCAGCGGCAATTGCAACTATCAATGTTCTTCTCGAAGAAGATTTGCCTAAAAAAGCTGCTGAAAAGGGAGAATACTTGCTGCCCAAGTTCGCAGAGCTGGCTCGCAAATATCCTCAGGTGCTTAAGGGAGGACGTGGTCGCGGACTGATGCTGGGCATGGAATTTACGACCAACGAAATCGGTTACGAAATCGCCAAGAATCTCTTTGCTCGCAACATCCTCATCTCGGGCACTTACATAAATTCAAGAGTTCTGCGAGTTGAACCCCCGCTAGTTATATCTTACGAGCAACTCGACAAATTTCTAGCTGCCCTGGAAGAGTCAATCAAAGCGGTGTATAAGAGCAATTCTTTGAGCGAAGCTACTGCTGGTGTAAGTTAATCGGGCAAAGTCCTTAGCGTACAAACCCTTAGTGACATGGAGCGCATCCATCTTGGATGCCGATGACCATATGAACTAGTCGTTGATCTACTGCAATAGGCTTACGCCTTATTCGAAGATCTCCGATAATCAATAAAAGGAACGCGCTTAAGCTGACTTGACCTCACGGTCGGAAGCAGTTGCCTTTTGAGCTGGTGTGGAAGCGTGAACGAATTGTTTCCACCACGTTGATAGTGGATTCCGTTCAATCTTATGTCGCATCATGCTTGTTCGGACAAGTTTTTCTTCTCTGGGCATGTTCAATGCTTGCACAATTGCACTGGCTGTTGCCTTGTGCTGTGTTGGATCTGCTGCGAGCGCATGCGGACCAATTTCGTGCCAAGCACCAGCTCCTGGAGACAGAAGCAAAACGCCCGGATTGCTGTGCCGACAAGCAACAAATTCCTTCGCAGTTAAATTCAAGCCGTCGCGAACAGGATTAACAAGCATCGCCTCCGCCACCGGATATAGTGCCGCCAATTCGGCCGGCGTCAGTGATTCTTCTACCCATCGGATCGGTGTCCAATTATCTCTTTGCCAGCGATCGTTTACAGCTTTGCCCAAGGCACGACAATCTTCCCAATACTTATCGAAGACAGCCACGCCAGCTCGGCTGCGTCCGCAAATTTGGACGAAAGCAACATCGCCACGCAAATCTTCATTTTGCTCCATCAATAAGTCGATTATTTTCAAACGATCGAGCACTGCTTTAGTGTAATCGGCTCGATCTACGGACAGAATGAAGCGCTCACCATGATTTAGCCCGACTTTATCAAAGGCGATGCTTCCAGCTTTGGACATTTCGGTCCAACGATCAACGTCGATTCCGAGTGGTTGAACGACTAACTTTGTGGCAGTCGAAATTGACGCCACGGGTTGAATAAATGGCCTTAAAACATACGGAGTTTGCTCAGCTCCGGCAGCCCACTCCAACTCACGTTGAGCTATTCCTACATTTGTCTTGTAAATCGATAGATCACTCGAATCTACGCTAAATTCACCCAGGTGATTCTCCACAAAGGACATGAAGTTCTGCGCGTACTCGTCTGTGTGAAAGCCGATACTCTCCGCAACAAGTAGCCCGCGCGCAATTTCTGCGATTGGTTCGATGAACTCTGTCTGTACATTTTTGGGCCATGGAATATGCCAGAAAATATTGCTGCGACCACCTTGCATTCCTAGCAAACGTGGCAACAAAGCCAATTGATAGTCTTGAACAAAATACCGTTTTTTAGTGGCACGTTCAAAGTTGATGTATTGGGCGAAGGTATGGTTGAAGCGCTTATATTGCCTTCTCTTGTGCAGATCGTAGGATGCAAATTCAGGAAGGTCATGCATGATTGGCCAGAGAAATTCGTTGCAGTATGCGTAGTGTCCCTTAACCACTGAATCAGTCAATTGGGTGACGAATTGTCCCTGATCAGCCGTCGGTGTGAGAAACTTCAGCGCGTCGTTACCGAGGAACCACCATGAGATATCAGCTCCATGTTGCCCTCTCCAAGCACCATCAAGGCCTGAAGAAACGCCACCTGCGGCACCGGGCCCACGATAAGACACTATATCCATGCATGTCACCTGTTATCCGCTGTGTCTGGGCCACGGGCCAGAATCATTTGAAGTGATGACGGAGCTCTCCTCTAAGATGTTGCCATTTTTAGAGCAATTTTATCTTGGGCTCGCAAAGTCCATAGAGCAGTTCAGCTCAGCGGTTTTGGGTTGCTTGGCAACAGTTGTGCCTGGAGCGTTGGGCATAGTCCTAGGACAGCCTATGCAGCAAGCTGCCTCGGCATAGTCCTTGCTAGCCACACGGGGTCAATTGCCCCCAAGATTTTTGCCGATATCGGTAAAAATTCCAGAACCCTTGAGAATTCAAGGGGTTTGACTATACCACCAATCGCTATTGAGTAGGGCTGGCAGAATTGCTTTTCCTGTTCTTTGAAATTCCTTTGCCAAATATGCGATCCACAACTCTACCGGTTGTCCTAAGTCGAGTAAGCGTCTGCTGGGCTCGGTGAGCGACATATGGATTTTCATCATCACTCAAGGCGACCAATATTGACTGATTTAGGTCGTAGTTCTCAGCAAGGCAGAAACGAACATCTGGGTTACTGTCTTCGACTAACAGCCAAAGAGTATCGTCCGACTCGTTCACCGTTTCAGCGACCGACAAAAGCCATCGCGTGTACGACTCCTGATTTTGCTCTTCTAAGCTGGGCTGGAACAGTTCCTCAATCTGCTGGAAGTTCTCCTCTAACTCAGGCTTAGTCCAACTGTTCGCCAGTTCTTGGTTGTGCCTGAAGATGTGGTCTTCTAGATGAAACTCATTCTTAGTTTGATTTTCTGATCGGACTGTTTCTTGTCTTTGAGCTGCTGATTCAAAAGTATTGAAAGCTGCTTTCACATTCGTGGCGCTGTCTTGGTCTGCAGAGCCAGTGGCGGCAGATTCATTATTAGGGTGAGGCAGACTTTGATTGAGCTGCTCCTGATCGACAAGATTTAAAGTGCTGCATGAAGGCGCTTCTACGCGCTGTTCCGCTCTGCCTTTGAAAAATCGTATGAAAAAATCAAACATGACTACCTTCTTTTGTCTCGCTCTGGATTGAGTGTTAGTGCCACTCTGCGGAGTAGCGACGGGTTGACATCTGCTTTGTTCCTCTAGTTAAGATTCGCAGTATCAGCGCAACTACATTTGGATAAGAGCGCCCAGCAGCTGGTTATCGCACGGTCGCTCAGGCAAGCACTGATCAAATTCGCCTGCAGAATGCAAGAATTCACTGGTTTGCTCGCACTGGAACAATCTAGGCACCAGATGCGCCTAGAAAAATAACAATCATCCGTGTCTTAGAGGGAGGTAATATTGGTGTCAGGAAATAGAGATTTCTCGAAATTCTTTAAGGGCGAAATCAAACATGCTGTGTACTCGACCGGCATGGAAGATGCAGTAGTAGATCTCGTCGTTATCCAGTGGATCATGCAGAAGCTCAAGCGCGATCGAAAGAAGCGTGTGACCAGTGAGTATGGAGCGTGCCATGGAGACTGAATTTAAGAAGCCTTTTTCTCTATTCCTAATTTGCGGTGTAGCTCTTTTTTCTTGGCTATCATTCGCGCCGATAATTGCGACAGCGAGTAAGTGACATCTGAACAGCGTTGCTCGATTCTCATGAACAACAGTTCTTCCGCATCAAAGATATGTTTTTCCAAGCAATCGGCAACTTTCGCAAGCATTGCTGCGAGCTCTGGATCGGCTGCGTTCTCCACATCAGAAAGCAAAACTTCCACGGAGCGAAATTCCTGAGCAGGGCGTTTCATATGCTCATAGCGCACGTGGCGAGAAATAAAGGGATAAAAGTATTTTTGTTCAAGCTCAGCATGTACCTTGACGATGCAAATTAACTCGTGTAGGAGTTGTCTCTTTAGCTCGGGTTCTTCTGTGGCTGCGATGATTGTGAACATCTCCCGCATTTGTTCATGTTCAGTTCGCAGAATCTCGATCGCATTTTGTTTTTCAATCATGTCTGGCATTTTGGAAAGTCTCTTGTCTGGTAAAAGAGGATGAAGAGTTATGTTCATCCTCTTGGCGTGTTTAAACGTTATCGTTGGGGAGTCGCTGGAGCAGGCAAAGTTTCAGTCTTTGTCTCTGTCGTAGAGGTAGTGCCAGTCGTTGGCGTTTGAGCTGCCGGTGCGGTTGGTGCCGCAACTGGAGTCGGCACTGGTACTGGTACCACTACTTGAGTAGGCTGAGGAGCCATCGGCACTTCTGGGATCGCAGCAGGTGGCGTTGCGGCATTGTTTATGATGGTGGTTGAACTTGGAGCCTGCGGTGTTTCAACATTTGTCGTTGTTACTGTGTTCATCGAACTAAAGTAATAGATAGCAAATCCGATAATGGCCACCACAATTACACCGATGATGGCATAAGTCGCTGTCGAGTCGGTAGGTGATGTCACGACGACATCTGGATCTTTTTCTCTGATAATCATGTTCCTCTCCTAGATATGTAAGTGAAGTAAGGTTCGTGGGCTGGGTGTTGGATGAGTTAATAAGACAAGCAAAATCCGCCGGCGTCAGCCGAACAGATTTCGCTCAGCCCTACAACTTAGTGGCTTAGTTTGTCGGCAGCCTTCTCAGAACCCAAGCGCAATTCGTCCCACGCCGATTTCAGTTCATCAAACGCTTTATCCATTCCGCCTCTGAATTCCGTCCAAGCTTCTCCACTAGCATCTCTGACTTCGCCAAATCGCTT
This sequence comes from Candidatus Melainabacteria bacterium, assembly GCA_003153555.1. Lineage (GTDB taxonomy): Bacteria > Cyanobacteriota > Vampirovibrionia > Obscuribacterales > Obscuribacteraceae > PALSA-1081. The sequence goes on along the minus strand of PLZS01000064.1, from coordinate 68,805 downwards.
AGTGGCGGCTTCCCGCTTCTCGTTAAGCTCTTTCAGTTTGCACGCCGCTTGGTCTTTGGCTTCTCCTGCCTTCGCCGACAATTCTCCAGCTTTAGCAGTCATCTCATCGATTTTGGCGCCAAGTTCCTTGAGCTTGCATTCCATGTTGCCTTCATAATCACTCTTGTGGCTGCTACCGCAGCTGCTAACACTCGTATCAGGTTCCATGGGTAATCTCCTTTGATTTAAACTTGTGCTCGTTCGCTCAGGTAATGACCATGTTCAGTCGAGAAAGTTCCTTGTTAGTGTTGGAGTCACAGGAATAATTGCTAAATGTGTAACCTGGCTTCCATTCGGGACGCTCAGGTGCATTGTCAGGACGGATGGGTCATAAGATAGATCAGTCCGTAAACTGTGGGTTCGTCGGTAATAACTGGATTCGTGATTATGGGCGACTGCGGACAGTCGCGCTTCATTTCACCACATTCGAAATGGATCGGGACTCCAGTCGACTCCAGTCCCGCCTCGATTCGTGATTCGGTAATCGGTTGGTGCGTTCGTAAAAGGATGGATTCGTCGGTGAATAACTGGATGATTCGTGATTATGGGCGACTGACAGTCGCTCCATTTCCCAGGCTGTGATTAAGGATTGATCAGCAACTCTTGGTACAACTTTTCGTAACCGTCTACCATCTTTTCTACGCTGAACAATTCTTTCACCCGACAAACACAATCGTTCCGATCTATGTCTTTCAGTTCTGGATATCGGCTTACTAGTTCATCGACAGTCGTTCCAATAATTGCGGTTTTGGGATCATCCAGCACTTCGCGCACGGAGCCTTTATCAAAGGCCATCACTGGAGTGCCGGACGCTAGCGCCTCGGCCATCACCAGTCCAAACGGCTCATTAAAATTGATTGGATAAACAACTGCGACGGCTCTGTTGTACAGTTCTACTTTTTGATTGTGGTCAACTTCCCCGATAAGCTCTGCTCCGGAGTAGCTTAGTCTGGGCTTTACCTCTTGCTCAAAATATTGCTCGTCATTCTTATCCACCTTGCCTGCTATTTTGATTGGCATGTTCAGGCGCTTTGCTATGTCAATCGCTTCTGCCGCCCCCTTGTCTTTGCATATTCTTCCGACAAACAGAAGCCCCGCTCTTGCTTGTCCGTTGCTGACTTGGCTGAAGTCTTCAACGCGAATGCCATTGTATACGGTGCCGATGTAGTTCAATTGATCAGGGAGGTTGAGGGACTTGAATGAATTGCTTATGGACACATACGGAAGATGTTTATACCTGAGGTAAATCCCCTTACAATAGGGCTTTACTTGATTGTGCATTGTCGTAAGAGTGGCGCAATTGAGTCGATCCAGAACGGGTAAAGCAGACCAGCTCATGTGTGAGTGAACTATGTCGAATTGGTCTTGCAATTTCTCCAATTCGATCAGTGTTTGCATGTCGAATGCCGGCCACTGGAGCATGTTGTACTTCCCAGCCGCTCGCAGAGGTTCATCAACGACCGTAATCAAACGCGCTTTAGTCTCTGAGCTTCCGGCGGCGAATAGCGTCACTTCATGACCGCGTTTTACAAGCTCTTCAGTGAGCAAACTTACGATTAACTCAGTGCCCCCATAGCCATGTGGTGGCACCGATTCGGTATTGGCCGCGAGCTGGGCAATTCGCATTTTGGGGCTCCCTGAAATTTGGTGAATGCCTGGAATTCTAAGTTTGGCAGATTTTCTGTTCCTGTTTTCGCGTTTATCGAATTCGCATTGTCTAAAACGAAAACTTCTATCGCAAAAGCTTGTCAGTGGATCCATTCAGGGCTGCCGGCTGGCTGTGTAAGAAGCTTGTAAGGGACTGTAAGAACCTGGTATATGGCGCTTGATCACGATTCAAGGGTGGAACATTCCTCTTGTGAAACGGGTCTTGATTTCCCTGTGAGTGAGAGGTGGTTTCTGTGTTTAGGAACGAGAGTGGTTATTCATTGCCGTCGAGAGCAGCTCTGACTGAGCAGGAGATTCTAGCTGCGCTAGAAGCCCTGAAGGGTGAATCCGTTATTGTGCCTCTGAACCGCAAAATCACGGAATACATAGGCGCCTGCGCCAACCAGGATGTATTGAAGCCGCTTGCCGAGCATCAAAATGCGCTTGTTCGATGCGCTGTTGCTGCAAATCTGAAATTGCCAGAAGAACTCGTTTGGAAATTAGCCTGTGACAGCGACTTCAGAGTCAGAGTGCGGCTGGCTGAGAATCAAAACCTGGCACCATTTCTGCTTGAGACTTTGGCCGAAGATGAAGATGAACGCGTTGCGCAAAGAGCCAATCGATCGCTCGATAAGCAAAGTTCGGGCGGACTCTCAAATCGAGTCATACATTGGATGTTCGGTTCGTTCGCAGTTAAACAAACAGGCTAACAGTTGCTGTGCCGACAGGCTAGTGAAATGAAACCTTTTCCCCGGTGGATGCCAGTCATGAACGCTGACAACGCTGACAACGCTGCATGACTTGGAATAGCTTCGCGACATGAGCGCTAAACAGCGGGGATGTAGATCCCGTCCCATGTCTCGAAGCTTCGCGCAAATATCCGTACTTGACGAATTAATAAGGGCTTTCAATTTTGAAAGCCCTTAAATTATGGAACTTCTTCCGTTACTGCAACTATCGATATGTTCTAAAATTTGAATGGCAAGCGTGGAGTCTTATGGAGCAACCATCAATGAGCGGCCTAGAGCTGGAAAAGGCGGCTAGCAACGCTCCTCGCAAAGAAATCTTAGCCTGGGCATCTTATGATATTGCCAATTCCACATATGGAACAGTTGTTGCTACAGCTGTTTACAACGCCTATTTTGCCCATGTCATTGCCGGGCCCTCCTCTGGATTGGAGAAAGGGGTTGGCACGCTGTTGCTCACGGTTGTTATATGCATTTCGAGCGTGGCGATTGTGCTCACCGCTCCAATTGTCGGCACCATATCTGATGCTACTGCATCAAAAAAGAGAATGCTTTTCTATTCCACGTTTACTTGCGTGATCGCGACGGCTTGTCTATCATTCTTTGGACCAGGGGCTGTGATACCGGCAATGGTGACTCTGACGATCGCCAACATTGCATTTGGCACTGGTGAAGACTTGATAGCAGCATTTCTGCCCGAATTGGCAACCAAAAAAGATATGGGACGAATCTCGTCTATTGGATGGGCTGCTGGTTATGTTGGGGGCTTGCTTTCCCTTGGCGCTTGTCTAGCCTATGTTTCATGGGCTATACAGCGAGGCCAAACTTCAACCGAATTTGTGCCCATCGTTATGTTGTTCTGTGCTTTATTTTTTGGAATTGCTGTCCTGCCTACTTTTGTGTATTTGAAAGAGCGTGCCCAACCGGATCCAGCTGTGATTGGGCACAACCCTATCCATGCCGGTTTCGAACGATTGAAAGCCACGATTACTCATGCCAGGCATTACAGAGACTTATTTCGATTCTTGATCACGCTCTTTCTGTACAGTTGTGGCACTAGCACAGTCATACACCTGGCCTCGGTCTATGCGCAGGAAGTGGTCAAATTCACCGCTCAAGACTCAATTGTTATGATCCTCGTCGTTAATGTCACAGCAGCAGTTGGCGCTTCAGTGTTTGGTTTCGTGCAAGACCGCATTGGTTCCGTGCGCACCTTGATGATAACCCTGTCGATTTGGACGCTTGCCATTCTCGTTGCCGCGGCTGCTCAAAACAAGCCACAGCTTTGGATTGCTGCTAACCTGGTTGGCATAGCCATGGGTTCAACTGGATCGGTTGGGCGCGCTCTTGTGGGTCAGTTCGCTCCAGCAGGACGCTCAGGAGAGTTTCTCGGATTGTGGGGCGTAGCTGTTAAATTAGCCACCGCAGTTGGTGCTCTTACGTTTGGGGCTGTTGCCTTTCTAACACACAACAATTATCGGATCGCAATATTGTGCACGATCCTCTTCTTTGCCGCAGGGATGGCAATGCTGACCAGGGTGAACGAAGAACGTGGAAAACTTGCCGCTTCTACCGATATAAATGATCCACTGATCTGATCAGTGTGGACGTGCGTGTAAGTAATTTTCCATTCCCACAATAGAGAGAATATGTGCGACTGGAGAAGATCCAGAAGATGAGCTAATCTTCGAGTGCACTGAAAGACAGAAACTAGTTGCTAAACACTCAAAAACACTCTAAGAACCATACTTCTGAGCGAGGTCATGCATTTGGAATGCTTTGACGAATTTTCCATGTTGCCAAAGATAGTGAGCGTAACTCTGATAGGCGTTTGAGAAAAATGGTGATCTGAGTTTCTCGGGATTGGTGAGCGACAGTTTTGTCGCTAAATCTATGAACTGCGTATAGACGTCGATTTGCGGATCGATATTCAGGGACTCCTTTATTTCAGCCAGTCTTCCAGCGGCAATCGCCTGCTCTCGCTCGAAGTTCTCGCCGTTTCGAGTCCATTCTTGGAAGGCCATTTCGTATAATCCTTTCGCATCGGCTAGTCGATGGGAGCGAAAGTTTTCTTCGGCGATCTTGCTGTAGGTTAAGCGCTTGTAGCTAGCATCCTTAATCGCTCTATCTGAAGACCTCATCAGGTCAGGTACCCAATGTCTTGCGTTCGTTGATTCAGCATAATTGCCTTTCATAAAATAGCAATCAGCAGTTCTGAAAAGCATGTGCAACTGCTCGTTAGGTGGCAACTCAACCCAAATATTGCTGGTTTTTAGTTTGCTCAGAAGTTCAACCGCTTTGCCGTAATCCTCAGCGGCATTTACATAATCGGGTATTGCATTGAAATATTCGCAATCTGCTTTGCCTATGTAGGCAAGCATAAGGTTGTTTAGCGCGTTGGCTCGCTGTATGTCTTTGGTCTGATCTACAAATTTACTGATGTAGTCGATCGACGCAACGAAATTACTTTGCGCGGTATCATAGTGGCGCTGATTTCTTTCCGTCGCGCCTTTAGATCGCCTTTCAAAGGCGAGCTCAAGCTGTTTTGTGCTAAATGAGTTTGGATCTGACTTTCTTACTGCCTGCTCGTCGGATTCAAGGGCCAGATTTTGCAATGAGCCGAGCACCATTTGCTTTTCTTCAGAGTCTTTCTGAACCTGCTCAACATTTCCCTTGTCGGCAAAACGCTGCCATATCACTGCTTCCGATTGCAAATTTGGTGTGGTGGAAACAGTGGACAGCGCGTTGAGGATGTATTGAGCGCCAATCAGTATAAGTGCGCCAATTAGCAACGACGAAGCAACCATAAAGTTGAGCGACTTTGTTGTCTTCCGTAAGCCTGTGAGTTCAAAGGATTGAACGATTCTTTGCGCGAGCCCTTGCTCTTCATGCAGATTATTTAGATCAGCAAGAATGTCATCCATCTTCTGATATCGTTTTCCCGGCTCTTTTGCAATAGCTTTAAACACAATCCGCTCGAGGGCACCTAGGTGTTTTAGATCGCGACGAACTTCTTTGAAGCTTGGTGGCATGTCGTGAATGTGTTTCATCATTGTTTTGAACACACTGTCAGAGGCTAAGGCCGGAACGCCCAATAGCGCCTCGTACATGACGCAACCAAATGAATAGATGTCTGATCGAACGTCGAGCTGCTGTCCAAGGCACTGTTCGGGGCTCATGTAGAGCGGGCTGCCCAAAGATTCTCCGGTTTGTGTGAGTTTGGCGTCTTCCCCTTCAACAAGTTTGGCCACGCCGAAATCAACAATCTTGACGGTTAAGCTATTGCGTTCATCGAAGTTGAGCATGATGTTGCTAGGTTTGATGTCTCTATGCACAACACCACGCTGATGGGCATGGGCAATCGCAGCAGTCGTCTGTTTGAAGATGTTCAAAGCATCGGCATTGGGAAGAGACTTAATCCGGTTCAGTAAATCACCGAGAGATTCGCCCTGAACGTAATCCATAACAAGATAAGGCGTTCCGTCTTCTGTGATGCCATAATCGTGGATCGCTACGATGCCTGGATGTTCCAAACGACTTGCCGCCTGCGCCTCTTGTTTGAATCGCATCAAGCTTGTTGTTTTGGACATGAGATGAGTATGAAGTGTTTTAATTGCAACAAGCTTGTTCAGCGCTTCGTGGCGGGCTAGATAAACGATGCTCATCCCGCCTTCGCCAAGCACCTCTCGGATTAGGTATTTTTCGGCGAAGAGAGTGTTGATAAGAGAGTTTTGGACAGAAGGAGTATTCGCGTTGTCGCCAACGGCTTCGGGCGCAGTAGTGCTTTCTGCATTCTGGTTAAAGCCGCCAGAATCTCGTTCCTTGGATTGAATCATGTGTTACGGATGAGCCCTCTGCAATGTATTTTGCCCTTGCTTTAGCCTTAGTAATCATGTTGAATTCGTTTAATAATCAGACTTTTCGGGCAGGTTGTTATCGGGGCCAATAGATGTCATTTAAAGTTTTGCTAGCTATGGCGTTTGCAGGGTACTGCACAGTCGGCACAGCTTTCGCTGCGCCGGGCGGCAGTGCAAAATTGGTGTCTGCTTGGATGATCAAGCAAACCTCGTATAACTTAGGCGACGTTGACATAGTTCTAGCTAAGGATGCGTTCAAGTTGCATAACAACAAGCTTGGTTTGACGTTGACTATGCATGCGCCCGATTGGAAGTTGAATGCCTTTAATGAAGCGAACAAAAAATATTTAGTCTTGACTAAGGCAGAGGCGCTCGAGATTTTTCAACACCAGAGACGTCGTGACAATTCTGGAATTGAAACACCAATCAGACTAGGTGACAGACCATCTGTTGCTGGCATGCCGACAATTGCTTATTGCTACGCTCATGAGACTGAAAACATATCTGAAAAGTTCGCAATTTCTGTGACCAACGCCGTTGAAAACGGGACTAAGCTAAATCACGAACAGAAGAAATATGTTGATGATGCCTTGAAGCATCAGCGACGTGAATATTGGTATTCCAAACAACAAATTCAGGTTCCACCAAAAGTTAGTGGTGTATTTTTGGAGAAAATAGCGGCTATTAAATACAGCGACAATTTACCATTGCGACTCGTGCAAATAGGCAAAGATGGTACTAGAACGACCATGTTCGATACTACAGAAGTCCGTAAAGCAACGGTTTCAGGAGACATATTTAAGATGCCCCCCGGCTATTCGAAAGCGGAAAACAAAATAGCATTGCTGGTAAACGACGGCGACTTCGCCGGATTCGCCGGTGAGTCTGAACCAACTCCAATATCAACCAAACGCGTCGTTAAGAAGAATGATGACGCTCATCGGTAAGATTGCGAAGCCTGCTAATGTCACCGTGTACAGTGCCCTCGTTTTGTCGATCGTGTTTTGCCCGCCTGGATTTTCTGACTCATTAAGTAAGTCTGAGATCCAGTCGCCGAGCCAGCCTATGAGCCCGAAGGCGGAGCAGCCAGCAGGTCAGACAATGAACCTGAAGGCGGAGCAGCCAGCAGGTCAGACCATGAACCCGAAGGCGGAGCAGCCAGCAGGTCAGTCTACGAACCCGAAGCCGAGTCAGTCCGAGTCACCGATTCAATCAACGACTCCGCTTCCAAATCAGCCTGACACCCCAGCTTCAAGTACAGTTCCAGCACAAGATCAGAATCAGACCTTCGTTCAGTTTGTCGAGGCTGTATCTGGCAAACCTGCCACCGAGGAAATTCGCAATTTGGTGCAGGGTGTAGTTGGTTTGAGAAGAAAAGGCGAAGCTGTTGAATTGACCAAATCAGATTCATCGATCGTTTTGATTGGTAGTGATACTGAGTTTGGTGCCAGCCTAATTAGAGACTTGTCCGAAGCCAAGGAGAAGCTGACCTCTAAGTTTGGTCCCGATGTGGGCAGACTTGTGGACGAATTCGTTGGTGTCACTGTGACCGGCTCTCACATAGACGTTATCCGTGATGGACCAGAAGATGAAGACATCGATCTGAGCGAGAAAAAAATCAAAAGGCAACTTCCTCTAAAGCGAGTTCGCTTGTCCAAAATTTCGGTGGATCTTGTTCAAGTGGACGCATATTCTACGTTGAAGAACATAACCGGCATTGAGGTGATTCCTAATGTGGGATTTGAGATTCCAATCATCTTGAAAGAATTTTCGCGCTCAAAAAATCAAGATGGCGACGACGTTCTCACATTTGGAATCAGAAATCCATTGCCTATTTTTAAGCCGCTTAGAAAGCTGTTTGGCATCAAAGACATCATTCCTTTCACTTGGACTGCTAAGAGGAAAGAGTCGAAAGAGATTGGCGCTAAAGAGCCAGCCGATCATAAAGAATAGCAATGTCAACTTCTTTCGATAATGAGGGTAAGTATGGAAAGATCATTATATTGAATGTTGGCTCCAGTGCGGGCAAAACGTCCTTGGCGAAAGCGTTCCAAAACTTGATGTTGCCTCAGACGTGAAGGATCTCTAACTAAATCGAGCCAGGAGTCCGATTACTCCGAGAAGCGCTTTGTTGCTATGCGACCAGCACTTCAGCTAATATAGTTGTCTAGATGAGCATTAAGGATATTGACGTGTCTGACTTGGCAGCTGGATTACAAATGGTCGAAAACATGTTCCGCGGTGCGACGAAAGGATTGTTTTCGAAAATCGATGAAGTGACCTTCAGAATGACCCTCAATGGGCTGAAAAGCGAAGACTATGAGGCAATCTCTATCACCATTGATCAACTGGTGAAAGAGCATAAGCCGATCAGCATTCCGCCACTGTATGTAGTGTCGCAGGCGCATCCAAATGTGAGAGTGCGTACTAAAGCTTACGAAGCTCTCAAGAAGCTAGATCCGCATTGCGATTTTGAAAAACTGACTGAGGGTAAACCTGTCGAGGAAGCTGCCCACGTGCTTATTGAAAAGTACGGGAATTTCAAGAAGTGAGCAATAAGGAAAGATTCTATTTTGTCAGGCATGGTCAAACGGACGCTAACTTAGGCAACTTGGCTGCAGGAGCCGGTTGGGACATTGAACTTAATGAAAACGGCCTTTCTCAAGCGAAAGCATTAGCCCAGAGCGTCAGTATTCAGGCATGTATTGATGTCAAGACGATCTGCGTCAGTCCGATGGTTCGGGCTCGTCAGACAGCCGAGGCGTTAAGTGCGGTTATTAAGGCGCCGATTGTTTGTGTCGAAGAGCTCAAAGAGTGGCATTTGGGGGATTGGGAGAAGCGCGCTTGGAGTGATTTACCGAGTCTCTATCATCCCGAAACAAATCCGCCAGGCGGGGAAACGCAGAGTGATTTCGGTAGGCGCATCGCTGCCGGACTCGCTCAGGCGCTGTCTCACCCAGGCCCGGTGCTGATCGTCGCGCACGGCGGCGTTTGGCATGGCATAACTCGGCTGCTCTCATTGCCTGGTGGCGGCATTGGTAACTGCGAACTGATGCACGTTTCGCGCGCTCATGCCGCGGACAATTGGACTCTCGAGTAGCAGCCCCGCACCATGTAAAGAAAAGGTTGGCATGGAGCCATTTTTCGCTCAAATGGTATAGCATTTGCTGTGCGTTGGCTGCCGAACCTGAATTCGAGGACAAAGATGAGCGTTAAGACCGAAAAAATTACGAGCGTAAAAGCTTTCATAACAAGGCACTTCCGCCATTTTAACGCCGCTGTTGTCGTAGACGCGGCAGAAGCGTATGTCAAACACCTGCAGAATGGTGGCAAGATGTTCATGACTCTGGCAGGTGCAACCAGCACTGCGGAGTTAGGAATTTCACTGGCAGAAATGATCAGGCAAGACAAGGTGCAGGCAATTTGCTGTACCGGAGCCAATCTCGAAGAAGATATATTCAACCTTGTTGCGCACAACAATTACGTTAGACTGCCCAACTATCGACATCTGTCGTCAGAAGAAGAAGTGGCGCTTGCAGACCGTGGCTTGAATCGAGTCACCGACACCTGCATTCCCGAAGATGAAGCTATTCGCAAAATTGAAAAAGAAGTCTTGCAACTTTGGAAAGCTGCTGATCAAAAAGGTGAGTCTTATTTCCCATACGAATTCATGTATCAGTTGATTCGCACAAAAATGATCGAAAAGCATTATCAAATAGATCCCAAAGATTCTTGGCTAGTCGCCGCTGCCGAGAAGAACCTGCCAATCTGGACACCAGGCTGGGAAGATTCGACTCTCGGAAACATCTTTGTTTCCCACGTGATTCGGAAAGACATCAAGAACATTCACACGGTTCGCAGTGGATTGGAATCAATGCAGACACTTGCAGATTGGTACAAAGCAACCGCACCGAAATCACCGGTTGGATTCTTCCAGTTAGGTGGTGGCATCGCCGGTGACTTTCCGATTTGCGTCGTGCCGATGATTCGCCAAGATCTCGAAGAAGAATGCCCATTCTGGGGTTATTTCTGTCAGATTTCGGACAGCACGACTTCTTATGGTTCATACAGTGGCGCGGTTCCAAATGAAAAGATTACATGGGGCAAACTGGATGTGGACACACCAAGATTTGTGATCGAATCAGACTTCACGATAGTTGCGCCGCTAGTTTTTGCATACGTTTTAGATTGGTAAAGCTGTTCGCTCTGCTGGTCTTGTTGCACCGAATATGGTGCTTCTGCGCTGCTTGTTCTGAACCGAGATGAAGAGACGTTCAATTTTCAGTTTGGTATTTTTTTGTGCTAAAATGAAAACCGTTTCCGTTTAAGTTATATAATATGCATATGTCAGGAATTTCTGGAGCCAGCTTGAATAAAGCCACAAGGGATGACGTAATCGAGCACGTACACGAGCATACGAGCCGTGAGGCGATAGTATCCATGGACACGCTTGGGATCTTCGCCTCAACTCTTTGTATGATTCATTGCCTCTCTATGCCTCTGGTGGTGGCGTTTCTGCCGGTTTTGGGGCTGCAGTTTTTGGAAGGGCACGCTGCCCATCAGATTCTTGCCGGCTTTGTAGTCAGCTTCGGCTTGTTGGCAATACTGCCTGGATATATGAAGCATCGGAAGCCGGCTGTGCTGGCGGGACTAATTATTGGGTTGTTCTTGGTGCTCACCGCTACTTTCGGCAATGTCGCAGGCATGAGCGAGTCGCTAGAGCTGCCACTGATCACTGTGGGCAATCTCGTGTTGGTAGTCAGTCATTTGTTCAACAGGCAGCTTTGCAAATGCAATCACCACTAACGTTTTGAAACTGCGCTTTGCGGATTGCTTCGAATTTGCTGGGCTAAGACCGTGGCTCGCGGATTTCCCGAGTTGTTGGGCTAAGATTGGCACAATGTTCTTAATCGTGCTTGCGAATTCTAAATTTGCTAGGCTCTAACGATTTGAGACTTTGGCTTGCGGATTGTTTTGAATTGCTAGATAGAGCAAATTGAAAGGAATAGCGTGTCCGAAAAAGGTCGGATCATCGTCGGTATAGTCGATTGTCTCTATGCCATCAATCTTCGGCTGATCTTTGTGCCTGAAAGCTCCATTCATCATGCCTAATCTGATACCACCGTGCAGCATTTTTGAAAGAAACAAACGATAATCGCGATACGATGCGAAGATTCGAGTGTCGTTCGAGCATTTGACAAACAAGTCAGAATATTTTTTGAAGACTTCCGCATCGATATCCGGCGAACACAAGAAGACGTGTCCAAACTTCTCTGCTCCGTCTTGGCCAGAAGCTTTCGCTTGTTGAAGCGACCAGCAAAGCATTCTGCATCCCATGCTGTGTCCAACTAAGACAATATTCTCTTTGCCGTAGCGTTTGCCGAGATCTTGCAAAATTTCAGTGAGTTTGAATGATGCCCATTCAGCCATGTTTTCGTCAGCTGCGTAAGTGAGCGGATTGCGCCTGGATGGCCATGAATACATGATCACCGGGATTTTCAGCTCGCCTGTCAATCTTGCGGCAACGCGGCTCGAGACGTCCATGTTCATGTCGTAACCATGGACATAAACTACAATTTTCTTCGTTTGTCTTAGCTTTTGTGTGTTCTCAACTTGTTCGAAAAAATTGGCTTCAGGAACGTCGATGGTTTTCGTTTCGCGCTCGTATTTTATCTTCTGGCCTTTGGCAGACATCAGTGTTATTTCGCGCGCACCATAGTGCAAATCTTCAGATCGATCGTTTGTATAATCTGGAACTTTGTCGTTTGTCTTTTGCCTGTTTGTTATGTAAAACACCGGTACAGTCGTTGGCGTTTCAGGCAAGCGTGTGAACGCCACTGAATTCATAGGAACTGTAGGAACTGGATCTGCAAGCGCGTCTGAAATTGCGATAGATGACATGATCAAAATTGAACTAGCTATGCTGCCAGCAATTTTCATTGCGCTGGCTACCTTCTTAATCAACATTGTCTCTCGCATTCATTAGCAAACTTGTCATCGGAATATAGATCATCAACTGTTTTTCTAGCGGTCGGCACTTCATTTTCTTGTCGTCGGTAAATCGGAAATGGCTCCGCTGGTTGGAAAGCCAACTCTATTTTAAATCATAATCATAGCCTGCTATTAAGGCTGTGTTGCTTGACAGCTTGTTAACATTGGCTCATAGCAGCGCCAGTGCGGAACTTTCGTCTTTGCAAAGCACTACTTTTAATCGACGCTGAACCGAAGAGAAAGTGCCTTCAGCGGTCGTCAGCAGTTATACATCGAGGGATGCCTAATGCCCTGCTCTGGCAAAGTCGGTCAGGCACACTCAATCGAACGATAGAATCGATTTACATCAGTTACGTTAATGTAACTTTCTGCCTTGGGCCTCACCGTCAGCTAATAGTAAAGGTTGCCCCAAACAGCTTCTAACGAATTCATCTGTTTGGTCAACTGTTGCTTTTCTTTGCGGTCAGGGGTGCAATAGGACTGCCAATAGAGCTCCCACCACTGCGAATAAGCTTCCTTCTTTCCCAGACTCGCTTCGCGTTGCAAAATTTCATCACCAATGACGAATAGTTTCGGCATGCAAACGTTGCCATCGCACTCGTAGTTAGAGAAGTCATCCCCTTTGGTGTCTGGACCTCGTTCTATCCAAACTTTCTGAATATGTTTTTTTGTTAGAGGATGCAGATGATTGAGTTCGATCGAGAAGCGATCGTCGTCACGCCGCAGTCCATGAGGATGAATCTCAATGGTACCGTCTTCTGGTATGCGCTGTTTCACTTCAATTGGCTTGTTAGCGGCGTCATAAATAATCACGTAAGCTGGATAGGAAGTGATCAGCTTGTCGAACAATGCTTGTTTAATTCGCAGCCACAGCCGCGTCGTCAGAGTTAGATGACCAGCAGTGGATGCACACACTGCATGGGTTACTGTCTTAAGACTATTGACTAGGGTGTGCAGGGTGAAGGCTTCATCATTGCCAATCGTGCCCTTATAGAACTCGTACGCTTCGTCTAGTGCGACTCTTTCTCGACGTTCTGTGCGTCCCATAGTTGTTCCCTCGTTTCCAGGTCTTCCAAGAGACTTATACCCCGATCGGGTGTCGGATAAGCATGAGAAACACCATTCACCTCGTCATGCGGCGGTAGAACTATGACAAAAGTAGAACGTAGAAAGCCTTGCGATTCTTAAAGAAAACTCTTTCTCAATCTTGAGCGTCTTGCTCGGGAGTAGGATGGAATCATTAATAAGAAGTCACTTCAAAGCGTTAAAAAGATGGTCCAGAATTCTCCAGCTACTCTTAAAGCAACGGTCAATCAAAACGTGCCGGCTACCGAAAACGTAATCTGGTACGGCCAACCGAAGATCAAACTTTTTCGGACAGCGGACATCATTCAGATTCCCTTCATGATTGTCTGGACCAGCGGCGCCGGATTCATATTTTGCGGAATGCTCAGCATTGATGCGGCAGCTATTCCTTTTGCGATAGTGCCAGCTCTCTTCTTTTTTATCGGTTGCTACGTTACATTTGGGCGCTTCATACATCAATATTTGGTGTTCAAAGATTGCGTTTATGTCATTACTGATCGGAGAGCGTACGTGATTACTAACTTTCCTATGCGGAAAGTGTCATCGGCCGAAATAGCACCAACAGCACCTGTAGTTGCGCTGCAAAGCCGGGATGGCACCGCTGACATAATCTTTCAAGAAATGCCAGACTTCAAGCTGTTACAGTGGCAGTCCGATCCGTTTTTTCTGTTCTGGAACGACAAGCCCCTTGCCTTTCGTGCGGTTGCAAGCGCGAAACCAGCGATCGAGTACTTAAGAACGGCTAGCAAACTTATCGAGCGTGGAGTGCCCACGGCTTTCGGAATGGTTTCACCCGCGGTGCCGACGATTACCTCTTCCGGTTCCACTCTAGTACCGCAATTAGTGGCAACCAATGAATTTAATCTTCTGCCCGACGAGCAAATATTGTGGCAAGGAAAACCAGATCGTAATTTTCATTTTCGCAGAACTGATCTGGCCATTATACTCTTCAATCTTGTCTTTGCTGCAGTGCTGAGTTCAGGTGTGACATTTGCATTGGAGGTTGCATCAATTCACGCTTTTTCGTGGGCGATATACACTTTGTCACTCTTACTGTTGGTAACGTTATTCGCAACTTCCGAAGCGATGCTCAAGGCAAGCACCAAATACGCCATTACCAATCGGCGCGTAATATCACTATGGAAACAGCCAATGAACATGGTGAAACAATCTTCACTCGATTTCGCTGGTATCGATTCCATTATTTGCAGCACCACTGGCGATAATACAGGCACAATTGTTTTCAATATGAAGAACCACCTGCTGGTCCGCATGTTTGGAGCCGAAGGAGTTATCTTGGATCCGCGCCTGATTCAGCGTTCAGAACCGTTTCTCCTCGATGTCCCAAAAACGAGATCGGTGGTGCGCTTGATCGAGCAACATCGGCAGACTGCGATCGAGGCCAACCGTCCAGCTCAGGACCCCAGTGTCGCGCTCATGAAGCGTTCCGCTTCGCGAGAGTTGCCTGCCGGTCTGGCCAATCGAGTGACCTGGTTTTCACAAACATCTGCGGTAGTTTTTTTCGGTGCATTAATCGCAGGCATTGTCGGAACTGGCCACATGTATGCTTATGGCTTTCAGCAGATGCATAGCTTATTTGGTGGAGTTCCACTTAGCGGCGGTCCGCCGCAGTTTCTTTTTCTTCTTCCATTGATGCTAATGTGTGCTGCTCCTGGAGCGATAATCTGGCACATCTCGAAATCTCGAATGCAGATCAAACTACTAAAGATGGGAGTGGCAGCCACAGGCTCTTATCAAAGCGAAAGTGCGGTCGCATACGTCAATGGACGTCCATCGCTAATCAAGCGCACTTATGAATTTACAGATCCAAACGGCGTGCGACGAACCGCTTCCTCATTGGTGGGCACCAAAATTGCTATAAAAAAAGAAGTGACGGTTCTGTTCGACGAATCCAAGCCTTCGGACAATGTGGTGCTCGATGATCTGCCTGGCGAGCCTAAACTCAGCGATAGTGGAAACCTGCAATTCCCGACATAGTCTTCTGGATAAATAAAGAACGCCTTGCGGCGGAAATCATGGAGCGAATGCATCTTGGCGGTCGTTAGTGGACAGGACGTTAGGACTGGCGGATAAAAATTCAGATTCAGACGCCGTCGAGAATTGTATGAATCGACTTAGACCCGACCAAAAGGGCTAAGTTCAGGTTTGGCAAATATAGGATTTCTGTCAGCGGGGTGGGAATTCGAATTCGAAAACCGCGTTGCCAACGGGCAACTGTAGAATGCCTTCTTTCAATTGTGGTGCGTCGAAATAAAGCGACCCTTGTAACGTCTGTCCAGGTGCGATGTTTGTTGCTCCAAGGCTGTTTGCTCGAATGTTGTCGGCAGCTTGTTGGGAAGCTTCCGTCAAATTCGCAGCCTTTTGCAACGCTCGTGCCTGCGCTGCGTAGTCGGGAACCTGGGTTGTCATCGTCGTCATGTTTCCTGAGCGATTGATGAACGGCATAGCGCCCCCACTGCTGTAGATGGGCTGATAACCCCAATAGCCTCCGTTACCGATCATAGTGGTCGTCACGGATTGCGTTGCATCAGCGCCCCAAAAGCGAACCCACTTCGCTTTCTTCTCGCCAGTTTTTTCAACGCTATCTGCAAGCGTAGTCGGATCGATAAGATGTACGATGGCAATTTTGGGCGTTAGAACAACTAATGCCGGTGGCTGTCCTAGAAATTGAATTGGCCGCTCCGTATCGTTTCGAACACGAATATTCAATTGAGCGCTTTTGGCAAAAGCCGGTGCTTTCGACGCTATGGATGCACCGACAGTGACACCATCTGCGGTGACGATTTCCAGCTGATCACCATCGACAAATTTGCGCAAGCAATTAGGTGCTCCTTCCAAAAATCTGAATGTGACGTTATCCCAATAAGCATGGGGAGTGTATTTTGCATTAACTGCATTGCGACTGAGCTTCACTTGCAGCGATGCATTAAAGCACTGCTGTGCCAGATCGGGCTTAGCCAGTCTGCGATAGATTGATCCAAGCTGATCATTGAGATTCGCCGCCATTAGGCTGTCGTTGCCGAATTTTTCTTGCTGAACCTGTAGTGCTTGCAGGGCAATTTTTTGTGCTTTATCGAGCTGGCCATTCCTGTCCAGCAAATTCACCATGTGCATCGCTGTGGCTACGTATATCCCAGGGTCGGTCGACAAATCAGTTTGCCGAATCGCAAGGGCATCGCCCATACTATCGACCGCTTTATCCATCTTTCCTTGAGCTTGATAGAGGTATGCGAGATCGTCTAAAAGCCGAGCCTTTAATTTGACGTCGTTGTCTTTTTTCAACAACGAAGTCGCTTTGTTGAACTCTTTACCGGCCTCGTTAATGGAGCCTTGCCACAATAACGACTCACCAAGGCCAATCCTCAAATATCCTTCCGTTGCCGAATCTTTTTTTCCGCCGGCAAGCGCAGCGGAAAAAACTTGCTGTGCTCTTTTGTAATCACTTGTTACCAGAGCGTTTTCGCCGTCGGCATTTGCTGTATAGGTTGCGGTTTGCACTGCGGCGGTCGATGATGCTGCGTTTGCGACCGGATGGCATAAACAGGTTGTTAAAGCCACCGTGGCCAGGAGGGCAGACAAGCGCATATATGAAAACCTCGGATCTCTAAAGTGATAGTGAGAAACCTTGTGCCGCTGTATGTCGCGATTCGATCGACGACCCAAACAACCGACACTCTAACTTTTTTCGGCAGGCACATGTTAAGTAACGCAATATTACATCAGCGTTTCCAGACTTTGATGTTTCCGTAAAACCAGCAAAAGAGCAGTTTTTGAGCATTGGTGATGGCTGCGTTTTTCGCTTAACATATTAAGCGGATCAAAAAGGGAAAATGTACCCCGCCCCTTGAGGGTGCCCCAAAAATGCTCGAAAATATCTCGAAAATATCTAGTCCGAAACTGCTCGAAAAGTCTCTAATCCTCTAAAATGTCAAAGCCGTATTGCTCGGATGATGTCAACTCGGGAGGCAAGATACTTGCCTCCACGTTAGCATCAGGCTCGTTGCGCAATAATTCCATGACGAATTTTTGATCTCGAATTAGTTCTTGATCTTCCACATACAATGCTCCTGTGAACACGCCCTGATAAATCAAGCACAAGCAAGTTGCCGAACTCTGTGGCAAGTTGATCGCAAGACAGGCCGTTTGCTCTCGATTTTTGAGCCATCCGGTGATGTAATCCACATAAGATGCTGCGTCAAAATCGTCTGTTCTAAAGATCGGGTATCCCAAAAACAAGGCTGACATTGGCAGCACCGTACTCTCGTGAAGAGGATAAATCTTGACGATGCTATTTGGAAATTCTAAATCCCGAACCACCAACTTGATTGCGTCTTCAGTTGGCTGCGTAAGCGGCATTGTCTTTGTTGTGTAAATACAACCGACCGCTTTTCCTTGATACAAGAGCAACGCTGAGCGTGTCTTATGTCGATTGTTCGATGCAATAACGCAGCCCGTTAGCGAGCTCGTTACCCACTCTTCGACGATCGATCGTGCTTGCTTGTCGCCGGTTTGAATCGTTCTATAACTGTTTCCTAATGGCGGCGGCAGCAGATCCGTAGCCCGCTTGAAGTGAAACATGCGCCGTACAGGCGTCATGTCTATGCTGCCACCAGACATGTTTTGCTCGTCGTTCGTTGCTATGTCCGAAGACGTCGGTTGAAACGATAGTTCGTCATCTTCTTTTGGATTTAATTTCGGCATAGCGCTAAGCGTCCATAGATCAAGTCAGTTGGCTGATCACCAAGCGAAAATAGAATTCGATATCCAGGCGAGATATGCCATTCTTTTCACCGGCACCTTCGGCGCAAGATTTTTCAATGTCATCGTGGTTGTTTATCAAAAACGATATGAATGATTTCTCTCGCATCGGAATGTTAGGGTCTTGGAGAGAGGCCGCGAGTTCATCCATTTCGATGAAGCCGTTGCCGTTGGCATCAAGTTTGTCAAAGGCCTCATAAGCATATTGCTTAATCTCCTCGATACTTTTTTGCACGGGAGAAACTTTTTTAGCCGAAGGGGATGGCTCAGGTGCTGCAGGCGCGCGGCTAAACCATGCATTATCAAACTTGTCGTCTTTTTTTTGGGCTACTGTTTGGTCTTCAGCCACGTTAATATCCTCACGAAGTCCTGATACTGCCTTATGCCCACCCGACGTCAATAAGACGCGCACATCGTTCATTTTAGCTGGGGAAATGCCTGAAACGCTCCGATGGTTGGATTTTATGACGATTGGAGCTCTGGGAACACTAGAATTTCTCAATTACACAGATTAGTTGCCACAAAGAACTAACGGGCGCCTCCTAATTAAAGAAGCGCTTACGTCATCACCCATATGGGACGGCGTTTCTTTGGAGGATATATGACCAGACAGCGATTAAAAAACTTGGTGGATGCTTCATGTGGATTTATATGCGGCTTTTTCTTTATGTCATTCGCTTGTTTGAGAGGTCATCTATCCGATGCTGCCTTTGTTGGTAGCCTCAGTTTTCTCGCCCTCAGTTTCGGCTTCAGTCTGCTCCGAGCCTATTTAGACGCACGTTCTTCGGAGCGAAAATTGAGTTTGTCTATCGCGGCTTTTGTGCCCCTCTCTGCATTTATGTTTTATTCTTTGCTGATGGCTGGCTCTTCTTACAATCCAGATCCAAAACCGACGTGGATGATTGCCACTCTCGCTCTTTCATTGGGAGTGATTGCGACACGCGCTGGAATGGCTGTCGCACCTGCTCTATGCACGACTATCGATCGTAACTTGCTGCGACGCTAACCGGAAATAGATCCTTCCATTTTGCAATTACGAACGTGGTCCGAGCGATCTGCCGAACATGTCCACGAAGGAAGTGGGTAACTACGAAAGGTCGGATCGCCCCTTACCGAGAAAGAGGCTCATTCATTCTGGCATAAGCAAGTGACGCCACCAAAAGCACAATCCCGGCACCAATGAAAGACATAATGCGATAGATTGTTTCCACGCTGGCAAGTTCAACAAAGAGAAGTCTTGCAATTACCAGTCCTAAGATAGTCAGTCCGGAGACGCGCAGAACTTTGTTTTTTTTGTGGAAGCCCCAACCTAAGACTGCCACACCTTGCACCGTCAACGCGATGGATAACCAATGCGATGGTATTTGTTGGAATAACAAAATTGAAGTGGTGGCGGTGCCGAGAAGAGCGTAATAATGTTCAATTGAATGTTCGGACTGATAGCGAGGATCATTTCTTAGGCTCGTAAAGAGAGCACTGAGAGCGTATTGTTCAATGATCAGCCCTGCCGTTGCCAACGTGTTCCAGCTATTCAAGAACAGTGTCTGGCAGATTATTTGACTGGCGATTATACCGACGTGAGCAATTCCTCTGAGTGCCGGAATTTGATACCGCATACCAATGATGAGCGGCACAACACTTTCCAAACTCAAGAACAAGGCTAGGTAGTCTTTAGGTGCCTGGCTGATTGTCACCAGACCGACCACCAAGGAAGTCAAAGCACCGTGCACATAGAACGCCTTCAACCAAAGGTCACCACTAAAGGATCTCAATCTCGTTGAGAGATACATGGCGGCGGTTGTCGCCAGAGTAGCACCACTGATAATGCCCAGCACTAAAGTCATTGTCATTGATAGGCCAAAGAAGGAAATTGTTTGCGTGCTAGTCAGATCAAAGAGGACAAATTTTAGTGCGATCAGACCAGACAGCAATAACGCAACTGCTTTGCTTGAATGGTGGCGGTAATAGAACCCAAGACTGAGAATAGCGATGGTTTCAAGGGCTAGGGCTATTTCGAAATTTATGCCCTGGAATTGTCGTCCAAGCAGAACTGTAAACACCGCTGCAGCGGCGCTTTGATACACTAACTCCAGGCGCAGTGTTTCCTCCTCAATCTGATGATAGAGGTAACTGAGGTAGAGCATAATAGGCACAATCAGGGCGGTGCTCAATCGTGATGAGGTTTCTAAATGGGTGATGAATAGCGGCATTCCAAGCAGAAGCAAGCCAAGCGAGCCACCGATGCGCAGGATTCGATCCTCAAGTCTGAAACCGATCAAAATAACCAGAGCAGAACCGCAAACATACGCTGAGGCCAGCCAGGCAGGAGCTGCATGAATGCTTGCCAGTGCCATTGCGATGCAGGTTGAAAGTACAAAGTAAAAATAGAATCCATTCCGGGTTGTGATCGTTTTGTTTTTGACTGCATTCAGATACAAGATCGCTGAAGCACCATATGCAGTGATAGCGAAAATGCCGAAAGTTAGATCGTGCAATGGGACTCCGTTACGATACGAAATTATCGAGCTTAAGGACATCATGGCGGAGACGAATGCCAAGATTGATGCGAATCTTCGCATGGACGGCATCTCGTACTCTAGACCGGCCCAAATTAATACCGGTACTTCCAGCGACCAAAAAGCTGTGCACCAGTCTCCAGTCAACTTTGATGGAATCGCCAACGTTACAAGCGACAATCCGAGAATTCTGTGAACGGTTGTGGGACCTGGTGCCGTTGTTCTACTGGCAGTCATTGTCGAAAAAAGATAGGCAAGCCCGGTTGACAGCAAGAATCCGAATTTCCAGTCTTCATGAATTCCTGACATCAAATGCAAAACTGTTGGCACGAATACAGCACTGTTGAGCAATGTCGCACCGACCAGTCTTTGCCTGTCAGTTGCACTCAATTCGCGGGCCGAGAAGATCACTAGATTCATAGCCATCCAGCAAAATGTTGAGCATGCCGCCGCGGTGAAGAAATTCCCATTTGCGGAATCCATACCAAATATCGCGTTTTGACCAGCCATAATCTGAGGAAGGATGCGCCCCAAATAGACTGTGTAAAAGATGCACTCTCCGAAAACGAACAAATTGAACCAACCCATTTTGAGGGTTAATCCTACTAGCGCGGCGACAAGCAGCGCACAAGAAAGCAAGGAAAATGATGTGGCAGGACTTAAGCAAATAGTGGCAAATGCAAGAGTTAGGCTTAGACCAGTGATAGTTTCAGATTTGTATTTGAGCGAGTGAAAAACTGAACCGCAAGCTACAGCGAGGAGCAAGCTGGCATCGATGATCGCGCTTTCGATAATGCATACTGCGGGAAAATGATGAGCAGCAAAAATACTGAAGTATGAAAGCGCCCATCCGCCGCCGATCAGCGCTCTTCCGTACCATGCCAACTTAGCGTTGTTTTTTTCAAATCTTTCCCCTCCGAGTATTAAGAGAGCGCCGCCCAAAAGGCCGCTAACAATCTTTAGCAAAGGTGAAAAGTACTGAAACTGGTAGATTAGTGCAAGTGCACATCCGATAACGAGAAAGCTTATGCCAAGCTTGTTTAAATGTCTTCCGATGAATACTTCTAGTCCTTCTTTCGAAGTTGCCCCCTCTTCGATCGGCGGCTTAAGTGCTTTGACTTGACTTGCAGGAGCAGCAACCAACAGTTTCGGGTAGGAGGGGGGACGGAGCAGAATTGGTCCGGACGCAACCCCGGATTCAGGATCAGCCGTTTCGGTTTCAAAAAGGTCTGGGATATTGGTGCTAACGGAGTTCCGAACCTGCATCGGTGCAAGATTTTGCCCGTTGGCTGGCGTCCGCTCAATTTTTTCCAAACCTCCGACGCGGTCTGACGTCTGCTTGAATTTTTCCGAATCGACGAGAGTGCCTGGACAGCATTCAATTTTGCCTGAATCCGCAATCCCGCCTGCAATTGAGGCAATGGCTTCGGCTGGGTGGGACTCGGCTAATTGACCTTTCTGCGCCAGCCTCTCGACTGTGTCCACGCGTCGTTCGAGTGCTTTCAATGCGCAGCGCACATCCGTCAATTCGTAAATCAGATCGTTGAACACGTTAAACACCTCGATAAGCGCGATTCGCCGGCAATTTCATTCCTGTGCTCATGCTAGAAGGAAGGCGAAACCCAAGCTAGACCATGCACAACAGTTGCTAAAGTGTTCATTAACGATAGGGGCGCTGGACTTACCCCCTATACTTTCAGTAGACTAGGGCTAGTTCGGGGAATTGACTAATGCAGGCATTTTTGTCTGGACTATTCTCAATTTATTTCTTCACTTCATGCGCATTCTTCGTGTGCATATCGGCCCTGATTTGTCTTGTTACGGCGCCGTTAGATCCTCGTAGACGAGCTGTTCATGCGTTCTCTTGTTGGTGGGGGTACCACTATTTCCAGATTAACCCGCTCTGGAAGTTGACCTACGAAGGCACAGAGAATATCGAGCCAGATAAGACTTACGTGCTTATAGCCAATCATCAATCGTTGGCAGATATTTTGGTTTTGTACGGGTTGCACAAAAGGTTTAAATGGATTTCAAAGGAATCAATCTATAAAGTCCCGTTTCTCGGCTGGAATATGGCCCTGAATGAAGACGTACTGCTTCGACGCGGTGACATTAAAAGCATTCGAGAAATGATGGACGCTTGCAGAAAGTGGCTTAAACGCGATTGCTCAATAATGCTTTTTCCAGAGGGTACGCGCTCAGAAAATGGCGAACTACAGCCGTTTAGAGATGGTGCGTTTAGATTGGCAATGGATTGCAATGTAGACGTTGTGCCAATTGTAATAGACGGCACGTTTGATGTTTTACCAAAAGGGGGTAAGCATCTCGTCTTCAAGAAGAATATTCGAATAAAAGTTTTACCGCCGGTAAGCTGCAGCGCGTTTGAGGGCAGCTCCGGAAAAATGCGCACCTATGTGCGCGATCTAATGGCAAGCGTGCTCGCCGAAATGCGCGGACAGAACCCTCAAAATGTTGTGAAGATGCCTGCCAAAGCCTAATCTGGCGCGTCTTTGCTAAAGACGACGCAGGGCAGCAAAGACTCATCTTCAAATGCACCGCAGACAGCCCAACCTTCTTTCGCACGCACGTTGATGATGTCTTGCAGCTTCTTTGTGTGGTTGCTGAAAAAGCCACTCTGAGCATGTTCAACGAGATATTCAACTTCAGGCTGACCACTGTGCGAGAGCAAAATTAAAACGGGAGCCAAGCCACTATGCATCACTGTTTGTAGCCTGCACTTATTGCGAATCTCTTGTTCCATAATTTCTCTTTTGATCGTCGCAGCAGTGCTGTTCAAAATTGCGACAGGAACGATTAAGACCTTCATGCTGTCGTTGCCAGTTAGAGTCAGATCCTTTTTGTAGACGGCAACGGGTGGACTGAGTGGACTGTCAAGAACGGTCAGAATTCGCCATCCTTGATCATGTCGAAGCCACAATTCATCGCGAATATCGTCGGTTTCACCGTGTCCTTTGATATGTGGAACGACTTCGACAAGATAATCGGCGGAGCTAATGTTTTCCGCTTTGACGAAAATCAATGACGGCATGCGAATTTCATCACCACACGCCTCAACAGTTTCCCATCCTTTCCCCGCCATTTCGTTCACTACTCTGCGGACTGCATCGGCTTCGTGTTCGCCAAAGTTTGCTTTGACTGGTCTCACTTGATATTCAAATGACTTCGCTGTAGTACTTTGGTCCATTTGTTGCGCCTCAGAAATGCTAGAAGTAGAGTAGTGTACTCCAAATACGTGACTCGGGTCCAGAAGTGCATTAAGCTTGGTCGAGTCCATCACAAGCGATTAATACAACTTGCCACTAACTTAGACCGCCAAGAGGATAGAAGTTCATGCACCTAATGAAATGGAGATTCGCTATTGGGAGTCAAGCATTAGCGAAATGGAGCTTCGCTAACGAGAGTCCAGCATTAGCGAAATGGAGCGCGGGTATTCTACCCGCCCATAACCACACTCTGTGGAACGTTTTAGTATTGGCGTTGCTGTTAGTGCCATTAAATCCCGCGTATGCAGAAAGTTACATGGCGAAAGTTGTATCAGTGCCAGACGGCGACAGCCTAAATATTGTCCGGGATGGCAAAAATGAAAAGGTGATTCTTTTTGGAGTTGATTGTCCTGAAATGGGGCAGGAATTCGGACAAGAGGCGCGCGCATTTACTGACGGCGTTTGCTTCAGGAAAGAAGTGAAAATCGACGAAACTGGCAGAGATTCAAAGGACCGCATTATTGCTAATGTCTACCTCCCCGATGGATCAAGTTTGAATCAACAGTTGGTGCAGCGCGGCTTGGCCTGGTGGAGTGATAAGTACGCACCAAACGATAAAACTCTGAAGGACTTGCACGCTGCAGCCAAAGCTGAAAAGCGCGGTTTATGGGCTTCGGCAACCAAACCCATTCCACCCTGGATATTCCGTAACGGCGAAAAAGCTGTCGGCGCTCAACTGATCAAGCCAAAGGAATAAATCCGCGAGGTTTTACCTGGGAGCGCCGGCATCCTGCCGGCACCAAAACTGGTGCATTACTTTGGTCAGCTCGAAGTAACTAGTGCGATACTCAGATGGTTCTGCCACCACTGTTTTTTGTTGCTTCGTGGCTATCTGCCTTCAAGCACACATAGGTAATCCAGCAGCGCGCTGTCTTATCTAGATTTGCCACGTTTGGCTGCACCTTTAGGCTTAGCTTTGGGTTCGGGTTTCTCTGATTTAGGGACGGCTTTTGTTTTTTTGCCTGCTTTTTTAGGTCTTGCGGACTTGGTATCACTTTTTGAAGGAAATTTTCCGCTTTTTCGGTTACTTGAGCTGCCAGCGGTGGCTAACTCTTTCTTTTCAGGCGAAACTCTGAAATTTATTTCAAAGGCATCCTCTTTAATTTGTCTATCCGCAGATTGTTGAATTGGAATTGAGTCCGGCTTTTTAGGCTGCAGGAATCCAACTTCAGTTTGTTTCAAAATCAGTTCGTACTGAGATTTAAACTCGGAGAAAGAGAGTCGATTGCCGGCGATGTCGCATGCGATTTCAAAAGGTGAAGCATGATAAATCATGTCGAGATTTTCAAAAGTGGCAGCCGATGGGAAATTTCTTCTGAATTGAGAGGCTTCCGATTCCGCGTCATCAAATTTCAATTTATGAAGGTCGGCAAGGCATAAGGTCACGCGGTGCCAAAAAATGTCTTCAAATACTTGGGGAGACAAAGTCATAGTCTAATCTCCGATTTGGCGCTTGCATCAAGAACTGAACAAGCGGTATCCGAATGGAAGCTTATTTGATCATACCTCGACCAACTTAGACGCACATCGGAATTTTGTGAAACAGGACCGACAGCGACATCGTATCCGCCATTTGTTCCGCCGCCTTGGCAGTGCTTAACTACGCTCCAGTAATCGTCAGCATCTACGTCCGAGCGAACAAAAAATAACGATGTCAGACAAGCAAGCTGGTTTCTACTCACTGAAAACTTAAGGAGCGCTGGTTCCATGAAACAACACGATTGCGGGATTCTGCCACATATCAATTCTATTTGATGCGGTTGTCATCTTCTACTGTGCAAAATCATCCGTCGTGTTGATATGCGAAGGTCTAATCTGAGATAAGCTACCGTGCCTGCAACAGCCCCAATGTTTGGCATAAATTGATAGTCGAATCACCTTGGGACAACTTATTATAGATACCCGGGACACCTCTGGACCATTTTAATGGAGGATAGGAAACGGATGGATTGCTATGGTAGGATTTTAGAACCTCCATATATCTGGACAAAGGGGATTCGGAGCACCTGGACTTGCACCAGGGAAGCCTTGCGGCGACTGCTTTACAGGCAGCTGGAATTGCTACTCTCCCATGCTCCGATTTTGTCTACTGATCGCTGAACTAAATAATCCAAGCCTGGATTGATCTGCTTCCCCGAAGACGGATTCGAACCGTCAACTCACTGCTTTTAAAACAGTTGCATCTGCCGTTGTGCTATTCGGGGAAATTGGTCTGAGCGGAAGGTGCTGCCCCCTCTGCCTCTCGCTTCCAAAGCGAGCGCTCTGCTAGATGAGCTACGCCCAGATATATGGCGGTGCCGAGGAGATTCGAACTCCCGTTTTCTGCGCTGACAACACAGCGTCCTGGCCGCTAGACGACGGCACCGTATATGGTGATGGTTAATGCCCGCAACAAGGAGTTTCTAGATTCACTCATCTAGAACTATTTGTGAAAGGGAATTTTTTTACTGCTTACGAGGCAATAAATTTACTGCTTGCTGGATTGGAATGGGATCCGCAAACAGCCTGCACTGCGCGGTTCCCAGTCCAATATCCGTAGTGCAATAAATTGACGCTAACGGGGTTTGAACCCGTGTTCTCAAGTTGAAAGCCTGATTTCCTGACCAATTAGAAGATAGCGCCGCGTTCAACTTGCCTGGTGCTAAAGCTGCCAGACTAGCTGTTAAACGTGCAATTCTCTCGATATTCATGATCTATCACCCTATATAAAACCGCAGCAACGTTCAGCCTATTCGGCTTCGTATCTAATTGCTGTGGATAGGGATAGAATTTCATGAGCTTGATCCTTTTGCCGCGCACGAATTTGTCGCGGAGTCGCTATATACAGATTACATCGACTTCTCGCGCTGGTCAAGAGCTGGCGTAATGTTTAAGGAAATAATCTCAGAGAATTAAAACTTGGATTAAATTGATACTAGTTGTGGTGCAACGTCAGGAACCAAGTTTTAGCTTCGGTCGATAATTTGACGCAGATGTTTTTCTAATTCTTCTGTTTGCGACGAGCAGTTATGCAATATCGCCTTCGGCAGACCGTACTTGTTTATCAGTTCTCTAGCCTTGTCTGCGTTTGTTCCAGCGTGCAGTATTTCGGCTTTGTACCAAATATCAGGTTTGTCATCGGAACCAAATTCCACCATTCTTAGAGTCAATATGCGCTCGTTTGGTGGATTATCGATTTTGCTGTTTTCTTCGTATGGGGGGATAGATAGCCAACCTTCGTTCAAAAGATGAAAATCGAAAAAGCATTTGTTTATCGACATAGATAGCTCATTTTGATGAAGGCGATTCTGACGTTTGCTACTTTAGGCACTACGAGTGGTGCTTCGGAATACGCAGATCCACAAGGAAATGTTTTGAAAACAAATCATTCAGTTCTCTGAAATCCGAAAGTCAGTATAATTTCCCCCGTAATATGTGTAAATGTCTGCATCTCTTCGTTGGAAGATGTGCTCATTTTAATGCTTGTTGTCAATAGGTTCCGGGCATCTGCAATTGTGCGCTGTTGCGGCATTCATTGAGCCTGAAAGAGTTGTGGCGAGAATGCCGACCCGATTATCCCCTTTGAAAGATCTCATACCGAAGTCTGACGCGGCGTTTAGCTCTATGATTTGGTAATTGGTCAGCTAGATTTTGAACTGTATGACTTCCACCAAACATCACCGAAATTATCTGAGTACAGCAATCGTCGCTGTCTCTTTGTTGTTCGCATTGGATGCCTGCTATTCCTTAGCACGAACCTCGAATAAGGAAGACAGATTTCAACTCGATAGTTGCGACATTCTCAATGTTGTTAAAAGCTATCGAAGCGAACCACGAACTCCAGATGTAGCACTTCTAGGTTCGTCATTGATTGAGGTGCCATCAATTGAAGCGGCTGCCATTGCCGTAAATGAACCAGTCGACCGTTTAACGCACCACCGTTGTGACTACTTAGAAAAGGAACTTGCAACTCAGATTGGCACTAAACCCACGGTCATTTCGCTAGCTGTTGGCGGTGAGATGGCTTCGGATGCTTATCTCATCGCGAAGCGCTTGCTGGTTGGTGTGCGAGCTCCACGTGCCATCATATTTGGTATCGGTCCTCGAGATTTTCAGGATAACTTGATGCCCGGAATCGATTCGAGTGAGACATTCAAACTGCTGTCATCAATCGAAGATATCCCTGACCTGTGGCAAGCGCATCAACTTTCACCTGAAAATAAGCTGGCATTGACGATAGAGAATCTTTCCGGCTTTTGGGGGAATCGAAACCAGTTAGCGTCATTCACCACCAAATCGCTCACAAACACAGTCGCTCCGTTGTTTCCGCAGATGACTCGCTCTCTTTCGCCTGCTCCAGTAAAGACTGATGTGCGGACTTTTATTGGTGGGCTAATTGCTCCCGGCAAAGCCGTTTGGCATCCAGACGATGAATATATGCTTCAGAATTATTTGTCACGATACAATCCTGTCGCTCCAGATCAAATGAAGACACAGCTTGGTTATCTGACCCGTCTGCTGCGATTGTGCAAAGAACGAAAGACACCGATCATGATAGTCAACATGCCGCTTGGCGAAATTAATCAGAAGGTCATGGCGCCTGGTTTTTATGCGAAATATTTGAATGAAACTGAAAAGATTTGCCATGAGCAGCATGTGCCTTACGTGAACTTGAATGTTTCTCCGCTCAATTCGAAAACGAATTTTTTGGATACGGTGCACTTGAATCCAACTGGTAGCGCTCAGCTTTTCTCGATGATGTCTAAGGTTGTCGATCCTTCCATTGCCTTTGTATTGCGACAAGATCCCACATCAGTTGCCACTAAGCCGTCCGAAACTTTGTAGTTCTGATCTGCAAACTGAGTCTGGGACAGATTGCAGTTCGGCAATCGTTTCACATTATTTTCGTCCCGAGCTCATCCATAATGGACAACATTTGTCCTCGCAATGAGTCATAATTCACCTTCCACACTTCACCAATTTGGAGGTAGCCGATGAGCTGGCTTGATAGATTGTTTCACCACGACGCGCCTGCACAACAACCTGCACCCGCACCCGTACAGACGGCGCCGCAACCGATGGAATCTCTTCCGATTGAACGCACAGGCTTGATGGGCGAATACGATCAAAGCGGATTAGCTAAAAGAGTCGCTAAAGCTTTCGACGACGCCGGTTTAACCGATCATCAAACAGTTTGGATTGCCCAAACTGGCACGACAGTGGTCTTGAAAGGGAAAGCTGCGGATCAGCAGTTGCTCGACAAGATGGTCGGAATCGCTAAAGGTGTTGAAGGAACCAAAGCCGTCGACACAACTAACGTCAAAATCGGAGCATAACTCGGACTTGGCATCAGGCGGCTGACGAAGAGAGCAAGCAGACGGGGCAACGATTCCATAGTCTGGACTCTCACCTAAGGCTCCTAAATCCAAAATCGAGCGTGTCCCACTGGCACCGGCGGCTGACTTTGCCTCGTCAATGGATGAGTGCTTGCAGCCTGGCGCGTGGTTAGGATTTACATCTCGATCCGCATCGGCACGCTAAACCTTATCTTCAGGCGAAAAATCCAGGATCAAGCGCTCAGAATATTCGTCTCCTGGCATCAGGATCGTGTCGCCAGGAAAATTAGTTTGATTAATCGAATCCGGATAATGCTGCGTCTCGAGAGTGAAACCGCTGTAGTCATAATACGGGCTTTTGTCACCCAGCTCATGGAACGATTGACTTGTGAAAATTTGCAGTCCTGGCTGAGTGGCATACAGTCGCAATCTTCTCCCGCTAGCGCGCACCTCTGCCTTCAGTGCGTTTGGATTGGACATATCGCGAAAGCAGAAAGTGTGGTCGTAACCGCCACCAGTGTCTTTCACACGTTCGCCGATTGTGTGAAACTTCCTGAAGTCAAACGGTGTTCCGACTACTTCGGCCAACTTTCCTGTAGGGATTAGTGCCGCATCGACGGGAACATAATGATCGGCGTCTATCATTAATTCATGGTCCAAGATTGTTCCAACTCCCATTCCGTTGAGATTGAAATAAGCATGATTAGTCATGTTTATGATTGTTGGGCGGTCAGTGGTGGCATGAAAGTGGATTTCGAGTTTGTTGTCATCCGTCAATTTGTAGGTGACTTCGACAGCCAAATTACCGGGAAATCCTTCTTCCATATGCTGGCTGACGTATGTGCAAACAACTGTTTGCGCGTCAGATTGATTACCCACCCACAAAACTTTGTCAAAACCGACAATGCCACCATGCAAGGTGCACGTTTTGTCATTAATCGGCAGTTGATACTTGATTCCGTCAACTCGAAAAGCGCCTGAGGCAATGCGGTTTGCATAACGTCCGATTGTGGCTCCGTAATAGCACTTGCAGTCGAGATAGTCTTTTAAATTATCAAAACCGATTATGATATTGGCCAGTTTTCCTGACTGATCGGGAACCCACAGTTCCGTTAAAGTCGCACCGTAGGTTGTTACTTTCGCCTGCGCTCCGTTTTTGTTTTTCAAAATGTAGAGTTCGGCCTCACGACCATCCGGAAGTGTGCCAAATGCTTGACTTGAAACATCAGCGCTCATAGAAGCCCCATTTAAGTTAAAGACGGATCCTCAAGATAACACGTAAGTTATTATTTGATCCGTCGCAATCCCGGTCTCGGCAGGGTTAATAGGTCAGCAAAGTGTTCCCGCAAAAACTCAATTGCGTCCCTTTCGGTGATTGTATCGGTCTCTTTTTCATACTCAGCTCGCTTGAACTTTCTCATTGAGGCAACAAACTGTTCCCATGAAAGTTTCTTCGGACTATCAGGGCCGATGGCGATGTCCAGCACAAACTTTTCGCCCAGTGGCAATTTTTGCAAATCCCAAGTGAGGGCTTCAATCACTTGTTTTGTTTCGAGATCATTCAGGCAATCATCAGGCAAATCGAATTGATAGCAGTTGCCGTGGCCGACTTTTGACATTGGCTTACCCTCCAAGATTTCAAATGCTAAGCCAATTTGGCTTTTAGAGCAACCATGAGGGCATATTTCTTAATGAGGGCGTTGTTGCGCTTCTGGATTCGGGATGCGCAACTGCATGCCGGCCCCCTCGGGTTTCAGTCGCCTGCCTTCGCATGTGGTGCTTTCCCGGCGCGTTCAGCCGTGGTGATATGCTTGTATTCGTCAGCAGGGTATTTGAGGTCAAGCAAGCGATGACTAGCGAAGCATCTAGCGAACAGACTATGTCGAGTTCCGGCTATCGCTTTCTTATAGCAGGAGCGATCTTCTTCTCTGTTCTGATCTTCTACGCTTGGGATTATGTGGACGGTCTGTCCTACTTCAGGGCGGTGCAACAGTGGCCTGTCACAGAGGGCATAATCATCAGAAACACGCTGGCGCCTGTGATTCCACGTGACCAGCCCAATGCTTTAGAAAAGACCTTCGCTGCGCCTGCTGAGGAAAAGGGCATCCTCTATACCTACAACGTCAATGGCCATGAGTTTTCGTCTGCATGCCTGGTTTTGACTCAACCAAGAAAGTTTTTGCAGAATTTGAAAATGTTCTACGACAGACCTGACGAAAAGTTGCTCGGGACCAAATATCCAGTTGGTACAACTGTTGAGGTTCACTACAATTCGCAGAATCCCAACGAAGCCTGTCTTGATGTGTCAGCTGGCTGGAAAAGTCGCTACATTGCAACGTGCTTCAGCGCCCTAGTAATCATCTTGCCCACGATTGGTTTCTTGTTAGCAAGCCTATTCATCTATAAATCTGAAAGCCAATCGATTACGAAACGTACATAAGCGATCTCGCCTGCTGCTACCGCATAGTTGAATTCTTAAAACTATTTCTTATAGGCAAAATGTGTTGGTTCTCTAGAATCACCATGGCCGGTGCACCGGTTTAGGCATGATCCTGGCGTTCTTCAGAATTCCGGTGCTTGTAAAGAGCAGCCTGGGGTGGGATTCTATTCACGAGATACCCACAAATGGAGCCTATGATTTTCGGTCGATTAGGGGTTCGCACTAAGTAGTTTGCGTTCAAAATACTTTTGTTTTAAAGGTGTCTAACAGTGGTTACCACAGACTTCAAATTTTTCAGCCTGCTTTTATCATCCGCTCTGTTCGTCCAGTATTGCTCCCCGTGTTTTGCGGCAGATCTTCAACCCGAATCAGCAATTCAAGCTGATCAAGTTCTTGCCGATGCTACTCTTCCTAAATTGGATCCAAATCCACCCACCTCAGATGCTGTAACTGACCCCACAAAACTGGCTCAGTCAACGCCTTCGGATCCCAACAGTGATGCGATTCTTAGAGGCGGCGTCTCAAGTGATCCGGTAGTTGCCGGAAGACAAGCCGACGATTTAACCAGGCAGATTCTGCTTAAACTAATCGAGCTTGAAAGATTCAATCTGCATTACACCTTGGAAGTTGCCAAGCAAGGGCGATGGAAAGGCTGGCGTTATGCGGCGTTTCAAGAGATTAATGCTGGTGCAAATTTGACTGGATCGATCATATCGACAGCTGAGCGGGGCAACCATCTACACCATGCCTCAAGAGTCAGTCGGGTTGTGCAAGAGAGAGCCAATATCATCCCCATGATTGGATCGATCATTGGTGCCAGCGCAGCTGCCATGGAATTCGACATCAATTTGTATCATGACATTGTGGCGAGAAACAAAGGTTTTGCACCGAAAGCTGCGCGCCTGCACGTTGCCGGACTTAAAGCTGATATTAACCGGTTGATGGCGCAACGCGAAGCACTTCTTAAAGTGGAAGCAACTAGTTCAACGCTCGCCGCTCGGGCAGAAGTGGATGAGGCTGAAGGAAAAGTATTGAATGATCTGCGAGATGAAACCTTGATGGAGTTTGAGCGCTTCCAAATTGGTGCTCGAAGAATCCTGGCGTTCCAACAGTCACAGTATTTTTTCGATTGCACTAAATACACACTCAACGCTCTTGGATCTTATTTCGCCTATACGTCACTGCATCGTCACGATCGCAGATGGAATGGCAGAGCTGGCGTGATGTGGGATATCGCCGGTCCGATCTACATGGCGGGACCTATCATCAGTAGAGTGATTGCAAAAGGTGTAGCCGAAGGTCACAAGAGAGCGCTGCGATCCACCACAGCTGATGCGCACCAAACAACCGTAGCTAAATTAGAAGCCGACAGAAATCTTCTAGATAACCTTTGCAAAAACACTCGCATAACCCCAGACAAAGTAGAGACTGCGGTGAACCGGTCGGCAATCTATGAGTTACATCAAAAGGTGTTTGCTGATGAAATAAGCAGCGCATTAAAATCACAGGCTAAGGCTAAAAATACGGCTACGCAGAACGTTGGCGCTGGTTTGTACGTAGGTGCATCGAAGTTAGCCTCCGGCATTCTATTCACCGTTCCAGGCTTTAACCGAGCGTTCAATAGCAAGACTGAACGAGCAGGTACAGTTACAAACCAAGATTTGTTTGCTTCAGCCGTGATTGGTATTCCAGCTAGTGCCTTTACGATGCTCGATACAATGCGAATCCAGGTTCAAGGTGAAGTAAATCGCCATAAGCTAAAGAAATCCGGTCTTCTCCCCGGACAAATTGCCCATGCGAGACTCAAACAACTCGACGAAATGGAAGTGCGTTTAGCCGCCAAGTAGTTGATCTGAGCCATTCAAAAATTTGCGCGCGGAGCGATAACTCTTTCAGAGCCGTTTCGCGCGTTTAATTTGGTGATCGCATCGTTTTTCGTCCGACATTCATCGTGGGACTTTACGGGGTCTTGTTTGTCACTTTCGTCACCGTGTAAGTCTGGATGAGTGGTGGCACCTGTGGTGACAGCTTGAAGGATAGCTTTAGAACTTCGTTGCCATCGCTATCTAACAAGAGTGCGTCTGCGAAGGCGGAGTTGTACGCTGTAATCGTGCCAAGCTGAAACGGTCCACCATAATCAGAAAGAAGCTGGAATGCCCGGTGGCGTCGATCGTAAGATTCATCGAGAACCACGTTGTCGGCGAATATTGCATCAGCTTTTTGATTATCCCAATTGCTGAGCAGTTCAATTAGCGCTTGTGCGTGCACCTGTAGTGGTGCTGTCAGTTGCGTGCGAGGTGGCGGCAACAGCCCCTCATGACGCAAAGCATCGCTAGCGTGGAAGTCTGCGTCAAACATTGGTGCGTATGTGATATTTGCAAGCGACACAATTGCCACTTGACGATCTGGATACCACATCATGTTGGACCCATAACCAGGCAATCCTCCGGAATGCGAAATGATGCATCCGAGTTTAGGGTCATCGATGACCCTCAGACCCATTCCGTAACCTTGGTGCACTTCTCTTTGAGGATCTCCTGGTGCGCTTTCGCGTTTCATTGCCCGACAAACTTGCTGCATCT
Source organism: Candidatus Melainabacteria bacterium (assembly GCA_003153555.1). Classification (GTDB taxonomy): domain Bacteria; phylum Cyanobacteriota; class Vampirovibrionia; order Obscuribacterales; family Obscuribacteraceae; genus PALSA-1081. The sequence goes on along the minus strand of PLZS01000064.1, from coordinate 34,523 downwards.
CGCGCCGACTTGCTCGAATAAGTGGACCGTCGTCCTTATCATCGCGAGCAGGAAAACCACCCATTAGAAAGTTTGCCCAGACGAGCAAATCATCAACGGTGCTCCACAATCCCCCCATGGAACTGAAGCCACCATCCTTAAGGGGTAGCAGCCCTTCGTCTACCGCCGCGCCATCGCGCAGTCGATGCGGCAGCGCGTAGTGACTAGGTGGACTCCAGGTTGTTGATAGCATGCTCAGGGGATACAGCAGCTCGGCGCTGATGTAATGCTGATATGGTTGACGAACCGCGTTTGAAATGGCTCGACCAAGTATTGCGTAGCCGTAGTTCGAATAGCAAAACGAAGTGCCAACCGGGTCTGCAAAGTAACCACCTTCGCTCAAAAGTTTTTGCATGAACTCGTGATCAGCATCCAATTGACGGTCGGCCCAGGGATCGTCCGTTGCCAGACCGGCAGACATTGTGAGGAGGTGTCGGATTGTCACCTCTGGAGAATCGGTTGTCGGTAGTTGCAGCTCGCTCAGCTCTGGCACAATTTCAGCGATCGGTTGATCGAGATGAATCAGTTGCCGGTCCCGCAACAACAAAATCGTTGCGGCGGTAAAGCTCTTGCTCATGGACGCTATGCGGAATGGCAGAGTGCTATTGTGGGCGGCGATTCGCTTGCTGCCGAAGGTGACGCCATAGGCAAGGCTTGGAGCTTTGCAGCCTTCTTGCACCGCGGCGAAGTGTGTTTTCAGCAGTCCAGACGCGTTGGGTTTCTTTTCGCTTTTCTTCAATTCGCCCTCATCTTTTTGCGTGAGTAAATAGTCGCTTTCCCACCTAGTTTAAAGGACTGGCAAGCTCAATCTCTTGTGCATGTTCAAGGATTCTGCTTTTTAGGGCTCACTACCTTCTAGGACGTGAGCGTTAAGGATTTATGTATTTTGATTAAGGTTGCCAAGCCAAGGCGTAATATTGATGCTACGGACAAGTTATGCACTCCCCGAAATTGATACTTCAAGTCAGCGCTGTTTCAGCCAGCTTCGAGCGAGTATTGGCCGCTTTCCGGATCTCAACATTTGCAGGAGTAATGCCATGTCCAATCAAGATGAATCAGCGCCTTATTCCAAACTTCCTACCTATCAATTTTTCAGTGCCGATTTGAATTATAACTATTACACCGACTCCACTGTCGGCACAGAGGCACCACCCGTGGTAGCGTCATCCGCCGCGGCAATCGTACCTGTTCCCTCTAAGGTTGAATACTCCTTGACTGATGACGAGCCGGAACCCACGTTTGAAGAGCGCGTCGCGGCGATGGCGACCACGCCGACTGCAACGTCACCGGTAACAACAACGTCACCGGTAACAACACCAATACCAAGACCAACGTCAACAACAACGTCACCGGTAACAACACCAATACCAAGACCAACGTCAACAACAACGTCAACTTCGCTAGTAACAACATCAGCGTCAACTTCACTGGCGATAACGCCAGCATCAACGTCGTTAGCAGCAATGCCAGTGTCAACGTGGCTGGGAACGACGCCGACTGTGATCTCCCAGAGTCCGGAAGTCGAAGAAGAGTGGAATCAATATCCTCAGCCCAGTTGTGCCCCGACTAACTTCAGTTCGGAATTCGACTTCAACCGATCATTGCTGAAAATCTTTTGGCGCATCGATGTCGATCACAATAATCGCGTCAGCAAGAGTGAGTTAGCCACTGCATTGTCAGAAAATTGGTTCAGCGGAGATGAAGAGCTTCTAGCTCAACAATTGTATGACGTGTATGAGGAAATCTCTCCTGGGACAGTCCTTTGTGATGCAGGACTGAGCGTGAACAACATTTTAAATTTTGTGCCTTTCTGTGGCATGTCCACGCAAACCTTGGCACCTGTTTCAATGACGTCGCCGCCTAGTTACGACGTGCGTAGCGGTTCTCAAAGTAAGCCCAAAACAAAAAAACTCCGCACCCTGTTTCAGAAGCGATAACTCCGGGCTGCTTCTGCAAAAATCACTTCAAGAATGATTTTCTCAATGCTTGGCGGAACTGTTCTTGGCGGGATTTTTCTTGGCAGAATCGTTGTGAACACCTGGTTTGGTGGCATTGAGATCAGGCGAGTCCAGCAAACTTTGCAATCCAATTGACGCGGCATATGTTGCTATGAACCCTAGAACGAAACAGATTATGACCACCACCACCTTCCGAATTGACTTGCGTTCGCCTGCAAGCATCCGCCTTTCGATACTGACTCCTCTAATCAGTTTACTGAGATCATTGGCAAGTTCTTCGACTGATTGATATCGATCAGTTGGACTTTTTTCCAGCGCTTTGAGCACTATCATTTTTAAGTCCGCAGGAATTTTCAACGCAGGATCCATCTCTGGTGGCGACGCATTGAGATGCATGGTGATTGTGTCGATCACTGTTTTACCAATAAATGGAGGCGCGCCTGTTAGCGTGAAATACATTACGCAGCCTAGAGAGTAAATGTCTGAGCGCCGGTCGACGCCGATACCTCGAGCTTGTTCTGGACTCATATATAGCGGAGTGCCAACAACAGTACCTGAGCGCGTCAAACCTCCCGAGACGATCACATCTTCATCGCTGAGCATTTTGGCGATGCCAAAATCTAGTAAATGCACCTCTGTGCTACCTTGCGGGGCTCGGCTAAGCATAATATTCTCAGGCTTCATGTCACGATGCACAACTTTGTTTTCGTGTGAATGAATGAGTGCTGCAGCAGTTTGCTGAAAGACTTCGATCGCCTCTGGCACTGACATGTGTTTGTCACGTATGACTTTGCGACCGAGACTGATACCATCAATCCAATCCATCACCAAGTACGGTATTCCGCTCACAGTCAAGCCGAAGTCGTGCACGCAGCAGATCTGTGGGTGTTTAAGCGAACTTGCCGCTTTGGCTTCAAACATAAATCGCTCTAAGGCTTTTTGATCTTCATCGAATTCTGAGCGCAAAACCTTGATCGCGTAAAGCGCGCCGGTGTAGCGGTTTGCTGCCTTGAAAATAAAGCCCATGCCGCCTTCGCCAACTTTTTCGAACAATTCATATTGTGGTGGCAGTTCAGCTACTAGTTGTTTTGCGCGGGTCTGGTAACTTTGTGAGCGCTGAACTCCAGCTTGAATGCGCTCTGATTCCATGTTTACTTTTGTCCCGTCGCCGGCTCAAGCGGAGTGGTTGCGGACTGGGCTTCATCTGGCTGTGGCGCAATTGTATCAACTGGTTTCGGTATATCGGTTACAGTGTTCGTTGGAGCGCCAGGAGTGCTTGCGGTGGGCGGAACAATTGCAGTTGACGGAGCATTCACGACAGTCGAAGACGCGTCTGTTTGTTTCTCGGAAACTATTGGCATATCTGCTTTTGGAGTGGCTAAAAGTTTGGTGTTTTCTGCTTCCACGACCTCCGCCTCAGCGTCTTTGTGCAGCTTTCGCAACACCTTTGCATACGCATTTAGAGTAACGCGGCGCCTTTCGGGAGGCAATGATTGATAGGCCAAATCGCTTGTGATTGTGTTTCTCAAGATTGGCTCGGCGCTGCTGTAATCGTTCTTCAAAATAAACAGATTGGTCAGATCGATTTGTGACCGCATCACAGCCTGTTGATCGGGTATTTTCGCCGATTTAGTAAAGGCCACTACAGTCTTCTGAAAGTCGATTGCCTCTGCTATTTTGCCTTGTTGTTTGGAAACCGAGACTAAATGCTGAAGCGCTGGAACGCTCTTGATACTGCCCGGTCCATCCCTCAACGCCACTACTTTTAGCACGTACGTAAATGACTTTTCCGCATCGGACCAACGTTTCTTTGACTCAAGCTGGCAGCCCAAGCTCATATACTGTTCGACTGCTTTCGTCTGAGCTAAAGTCGCTTGTTCCGCTTGCACCATAGCTTCATAAGAACGACGAACAACCTGTCCATGACCTCTGCTAGCGGCAAGACCGGCGCCAAGTCCGATCGCTCCGGCGTGAACCGCGCCAAATTCCATCGTTCCTTGTGCCAACGTTGGCGTCGGCAGCAAGATCGGCAGCATTAAGAGATATATGACTCGACGCTTTTGCATTAGGGCAGCTCAGGATAAACGTCTAACCTCATTATACCCGGCACATGTTTAATATAAGCAGGTGGCCAATTCTTTGATAAATTTCAGCCCTGTGAATGATTTGGAGAATCCGGACGGCGAAGTAACGAACAAAAAGAGGTAGGTCAGATTAATTGAACTAAGGGGCAAAAAGTAGAAACGTTGTTTCTCAACGAAAGTTATAAAAAACGCAAAGGTGAAGGAAATCCCTTTGCGGTATCAAATACGGTGCATCGTCCCTGGGTGGGGCTTTGGCGATTGGCGCTAACATGAAAAAATCCGGGTACTATTAGATAGACCAGGCTCGGACTACCAATGAATATTCGGCTCAGTCTTTTAGCGATCCCCTTAATCTGTTTGACCCTGCCAGCGCAAGCAGGTGCTGTCGAACAGCAAGATAAGCTGCTCAAGGAGGCTGTTCAATTCTATAACGCCGGACAAATGGATCGGGCGATACCCCTGTTTTTACAGGATTTAAAAGAAAACCCAAATAACGGAACTGCACACTACTATTTGGGTATTGCGCTCAAAAAGGGTGGCGCCGATGCCAACGCTATAAGCGAATTGGAGATGGCCGCTAAGCTGCTTCCGTCCGGAATTACTCAGAATTTGGCGAAACAGGCATTGCACGGGGGGTTTGAGGAAGACGTTGTTGTTCCGCCGGCTCCGCCTGTGAAATCGACCGCACCAGCTCCGCAAAATTGGTTCTCTTCGGTTTTAAGTTTTTTCCAGCCGCCAGCACCCGCCCCTGCTACCCCGAAACCCTTAGCAACTCCAAGCTTCTCTTCAATGCCCGACCTCATGCAACCGGTTGGTGATGCCTGGAAAGACACCAGGCGATGGATCCGAAAACAGGGCTCAGCTATTGGAATCGGTAAAAAAACCTCTGCCTTTCGGGATAATGGCAGTGGTGAGCCGGATGTTATACCGATGGGGGAGATGTTGGGTCTTGCCGAAGACAGCCGGTCACTAAATCCGAAAAGCCAGAGCCATAGTTCTGGAGTGGTTCGGTTTGATCAGGCGCCCGAAAATTCTGCGGAATGGGATCTCTGGATCAGGAAGTTTCGCAAAACGTTTGATGCTCAGGTTTTTCGTCATATATTCAAAGACGCGAAAAATGAAAAGACTGGTACTGCCAGTGTCATTTTCAGCGTTGACAGAGAAGGTCACTTGCGGGGCTGTGTTTATACTGCCACCGCAGATGATACCATGCAGCAATGTTTGCTGAAGGCGGTCAGGGAGCTGGATAAATCATATGTGCTTGCATTCCCACCCGGCTCGGGTATATCTGGTTGGAATTTCAGGATGAATTGGAATTTTGGTAAGGCTCTTACATTAGTCAGAATGGTACGCGAGCAGCGAGCTAAGGAAGCCGCTCGGCCAACATTCATCAAAATTGATCTCAACGCCCTTATTAAGGCTAAGCAGCAAGAACAATTAGCGGCACAGGCAAAGAAACTCGCCGACAAGAAAAAGTCCGACTTGCAAAAAACAAAAGTTGCTGTCAGGGTGCCGCCACCACCCGTGGTGAAAGTTGACGTGTCTGCACAATTGATTCCAAAGCCGAAGCCGGTGGAGTTAAAAGCAACGCCTTTAAAGCTTTCGGACATGCCCGCGCTTCCGAAAACCGCAGCCAGATTGACCACCAACGACATGGACGATTTCAATATTTTGAACCAAGATTTGAGCGGCCTTTTTCATTGAGGCCGATTCTTAGAGAGGCTTACGACGGGTTACGCGTTATGGGGAATAAAGAGAAACTAGCCGGGCACGTCAATGATCAGCGAGAAGAACGAACTAAACTTTCGAGAACTAGAGCTGTTTTTGCAGCAGCAACGTCTTTCGATGGTAGAAAACCTGACTGCGACGGAGCGTATTGATCACGCTGAAGCCGAGTTGGCGATGACACTCGTGTACAGAATCCTGAATCTGCCTGCGCCAGAATTCAGGTGGGTTTCTCATCCCTGGTTCCTAACAAAAGGCACTGCTGAAAAGGTTTTTCGAGGCAAAGCAGTTTCTTTATCCCAGGCTGAAGAAAAGGTTGGGCATCGCGTGCGCATGGTTTTGGAAGAGAATTTGAGTAGTGATGATTTCAACGAATTTTTCCAAACCATGTGGAATATTTTGCCAGCCAGACAAGTGCGCAGTCTTGCCACTCACGTTGAAAATGAACTCAGAGCAAGAAGAGCTGAAGTCAATTTATTGTGGCAGACGAACACAATCCATCAATTCTCTTTTGGACCAAGGGAAGAAGTGTTGAGGGAAACCTCATGGAGTTTGGATATTGAGTGGGCCGTGCAATCATTTGTAAGACTGGCTATAGCCGAGGCTGCACGAGGATACTTCAAAGTCAAAATTGACGACACTAATAACTATCAACTCGATTGTTTCTTAGCACTAGCGAGAGCTGCTCATGCGTATCTTTGTTACGAACAAATTTGCGTCATGAGTGAGCGTCCACTGGAAATATACGCTGATGCGGAATCTCGCCTGCACAAAGAGGCTGGTCCAGCTATTCGATATGGGGATGGACTGGAAATTTATTCGTGGCACGGAACGCGGGTGCCGGAAGTAGGAATTTTGCAAGAACCTACGGTGAACAACATTGAATATGAATTAAATGTTGAATTGAGGCGGGTTTTTATCGAACGTTATGGCGTGGAACGGTATCTATTGGATTCGGGTTCAGAGATCAGACAACATGACGAATGCGGAACTCTTTACGTCAAAGAAGTTTTGAATGATGAGGACATAGTCATGGTTCGTGTGACAAATTCCACTCCGGAAATTGATGGAGAAAGTCGCAATTACTTCTTGCGCGTGCCACCGACAATTCGCACCGCGCGAGAAGCCGTCGCGTGGACATTTGGAATGACGGTCGATGAATATAAACCTTCAGCGGAGTCTTGATTGTTCGGTCAATTTCTTGTGCGAATAATCTGCCTCCCCACCTGCTCGGTCTCGGAATATCCGCTAGATTTCGTACTTTCACCAATGACATCCCCTGGGGGGCTGCCTATCATAGGCAACATCAGCACCCCAACCCCAACACCTTCAGGTTGAAAGAAATGGCGATTCACTCGTCCACTTCAGATTGCCGAATTTCCATGCAGCGCCACGATTGGCGCGGTGAAGCATGAGTTTAGACAGGCCTATCGCCACCGAAAAGACTCCTCAAGCCAAGCCAGTTGAGCAAGAAGACGCCCTGAGCCTGATCAAGCTAACCGGCCAGTCTTTCTTGCATTCTGCCATTCAGTCGCCTATGGACGGAATCACCCAACTGGTCAATCATGTTGCTGACCGCGAAATTCTTCCGGATCCCAAGCTGTTTGATGCTCCCAAAGAAGCGGGCTTTGGCAGCAAATCTTGGTTCGCGGAAACAATCGGATCAGGCTTCGGAATGGTTGTCCCATTCCTGCTTACGGAACGAGCATCAGGCGCGCTATTAGGAAAAGCCGGAGCGGTAGCCGAGAAGCTGCCCTTTGGTAGCAAAATTGCTGAAAGCCTTGCTTTGAGCACTGAAGAAGCTTCAACAGCCGGACGTCTGACGAATGCTATGCGGTTTGCTGCGCCAGCGTCCAAAATGGCTGTTGCCGGCGCGCTTTACGGTTTGGTTTTGACGCCATCGGCTGATCCGACTAGAAACTTTTGGGAGCAACGTGGCATCTCTGCCGCCAGCTCTGCAGTAACGTTCGGGGCAATGGGATTAGCAACAAAAGGCATCATCACAGGCGCCGAATCGGGATTGAAAATCTCTCTTGCTGACCCGGCAATCCAGTCATCATTGACCGGAATCGGCGTCAGAGTCGGAAGCAACGCCGCCGGTGGCGCAATTGGCGGTTTGGTCAGTGCAGAGAGCAATTCGGTTTTGTCTGGTAAGGGATTTGCCTCTGGTGAGCAAGTCGCGCACTCGATGGCATCATTTATGGTCACTGGTGCGGCTTTGGACGGAGCTCATCTGGCAATGGAGAAAGGCGCCGCCTGGAGCAATCCAAGCTCTGCGCCCAGCGACACCGCCTCAATAATCGCTCAGATACTGGCCAAAAACGAAGGTAGAGCAAAAGAGGTAGATCTTTCCGCGCCCAAGCTCACAGCTAATGAGACGCAGATGCTTGATGTGATCCAAAAGTCGCACTTTGAGTACTTCAGACAACAAAGCGATCCAGACACAGGGCTGACGAAAGACCGATCCACCGACGCTTCACCGGCAAGCATCGCTGCGGTTGGATTCTCATTAACGGCTCATCCTGTTGCGGTCACTCGCGGCTGGATTAGTCGCGAAGAAGCCACTGATTACACGTTGAAAGTCTTGAAGAACCTGTCGAGCACTCCACAGGGCAGCGAGGCTACTGGTGTATCCGGGGACCATGGATTTTTCTATCATTTCCTGGACCCTAAGACCGGTCTGCGTCAAGGAACCAACGAACTATCAACCATTGACACCGCCTTGTTAATGAGCGGCGTTCTATTCTCCAAAAATTATTACGATGGCAACAGTCCAAAAGAAGTTCAAATCAGGGAACTTGCCGATAACCTCTACAAGCGCGTCGATTGGCCATGGGCGATCAATTCGACAGGGCGTTTGTCGATGGGGTGGACGCCGGAAAATGGTTTCATTTCGTCAGATTGGCAAGCTTACAATGAAGCGCAGATCTTGCTGCTGCTTGCTATGGGGTCTCCAACTCATCCACTGCCGGGAGCGGCTTGGGATTTGTTTATGTCGACCAGCAAAGTTGTGGAAATGAATGGGCAGCCAAGTCTGGAATTCGGACCGATGTTTGGCCATCAATATACACAAGTGTGGATGGACTATCGTGGTATCAAGGATGCCACCAATCAAAAGTTGGGTTTTGATTATTTTGAAAATTCCCGGCGTGCTGCGATCGCCCAAAATCAATACGCAATCGCAAATCCGATGAAATGGAAGGGCTATAGCGCTTTGGATTGGGGGTTGACAGCTTCTGATGGGCCTGGCGATGTCGTAAAAATCATAGATGGTACGCCGGTTCAATTCAAAAGTTATAACGCCCGCGGCTTCCCGAATGGTCCTGATGACGGCACTATAGCTCCTACTGCGGCTGCTGCGTCTCTGCCTTTCGCTCCCGAACTCGTCATGCCGACACTGAAAAACTGGTATGTAAATCGTCCAGAAATTATGGGACCGCTCGGCTTTCAGGATGCGTTCAATCCTACGTTTGATCGTTCTAAACCTTCTGGTTGGGTCGACAAAGAAACACTAGGAATTGACCAAGGTCCAATTCTTTTGATGACAGAGAATTATCGCAGTGGTTTCGTTTGGAGCATGATGAAAAACGACCAGTATTTGAACAGCGCTCTTAAAAAGGCTGGCTTCAAAGCCAGTAAGGATTGATATTCATCGCCCGCCTTGAACAGTTAGATAGTTGCCTAACGTTGAGAGGAAGCAATCGAAGCGTGATCGTCGTTAACGCTTAGAATGTATGGATGCTTCTTTGTCCACTCTGCTTCGATCTTTTCCAAGGTCTTGGTTGTTTCAGGATCGCTCAGTGCGTGTCCGAAGATTGTGTATTTGTTGTCTAAGTGGGGCGCATTTCCCAGGAGGATAGAAAACGAAGTCACTGCTGAATTAGGATCGTCTCCATGTGCCATTGAGAGAATCCACTTCTTGTGCAACGCTTTACCAGTCTTCTGAGCTTCAGTCTCCAATGGCAGACGTCTAAGCATCGATGTTACATGCGCTGACAGTCTTCCGTTTCGATCTTCCTTGGTTTCAGCGAGAGCCGTCTGCAAGACAAAATTTGGTTCGTACCTGACGATGCTCGTGCCGTCAAAAGCACCCGCTTTAAACAACCTGTACATCTGCGTAGCGTTTATCGGAGCAAGAGCTGGATCCAAGACCATGTGAATGTTACCGGCAGAGGTTTTCATTGCCACGGTCTTGGCGGAAGACAGCAATGGACCATCAGACTTTTTATTGAATAGCGGATATGTTTCGTCAATCGGAGTCTTCGCCACTATAGTCGGAGCCGTCGTTGGTTTGATTCCACAATATAGTTCGTCTTTGCAAGATTGTTTGGTACCGCTTCCCCCAGACAATTTCTCTATCGCGGAAGACGCCAATGCACTCATGTCTTCTGAGCTTGGATTTTTGCTGCCCATGTCTTTCGCGCTGATGATATAAGCGTGCGATTTCTCCCACGTGGCGATCATCTTTTTCATGGTGGCAACCGTGATCGCATCTGGTAGCAGCCGCCCGAATACGGTGTAATTGCGGTTAAGGTGGGGAGCGTCATTTAGAAGGATGGAGAACGAGCTGACAGCGGAGTCTTCAGCGTGTGAGCGGGCCATCGTTAGCGCCCACTTGCGATGCAGTCCTCTGCCCTGCTCATGAGCCGCAGTTTCCAACGGCAGACGACGAAGCATGTTGGTCATTTCCATTGAGACCGGCTTCTTCGTATCATGCTTCAAATCAATTGAACCAGTTTGAAAAATGTAGTTTGGCTGGTAGACCAACATGACAGTGTCGTCAAATGCTCCCGCTTTAAAGAGCTTGTACATTTGAGTCGCATGTTGAGGAGCAATCGTGGGATCGAGCACCATATGCAACTTACCAACTGAAGTGGTTATTTCCAATTCTTTCGGTTGCGTGAGTAATGGTCCGTCGTTATGCGCATTAAAGAGGCTGTATCGATCCGCACCGTTATAATCTTCTGTAGTTGAACCACTGCTGGAGTCAGCAACTTGTACTTCTTTGTCCCAATTCGGCTTGACGAACTTATGGTCCTCAAAAAAGATGCCTTGCGACACCATTGAATCGTGCGTGTCTTTTGTGACGTTGTCATAGACTGAGTCGATTTCGAAGTGTTTTCCTTTCGGAAGCAAAACACCTTCTTTAAAATACAGGTCTCCAATGTTTGCGATTTCTAGTCCGTGATCCGTTTTTGTTTTTATATCGACTGTCCACAATGGAGTCTTTTTAACTCCATCGCAGATCATCAGTGAGACCTGCTTGCATAGAGGATGCACGTGAGTCCAGACAGCATGAACGATTCGATCTTCGCTAGCGAATCCGTAGTCCCGTTCTTCCGAAATCGGTGATGTATATGGATGCACGCCTGGCGGCACTTTCCAATGCCCTGTCATTTTTCGATCTTTGGAATCGTTTACTATTGAACCCGGTACCGCATTTGGTGCATTCTCGCCGGTCGACATGACCATGCAATTTGGTCCATGTGTTCCCAAATCATCGTCGGCTGATTTTTTATCCAGCACGACCGCCACATAGGGTGTGTACCAAGACAACGGCTTCAGCGGCTTCTTCAGGTCTGAGTCTTTGATGAAGTCGAGAGTACAAAGATGTTTGAGTCTTCGATGTTCCGAGGTCGTGCGATTCGCTGCTTGAAACGTCAGATGCAGGAATTCACTACTAGAAAGTGGAACACCATAGCCTTCTGGAAAACGAAAATCTGTTTGGCCCTGAGTTAGCGTAAAGAGCCTTGAACTGCCAGTGTGCACTTCAGGAAAAACAGTGTTGCGGGGATCGACATCAACATTGAAATGGCAGATAAACTCCGCGGTCGGCAATGGCTTATCATTCTCATCTAGCACTATCAGTTTCACACCTTTAGCCCAAATCAATTGTTTCGGTTCGGTCGAATGAATAACATTGCTGATCGGCGCGCTGTGATCGGCGCTCGCCATCATGGATGGCTTACTTCCCTGTTCTACAAATTTGACTTGGGACTCGCCGACTGAGATCTGCTTGCTAGCCAGCATGTCTGAAACTCTAAGCGTCTCGCTAATATATGGACCTTCCATTGAACGATACTTACGATGAATATCGAATGGTCCAACAGTGATTTTCACCTCTTGAACCGGTCCATCTGGGGAATTCACCGTGCTGGAAGTTGTCGTTCCTGCAGCGTTTGGCGCATTAGTGTTGGCTTTAGACGCATCAGTGCCAGTTTTTGTTTGAGAACATGAAGACAAACTAAGAAGCGCTATCGCTACCACGGCAGTTGAGATACAAGATGAAAATGCTTGTTTTTTCGACACAGAAAGCCACAAAATAGGAGCTTGACCCGCCTGATTTTACTACATATGTGGGGTTGCCCAGGTTAGGTCTGGTTATAACATTTCGCCAGTTGAACTATGAGTCTCAGTTTGTTAGAAACTCTGCCTTTCGTGCATAGTTAGCGGAAGTGGATGGGGGAACGATGTTATTCTGGGATTCAACGTTACTGGTTTGAGGCACGCATGCCAATAAAATCGATTGAAACCACCCCTAATCCCAACAGCATGAAGTTGAATCTTCTCGACTCGATGGCTGGTAAGCCTGGTACATACACGGCTGAACAGCATCAAGGCTGCCCAGCGGGGGTGGAAAAATTACTAGAGATAAGCGGTGTGCAGAGTATTTTTGTTTGTAATGACTTTGTCACCTTGAATCGTAAGCCGACTGCAGACTGGCAGCCAATCCTTGACAGTGCGACACGCTTTCTCCGTGGTGATCACTCGGAGCAATCGGGTTCGTTATCTCAATCGTCGGAAAAGGACGGGCAGGTCAATGTTTTTGTGCAAACTTTTCGTGGTATTCCGATACAAGTGAAAGTCGTCGGACCTAATGAGGAGCATCGTGTGTCACTTGGAGCGCGTTTCAACGAGGCAGCGATGCGCATTCAAGAACAAATGAAGGCAGATTTTTTGCAAGAGCGATACTGGGCTGAACGCGGTGTGCGCTATGGAACACCGCATGAAATCGCGCAAGAAGTGGCCGAAGAGATTATCGGTGTGATTAATGAGAAGGCGCTCCTGGAGCTGGAGGAGTCAGCGCTAGGCAAAACAGTACCGCATGCGGTGCAGCGATCGTTAAAGTCTTGGCAGGAAGATCTCAATGCTTCCGATTGGAGCACTCGGTTAAGAGCTGTTCAAGACATGGGCACCAGCGAAAGCGTTCTGCCATTACTCATTATCGCGTTACGCGATAGTCACCATCAAGTCAGAAGGTTAGCTGCCGCTGCCTTAGGTGCCTCAGGAAGTGGTGCTGCTGTCGAGCCTCTTTGTCAGGTCCTCTTGAATGACTCTTCCGTCGGCGTCAAGCGCACCGCTGGCGATGCGCTTTCTGATCTCGGTGATGTAACAGCCGAATCCTCAATGTGTCAAGCACTGGCAGACAAAAATAAATTGGTTAGATGGCGAGCAGCACGATTTCTCGCGGAAGTGGGCACTGCTCAATCCTTGCCGTTTCTGGAGTCTGCAGTGCAGGATTCCGAGTTTGAAGTGCGGCTTGAAATCGAAACTGCCATTCAGCGAATAAACGGTGGTTTACAGGGCTCGCTTCCGGCTTGGAAAAGAATTGTTGAAAATGCATAGATACCGAGGAATAGTGCAAACATGAAACACCTGCTAAAGCTCTCTGTCAGCTATGTTGTAGCAATTCTAACGGTTGTCTTTACGGGCTTGGGTTCTTTCGCTGCGGATGGAGAGTCGCCGCCGCCCAATCGTCCAATTCGCGATAAATGGGCTTTGGTTATCGGCATTAGTGATTTTAGTAATTCCGCCTTAGATCTGAAATATTCAGCAAAAGACGCTTCTGATTTTGCGGAATATTTAAAACATGATGCCGGCTTTGCCCCAGATCATGTACGCGTTCTTCTCAATAAGGATGCTACGCAACGGCGAATACTTTCTGACCTGGGAAATAAGTGGCTTCCCCACGTGGCAAATCCCGACGATCTAGTCGTTATATTCATTTCTACTCATGGCAGCGGTTCTGAGCTTGATATTGGCGGGCAAAACTATTTAATTGCCTATGACACGGACGTTAATGATCTGTACACGACAGGCATACCGATGCAGCGATTAGCTCACGATATAAAGGACCGCGTTCATTGCGACCGAGTAGTAATCTTTCTCGACGCTTGTCACAGCGGCGCCACTGAAAGTGGTGGCAAAGGATTGGTCCGAACAGGCGTGGATGTCGGTGAGTTTAGCGCTGGTTCTGGACAGTTGGTCATTGCTTCAAGCAAAGAAGATCAAATTTCATGGGAAAGCAAGAAATTACCCAACGGCGTTTTTACCGCTGCTCTGCTAGACGCTCTAAAAAAGCAGGGCACATCTACAACGTTGGGACAAATGTTCGCCAGCTTAAAAGATAGCGTGCAAGATACAGTTTTGAGAGAACGGGGTTTTTTGCAAACACCAGTAATGAAAAGTCAGTGGACTGGTAACGACGTCTTGATCGCAGCCAAACCTACTTCGCCTAGACCTGGACTAGAGGCTGACTCAAGAAGTATAGAGACTGAAGACCACGTTTCCGAGGCTCCGTCCGTGACACCACCAAGGCGGGAATTGACGGTTACAAGCGAGCAAAAATATGGGATTACACTTCAGGATGCGAAACCAGAGCCAGTCAACCCTCGAATCTTGATCGTGCCAACTAAGTCCGTTGCTCGCATGAAACTTGGTATGACTGCCAGTGAAGTTTTGCAATTACTAGGAAAGCCAACGTCCAGCAAAGGGGACGTAATAACTTACTGGACAGCGGATCACCGCTACTTTCTTAGTGTGTTATTAAATGCGAACACGGTAGCTGAAATCGCATTCTCGTCTCCTGCCTTTAAAACGGAAAATGCGATAAGTCTGGCAAATTACTTGAACAACGCGAGCAAGTTTTCGGAGCCTGTAAAGAGAACCATTGATTCAGTGATGACTCTTCGCGGTGGTGGCTTTTCAGTAATTGCCAAGTCGCATGGAAGTGAACTGCCTGTAGGTGTCGTGTCGTCTGCTAGTGGCGGTCAAGCTTCCCGTTGGTGGGAAGTTGGTGCTCTTGCTCCAACTAATAGAATCAGTTCTTCTGATTCGTCTAGCGCTGCTAACGCCCCTTTATCTAGCACGTCTTCATCTAAGACTGCGCTTAGTACCGACAAGCATGACGAATCTCAAGTCAATTCAACTTTAATTGTCCCAGGTATCGCGCTAGCAAAAGCGAAACTCGGGATGAATAAAAAAGCCCTGCTTGAATTGTTGGGTGAACCAAGCTATGAGCAAGGTGACCACCTTGCTTACTGGACAAAGGACGGGCACACTTTTCTGTGCGTCATTTTGGTTAAGGACTCTGTTAGCGACATCGTTTTTTCTTCTAAGTCTTTCGTTACAGATAACGGACTTAGTGTTTCTAATTTCGCTTCAGCAGGGCATCGAGAGTTGTTCCTTTCACCAAAGCACGATGCAATAAATTCGTCTGATATTTACACGCTGAAGCAAGGCGGTTTGTCGATGGCAAAACGAACAAACGCAGTTCCCATTGGATGGATCCATGCGAAGGGATCACAACCGATCTCGCTGCCATGGCTTCTGTCAGGGCACTAGTTTTCCGAACAGCAAGCTGGGAAAGTAAATCGAAGCGGATGAATTGTTGAATTTCCTCTCACAGCTTAGCCCCGTCTCTTATATTCGGGAGCCAATTGATGTACGCTCAATTGCTCCAGAGCCGTTCGCTGAATTGTGCCAAGGGCTGCTGGTGTTATGAGAATCCCGCCATTGACGGGTCTGAAAGGAGTTAATAATGCATTTGCAGAAGTTGTTGAGAGCCGGTATTTGTGTTTTAGGGCTTGGCATCACGATCAGTGCCTGCACTCCAAATGTAATAAGGTACCACCTGTCTCAGTTGGTCCACCCCGGCTGCGAAAGAGCTCCTGATACTTCGACAGCCTCGACTGCTACAGCTACCGACCAGGCTATCTGGCAAAAGCTGAGCTCGGACGGAGATGCAGCCAAAGCGGCTGGAGATTTAAAAAAGGCGGAAGCGAGTTATCAAGCTGCTGTGGCGGAAGCGCAGAAGCTAGGCGAGCAAGATCCATCTCTCGCAAAGACGACCGCAAATCTTGCTGATTTCTATTACGCTCAAGGTGATGGTGCGCAAGCCGATCGCCTCTACAAGCAGAGTTTGGCTATACATGAGAAAGCTTTAGGTTTGGAGCATGCTGATTTGGTTCAGTCAATTCTTGGCTTGGCTCGCGTCAGTGCAGCGGCAAAGAATTATGCGGAGTCGGTAGCGCACTATGAGAGAGCATTTGCGATCCTCAAGAAAAACAATTTGCCGGTGTCACCAGCGGTTGAGGCTGAATATTCCGAAGCAAAAGAAAACGCTTCTTCGTCAAAAGGTTCCACTAAGCCGTAAACTCTGTAGGCGCTTCTAATGCCTATGGCACTATATCCGGTGCCTATGAAATGATTCCTCCGTGAGCGATCACTGCTTGTTCAGTAGTTGGCTCACTGCTGGTTTCGTGATATTTCAAGTTTAGGAATACCCTTAGCGCATTGAACAAGCAAGCGGAAAATCGAATTTTGCTTGACTAATTTCGGATGCGGAAAATTGTTGTTGTTGTTGTTGTTGTTTCAAGTACGCATCTTTCGATTCTTTGTATTCCTGAGCAAAATTCCGATCGGCAAATGAATAATTTTGGGGAGGGTTTATAGGGGAGAAGAGGGCCATAATCCAATTTTTCAAAATGCAGTCTCCTTAATCTTCGTGTCCTCTTGCCCGATCTACGGGCTTACTGACCGTATCGTCTGATTAGGCAACCGGCTTAAACCAAGTTTAGTGCCGGTTCTTCAATAACATTGACAGGCAACTGTGATCTTTTGGTGTCCATGAAAAGGAGCGATGTTCTAAAATAGCAGCGGCTATACCAACCCTGAGACGGTAATGACTTCCGACCTATCGAAAGCTAAAAGGCGCCAGCAGCGAATCACCGCGGAATTCAATTTGCCGGGGATTATGGACTCTAGCACGTCCAGTAGTACAGAGACGCCGATCATGCATGTTATGGCCTACAGCGAGCATGGCTATGTGGAGCAGGCGGTTCGTGATCCAGCCGGTCTAATCGAGTTCCTTGCTAAATGGCCAGTCACGTGGATAAACATTGACCCGGTTGGATTTGGACCGAATGCACAAGCATTTATGGAGCGGCTAGGAAAGCTTTTCAATTTGCACGAACTCGAGCTCGAAGACATCATTAACGTTCATCAGCGTGCAAAAGTTGAAGAGTACGACGAACATATATTTGTTGTCACTCGTATGCTCGTCAACCGTGACAGTTCAGAGAGCGAGCAACTGAGTCTCTTTGTTGGAAAGACATTTGTCCTGTCGTTTCGTGAAATGACCACTGATTGTTTGGACCCGGTGCGTGAAAAGATCAGAAAATCGCGGGGGCGAATTCGCTCTGAAAAGGCTGATTATTTGTTGTATGCAATCATTGATGCAGTTGTCGACAGTTATTTTCCGCTGTTGGCAAAACTGGCTGACAGACTCGATAATATCGAAGATGAGATCTTGCAGAAAAGCGAAAAGAACACTCCTGAAGAAGTGTATGAATTGAGACGCGATATATTATCGATTCGCAAATCTGTTTGGCCGACGCGTGAAGCGATAAGCTCGCTTTATCGTGACACCAATCCCCTCATTTCTGAGACAACGCGATTGTATCTGCGTGACTGTTACGACCACGCTGTTAGAATTATCGACTTTGTTGAGATGTATCGTGAAGTCGCTTCAGCCTTGATGGAGCTGCATTACACTCGCGTTAGCAATCGGTTGAACGAGGTGATGAAGGTGCTGACGATCATCACGACGCTTTTCATTCCGCCCAGTTTTGTAGCAAGTTTATACGGTATGAATTTCAATACTGAGAAATCACCTCTCAACATGCCTGAGCTGAGTTGGTATTTTGGCTATCCCCTCGCTCTATTCCTCATGTTTTTCTTTTCGCTGAGCATCTTGCTGTATCTGTATTTCCGAGGTTTCTTGGGTCCGCAACGACGTGGTTAGCGCTCTCCTTCTCATCTTGCTAGCACGTTGTATGTAGCCCGTTGCACGCATGCTCTGACTATGAGCATGGTCTCTTTGTCTTGGCTAGGTTGCTGTAGTCCGCATTTAGTTTGTGTTGACGCGCACAAATGGTGCTTTGATGCGCACCTTGCTACCGGCACCATCTTTTTGAATATTGATGAAAGGCAATTTGATATGGACACTTTCATCATTATCGCTTGAGTCGATTTTGACACCAGGTGCTCTTATGTGCACTTTGTCCGTATCGCCGTTGTCATCTTTTCCGGTGGATATATCTATGGTGGTTTCTTTCGGATGATTAGCATCGTCGGCTGCTTCATCTTCTGAAGATGTTTTTGGTTCGACTGTTCGCGTCGTCGTGATTTTAGAATCTTTAGTCTCTTCAACCTTTACTGTTTCAGTTCCGTCTGGCGAGACTGTTGTAGTGCTCGTTGTTTTTTCACCACCGCCACACCCAGAGAAAATTAGTGCAGTGGATGCCACCAAAATATGTCGTGAAATAATAGTAAGTTTAGCGTTCATTGTTAGCACGGGTCCTGCGAAAGAGTTGTGCACGTAGCATAACACGAGTTGCCCTAGTACTTCGCGTCTCTGCTGATGTCCATCGTGGCAGGAACCGTGCGCGGGTCAACTTTACTTAGCACAATGTCAGGGTTCACTTCTTTGAACTTGTTCAAGTCCCACTTAGTCTTGAAGAGTAGAACGGGATCTTCGAACTTATCGGTTGCGACTGTATATCCAGAACGAGCGGTCGCGGCCTTCATCGTTTCCCAAGCACCGACTGGCCACAAAGCCGTATGCATATCGACCACCCTAAGGATGGTGCTAACGCCGTATTCGGATTGAAGGCGGAACTGCACTACTTCGAATTGGAGCGGACCCACAGCGGCGAGCAACGGTATGCGCGTGTCTCGTTCAGTCATCCAAAGAATTTGGATTGCACCTTCATCTTGCAGCGCCGTGATTCCTTTGTGGAATTGTTTGTAGCGGCTTGGCTCTTTATTCTCGAGGAAAGCAAAAAGTTCAGGAGCGAAGGTGGGGATGCCCGGGAAGTTGATCTTCTTGCCACTGCTGATGGTGTCGCCAATTGCAAAGGCACCAGGATTGCTGAATCCGACAATATCGCCTGGAAATGCTTCTTCGATTGATTGACGCTCTTTTGCAAACAGTTTTTTCGGTTGGCTTAACTGAATAGTGCGTCCGCTTCTACTGTTTGTTACGTCCATATCTTTCACGAACATTCCTGAGCAAACACGCACAAAGGCGATTCTGTCTCTATGTTTGGGATCCATGTTCGCCTGCAGCTTAAAGACGAAGCCGGTAAAGTCTTGAAACGTAGGTGGAACAATTCCTTCAGATGATGGAAAGGAGCCAGGCTTAAGCGCTAACTCAATGAAAGAGCGCAGAAACAATTCGACTCCAAAATTGTTCATGGCGCTTCCGAAATAAACCGGTGTCAAAGATCCGTCATGTATTTTTGCTAGATCGAGCGGATGCGCGGCTGCGTCAAGAATTTGTAGCTCTTCCATCAATTGGTCGTAGAGATGTTTTGGGACTAGTTCTTTGACCTTTGGATCATCGAGTGAATAAGTCGCTACTTCTGCGATCGTTCGTCCGCCAATGGAGCGCTCGAAAAGGTGGACCAGCTTCGATGGTCGATCAACAACACCTTTGAATTGATCTCCCGTGCCGATCGGCCAATTGACCGGATACGTCGATAGGTTGAATTCCTTTTCCACTTCATCAAGCAGCTCCAACGGCTCTCTGCTTGGTCTATCCAGCTTGTTGATAAAAGTGAATAATGGGATTTTGCGCAGGCGACAAACTTCGAACAGTTTCCTTGTTTGCGGTTCAAGGCCCTTTGCCGCGTCAATAAGCATTACCGCATTGTCTGCCGCTGCCAATGTGCGATAGGTGTCCTCGCTGAAATCTTGGTGACCTGGGGTATCCAGCAAATTCAGGCAATGTCCTGAATATTCGAATTGCAGCACGGTTGAGGTGATCGAAATGCCGCGCTGTTTTTCCAACTCCATCCAGTCCGAAGTCGCACTTCGCTGGGCACGGCGCGACTTCACGGCTCCGGCTTCATCAATGGCTCCCCCGAACAAAAGCAATTTTTCCGTGAGAGTCGTCTTGCCTGCGTCTGGATGAGAGATGATGGCAAAGGTTCGTCTGCGTTCAACCTGTTTTTCAATCTCAGCCTCATAATCAGCTGGTGGCAACTTGGTTTGTCCGATTGTTTCCGGGTTCATCCGTTTGTCCTTAAGGTCGAAATTGCGAAAGCTAGGGAAGCAGAGCCGATCCGTGAGTATAACATGGGCTTCCTGCCTCTTCCCTCAAACATGAAGCCCCAGCAACGTTTGTAACGCGGCTATGTTCGGAAAGTCACGCCAGCAGCTCGATTAGCCACTTACTGCCGGAAGGAGAGATTTGTTCAGTTGTCTGTCTGTTCTTGGATTTTGAATTGCTTAGCGCTGGGTATCTTTAAATCAGGTCGGTTCATGAAGGATGAGTAGAAGCATGCCTCTTGTTTTTGTGCACGGCGTCAATGTGCGACTGGGACCTAAATACGAAAAAGAGATGCTTCAACGCAACCAATATTTCGTCAACATTTTTTACAAGTTGCTGGGAAGACAGTTTAGCGCTGACAAAGTGATCAGCCCATATTGGGGCGATTTAGCCACTAACATGACCAGCGGAAATCCATATCTGCCGACAAAAAAGCACGATAAAGCGAAATCGCAAGACCAAGCTCACGATCATTTGCAAGAGCCTGATTTGGAGGGGTCCTCACTGATCGATCTGGCCAGGACAGAATCGATATCCAAAGTTGTTGATCTCATTATTGCAACAGCGTCAGAGCAAGCTCTCGACGATTCACTTGAACATGCTGCGGCGTTGTCTGAACTTGCGTTTAGTGCGCTGGACCTAAGTCGACGATTCAAGTCACTTGACGAGCAAGTTGAATGGCTTGAAGGAGTTGTGGACGACGCGCAATTGTTGCTCAAGTTGGAAAATGAACTTAAAAACGATTCCTCGGTTGATGCCAAACGGCGTCATTTAAGCCTTGAGCACATGAAGTTGGCGGGCAGCTGGCTTCAGGTTCGTTACGCCAAGGCAAGCGTGTTGACTAAAGATCGCTTGCAGCTTCGGACGAAACAAGTGCAAGCGCGTATCAAGCAATTGAGTACTACGGCAAAGAATAGTGTTAGGCAGGTGCGTGAAGTCAGACGGCGTGCCACTACGCATGTAGCGGCAGCAGCTGTGACTAATCCGATGCGCAGACTTTTTCACGAGAGACTTTTTTCGTTCATCGGTGATTCTTTTCTCTATTTTGGTCAACGAGGAACGCCGCAGTCTCCGGGGGCGATCGTGAAAATAATATCCGATGCGCTTGACCAAGGATGGGCTCAGCGAACGCCTGACGATCCGGATTTGATCGTTGTCGCTCATAGCATGGGTGCTAACATAATGTGCGATGTTGCATCGCATTTTCGTCCTGACCAGGAGATTGATTTACTGATCACAGTGGCAGCACAATTTCCATTGTTTGCAGACTTGCATATGTTTCCTGGTCTAGACACACGTCACCGCCCGATCGCAAAACCTCGGAATGTCAAACGATGGATCAATGTTTACGACATGAACGATATATTTGGATTTACGGCTCAACCAATGTTTGATGATATAGCGGATCTAGAGTTCGCCAGCGGTAGACTTGGGATTGCAACCCACGCGGATTGCTTCAAGTTCGTGTCATTGTATGAGCACCTCGCGAAGGCAGTGCAGTCCAACTAGCTCTTCTGTATATAATCCCAACTCCTAATCGCACTCGCCAGAAGTCATTCACCTCACAACGGAGCAAAGGTTATTCAGAAATCCCCGAATTCCGGTGCCATATAACCCGCTAAATATGTGTATGCAATGAGCAAGCCAAAAGACAATTTTCTTAAAACACTACTCTCGAAGTTTAAAAATCCTTCTGTGTCTCTAAGCCCCGAGAAGAGGAGACTTGAGAGGGTCTACAACGAAGAAGAGCCGAACTTAATTAAGCTGCGTCAAGACGTCGCTAGCGCTATCTCTGTAGAGATGCAATTGGATCAACAGTTGAAAAATCGATTGCGCAAGCAGTTTGACAAGGGTGAGGTCGATCCTGAAGTCACTGCTCTCGAGAATAAACTAGTTCAACATCGCAAGGTTAAGGACAAGCTCAAAGAACAGCTAGCAGAGCGAGAATTGCATTTGCAGGATGTTTACGATAATAAGCAAGGAATCATTTCTTCATTGATATCTGAACCCAAAAACGGGTTCGTCATTGTTATTCTGCTGACGATTTTGACAGTTTTGTACAATCTTCTTCGCACTTAGCATTAGTGATGGTGACTTAGTCACTGAATTACGAACTGAGCCACCAGAAATTACTGACCTGAGGCTCTTGGGTAGTTGTTATACAATCCGCATATCGTTGCTTTGTCGCGCTTGGTGAGCGTCGGCCACACAGTCGGAGATTCGGTGAAAAACATGATGTCGGAGTTGTTACTTGAGTGTCCGTTAATGCCGAGAGCATGCCCGACTTCATGCAGGCAGACTTTTCTCATGTCGTCATCACTCAGAGGCGCGCCGCCAAGATTGGTTAACAAAATGACTTTGGCGCTCGTGATACCGACGTCTCCATTTTGTTGTGGTTGACCAGATAACTTTGTCAATCCGCCTTCGACGGCTCTGCCGCCTTCCGCTATTTGATTTGGATTGTCAGTCCATGTGCAGAGAATGTCTGCCTGAGATGGATCGTTCACCAGTGTGAAAGCAAGGCGATTTTCTGATCCGACGGCCCACATTGAAAAAGATTCCATCAGCACCTTATAAAATGAGTCTCTGTAACCACCGGTGCCGGCACCGTTGGTGATGCAAACTCGAATCGGCACTCTCATCCAGCGAAACCATCTGCCACCAGATGCGGCACTAGCCAGATAATCGTCTTGCGATGCAGCAGCGGGCGAATTTCCTGGTGCTTTCGCTTGTTGACGCAGTCCGCTTATTCTTTGTCTGATATCCCCAGCCTTGGGAGAGCCTGGATTCTCGTGCAGATATTTCTCGTACCATGTGATTGCGTTAGCGGTGTCTCCAAGACTTTGATAATTGGAGCCAATGTTGAGAACAGCCTCCTTAGTACTCGGGTCAAGTTGCAGGCAATATTGAAACTCCGCGATTGCTTTCTGGTTTTGGCCTGTCTGTGCGAGAGTGTAGCCAAGATAAAAATGTGCAGGTGCAAAGTTTGGTTGTTGAGCGACTGCTTGTTCAAAGACGCTGTGTGCTTCGCTGAATTTGCCTGCGCTAACAAGCGATTGTCCATGTTCAACCAATGCGCGAAAGCCCGATTGACCCTCTCTTGCACCGGACTGTTTGATGTACCCTCGAACTTGCGCCGCATCGGGAGCGTTAGGATTGTCCTGTAAATATCTCTGAAAGTATGGAACGGCTTGCTGCGGTTGATTCAAATTCATATAACACGTTCCCAAATTTACATTGATGAATGACATTTGGGGATTCAATTGCAACGCCTTCAAATATTCCTCAACAGCTTGCTTCGTATTCGAATTATTCTGAAAAGCCATTCCCAAATAGCCATGAACTTCTCCACAGCTTGGGTCCAGACTTTCTGCTCGATGTAAAAGCTTGACGGCATCATTGAATCTTTGCGAGTTGATCATTTGCTCTGCCTGCTGGCACATGCTCCTGACCTCGTCGCTCATCGCCAGGCACCGTTCGCCGCTAATTGCCACAAGCACTGCGGCAAATGAAAGTGCCATTCGGTATTTTTTCAAAATCGCCTTCAACTCCGGTAAAATCCCTCTTTTGTTTGTAAGACCCTTGTGCATAATGGTAGTGGATATTGTATGGGCAGGTCCAGTGAAACACCCCATTACTTTACTTCCTGGGAGCGCCGGCATCCTTGCCGGCATCGAACAATATGATAACTATATTGAAATGTCGATTTTATTTAAACGCCTGTTTTGTGTTGTCGATGATTGCGATTCAGCCTGTGTCCGCATCGCACGATTATCATTTTCCAATGGTTGGCAGTCAGGCTAATTGGGTTGAGGCCAATGAACTCTTCCATCGTGCGATTTCCTTGAAACATGCCGGCTCTTCAGAACAACCTGATGAGTGCATTGATGTTATCAAAAAGGCGATCGCAATCTATCCTTATGATCCGGCATTTTATTGTGAATTGGCTGAAGAGTGCCTACGTCGGCAGCGTTTGTCAGAGGCTGAGCAAGCTGTAAATAACGCGGTCAAGCTGGAGCCAACTTACGGACGTGCATATTTTGAGAAAGCTCAAATTCTCATGCAACAAGGGGCGATAGGTGAAGGAATTCAAACGATGGAAATAAGCGCGAGGCTTTCGCCTGAAGACCCTGATATTTGGAGTACGCTCTCAGCATACCGATCACTACCTTCGGGAAGTGGTTTGTCGGAGGAGGCTCTCATAAAGTGTTTGAAAATTGTTGACTCTGGAGTTCTTCTCAACCCTTTCAATGCCTCTGCCGATTTTTACAGATCGAACTGCCTACTAAACTTGGGTACCATGCGACTCCGTCAAGGACTTTATGTTGACGCGAAGAAATTTTTCGAGCAGGCACAGATAGCAGATAAGAATCACACCTTTGCTAACACGTTGCAGGGGGAAATCGATAAGTGTAGCGACAGGATTTCGGACGCGCTTCCGAAAATCTGAACAAATTAGCTCGGTGAGCCGCTTTCCGGCACCAAATATAGTGGCATGCGGATGGAGTTGCAATCCATTCATTTTTTTTCATTGATTCTTCACCCTGTCCCAACTCGAATATCCTGATATTGGCATTGAGAAGCGGGTATAGATCCAAAACGGATGATCTGCGAGGTCGCAATAATGGCTCTGAATACACTGGAAAAATCAGCCAAAAAGAGCACGGTGGCCAAGCTACCAATTCGTGCCATGCCCAAGGGCTGGCATCACTGGTCATCGGACGCTAAAACGCAGTTTGATCTTGGAGTGGATGAAAAGGTTACTTTTAAGGGACAAAAATCCGCCTGCATTGAAGTTCGAAAGGCAGTAAGCGACTCAACCGTCTGGATGATGCAGAATTTTGAGGGGCAAGGTTACAGAGGCAAAAGAATTCGGTTGACTGCCCATGTCCGAACTAAGGATGTTGCGAAGACTGCAGTAATATCGCTGTGCGTTTTTGGTCCTGGATATACGACTTTGGCTCTGGATAATATGGCGGATAGACCAATTTCTGGGACTACAGAATGGACGAAATGTGAGTTGGTCTTGGACGTCCCGCAAACAGCTACGACCATTCGCTTTGCCGGAATAGTAACCGGTCCAGGAGCGATGTACATATCTGGGATTTCGTTCGAAGAAGTCGATTTGGACGTGCCCAAAACTGACAATTACGCACTTGGCTGTCGGGGAGTGTGGGTTGGACATCCGGTAAATATGGACTTCTCCAAAAATGAGATAGCAAAATATCTTGATGACGAGTTTGTCGGTGTCTTACCGAAAGCTTGGTTGCAGTGGGGAACGAAGGGACGAGTGTATGAAATTGGCGCAGACGAGGCGGTCGCGTACACAAGTAAACGGTCTGCCTGCATAAAATCTCTCGTAAGCGTCGGCGAGTTAGATTATGGTTGGCTTTTTCAAAAATTTGGCGCTCCATCATATCGTGGAAAGAGAGTGCGATTCACTGCTTATACGAAGGCGTCTAAAGTCAAAGGGCGTTGTGGGCTTCACTTGTGCGTAATGGATATTGTCAGTAATGAATTGTTTTCTGAGAATACATTTGATTTAGATGGAGCTGGAACACACGATTGGACCAAACACGAAATAGTTGTGGATGTACCGCATCATGCTGGTGTCATTTCTATTGGTGCCCAGCTTTCAGGCAACGGCAAATTCTGGTTCGATGGTCTCAAGTTTGAAGAAGTAGATTTAGATGTGCCTGCTACAATTAGTCAGTGGAAGGTCTTTCCTAAGAATCTAAATTTTGAACAGACGTAAGAGAAATTGGATGCAACCTCTAAAAGGATTCAGCGCAGTTTTTCTAACTTGTGCCGTTCTTTTATGCAATGGGGTCGCGCAAGCTATTGATACCACATTCGGTGAAAGAGTAGTTGGAGATTGGCAAGGTAAGATCCAGCCAATTGGAATGGCCGTGGTCATACACTTCAAGATGGCTGAGGATAAGTCGTATAAGGGAGCCCTCGACTCTCCCAGTCAGAACGCGTTCGGTCTGGTCTTCAACCAAGTTGAAATTCATGATGACGAGGTTACAGCGAAATGCGAAAAACCAGTTTTCAGTTTCCATGGAAAATATGATAATAAAACTGATAGTTTAGTTGGAACTTGGTCGCAGAGCGGGCAGACTTTGAATTTAACGCTTACTCGAGGAAGCGCAAGTTTCAGCCGTTCACAAGAGCCTAAGCCGCCCTTTCCTTATGAATCCAAAGATGTATCATTTCAGAGTAAAGACAATGTCATGCTTGCTGGCACCGTCACTACACCAATTGGAGCTGGACCGTATCATGCTGTGGTTTTAGTAAGTGGTTCTGGTCCTAATACGAGAGATGAGCCGATATTTGGCCACAAACCGTTCTTGTTGCTTGCCGACTGGCTCTCTCGACACCACATCATTGTTCTTCGCTATGACAAGCGAGGAACGGGCAAATCAACTGGAGATTATTCTGCTGCGAAAATGTCCAATTTCGCAGACGATGCTTCAGCTGCGGTTGAATTTATTAGCAAATATTCGAATGTCGATCCGCGTAAGATTGGTTTGTTAGGTCATAGTGAAGGTGGCGACGTTGCACCAATGGTGGCATCACGAAGAACTGACATTAACTTCGTTGCAATGCTTGCAGGCCCAGTTGCAACCGGATATGAGATTCTGAAGTCTCAATATCAATATGCATTTCCTGACTCGACAACACGAAATATGCAACTGTCGATCTTGGAGGAGGTTCGCACTAATAAGGACACAGCGAAGTTAAAAGAAAAAGTTTCCGGAATTTTAAGGGCGAGTGGTGCCTCTGATGAATTAATTGCAAAAGCGATGACACAACTTACATCGCCGTGGTTTGCCGATTTTGTCGCGTACGATCCGGCACCAACCTTGAAATCGCTGACTTGTCCGGTTCTTGCGATCTATGGCGAGAATGATGTTCAGGTGCCAGTCAAGCTCAATGGTCCGCTGATCAATGCTATTGCCGCACTCAACAAAAACATTACTGTAGTAGTGGTGCCAAAGGCTAACCACTTATTCCAAGAGTCAAAAACCGGAGCACCTATCGAGTATGGTGAAATTGAGCAGACAATGTCACCAGCTGTTTTAGAACGGCTCAGCAGTTGGATCAGCCAGCAATAATCTCTTTGCGACTTTAGTCTTGTGTCTACTAAGTATATTGCTCGAGATTGATTTAAGAATATTGATTGAGTTTGTGAGTGACAATGTGCCACGTCGTGGCGCTCAATAGTTGTTTGATGACTTTTAAAATGCAGGGCGCAGCCGTGTTAATTGCGACCCATTGTGTGGAATGGGGACGGTATGTTCAATAGCATATTCGTCAACTATTACTTATTGTCCTGGAGAAGCTCTGTGGTTGAGCAGCCGGCTTCTGACCGGCTGGGCGCAGGTTCAAATCCTGCCTCCAGGTCCACTTAACATGACTGAAGACGATGAACGATGCATCAATCCTGGGTACCCCGTCTCTGAGCTCCTTAAGGCGCTAGCTGGTACAGGAGAGCACGCGCAAAAACGAGTCAGGCAATGGCAACAGGTACTTGCCGGACTCATTGATCGCACCTTGCAAATTGGTTCCCGAACACCAGTACAAAATACGCCGCCTTGGGTCACACTTGAGGTGGTTCACGGAGGATTTGCGACAGGCAGTTTTGCTGCTTCAGGACCGCTAAGTCCTTATGAACTCGAGAAGCTTGAGACTTTGCGATCCCATGAAGATGCTACTAATCGAAAGGGCGAATCTTTAAGTCAGCAAGACGGTCGTGGCCCGTTGAATTTGTATTTTATGAGCGATCAGGGCCAGACAGAATTGTCGGCATTGCTTGCAAGTGGATGTTTTCGTATCAATGTTCCAGAGGAAGGTGCACTGCTGATAGCGACTTGGTTGATGAACAAGGGGGAGCCTGCACTCGCGGCTAAGTTAGTCGAACCTATTCTGCCGTTTTTTGCGCAGCTGCGTTTTTATCCGGCACCACATCCACGGCCGACTCATCTTAACGCGGGAGTATACATTCAAACTGCCGGTCAATGTGTGATTGGCCTGCGCGCGAAGCGACCTCAAGCTTCGGTGCTGCGGATGAACGAAGCGATCCAAATATGGACACCGCTTTATGATCGGGCAATTTGTCTTTTTCTGGAAACGATAGATGGAGAATTGCCCGCCTTTCAGACTGACAATGAGGGGATTCTGGTGAGAGCGGCTAACGGACAACCCATTGTTGTTGGAGGATGGCCATGCCGCCATTATGCCGAGGATTTTGCATCTCGCGCTCGACAGTTGATAACCGATTATGAGAATGTACGTGCGCACTATATGCAGTGCGGCAAACCAGAGAAAGCGAAGGAGAATTTTGCACGCCTTCGAGTTTTCCTAACTAAAGCCACTGAAAATCCTTCATCACTTACCGGCCGAGATGTTGGAATGGTTCGCAAAATTCTCGCTTCCTACATCATGAAACACGGTGCTCCTGGAAGTGAACGGCTGCGCCTAACACGCGCTGGGCAGGAGTCGATGGCACAACGACCTTTGCACCATGTGCTGGCTGGAGTGTTGGCAGATCGATTGCAAGACCAGCCCGAGGATGAAGGCATTCCAGAACTAGAAAACTTTTTTGGACCGTTGTCTGACGCCGAAGCATCTGGAATCAGTGCCAAATCTGGTGCAGAGATTCCGCACTCTGTCGTCAATAAAGCAATGCGTTGTCTTGATGCTCCGCTCGATGCACTTATACAAAAACGAATTGTCACATCGAGCGAGGCAATGTCTACACTACTTTCCATGTTGACCGCACGTATCAGAGTTTCGTCGATTGAGGATCCAGTTCTGGCGCGCGTCTTTGAGTCTTCATATCGCGCTTTTCGCCGACGTCGCTCCCTGTTGTTACTTAATCTTGCCAGCCAGGTCAGATTTGATGAACTTCCATGGATTTCCATAATAGCGCCATGGGTTGGATCAAACGAAGCTTCAAATAATGCGGCCCGCTCAGCACTTATTCAATCTACGACTCTCGCGGTTTTGTCTTTCCCACAAACAATATTTCCGAATAAACTGATCAAAGAATTGCGGGCGCTGGCGCGAGCAAGTAGTGTCTCAATTCCTCTCGTTAACGAGCTGGCTGCCGACATTTTTATGGGCAAATTTGTAGAGACTTTTCTTAATGCAGCTAAAGAGTCCGCTACTCTGTTGCGAGGAACTTTGTATGAAAGATATTATGGTATCAATTACGACGCCGTTCTTAAACTGAATGATCTCGAGTCGAGTGGTAAGACTTCGATCTCGCCTGGATTTGCTCGCATATGTGCGGAACTCGCTGATGGTGCCGGCTCAGATAAAGTGAAGGCGGACAGATGGTCTGTGGCACGAAACGGTGCCATTATCGAGCAATCACAGATCCTCACTACTCACAATCTTGCTAGTCTTTTTAACGCGCTAGAGCTTACTGAGGTGATGCGTCCGGAGCTTGATGCATCGGCACGTACTTGTTTCAGTTGGATTTGCCGGCGGCAGCAACTGCGGCTGAATGACTGGAGGGCAGAACTTCAAAATATAAAGAACTCAGCGTACGCGTGGCGTCAGATGATCTTTTATCTTTCATTAGTCGACCAATCAAGGCGAACTTCTTTCTTCGACTGGTGCGCGGAGCATATGACAGCGCAAACTGACGAATTCCAGCTTCGCTTCGCCCCAGCTATGCAAGGTTTGGTCGCCATTGCAGGTGGTGCTCAATTCGATGTTGATGGTAGGCACTCTTCCGGTGGTCGGCGATTTCTTGGTTGGTCTGTCGAAAGACATTGGCTGCGCATGAATACTGATGCGTCTTGAGTCCATTGCGGGTTCGCTCAAGGAGATCGGGCTTGGGTTTCGACCTGGGCTTCGCTTCCGTCAACAATTAAATGAACATTGAGGGACACGAAACCTGCACTTGGAAAGTGCAGAATAGATCCAAGCATCAAATAAAACCAAAAGCTGGGAATTTCGAGGTGAAGGCTATGTTGAACCAAATCAGGCAAGGTGACGTATTCTTACTGAGAGTCAAATCGTTGCCGATTGGTGCTGGCATCGAAAGCGCTAACGGCAAACATATTATATTGGCGCATGGCGAAGTGACAGGGCACGCCCATCGTATTGATGCAAGGCATGCAAAGACTTATACCTGGCACACAGATCGCTTTCTTGAGATAAATCAGCCAACTATGCTTGTTCACGAAGAGCATAGAGCGATTGACCTTTCACCTGGCCTTTACAAAATTGTCATTCAACGTGAATACGCTCCTAGTGCAATTTCGCAAGTTTTGGATTAAGCACTATGTTTAAGTCTGTATTGGACGGCAAAGCAATTGCTCAGCTTTCGAAACAGTGGCAGAGTGACACTCGAGCCTCTACGGTTCGCGCAGATGCCGTCGCAGCTGTCAACGAGTTGTATTCGGTGCACGGGAAAAAGTCTCCGATCGTAGTTGTCTGTCAAAGCCCATGGCAGCTGGTGATGGCTAAGACGCTTTTGCAAAATGGTACCAGTTCGACAGAGCTTTTCACACTGCCCTCTAGCGATCCATTTTTGCCTAATGAATCACGATGGATGTGGCGTGACCTGTGGAAAAATCTTACCGATCAAACCGATGAGCGCACACGAAGTCGCTTTGTATTGACAAAGCAGCAAGATTTCTGGTCAGGCACTTTGAACTTGGTGCTTGCCCAAACCGGTTTGTTCGGTCCGTGGACGAAGTTTTCTCCTTCACTGCAGGACAGTCAGAAAGAGTTGACTGGGCAGCTGGACAAACTCATCAAGTCTCAGGATTCCTTGGGACTATTTCGAGCTATAGAAAAAAGCTATTCAAAACTTTTTCCATTTTCTGCACGGATTTCAAATTTTACGGAAATCGTCGGCCGCCAGATTATGGATTATGCAATAGGAAATCAACCAGCGGAGATAAGAGCGACTGTGTTGACAAACCTAATGTCTCCGGCGATAGCTTCAATGTGTCAAAATTTTGGTAACATTAACTTCGCAGTTCGACCAGAGCAACAACGTCAGCATGAATTAGGCATACTCAGCCTTGGTTCCCTCATTGAACTCGTCGATACTCGTGCACTCATAGGCTTGCTTCCTCTGTATCAACTGTTGGCTGAAACTGAGAGAACTCTTCAAATATCTTCTGAGCATAAGAAGAAGCTCCAAGCGCTGCTCAAGTTTTGCAAAGTTACTCCGCTAGCATTGATGTTTGATGAAATTTGTTTGGTCTGCGAACAACCAAGAATTTGTAGTTACGATGCCGCTAACAAGCTTCATTCAGAAACCTGGCCAGCCCTCGCCTTCAGTGACGAGTTTAAAATATTTGTTCGGCATGGAGTGAAGGTTCCGCGCTTTCTTATCGAAGCACCAGATCAGCTGACTGCGGATAAGATTTTGCAAGAAAGCAATCTTGAAGTACGTCGCATCATGCTCGAAACTTTTGGAAACGCTCGTTTTGTCAAAGAGTGTGGTGCAAAAAAGATCCACGAAGATCAGTTTGGGGAACTGTACAAAAAAGAGACACGAAACATGGAGCCGCTAGTCATCGTTAAGGTAAGAAATAGCACTGCCGAACCAGATGGAAGCGTTCGCGATTATTTCATCCGTGTACCTCCAAACATGTCCACGGCTAAACAAGCTGTTGCATGGACTTTCAACATGTCTGAGAACGACTACTCACCAGATGTAGAGTCGTGACGGCATCCGCGAACGATAAAGCAGCGTGAATTTTGTCCGCGATCAGATCGCAGATTTCCAGACGACTCAATTGGGTCTCTTTGGACGGCTCCGTTACTGAGCAAAGAAGCTGGAAGAATTCTTCACTACCGCTGCTTCAGGTGAATCACCGTAGGTGAAAAGCCGATAGCCACGCTCATACATCGCGTCGGCATCTCGCAAGGATGAGGCATTGCCACCGAGTGTGACACCATTTCTAGCAGCGGCGCTCTCTACTGTTTGAATTGCCATCCTATGCTCCTTTGAGTCCATTGCGACTCCCATGTCTTGAGAAAGGTCGTATGGACCGATCCACAGAACGTCCTTTCCTGGACGCATGGAATGGCAGATCGCATCGATATTTCGAACCGCATCTTGCGTCTCCACCATTAAAATCACGCACATAGTCTGATTGGCCACTTGTTTATATGGCACGAATTGTGTGAAGAAACCAGATGCTCTTCCGACACCAGCTGGCCTATTTCCTTCAGGCGGATAAAGACATGATTTCACCGCACGCGCTGCATCCTCTGCCGTTCGAATCTGCGGGATGACTACACCAAGCGCGCCCAGATCGAGTATTTGTTTGAACAGGTCAACATCGTTTTTTTTCACTCTCACTACAGGAACAAGTCCCTGTGCATGGCAAAAAATTGTCAGGTCCTCGACTTCGCGCAGCGTCAAAGGCGAATGCTCTGTCTCGATCCAAATACCCGACGGACCGACGCCGCCTTGACCTGGTAGCGTGCAAGCCTCGGCAATGCGAAGATTCCCCGTGCTGAGAAACGGCATAAAAATCGCGTTCTTATTTTTAATGGCAAGATGAATTGGGTTTTCTGCTGGAATAATTGAACGCACTGGGCTTGGCACCATGTGTTCTAGAATTGGCAATGCTTTGTGCTCGGACTGCGCATTCGCACATTCTGATGCACAAATCAGCATTGCCGCAATAGTAAAAAGTAGATCTGTTTTTTTCATATCGATTCTTGTAATTGTAGCCAATGATTAAACGCCACAGTTCGATTGATCCTGAATTTGCACAAACATTTGCAAGCCTCACAGAGCTGGGTGGTACAACTCGATCCAATTGAAGTCAATATTCACGATCTTGAAACAGCTATGAGCTGAGTTAAGTAGCTCATTTGTGAGCCGCGAACGTCTTATCCAGAGTCTTCAAAAACTGGCGGTTGAGTAGATACCACACTAGTCCGGCCACAAGTAAGATTGGACTTAGCATTAGGGCTCCAAGAAAGCCAGCCCCGTGTGATTGCGCAAATGGCGCTGAGAAGATCAAAAGCACGACAGGAACCCATGCAAGCACCATGTTCGCTTTTGCGCATGCGCTCCAGAAAACTGCCTTACTCCACCCCTTTACGAAGCATGTAATAGTTGCCACTAGCGCGCCAGGCAGTAATGCCGTGACCACGAAGGAAAGCAGAACAAGCGGGAGATATGCCCAGAAAAATACATCCATTTGTTGAAAACCCCAACAATGTTGTACCCTGAGACACATCGAATCTCGTCTCGCCTCAAGACTGCATGCCAAATAAGAAGTCCGAAAAGAAAACCGGCTCGAGTCCGCTGAAACGCCTGAAAAGTTCGCTTGCTCGCGAGCGTGAATTTCTCACAGACGAAGAAGTCGATAAACTAATAGTTGCTGCGGCCAGACATGAGGCGTTCGGATTGCGTAATGCCTTGATGATTCGCATGGCTTTTCGTCATGCTCTTCGCGCTAGCGAACTACTAGATCTGCAATGGGAGCAAATTGATTTTGATAAAGGAACCATCCTGATCAAGCGCGTCAAAGGTGGTGCTGATGCTGAGTCACTGCAAGCATTGAATGAAGAAGAGCTGACCGCGCTAATTGAATTGCAGGAATTGAACAAGTCGATGAAAAAATCCACTTTTGTTTTCATCGGGCAGCGAGGATCGTTGTTTGTCGATTCATTTGAGTTGATCGTGAAGAAGGCTGGTGCCTCTGCGAAGATCGGCTTCCCTGTGCACCCACACATGTTGCGACACGCGAAAGAAAACAACTCTTGAGTAACGATTCCTCCTGTGCCTACCAATACTTACCTTCTGGTATCGTAGGTACCAGTCAACCTGGAGTAAGAGGCGTCGGCGCTTTCAGGTCGCTATTCCATCATGTGTCGGGAAATTTGTCTGGCTTTTTCTCTGTCTTTGGCTGCCAGGGCAAATTGACCAAGCTTTTCGTAGGCACGTGCCCGCGAAATGTAGGCCCGGTCTAAAGATGGCGATATTTTGATCAACTGTCCGTAATCGTCAATCGCCGCTTTGTAGCGCCCCGCCTCGTATAAAATCATCGCCCGTGTTTGCACGGCCCAGCCTTGCTTGGGCTCTAATTTCACCAGTTGGTCCGCATCATTGATAGCCGCATCGTAATGCTTGTTTTCACAATTAAGCTGCGCTCGTCTCAGGTAGCCACCGGA
This sequence comes from Candidatus Melainabacteria bacterium, assembly GCA_003153555.1. Taxonomy (GTDB): domain Bacteria; phylum Cyanobacteriota; class Vampirovibrionia; order Obscuribacterales; family Obscuribacteraceae; genus PALSA-1081. Next base: position 153 of record PLZS01000064.1, on the reverse strand, counting down.
GAAGTTCGGATGCAATTTAACCGCCCTGTCATAATCTTTGATCGCCAAATCAGTGTGATCTGTGGCTAGATAACAATCGCCGCGGCCGATCCAGGTCTCACGATTGGCTTTGTCGCCCTTGATAGATATCGCTCTGCTCAAATCACTGATTGC
>PLZS01000189.1 GCA_003153555.1 Candidatus Melainabacteria bacterium | reverse complement strand
CTGGTCACAACATCGATGGTTACCAGGTTTTGAGATGCAGCAGCCCAGCTGTTCCCAATGCTATTGCGGCGATTCTTCTTCACATCCGCGATAAAAGCGGCAGCACCCCGCATGCTTACTTCGGATGGACCGAAGGCAATCCAGTTTTCTACATCTTCAAATTTTTGTTCTTCGGAGAAGGCGAAACAGCTCCTGTCACGCGAGAAATATTGCGAGAACTTGAGCAGAATCCTGCCAAGCGACCGGCGATCCACGTAGCTTAATCGAACCAAAATTCGCTGCAAGAGCGGATATTGACAGAATCTTAACGAAGCCGCGCCCGATTTGACGCGCCATTGACGGAGCACGCAGTTTAATGAAGGTGAGCGGTTCAGGAAGTGATTAGCATGGACAACTTCGAACATTCGACCTTCAAAGGCAACAGCGTAATTTTTGATCAAACCTCTTTTTGGCTCATTATTGGAGTGATTGCAATCTTTGTTGCGGGTACAGTTTTTGGCCGCTTGACTGATAAAGAAACCAGCGCATCTAAGGACAGCGGTTCTTCCCAACACGTGGCTCACCACTCAGTGTACGGAAGATACGGCCAATTGCGTTGGGCGCAGTGATCATTGGGTCACATAAGAAGCAACTTCGCTGCTTGCCGTTAAATTCCATATTGTCTAGTGGGAATTAAATGGTGCAACGGCACCAGCTGTTATCGATCAAATCTCAGGAACCGTTTTTGGCAAGACAGGAATGTGGAGCTGGGCATATCTGCTAACGCAATTTTCCACTGCCCTGATTCTTCTTGTCGCGGCTCAAACTAGCTTCGCTGACTTTCCGCGGGTAACTTCACATGCTGCTCGTGTCCTTCCGATAACAAACTATGTCATTGATAACTTCTTTATACACAACATGCTTTAGTTATGATCCACTTTGAGGAATACGACCGTGGAATCGAACTACCTGACTCTAGCTCTATGGTTGACCATGCCATTTGCGGCGTTGAAACTATTTCAGAAAGCCTGTGATTGCATAATCGACAAAGCTGATTCCAAGAATACGTTGCACAACTGCAAAGACAACGACTACAGCTGCTACCTGAGTGAATTACCAACAACCAGCAGTCTAATCCTGTGACCCTACGGTCAAACATCGTCTGGAAGCCAGACTTGTCGGCACCTGAGTTGGTCGGAAACAAACCATGAGCACCAAATGCGGTGGACAATTATGTCTATGTGCTAATCAGCTAGGTTCTAGAGGATATTCATTTGTGACACTGGTGTGACATAGTCCCGACAGCTTGCTGCTTAGAACTGGCTTAGGCTGCGGATTTGCGTGTTTCCACTAAGCAAATTACGCATTGTCTGTCAAATTGCGAAACAATTAGTTGTACTGGTGAAGATTGAGGAATATGCTGTCGTTCTCGGAAATCCACAGACGCCGAGAAGGAGCATATGTTGGAAGACGTACTTTATACTGCTGTTGCCTCAGTAAGTTTTTTTATTGTCTATCGATCCACCAGAGACCTGATGACTTTTTGGAAGAATGCGCTGAAGTAGAAAGCGCTTAATCTCGCCCGCTAAACCTGTTTGTTATCGAAACCATCTGTTCGTCGTTATCGAACAGGAAGGTATGTTCACGTCAAAAGCGCACTATCAGTCGCTTTGCGTGCGAAACTGTTGGATGCCGAAAGTTTAGATGCCGGCAAGGATGCCGGCGCTCCCAGGTTTAGAGTGAACGATTTACGTCTGCGACAAGAGTCCCTTGCTGAAGCCAGCGAGGAGCGCCATATTTGCCGTGCGATTTTGTGACGACCGTTTCGGCAGGACGAGCGCTGACACTGACTGTTGTCGGGAAAGTTTTGCCGAGAGCAAGGCCTCCGGCAAACAACAGCAACGCAGCCATGCAAGGAAGGAACACCTGAAGATCCAACGGGGATAAGTCAAGCGTATTTACGATCGTGCGAAAGTCGAATTTCATCTGAACACACCCTCCAGCCAGCTGCCGGAACATTTCGGCTGCCGGAACATTTCGGCATATGTAAGGAATACATGAATAATCCATTAAAGTGAACGGAAAGCTTTCTCATCTTCGGCTGACAACCTCAGAGGAATTAGCGGAGAAGCGCACGCACTGACACGACCGAGCTCTCATCTCCGTCTCAGCAAGTTTTGAAAATCGAAAAGTGCAAACAACGCTGTTTTATCAACGCAGTAGCCAGATCATCGCGGAGTCAGCGACTCGCTACCGAACTACCACCCATAAGAACCGGGCATTCTCATGCCACCCATGGAGCCCATTCCATAGCCACCACCGTATCCGCCCATGCCCATGCCGCCGCCCATCATGCCCATGCCAGACCCACCCATCATTCCACTTCTTGCTGCCGCTTTGGTCACCATGTAAATGGCGCCAAGACCGGCGACAGGCAGAGCAAGATGACCGAGGGTGCGTCCGATTCCTCCGACTGCACCTTTGATTTTCCTGGTATTGACCTTGTCAGGCTTGATTGGCTTGTTGTCTGTAATCGGCTGTTGCTCCGTCATCCGGGATGCAGAGTTTGATTCCGGCTGAATCGGCTGCTGCTGCTGATAATTGCTAGAGCCAGGAGCGTTTTGCATCTGCGCCTGACCTCGATAAGCATCATATTGCGGCGCTTCATAACCCTGAGGAGCCTGCTGCGGCCAAACTGGCGCTGAACCCTGGTAACCACCTGCATCTTGTGCAAGAACCGGATTTGTAGCCGCCATAAAACAGGCGACCAATAGCATTAAGCTGGGCTTGGTCATCGGGAAGAGCCCTCAGTCGGATTTGTGAATATTTATAAGGATATACCGGACCGTCGCGTTGTCAAGCAGAATTCATGTAGCGAACGTGTATATGCACACCACGCCACCGCTGAATGTACGCGCCTTGAACTGACCGTTTTCAAACTGAACGAATTTCTTGCGCCGACCCGTGATGGCGAGCTCTAGATTGATAGCTGACAGCAACGGTTCGAGGCTTTGTTGGGTCAGCTCGAAGTGCTGAATTACTGCGGCTATGCTCGATGCTCGTTCAGAGTTAATTGCATCGGCTAGCAAATGCACAATTTCCAATTCGTTCAAAGCGAGCATGCTCATCCCGCCTTTCTCATAAGCGCATTTTACGTCGCTCAAGACCACTCCAGTTGGTGGCACCAAGCGCCACTGCCAGGAACGACTGTCGGCAAATGTCGACTCAGCCGCTGAGCAGCCTTGGGGACTTAGTTGGGCAAGCAAAGTATTCATCTAGTAAGTCTCTGAGGGGTGTGCAGAGAGCATAAGTATCAATAGTGTCAAAACAGTGACTCTTTAGTGACGGTTTTGTGGCGATGTCAGTATTCAATCCAAGTCCACAACGGGTAAGATTTCTGGAATGCCCATCCTATTGCGGGAAACTCGGATTCAATGCCATTTGAAAATATTTTTGTCGCCATTGACGGTTCTGATTCGAGCCGGATTGCTGCGGATTACGGCTTCTGGTTTGCTTCTTCCCTGAAAGCCAAACTCACGGCTCAGAATGTTATTGACCCAAGAGGCACAGACCTGCTGCTCGCTCCTGAATTTGCTGAAGAAGCCGGAATCAAGCTACCGATCGACGCGTCCGAGAAGCTTTTGCGGGCCCAGAAACGTATAGCCCTCCTGACCCTCGACTTATTTAAAAAGCAATCGGTGGAACACTCGATTACCGACGTGCAAACATGTATAGATATCGGACCGATCGCTAATTCAATTTTAAAGCGGTCAAGCAAGTATGATCTGACTGTGCTTGGGCACCATGGACGCAGTCAGCAGAATGAACTGGAGCAGGCGACCGGATCGATTGCTCGACGAGTAGCTATTGACTCCACACGCTCGGTTCTAATCGCATCGCAACCAATTCAGGAACTCGGTCACATTCTGCTTGCCTATGACGGAAGTGCCACTGCTGATAGTGCTTTGGTGATGGCAGAACGTCTGGCCGTGGCATTGGGGAAAGATTTGAAAGTGGTTCATGTGGCGCCAACCAAGCAGCAGTTTCCAAAAGCAAAATTACTTATGCAAAAAGCTGCCACTCATCTGAACAAAGCTGCTACGGAATACACGTCTGCTTTTGATAACGGGAAACAGTTTCTCGACAAAGTCACATTTATTGTGCGTGAAGGTCAGCCAGCGGAAACGCTGATCGAATTTGCTCGGGTGACAAATGGATTGCTTGTAATCGGCTCCAATGGCTCACGTCCAAGATCCCACAAAGATTTCTTAGGCAAGACGTCCGCTTACGTTATTCGGAACATGGAAACGAGCGTCCTCGTCTACAGGCCTGAATAGCGAACTAATCATTTTTTTTGAAATTTTCTTGTTGACAAGCCAAAGTTCGTGTTATATTTTACTTGTGCGTTTAATAAGGCTCAAATTCCTTTGAAAATTCTTTCTTCGCTCCGTAAATTCGGACTGACACTGATTGCTGTCATCACCACGGCTGGTATCACACCAATGTGTGTGTCAGCGCAGGACCTGCCATCTGCAGCTCCGGGGCTAGCAATTGCGTCTGTCAGCCTGTCGGACAGTGAAATCGATAACTTTGCTCGTGTTTCGCCTGGTATTACACGTGGTGCACAACCATCCGAAAAAGCGCTTACTCAAATGGCCAAAGAAGGCGTAAAAACCATTGTAGACCTGCGCATGAACGGCACGGGAACAGAGAACGAGGAAGCCGTTACTCGTCACCTCGGAATGAAGTATGTTCATATCCCGATGACTCTGCTAACGCCTAATGCGCAGCAGGTTTCTCAATTTCTTGATGTCGTCAACACGCCCGCCAACTTGCCTGTGTTTGTCCATTGCAGACAAGGAGCCGATCGTACCGGAACTTTGGTAGCTATTTATCGCCGGGTCGTGCAAGGATGGGATTTCGACAAGTCTTACGCTGAAATGCGCGAACATCACTTCAAACCATTTTTACTCGGCATGAAAGACCTCGTTAAAAACTGCGACAAGCAAAGTTTCGGTCAAGTGTCTAGCGCAGCGGCAGCAGCAGTCGCAACTCAATTACAACCGAGTGCAACAGTAATCGCAAATCAGCTTAAACCGGCTGGCACTATCACAATGACGGTTGGCCAATAAATTGCACTAGTGAAAGTGGAGCGCGTGCTGTTCAAAGCCGCCCATGATAACGAGTCAAGTTGCCGCATTGCAGTTTTCAAAAATTTCTTAAGAAGGCGGATCCTGATTCTGATTCTTGCCTTTCAAATCAGCCCACAGAGCCTGTTCATCGTAACTATCAGCACCATCGTCAGCGGTGCCATATTCTCTAATTACAGAATTCCGCCTGTTTTGATCCAACTTCTTCATTCCAGGATCCAACTCATACAGTCGGTAAAGCGGTTCCAATGACGTGCGCACGATGCCCAAAATATTACTAACTTCTGATCCAATTAAATTGAACGCAGCTTTTGCTTGAGGAGTACTTGCATGAGTGTCGATATCATCAGCCAGTCTTACCAGGCGATCCGTTTCCTTGACCAGCTTGGTCAAGAGTTGCAAAACAGAGATATCGCGAGTGTTTCCTGGTTCAGCCGGCATCAAGTGCTCCCTCCATACACTATTAAAACACTTGATTGCCTATATTCATCATAATAGACCGTGGTCTGCCGAAACATTATCCGGTTTTCGACTGCGAACGTAGATCGGATGCGCGAAGGTGCTATACACTGTTAGCTGCCTGACCAAGCGGAATTCGCTCGCATTCGAGTTATCCCATGCCTCTCCTTGAAATCCAGAATCTAGCAACAACCTTTCCTACCGAAGCGGGGCTTGCCAAAGCCGTCGATGATGTCAGTTTCAAAATCGACAAAGGCAAGGTGCTTGGCATCGTCGGTGAATCCGGATGCGGGAAGTCAATTACGTCGTTATCCATATTGAGATTGGTACCACCGCCGGGGCGCATCGCTTCAGGCAGTATCAAATTAGAAGGGCAAAATTTGCTCGATTTGAAAGAGTCGCAGATGCAATCGATTCGCGGCAATCGCATTGCCTTGATTCCACAAGACCCAATGACATCGTTAAATCCTGTCTACACGATTGGCGATCAGATCATGGAAGCGATTGAATTGCACCAAAAGGTTAGCAAGCAAGAAGCACGCAAAAGAGCCATTGAAGTTCTGGAACGTGTTCGCATTCCGGAAGCAAAAAGTCGCATCGACGAATATCCACATCAGTTCTCCGGCGGTATGCGACAGAGAGTAATGATTGCGATGGCACTTTCATGTGAACCAGAATTGCTGATTGCAGATGAACCGACCACCGCTTTGGACGTTACCGTGCAAGCTCAAATTCTGGATTTGATGCGCTCCATCCAAAAAGAACAAGACATGTCGATATTGCTGATCACTCACGACCTCGGTGTTGTCGCGGAGATGTGCGACCATGTCGCCGTAATGTATGCGGGCGCTGTTGTTGAATATGCAAATGTGCAAGATCTATTTGCGCACCCAAGAATGCCTTACACAATAGGTCTGATGCATTCACTGCCTAGACCAGGTGGTGAGCGATTAACACCGATTGAAGGGCAGCCACCGAGTTTGGTGAATCTTCCTCGCGGTTGTCGATTTGCGGATCGTTGCCCGCTTGTTGAGCCACGCTGCAGAGAAGCAGTGCCACCACTTGAAGAAAAACGCCCGGGACATTTTGCTCGCTGCGTTGTTGTTGCAAGTGAGATGGAAAATCCCGCCAGAGCGTAGGATGTAACCGATGCGATCAACTCGAATTCTAACAACCGCTCAAATCAGAAAACTCGAATCTGAGTGGATGAAAAAGTGTGGACACAACTGGTCACAGGTTTTGATGGAAGTTGCAGGGCGCGGCACAGCGCAAACTGCATTAAAGATGTGGCAAAATGATCCGGGAACCGCATTCGTATTGTGCGGTCGCGGTAACAACGGCGGCGACGGCATGGTGGTGGCACGTTATCTCCATCTTTGGGGTGTGCCCGTCGATGTTTGGTTAGTAAGCAAAGACGATAGCGCTGTCCTCGATATGTCTACGGAAGAATCGAAAGCCAACCGAGCAATTTTGGAAAGTCTCGGCGTTGATGTAGTGGTATCAAACGAATCCCCTGAACATGCGATGTCCGAAGCAACTCTGATAGTCGATGCGCTTTTTGGTACTGGTCTGGATCGAGATCTAGAAGGTTCATTCCGCACCGCAGTTGATGCCATCAATCGAAGTGGAAAATCTGTCATATCGGTGGATGTACCATCTGGAATAAATTCCGACACCGGCAAAGTTATGGCGTCAGCTGTTCGTGCCGATCAGACGGTCACATTCGGATATTTGAAACCAGGCTTGTTGTGCCATCCCGGTGCAAGTCTTGCAGGCGATTTGACCGTTATAGACATCGGACTGCCGGACGCGTCTGAAGACGAACAACCGATCATTTCGTTGATTACTTCCGATTATGTGCGCGGACTTTTGCCACCAAGGCCAACGGATTCAAACAAAGGCACATTCGGTTCGGTGCTTACAGTAGCTGGAAGTCTAGGAATGAGTGGTGCCACTCTTCTCGCCAGTCAAAGTGCATTGAGAGTAGGAGCCGGTTTGTCGCTTCTGGCAACGCCCAAAACGCTGGTGATGAATTTGCCACCAGGCGAAGTTATTTATCATGCGATTGCAGAAACCAAAGAATTTTCAATCAGTGTTGAAGCGCTGAAAGAAGTAGAAAAACTAATTGAGAGAGTGACTTCAATAATTTTGGGTCCCGGTCTATCTACTAAAGACGAAACAATTGAGTTCGTGCACAAATTTGTGAAAGAGCTTTTGGCTGAAGACGATAAGCCTTGCATCATTGATGCGGATGCTCTCAACGCAATTGCAAAAGATACATCTGTGATGCCATCCAAGGCGAAGCACATTGTCATCACACCTCATCCAAAAGAATTATCCAGATTGATGGATTGCAGTGTCCAAGAAATTCAAGAAGATCGCGTCAAAGCCGCTATGAACGCAGCAACCAAATTCGGCTGCGTAGTCGTGCTCAAAGGCTCACATTCGATAGTTGCTGGACCCGATGGCGATGTATTTATAAACCCTACCGGAAATGCTGGCATGGCAACAGCTGGTGCCGGCGACGTTCTCTCAGGAATTATCGGTGGGCTCCTTGCACAAAAACTAAGTCCACTGGATGCAGCAACAGCAGGTGTCTACATCCATGGTGCAGCAGGCGACGTTGCCGCACTCGAATTAGGTGAGACGGGACTGATCGCGGGCGACATCATGAACGGCATTCCCTTCGCAATCACCAACATCGAAAAGGGCGAATCTAGCGCACTCGAACAGCAATTGAGCGGGAGTTCAAACGAATAAACCACTTCACGCCTTTTGTGTAATTCAGCATTGGACGGTAACAAAGGATAGAGTCAATGCGGATTTTTAAACTAAACCTGCCAGTGTTGCTTCTTGCTTTGATAATTTCATCTACTCACTGCTTTGCAAATCAACCACCCGTAACTGAGCCAAAAGATTCTGATTCAGTGGGGGAATCAGTTAGCAGAGCTAATCAACATACAGTCTCAGCCAACAAAGTTCTTGATGATCCCAACATGAACCCTGCACAACGCTTAATGATTTTGAAACTAATCCCTCGGCTTTCTACCTATACTGACAGCCTGCAGCGCCTGTAGATAGCGTTGTGGTCATCGGACTAAATAATGAGGGCGTTAAAGCGTTAAACGCAAATGATTATTCGCTTGCCACTGCAAAATTTTTGGAAGCTCTAAGGTTGGATCCAACATATCGTTTGGCATTAGATAACCTCGCAATCACTTACAACAATTACGGACTGCAGCTGCGAAAAAAGCAATCCGGTGCTAGCTCTTAAAAAATTTCACGAAGCTCTATTCCTAAATCGAAGCAATGTCACCACATTGCAAAACCTCGAAGGAATTCTAAGAATGATGGGCAAGGATCCGAAGAGTTTCGACCAGCGAGTGGAGCTCGGTGACAAAGAGAACTCCGACGGAGATTTCGTTGGCGCAACAACGGCTAAGCGAGACTTGCATGTGTTCAGCGCCAATCCATTCACGTTCAGCAAGAAATGCTTGAAGTGTTCCAACTCCTCGTCCACTGGTGTCACTGCGGTTATGCTGGCTAGACCTTCCTGCTTCAAAACTTTCCTAAGATGCCGTAACCCAGAACGAACGTAGTGCTCATCTCGAATCCGGGGGGCAGGGCACTTGCAGTGAGGCAGGTGAAATCTGGCAAAGTATTCGATCAATTCCTCATCGATGTCTTCAATGCCCCATCCTTTAGCCGTTAACCAACGACTGAAATGGGCAATCGCTTTTAATCTAGTGCCCTGCGGACGACGAGGGTCCAACTTCATTTCTCAGGGCAAGCATCGGACTTGAGAGTGTCCAGCCTAATCTTTTCGGTAAATAGTCTTTTGTCACTCCACAGGAAGGACATGGAACCACTGTTGTCGCGGAGGCTGACACCAATTTGAACATAAGCTCTACCGAAATTCTTTGGATCATGAGTAGCCTGATATCGGGTGTTTTCGCGTGGATGAGCGTCTACATCAACAATTATCTGCTTTTGACCCGGCACCTGGTTGTCGATAACGCTCTGGTGTGCAATGTTTTGAAAGAACTTGATTTGATCATCAATTGTCGGCCGCAGGCTATTGTGACATGCCCAATCTTTTGCTGCATCGTTTTGCTTATTCAAAAAGTCTGCCTTCACCTTTTCTTCGGAAGGCGTTAGTGTGAAATTCTCCCGTGTAGTCATTGGCTAGAATCCTTGTGTGAATGCGGTGGGTATTGGATAGAACCGAATTATATGGGTAGCGACAGTTGATGTCATTCGTAATTTCCACAACAAAGACGTTACCTTGCAGACGTTACGAGAATCTGCCTGTTGATTGGCGAATTAGTGCGACATGATGCATTGCCCTGCCAATGGGCATTTCGCTCATTTAAAACCAAATAATTCGCCAATCAACAGGCTGGCTTTTAAACCGCGAATTGATACCATCTTGCCCTCTCGATAGTCGCAGTTGACACATTCTTGAGGATTCCAAAGGCTGAACCGGGCGAGGGGCTGCAGTCCATACGAGGTCGTCCATAGACTAATCCAGGCGTCGCGGTTCAGAGATTTACTCAACAACAACTCGAAGTCCGTCGTTAACTGCACCTCAATCTGATTCCAAAGACAGTGCCACATCTGAGAGTCATGCAGACTGTCGAACTTTTTAAGCCTACTCTTTTTTAATCGAGTGCGAAGCAACTTTGAACGCAGCACAAGTTGCAAGACAATCGGCATCGTCACCATCTGCCAAGGGCTCTGGCACCAAAAAATTAACGGCGGTTTCAAGTTATAGATCTTGTAGAGGAAATTTATAGCGTTAGCAGCAGTGACATGATCCGATGGCGCATTGGATTGTGCTAGTTCCAGCCAGTCCAAACAAACTTCATCCAACTGACGCATTTGTCCAATTGGCATGTTGACTATTTTCGCTGTTTTTATCACGCGCTGGTTCCTGGAATGCGGTAACTTAACTATAGCGACACTGAAACTGAACCACAACAAAACAGAAAATCTCAAATCAACTAGAATCTATAAATCAAGCGCCGCAAGGGTCACTTCAAACTATGAGATGCAAGCTGAGAATAACTAATGCCTTGCTTCTTCGAATGATGACGCGTGCAGTGCAACCAGCCTTTGTGACTAGTCTGAGTCTAAAAATCCTACTGCTTCCTTCCATTCTGGTTATTCCCATAAGTCCATGCCTAGCAGTTCAGCCACTTCAGTCTTCAGTGGACGACGCGAATACCAAAGAACCTATCAATCAAATTGTAAAACTCAATAACGAGGGCGTTAACGCTCTCAACAAGAATGATTACTCGCTTGCCACCGCAAAATTTTTGGCAGCACTAAAATCAGATCCGAGCTATCGTTTGGCATTGGACAACCTCGCGATCACCTACAACAATCAGGGACTGATTTTAAGAGAAAGGAATCCCGCTTTAGCACTTAGAAAATTCCATCAAGCTCTCTTTTTTAACCCGAACGATGCCACCATTTTGCAAAACGTGGAAGGAATGATTCGGTCGATGGGCAAGAATCCAACGAATTTTGATGCCAGAATGGAGCTTGGTGACAAAGAGCTTTCTGCCAAAGACTATGTGGGCGCGACGATGGAATATGCAGCCGCACTACGAATAAAATACGATCAAAAAGTAGTATTGAAGCTCGAAGATACCACGGAGAATTTGACTCTCACAGATAAAAGCATACTCAAAGCGAACACGATAAAAACTGCGAAAACTAATGCTGCTGTCGATAATCCGGAAATAGACTTCGGTCCTTTCATGGCAGATCTTCAAAGACGAATAAAGAGAGCTTGGTTTCCTCCGAAGCATAATAACGACCCATCACGGGTTACTATCGCTTTTAAAATTCATCGAGGCGGAGACCTATCTGATCAAAGAGTGTTGATGTCTTCCAATGTGGATCTCATTGATGCAGCAGCTTTACGAGCAGTAGAAAGCGCCTCTCCATTTCGTCCACTGCCGCAAGGCAGTCGAGAATCAATAGACATCGCATTCACGTTCGAATACAACGATCCTGCTGCAACGAACGAAACTCCGCCGCAGCCGAGGAAATTTACACCATTTGATGTATTACCTGTAGAGATACAGACTAAGTATGTTGATCCATATAAACTCAGTCCAACTCAATTGATGGAGTGGCTGGAAGCAGAGGAACGAAAACTTCCATGAACATAGTGAGTCATTTTAGCCGGCACGGTTCCATAAGGACAATCAATTCAATTTGTAGACAGCCAGGTCTCTAGTCCTTCCAGCCAAACCCGTCGGATCTCGCTTGCACCACGCGCGCCGGGCTCAATCGGACACGGCACCCAATACCACATGTCCTTTCCGGAAGAGACTCCGTGACCCAGAAAATGTTTGTGCACGTCGCAGAGAATAGCGTTGTCCATTTTACCAGCAGTGCCACGCGAGGATTCCTCCTTCTGTGACGAACTAGAGCAACTGCTACCTGCGTAGCACTCTCTGCGGTGACACCATTCTGAACAGCGATGAAATCATCTGAGCTCTGAGCGATCAAGCCGAAAGAAGAAATTGCGCTTGCAGGAAAGTGCCGCAAATTTTCCGTAACGATAACATCAGCTTGGCACTTGATAGCAGCAGCTAGCACATGTCGATCGTTCGGTATAACCGGACGGCTTTTCCAAGGGTCAGTCCCCCAGTCCATAAATTTCATCGTCTGCGGAACTCATCTCAGCTACCGCTGTCGAGCGGCGTTTATGTGTTTTCTCTTTGTAAGCGAGCAGCTCCTTTGCTGGTATCCTGCGATGCCGCCCAACAACCCGATATGGAAGCTCGTCCTTGTCCAAAAGTCTAATCAAAAACGGTCGGGATACTCCCAAAAGTTCAGCTGCTTCGTAAGTGCTCAACTCAGCTTGAATAGGCACTATAAGCACAGCATGCCCCTTAGATAATTCATTGAGAATAGATAACAAATAGTCAAAAGCATTCTCGGTCAAAGGTACTTTTTGACCGGTCTGGCTCCCGAGAATAAAGTGTGTATCTGAAGAATCCTGTTTAAGTGCTTCAAACGACTTTCGCGCTTGCGCTACCTCCAGCTCAGACGGAATGACAGGATGGTCCAAAATTTTTGCCATAAGACAGCTTCCCCCTTTGTCTTTTAGCGATTATAGCACTATATGCAATAAACGCATTAAATGCACTATTCGAACTATATGCAATGACTGGCGGATGAATTTCGGCCTAAAGTTGAGTGTACTGAGCAACGGCAATTTCAAAGTCAAAATTGCCACTATTCACGGTGCCCCACTCTAAGGGAACCTAATATAAAGACCTAGAAATCTTCGCTTTGGCATAAGTTACGAGTCGGGTTACACCGCCTGTGGTGTACAAGATAAGAACCATCATTTCGGCACTCGGCGAAGTATACCGAAGGATCGCAATTTCTTACGATAACTTTTCGGAAGAGGTGGCAAATGCATGCAAAAATACATTTCGGCTAGAATGATCGTTTTAGGACATTGCAACCAGGCTGCACAAATGGCGTCACGAAAAACCAAAGCTCCGCCAAAAGACAAGAGAGAAGCAATTGTGGACACAATGCTTGATCTTGTTGTTGAGCGCGGCTTCCACGACTCTCCGATGTCCCTTCTAGCTAAGCGATCAGGCGCCAGTGCTGGCGTTATCTATCACTATTTCGCCAGCAAAGACGAAGTTATTCACGCTGTCTATCTGCATGTCAAATCGATAAAACTTCAGTTTCTGCTCGAAGGGTATTCAGGAGACCCGTCGATTGAGCAAGCCTATTTACAGCTATTTATGAAGGTCTATAACTTCTATCGAACCCACCTTCGCGAAACTCAGTTTCTTGATCTTTACGAGAATTCGACGTTTTGCTCCAAGGCTGCAGCGGAAGAAGCAGCCAGCGCGGATCCAATCATAGCGAATTTCATGAAAGCATTTCGTGCAAAGAAGGACGGTGGAATCTTGAAAGATCTTCCAACTGAGGCGATTCATGAATTCTCATTCGGAGTTGCAAGGCAATTAGCAAAAAAAGAAACTGCAATAGCACCTGCCATGCTGAAAAAAATCGCAATCGCCTCTTGGACAGCTATCGTGGCTGAGTAAATTTTTCTTTGCGAGGACTAGAATGAACGTTCGGTCTATGGTTGAATATCATTACGAACGTTCAGGCACGCAATGAATATCAAACAGATCAATATTATGTACTCTCGCTTTCATCCGCAAGAAAAGCGATTGATCGACAGTTCGATCTGACTATTTCACGAATAAAAAATCCGGCTAAACCAAAGTACCGAACGCTGAAGACTTGAAAAACATTTACTAGCCAAACGTAAAAGACTAGACAAAGGAAAAGGAATAATGCAATACAAAACTCTCGGCAACACCGGACTTCTCGTCTCTACTTTGTGCTTCGGCGCTATGACCTTTCATGGCGGTTCTGGATTATTTAAAATGATTGGTGCCTCAAACCAGTCTGAGGCCGATGATATCATCAAGGCTTGTGTCGATGATGGTATCAATTTTTTCGACACGGCTGACATCTACTCCGAGGGCGGCAGTGAAGAAATCCTCGGACAGTCATTCCGAAATCTCGGCATTGCCAGGAAGGACGTCGTCATTGCCACTAAGTGCTATGGGCGTGTCGGACAAGGTCGCAACGATGTAGGCGCATCTCGAGGGCACATCATGGATGCTGTGGATGCGAGTCTGCGTCGTCTTCAGACCGACTATATCGATCTCTACCAAATACATGGCAGCGACTCGATCACGCCAATTGAAGAAACACTTCGTGCTTTAGACACACTCGTCAATTCAGGCAAAGTTCGATACATCGGCTGCTCAAATTGGGCTGCATGGAAGTTAGCAAAAGCTCTCGGCATTTCCGAATTCAAAAACCTCGCTCGCTTCGACACTCTGCAAGCGTACTATTCGATCGCGGGTCGAGAGTTAGAGCGAGAACTTGTGCCACTTATGGAAGCTGAAAAAACTGGACTACTTGTTTGGAGTCCACTCGCCGGTGGTTTGTTATCCGGCAAGTTTAGCCGCGAGAATCAGAAGCCTACAGGCTCGCGCCGCTCTGAGTTCGATTTCCCAATTGTTGACAAAGAACGTGCTTGGAAAATCCTCGAGACGATCGCGCCCATTGCCGAAGAGCACAACTGCAGCGCTGCGAGAATTTCGCTGGCGTGGTTGTTGTCGAAACCTGTTGTGACGTCTGTGATTATTGGTGCGAGAAATGTAGAACAATTGCGCGACAATCTTGCTTCCGTCTACATCAAGCTCAGTGAAAGTGAAATCAAATTGCTTGATGAAGTTAGCGCGTTACCTCTGGAATACCCAGGCTGGATGATTCCGTTTCAAGATTTGGATCGCTTGGCACCGAGGGAAGATCGATTCGAAGCATTAAAGGAGTTGATTAAATAATGCTAGCAGTGCTTGAAGGTTTTCCAACGAAGTCCTTTATGTAGCCTTTTGCATCGCAACTGGCCCTGATGGCGCAGTGTACATAAATCGATACTCTGAGGAACTCCAACTGAAACTTATCGGGGAACCACCAGAACTCAATCCGGTAGTGAAATTTCCATTGGACTTAATTGAAGAACTGCCTCCAAGCATTGCGGCTTGCACGAACTTCGCCCCGTTGATCTCAATATTCACGTTTGCGGAAGCAAGAAATGATGCAATTGCAGATCAAAGTTTCACTTCGAGTACAACTATTTATCAGTCGCAATTGATTAACCATTACCCGATGATCTTTTCAGTTTCGATGCATCCACACTGCTCAAAACAGGCAACTGAGGCTGAGTCTGATAGTTTGAAATTGTGGTGCCTTTAAGAGGTTCCAACCGAATTACTTGCATCGACGAATCTGATCGAACTCAACGGGAACCCGATCGACTTGCTAAGCGTCAATTAAAGAATCACTTGAAAGGCGCTGAAGATGAATCAATTAGTTAGTGACCGAATAAAATATCGTCCTGACCGAATAAATAATCGTCCGGACCCAATAAGTTATCGTCCATCCTTCCCCAAAAAACATAAAGCGATCGATCAAGAATTTCTGGCATTCAGGATTCTCCAAGTTATATGTGTTGCATTGCCGATAGGAGCGGGCCTCGACAAGTTTTTGCATCTCGTAACCAATTGGGATCATTATCTTTCACCCTTAGTTCCACAGATTACACACATACCAACGCATCAAATGATGTTCTTGTTAGGACCGGTAGAAATTGCCATTGGTCTAATGGTTGCCTTCAAGCCGCGCATCGGTTCTATTGTGGCTGCCGCTATGTTCGCAGGGATAGTAATCAATCTTTTAACGACGCCAGGACAATTGCATATTGCCTTC
This sequence comes from Candidatus Melainabacteria bacterium, assembly GCA_003153555.1. Classification (GTDB taxonomy): domain Bacteria; phylum Cyanobacteriota; class Vampirovibrionia; order Obscuribacterales; family Obscuribacteraceae; genus PALSA-1081. The sequence goes on along the minus strand of PLZS01000189.1, from coordinate 8,840 downwards.
CTTGATTTGAGCCTCTGCCTCAGCGCAATTGTGTTGTTCATTTTAAGTGGGGATCGATGACACGAGCATCCTTAACGCACTGTATTCGGTACCACTTGACAGGCGAATTATCACGTAGTTAATCGTTAGTTCACTAAAAGTAATCCCGATCATGCGTGGAAGAGATCAAACGCTGGCATTTGTACTGCTCTCACCCCGAAAAATGTTTGTCAGACACTTCTTACGGCCCCAGCCGTTTGTGGGTATAAAAGTGGATAGAATTCATCGAACGGAAGCGCTAAATGAGAAACCTGGAACTGTCTGCGTTGTTGCTTGTCGTGATGGCAGCAACTTCGGCTCGGGCAGACGAAAAACCTCTATGGCAGCAAAAATCAGAACAGTATCAGCATGACTACGAGCAAAAGGATTATCCTGGACAAGAGCGACAATTAAGAGCAGCGCTGGCAGGCGCGCGGCAGAAAGGCGTTTCTGGACTGCAGCTCGCCGACCTCCTGCAAAAGCTCGGGGACTCGATTTTCAGTCAATATCGTTACGCTGATGCGACTCCCTTTTTGGTAGAAGCTCTGGACCTGCGCGAGAAATTTCTGCCACCCGGAGCGGTCGAGATTGGCAAATCAGCATACAGCGTTGGCTTCTGCGCTTACATTGCTCACGACTATCTCTATGCCGAGCAGCTTCTGAATAAATCGCTGGCCATTTTTGAAAAGAAATTCGGACCAAACAGCATGGAGAATTACGCGCCCCTGGCAGCCTTGAATTGCATGTATCTTGTCACCGTTCCAGAAAGGTCTCGGGCCTTGACCGAGCGCATGGTCGCCTTGATCAAAAACGCCCCTAAGATGCCGAAGGAAGTTGTCTATGGTTCAAATGTGCAACTGGGGATTTCGAGGCAGCAAACGGGAGATGTTAAAGGAGCCCGCGATGCTTACAAACAAGCGGTGGCAATTCGTAGCACCATGCCGGCGGGAAGCTTCCCTCCCGATAATCTCGACCAGCATCTTAGCTGGGCCGAAGATCGTTTATTCGGCAGGAGCCCGCAATATTCCGATGCACCGCCTGGAAGCTGGACACCAAACACATCACCAGCAGATTCTCCGCTCAGAATTCCCCGTCCGCTTTCACAACTTGGAACCAGCACACCCATTGCCGACCGTAGCCCTGCGATTCCACCCGTCTCCCATACTCCGCAAGTGCCAGTTATCGCCTACACACCGGTGGTACCCACGGTGCACACACCAGTCTTACCACCTGCCGAGCGTACACCACTGCACCCTCATGGAAGACATAACAAAGCACTACCAGAGGTGCCAGCGGAAAAAACTGGATATCGATACTTTATAGATGGACATCAAGTTTCCTATAGCATCTACCGGGCGTCTATACTCACCAACCAAGCTGGAGATCTTATTGAAGAGAAGTCCTACCAGGAAGCTCTCACCAAGTTGGAGAATGCGCTGCAACTTGATCCAGAAAACTCAACTGCTCACTGCGCATACGGAACCGTTCTTGCTCACTTGGGTAAGTCGGACGAATCAATCCAAGCTTTGAAGCGTGCTATCACGATGAAGCCGGACTTGGAAGCCGCCTGGATCGCACTGGCAGGCGTGTATGAAGAAAAAGGAATGCTCGACGAAGCGATGGACTCGTACCATTTATTTCTGCGGCGATTTCCAAACGATCCCATGCGAGAGAACATCCTGAGTTCAGTGCGCTTGGTAGACAAAGAACGCCAACATCGCCAGCTTCCGTCCAAATGTCCGAAGATGGCGGATGCGGATGGCGTTCACGACTACATCCAAGACGCGGAGAGAACAGGTCTGCTGCGTTGGTCACGCGAAGACATTCCAATCTCGGTCTATATAACTCCTGCCACCGACGTTGCAGGTCAAGCAAAACACGATTTGATCAAGCAATGCCTATCCGAGTGGTCTCAGGTCGCACCACAATTGATCGCGTTTAAGGATGTGCAAAGTGCGAATGACGCCAAAATCAAAATCAGCTGGGTTGGCGATGGAGGCTTGCTATCTGAAGTCAGCGAAGCAGGTGAAGCCAAAGTAGCGCAGCGCGACGGACGTATCTTCGGAGCCAACATTGTGCTCACGCCGATCGAAGAAGCCAATAAAGATCGCGATGCCAGAATGCATTCCACTATTCTTCATGAACTCGGGCACGCTCTCGGTTTGATCGGTCACAGCCCTAACACCGCCGATGTGATGTACTTTACTGAATTGGTATCAGGGCAAGTTGCCGGGCTTTCAGAACGCGACAAGAAAACGATATTGCTGCTTTATACGTGGAAGCCGTCGTCATCCGCGGAGTTGTCCCAGCGGCGCTGAGTGTTGCAGAAACTATTAAACACTCTCTCTTCGCGTTATGGGCGGGCAAGATGCCCGCGCTCCATTTCTCACATGCCGATATTGAAATTTTCAAGGGCCGTTAGGCGCCGAATTCTTCTTGTTTAGGCACCGGATTCTTCTTGCTTGATGTAGCCACGCAAGAGCTTGAGGTTTACTCTGGAAGATTGATATGCATTACGAAGCAGCATCAAGCGAAAGTCTTCGATTTCAAAAGGCTTGCTTATGAAGTCGTCCATACCGGCTGCCAAACAGCGGTGTTTATCGTCAACATGACCTGTAACAGCAATGATTGGAGTATGCCGTTTCATTTTAGCTTCCATTTCGCGAATCAGACGCGTGCACTCGAAGCCGTCCATGCCACCAAGGGCGATATCCATCAAGACAGCAGTGTATCGCGCACATGAAAGAGCGTTCAAGGCTTCTTCGCCTGAAGAGACTACATGAACGTCATAGTCAAATTTATGGCAAAGCTCTCTCAAGACGTACTGTTGAGTTTCGTTGTTTTCTACTATCAGCAAAGTTGCGTGATTGTCTAGCTGGTCGTCCATAAGATCTGAGGCCTATTTGTTCAAGAATCTTTCAGTCATTCAGTGGAGTGTGATCCACCACCGACGACGTAAGCTTTTTCACCTTTAGTCTACGCACTATTAGGAAGTTTACAAATACAATTAATGTATCTTATAAGTCACAGCTCTAGAAAAACGCACCCTGACCCGTTTTGTTCACCAAGAAATACACAACGTAGACTATAAGTAACACGAACAACCAAAAGCGGTATGCCAGCTGCCTAAGTTAGCGAAGATTCTAAAAATTCTAAGCGCTGGATCCGACTATCAAGGGTGCATCTAACACCAAGTGGCACAGTTGGATGGAAGCCACCTGCAACCGGAAAATCAAACAGGCTTGGGATTTCGAGCTGTTTTAGTCTTTCCGAGAATGAATCCTCTATAGATAGAAGATTGAATGAGCCTTTGTTGCCGCAATCATCGAACAATCCGATCGCCATAGCTGACACAGACGCCAACTGGCCGGACACATAGAGGGTTGTAAACCACCGATCCAATATGTCATTGCGCTCATCGTGGTCAGTTAGAAAAACAACACAGTCTTTCAAACTTGGTTCAAAGGGTGTGCCAAACATTGACACAAGGGCTGTTAAATTGCCGCCCAATAGGGCTCCTTGACCAACACCCTCGATCGGCACGTAACTATGATCGCCCGCCCAGGCACCGTTTACGGTGGCAGCCGTGATTGGCTTCAAGGCAGACTTTCTGGTCAACGCAGTTTTGAGACTGTCAAAACATTGCTGACTTCGAACATCTTCAAGATTGGGTCCATGAAAGGCGACCAAGTTAGTTCGCGAATGCGCTGCCAGCAATAAAGTTGTGTTTTCTCCGCCACCCACGATTATTTTGGGATGCTTATCAATTGCCCCATAGTCTAAATGCGGCAATAGCGATAATGCGCCAAATCCGCCAGTAATACAAAGCAAACCGGCGATCGAGTCATCATTCAAGAATCGATTCATGTCTCCGACCCGCTGCTCTACAGTGCCTGCATTGTGACCCCGGACCTCTAGAACATTCTGGCCAACCACCGGCTCGAAGCCCATTTCTTCGATCAGCTTAGCTGCACGTGACACCACAGATGGTTTGTAAGGACGCCCACCTGGAGCGACCAAACCTAGCCGATCTCGAGGTTTCAGAGCATTTGCTTTAAGTAGTGCCTTGGTTGTCATATCAACTGGTCGCAATCTCGTCAATGCTGAAAGTTACCTTCTCGCTATCCAGAGCATCGAGCGTAGCCATCACCCCAAGTGGCAACGTGAATTTTTCCACACCATGCCCGAGCCTCAATCCATAAACAACTGGGATTTTAAGATCAGACAGGAGGTCCCGCAGAACAGACTCTAAGCTCGCGTTCAATGGAGAAACCTTTCGCTTGCTCTCACCTGGTTTGCAGTCGACACTCTCTCCAAAAATTATCCCAGCAGCGGCGTGCAATTTATTGGCCAGCATCAGCTGAACTAGCATGCGCTCAACACTGTGTGGCTCTTCTCCAACATCCTCAAGAAAAAGAATCTTTCCTTTCGTCTCAATTTCGAAAGGTGTTCCCATCATCTGCTTGATCAGAGTCAGCGAACCGCCGATCAGTTGACCGGAGGCTTTTCCTGAATGCAGCACCAGCCGCGGTGGTGGATATTTCGGTTTATAAATCTCTTCAGTAGGATCTTCAATGACACCGATGGCTTTATCACCCATAACTGCATTCTGGAAATGACGATAGGTGTACTCAGCTTCGAAAAAGTTGCCCAGAGTTGGTCCGTGAAACGTAACCAATCCAGTTTTCTGATGAATTGGCACCAGTAGCCCGGTTATATCGCTATAACCAATCAAAATTTTGGGATTGTTTTTGATCAATTCGAAATCGACATTAGGCAAAAGACGCACCGATCCATTGCCACCACGCAGAGGAATGATGGCCTTGACGTCCGGGTCTGACCACATCGAATGTAGGTCATCCAGGCGTGCCTCATCCCGACCAGCCAGGTCGCCATAGCGATCGAAGACATGCTTTCCCAACTTGTACTTCAGCCCGAGCTTCTCCAAACGACGGAAGCTGTATTCGGTATGCCCCTGCTCAAAAGCCGGGCTCGATGGCGCCACAATACCGACTGTATCGCCAGCCTGTAATCGTTTTGGTTTTATTAGGGCGGGCATTTCGGGATGGCGCTTTGCAAGCAGGGTAACGGCGGTGGCGGTGGGGCGGTCCAGCACAGCTCGCGGGGGCTGCCTCAGGTAATGCATCTGGTTAATTGTAGCCCATCAATTACTATCACATTGCCCTCGTTGAGCCACTGTCACTGGTATAGTTAACAGGTTACCGCGTGGACTCCAAGATGCTGAAGACTGAACCATCGCCACAAACGCGAGGCAATCAATTTTCCTTATTCACTGCCGAGCAGAGAAAATGGCTAGACAAAGCCAGAGCCTTTGCGGATGCCATCCCGCTCAGCGACGTGATCAAATCTGACTCCGAGAACACCTTTCGGCGAGATTTGTTCGAGGCGGCCTGTAAAGAGGGGATGGGCAGCCTGCCCTTCCCAACCACATATGGCGGCTCGGGTGGCGACTACGTCAGTTTTTGCCTAGTTAATGAAGAGTTTGGCAGGCGCTGTGTGCCGATCATGAGCTCACTGGGCGTCCACGTTCTGTGCCAAGAACCTATTTATAGATTTGGCACGGAAGAGCAGAAGAAGAAATACCTCGTCCCTTCCTCTTCAGGAAAATACCTGGCCGCCTTTGGGCTAACTGAACCAGCCGCTGGCTCAGATACAGCAGCGATAGAAACATCAGCCCGACTGGTCGGTGATCAATACATCCTCAATGGCACCAAGACCTTCATCACCAGCGGCGGATCGGCTGACTACTACATCGTCATGGCCCGGCTCACAGAGGTAGATGATCCTGGCATCACTGCCTTCATCGTCGAAAGAAATTTTCCAGGCTTCGAAATCGGACAGAAATTCGACATGCTCGGAATGCGCGGATATGCAACGTGCGAGATTGTATTCAGCGACTGCAAAGTACCGAAAGAAAACTTGCTCGGACCTCATGGCGCCGGGCGAAAAGTCGCTCTATCAAGCCTCGGTAAGGGTCGCGTCACCATCGCTGCTCAATCAACGGGATGGGCACAAGGCGCTTTGGAAGGTGCTATTGCAGCCGTCAAAGAGAAGCCTGCGAGTGAAATTAGCGCTTTCTATCATCTGATTGGTGATTTAGCAGCAGATGTAGAGGCCGGGCGCGTTTTGACATATCAAGCCGCCTGCAAAATCGATCGGGGAGATCAAGATGTGATCGTCGCAGCGATGGCGAAGATTAAAGCAACTGACGCTGCCATGCGTGTCTCCACAGAAGCGATCACTATTGCCGGCATCTCAGGTATGGATCCAAACAAACTTCTCGAACGCATCTTCAGGGATGCGAAAGCTGGCCAAATCTACGAAGGTACAAATCAAATTCAACGCATGTTGATCGCACGTTCCCTACTCAAATAGTTTTTTATGACTCAGTCTGATGTAAATAAAGTCCCAGTTGAAACCGTGGTGCCAGTTACGCTTGATCTCGCTCAAGAGTTCAAGGAAAAGCACCGGTTGGCCGACCAGGTCTTTAAGGGCGCCATTGCTGCGTTGATTTGTAATGCAGCTGTAATCATGATTCTGGCATTTACCTTGGGGTCAGTATTCGCCGGCAAGATTGTATTGATCGAAGTGATGCTGATGTTCGCGCTAATCTGTTTGGGAATTGCGATCGGGCACGGAAAGATCATGGACCTTCTCACTCAGGCGGAAGAAATTGCATACCTGGCGCGGGATCAAGCTTTCGTTGATTTAAACATGGCTCGCGAAGAGCTCGCCGGGCTGCGCAGAAAGCTGTCACGCGAAGTAGACGATCAAGGTTATGGTGGCGTTGGTGAACTACTAAAAACAGTAAGTCCACTCGTGATGATGTTTATTCAAAAAGAGAAAAACTTATTCCGCTGGGGAATGTTCGGTCTGAAGGTCGCGCAAAACGCGATGGCCGTGATCAAGCAACGCTCAAAAAAATCGTAAACCAATATGCGACCAACAGCATCCAATTCAACTTTCAATTTCAAAACGTATGCGTCTGATCGGCGAGGCATGATCGAAACACGTCTCGAGAAGTATCTCAGCCACAACGAACCGCAAAAACTTTGGGACTCAATGCGCTATTCGGTGCTCTCCGGCGGCAAACGGCTTAGAGCGCTCTTATGTATGGCGGCAGCCGAAGCGTTCGGTCCGAACGATGACGTGTCGGAGCTCGTGCTTCCATGCGCATGTGCGATCGAAATGGTGCACGCGATGAGCCTAATTCATGACGACTTGCCTGCTATGGACAATGACGACTACAGAAGAGGCAAGCCAACCAACCACAAGGTCTTCGGTGAGGCGATGGCATTGCTTGCAGGTGATGCTTTGCTAATGCTGGCAAATGAAATCCTTATAGATGAAACTCCGGCGAAAGTTGACCGAGTTATTCTGCTTTCGGTGGTCAAGGAACTTGCCCGTGCGACCGGCGCTCATGGCATGGTCGGGGGACAGGTTGAAGACATGAACTTCACAGGCGCGTTTGACCAGGGTCATACAAACAAAGAGTTTGTTGACGAAGACATTTTGGAATCAATCCATCGTCGCAAAACAGGCGCACTGATTACGTTTTCGCTATGGTCGGGGGCGAGATTGGTAGAAGCAAATGAGCGCCAACTCATAGATCTAAAACGATTCGGAGAGATACTCGGTCTCGCATTCCAAATAACTGATGACCTTTTGGATGTCACAGGTGACATCAATACACTTGGAAAGACACCTGGCAAAGACGAAGCCAGCCAAAAGGCGACTTGGGTAAGATTGTTTGGTATCGATGGATCGAAGCAAAAATTGAAAGAACTCGAAACCGAAGGTCTTGGAATTCTTGAAAATAACGGCATCGAGATTGGCTCTGCTCCCGCGCTCAACGAGCTTCTCAAGTATGCTATTCACCGAGTAAATTAAGGGGTTTTCAACTTAGTTCATGCATGATTGGTCACCACTTATTTGGCTCGCGACAAGTTTCGCCGACGCACCGACAGTACTTACAACCACAGCCCAAGCCATTCCCGGCAGTGCTAATAGAGGTTGGCAAGTAATTTGCGTCACCGTACTCTGCAGCACTTTGGCTCAAGCATTCAAGATTGTCACCAAGCTAGTGAAGACAGGAAAGCTTGACATGCGCATGCTGGCAAAGACTGGCGGAATGCCATCCAGTCACAGTTGTTGCACTATGGGAATGGCAGTATCTGTAGGACTGATCGAAGGATTCAATTCTGTTGCGTTCGCGATCGCATTGTGTCTCGCCATGATCGTTATGTATGACGCAGCCGGCGTTCGTCGGCATGTAGGGCTGCAAGCGAAGGTTCTTAACGAGATGATGACTGAGTTATTTTCAGACCATCCACGGTTATCCAAAGAACGTATTAAAGAATTCCTAGGGCATACACCAAAGGAAGTTTTCGTTGGAGCGATACTAGGATCGGTCATTGCATGGTTGTTCAATGTTTGGGCCGTGAGTCATTTTGCGCAAGTTTGAACGTTGATGTCACGCACCGCAAAACCCTGAGTATGTGAAAAGAGTGTAATACATGACTTCCGCGTATTCTTGTAACTTTGCTATATAATCAAGGTCTTGGAAAGGGTTGCCAGGTTCGCTCCTGATACACAACAAATCAAAGTTGAATATCGAGAGTTGCGATTGAAAGATACAAAACCTTTCACTCAAATTGACGAGACAAACGTTAAGAAGCTGTCACTTTACAAGGGGAACCATTGATCTAATCAAATAGTCAATGGATGTGCGTTGGAGGGTAGCGAAAGCTATCGTTTAAAAACAAGCAAGATATTACTTGCGATACCAGTCGGGTTCCGAT
>PLZS01000158.1:2517-2918 GCA_003153555.1 Candidatus Melainabacteria bacterium | reverse complement strand
GATTGGCGCCTTTGAATTTCGCGCTTATGCGGATTGAACTGACTTCGGTCTGGGCGATTGCACTTTGCGGAATATTCCAACACAACGAAGAGCCGCGTTTCAACCCAAGTTCAAGCGGTGCGCCCTCGTCATAGTGCTTACTAGTTGNNACAGATTTGCTTCTTTAAGTTGCTCACCGTTTAGTTTAATTGTCTTAAGTGCCGTTGGTCGCTCAAAATTGATCAGCACATATGGTTTCCTGATCGGCATGGAGAGTAGCTCTTCATCATTGTTTGGATAAACGAAGAAGGCATGTTCCGCGTTCTGACGCACATTCATATCTGGTGGCACGCAATCATTGATCACTACATTGCTCGGTGTTTTTTGCACACCAAACGTTCTTTCTCCCAAAACATTTTTGT
>PLZS01000158.1:2077-2482 GCA_003153555.1 Candidatus Melainabacteria bacterium | reverse complement strand
CTTTACTGTCCGCGCTTGAGGCATACGTAATGGCATTCGGCAGCGTCATCACAAATGACGGAACCGACAAACTGTGGGAAAATTCTGCCACCTGACGAACTGTTTGCTTGTACTGCTCGAAGTTCGCTCCTTCAAGAATTTTCTTGTCCCAATCTCCGTATTGATATCCAAACGTGTCACCGGCCATTTCCTCGCGATGCTTGTTGCGTACGGACAAAAGTTGATCGGTGAGATTTGGAAATAATCCTTCCATAACCTTGCTGACGCGATCGGGAAATACTGAGTCCTTTGGAAGCCGGAGCGATTTTACTAACGGCACTTTGTTGCTATCGGCTTCCTTCGGATCGTTGGTCAGATAGCCCCAAATTACCAGATCTGGTTGATATTCAGGAACGATTTTCTTGG
>PLZS01000158.1:1506-2047 GCA_003153555.1 Candidatus Melainabacteria bacterium | reverse complement strand
CACTCATGAAGTGCAAAAGTTTTTCATTTTCGGCTTTCCAGCCAATGGAGACAATCTTGCCCTGATCTTCCATAGCAGGAATAACGAGCGCATCGACTGCGAAAAGAACAACCAAGAGGACAGCAAGCGAAACTAGCATATAGCGAAGCGCTACTGCATTGCCCTTGAACAATTTTCGCACCCGCGTGAACATCCTTCTCCATACTGGGTGCTCACCGCTCAGGCTTTCGTCTGATTTGGGGGCCCCTCCAGCGGCGTGAATTATACAGAAGCTCGCTCCTCAGGTTGTGAGGAGGGCGTAATTATTGGACTAGGTACACCTTGTTAGAAATAGAGCATTTTATCTAACAAGGTCGACCCGCAGTTATTAAAAGTCCAGGAATGTACATGAAAGCCCGCTCCCTGAGGGGGCGCGCTTGATGTCAGCCCCATTTCAGGGACAGTTAGATGTCAGACTTCGCTTAAACGCCAGCTCCAGCTAATGCGGCAGTTCCAGCCAAGGCCGTTAGTCTCCCAGTGGATTGACCGTTTGCATTTCTGA
>PLZS01000158.1:728-1492 GCA_003153555.1 Candidatus Melainabacteria bacterium | reverse complement strand
TTGAAGTTTCAAGAGTGTTGCGAACGCCCTTGTTCTTCAGATGTGCTGCACGCAGGTACAACAATCGTCCGGCCTCGCAGTCTGCCACCATATCGGCAATCATCGCTTGCACTTGTTGGTGCTCACCAATTGGCTTGCCAAAAGTGATTCTTTGCATTGCATAAGTGGTGCTGGCGTCGATGCAGCCTTGCACCAAACCAACAGCGCCCGCTGCAACGGAGAAACGGCCATTGTCTAGAGCCGACATCGCTACTTTGAAGCCTTCGCCAACTTGACCGAGCACGTTAGCAGCGGGCACCCGCACTGAATCTAAGAACAAAGTCGATGTATCGGAGGCACGCAATCCGAGCTTACCTTTAATAGGCACAGCTGAGAAACCTTTGCTCTTCGTGTCAACGATGAAGCAAGTAATGCCTTTGTGACCTAGTTTGGTATCAACAGTGGCGAAGATCAAAGCATGTGTGGCGATCGATCCGCAAGAGATCCATACCTTTTNNCTGCTTCTGGTTCAGTCAAACCATAGCAGCCGATGAATTCTCCATTACAAAGCTTCGGCAATAGTTCTTGCTTCTGAGCTTCAGTTCCCCACTTCAAGATGGTCAGCGCTACGAGCGATGTCTGCACAGAGAACAAAGTTCTGGTTGAAGAGCAAACACGGTTTACTTCTTCGGTCATCAAGCCGTAAGCAACATAATCGAGTCCGAGACCGCCGTATTTCTCAGGTACAGGGCAACCGAGGAAACCTTCAGCGAAGATTTTTTTGG
>PLZS01000158.1:0-653 GCA_003153555.1 Candidatus Melainabacteria bacterium | reverse complement strand
TCCACTCGGTGAATTGGTCGATGGCAGTGGTGCCCGCTTCGCGGTGACCATTGCCGGTCTGCTTGATCCCACCGAAAGGCAATTGAATTTCAGCGCCAATCGTTGGGGCATTGATGTAGACGATGCCTGATTCGAGCTCTTCAATTGCTGCGAAAGCGCGGTTTACGTCTTTCGTATACATGGACAGAGACAAACCATAATCGGTGCCATTTGCCACTTCAANNGCATGTTTGGTTTAGCATCACCAAAAATTGTTGGTTCATGGAAACAACCTTCAGACATGCCGTTCTCGGTCAAAATATTGCCGCCATGCAAAAGCGTGGCGCCCTCTTTTTTGCCGATTTCAACGTATTCGTGAACGCTGGTCAATTGAGCTTTGCTCACGACCGGTCCAACCTGAACGTCTGGATCAAGTCCATCTCCAAGTTTCAACGCTTTGGTGCGAGCAACGAACTTTTCTGCGAATTCTTTGTACCGATCTTTGTGGATGATCACACGGCTAGCCGCTGTGCAACGCTGTCCGGCTGTACCGAAACCACCCCAGAGGGCGCCTTCAACAGCGAGATCAATGTCTGCATCATCCATTACGCAAATGGCGTTCTTTCCGCCAAGTTCGCAAGAAATCCGCTTCATCAATTCGCCACAACGTCCCG
>PLZS01000114.1 GCA_003153555.1 Candidatus Melainabacteria bacterium | reverse complement strand
GAATTGCTTGCAAAAATGAGGCCGGTTTTCGTAGAGCAGTTGAGCAATCTAAAAAAATCAGAACTGACGCTAAAGCAGACAAGGGTCAAACGGTATTTCGCAAGTACGCTCGAACAGCAGGCCTTTCCGACAGGAATACTAGCTCAAATAACGTACGAATCGCAGCGATAATATCTCATCAAGGATTAAGCAGATGCAGGCGAGAATCGACGCAGTTTCTTGAGGAACGAAGGATCGACCAAGCAGACACCGTCTGTACAACTGCTCGCCGCTACTTCACTCAGAAGTGACTCCTCGTCAGGCAACAATGGCAATCTCATCAGTCCGGTCGACAGGACCCGCGATGTGCTCGGGGCCGTTTCAATGGCTTGCAAAACCTGCTTCGCAATGCCCGGATCAAGCCAGACCGCTCCTAGCCTGACGCTTCTGATCGCCATTTCGAGAGCTTTGGAAAGATTTCCCTTAAGCACGTAACCATCTGCACCAGCGTCCATTGCTGCGAAAATGTCGTCAGGTCTGTCACTGGCGGTGAACACCAGCACCCTTACGTTGGGATGTGATTGCCTGATCTGCTTGGTTAATGCGATGCCGTCTAACTCAGGCACGCCCAAATCAACTAACGCTACGTCAATGTTTGTGTCCTTGAGCAGGCTCAACGCCTCCGATGCACTGCTGGCATGAGCAGCAAGTACTAATTCCGGAATTTTAGTCAAGAAGGACTGCAGTGCAAGCCTGCTTTCATCATTGCAGTCAACTGATAAAACTTGGATTAGACTCTGGTTCGACAATTGCCACGTTCCTTAGGACGTCACCACTTGCCCTTTTTGGCTGGTTCTTTGAATTTGTGACTTTGCAAGTACTCATCGTATGTGCCAAGGAAGTTGATCAGTCCATCATTAGTGAATGACAAAACTCGTGTCGCTACGTCTGAGATCAAGTCACGATCGTGTGTAACGACAAAGACCGTGCCCGGGAACGTGGAAAGTCCCTCAGCCAGTGCTGATACAGCTTCAAGATCCAAATGGTTTGTCGGTTCGTCAAAGACCAGAATTGGGTTCTTCTGCATCATCATGCGCGCCATCAAAAGTCGTGCCGCTTCTCCTCCAGACAGCGCTTCAGTTGCTTTGAGACTCTCATCGCCAGAGAAAAGCATGCGCCCCAACAAACCGCGCACAACCTGATGTCCTTCATCCTTCATGTACTGCATCAACCAATCGAGCGCCGTTGAACCGGGCTTGATTTCATCGTGATAATCCTGCGGATAATAGCTCCAAGTGGCGCTGTCGCCCCATTTGAGAGTTCCTGCATCCGGTTGGATTTCGCCGATCAAACAACGAAGTAAGGTAGTTTTGCCAACTCCGTTTGAACCGATGATGGCGATTTTTTCACCACGGAATATATCCAGTTCAACATCCTTGAAGAGAGTCTTACCATCAAAGCCTTTGGTCAAGCCACGAACGGATAACACTTCTCGTCCAATCGGTTTTTCTTGTTCGAAGCGAATGAATGGCCGTTGAATGTTTGAACGTTTCAGTTCTTGGGGAGCGAGGCGTTGAATTTCTTTCTTTCGCGATTGCACCTGGCTGGATCGCTGACCAGCAGCAAATCTTGCCACGAACTCCTGCAACTGCAAGATCTTTTTCGCTTTGTCTTTGTTATCCGATTCAACTGATTGACGAGCCTGCATTTTGTGCTCGACCATATCGTCGTAGTTGCCGGGATAGATGATAATCGTGTCGTAATCAATGTCTGCAATGTGTGTGCAAACAGAATTGAGAAAATGTCGATCGTGTGATATGACAATCAAGATGCCTTCATATCCATACAAAAAATCTTCCAACCAGTGAATTGACTCTAAATCCAAATGGTTCGTGGGCTCGTCCAGCAGCAGCGCTTCAGGCCCACCGAACAGCGCCTGCGCCAGCAAGACTCGAAACTTATAGTCAGTCGCCAGAGTGCTCATCATATTTTCGTGCTGGTCATCAGGGATGCCGATGCCGCGTAATATTTCGCCAGCTTTGAACTCTGCGGTGTAACCATCTTCGTCGGCAATGACCGATTCAAGCTCGCCCAGTCGATTCATTTGGTCAAGAGTCAACTCGGTAACTTCGCACAAGGCATCGCGTTCTTTCATCGCCTCCCACAAAGTCTCATTACCCATCACAACGGTGTCAATAATGCGCTCATCGTCATAGGCAAATTGGTTCTGCTTCAACACACCAACTTTCTTAGGGCGGCTGACTGTACCCCTATTTGACGGCTCGACTTGTCCGGTCAAAATCTTCATGAAGGTAGACTTGCCAGCACCGTTTGGTCCTGTCAAACCATATCTATTGCCCGGACTAAATTTCACCGAAACATTGTCGAACAGCGTTCGCGTGCCAAATCCCTTCGATACTTCGTTGACTATTATCATGACCGTTTGATTTCCCCTGAACAAAAAAGACGCGCTCAGCGCGTCACTCATTTCAAAATTATACCGATAAAGACCGTCATTTGGTCATTCGAAGATGTATCGGACATGTCTGTCGCGGCTCAAAAACGAATGGAATGTTAATGAAGGCAGAAAATGCAGTCATTCTTAACCAGCGGCTTCCAAGCTTTTCGCCCTTGGAAAGCCATTCTTGGACGACATCTGGAGACTAGATTGTAGAGAGTTACATCATTCTTAGCGGAGTCCTTGTTTGTAAGATTGCTTAATGCTGGAGCCGAACCGGCCGCCTTGCTACTAACAAGCGGCATTACAAAGGGAAAACAGAATACATCGCACACTCGATGCCGGCAAGGATGCCGGCGCTCCCAGGCAAATTCAGACCGTCAGGCACCAGTTAGCTTGCAACACTACAAAACAGGCAAAACAATCTCCGAGGGATAGCGCGAATCATGAAAGATTGTTTGTCTGGCCACTGTCCAATCATTCAAATCGGCTTTACTAGGATCAAAATCGCTGTTTGGAGTTCGTCCGTAATGCGGGAAATTCGAGCTTGACACATCGAGCCTGATGCGATGACCGGCTTTAAACAGAGCCGCTGTCCAGCCTACGTCTATATTGTATTCGTAGACTTTATTCGGCTCGACATGACTAGGATTGACGAGCGACTCACGCCGGCTCGCTCGCACTATGCTATTGACGATGTTTATCGAACGACCGCAATCGGATACATCTGCCAGTGTGACCGCGAAGTCTGTATCAATCGCCGTTGTGGACGCATACAGTCTCAACTTGACCACCCCCATGACGGTGACGTCATCAGACAATATTTCGGACGTATAGACAAGTACGTCATTGCGCATTTCGTTTTTGCGTTGATCTGTTGGACCCATTGGCGCAATTTCCTCGAAGCAACAACTGTGTCCACCAGTGCTAATAACTGGATTAGAAGGGTCGGACATGTAGCTGTCCCAAGCTTCATTATCAGGAGGTTTCGTGGAGAGTGAGCCGTCTCCACTAAGAGAATTTGCTCTTCCACCTGAGTGCAAAAACAAATGTTTTTCGGTGGTATTCGCAGGCGGCCATTCACTCAAATCCTTCCACAGGTTCAAATTCAAAACGAAAACTGAAACACTTGGGTCATCAGTATCTGGATCAGTATCTGGATCCGGATCGGGATCCAGATATTGATCTAGACCCGGACCAGGACTAGGACAAGGACCCGGACTCGGACTCGGACTCGCATCCTTACCTGTAGTCTCTTCAATCCGCATATGCTGATTGAGCCACTTCAACTGAATTAAATTGACTACGTTTCGTGCCTCGCCCCCGAAATCACATGAGGCAACTTGTTGTTGCCAGGGCAAATGATGCCATGGACCAATCACTAGCTTTTGCCGTCCACGCGTCTCATCCGCAGCGCGCAGTTTGTTCAACTCCATATAATTCCGAATCGTGCCGGATACGAAAACGTCGTACCAGCCACCAAAATGGAGCACCGGAATTTTGATGTCTTGATAGAAGTTGCGAATGGAGTTCTTCGACCAGTATTGATCGTAAGTCTGGTGCTTTAGCCAATCCAAATAATACGCAGAATACTTTTCTGCGCTAGGAATCGCATCGGAGACTGGTGTTTTCCAATACGTGCCTGGTAATTCCATTAACGCTTGCAATAACAGCTTCTGTGTAGCATAGTCGCCAGCGCGTCGAGCCGTATCTTGAGCCAAGTACAAAACCCATGACTGGATGAACGCAAGCGCAAAGGCACCACCTTCATAAGTCCAGCCATCGAAAAAGTCGGAAGCAGTCATGGCTGGAACGATCGTTTTTAGCCCGCGCGGTTGTGTCGACGCAGCTTGCATCTGAATTGCACCAGGATAAGAAAATCCATACATGGCAACATTTCCATTCGAACCTTCTAAATCTGCTGCCCACTCAACGGAGTCATGTCCATCTGCAACTTCAGCGTCATATGGACTCCAATCACCTTCCGACGAATATCTGCCACGACAGTCCTGCACAACAACCATGTAGCCGTAACGCGCATACCATGCCGGATTCAAGTAAACAGTGTTTTGACCAAGGCTCTTATCATACGGAGTCCGCAGAAGCAGCACGGGCAAATCACCCACCACGTCCGGTCGATAAATATCAGCGAACAACGTGATACCATCGCGCATTTTGGCAGGCACGCCGTACGTTACATTCACGTTCGCGTGCCTAACTGCTGGCACCTTTAAATCGGTAAGCATTAGACTCCGGAGTTAATCCGAGGATAGCCTATGCACACTAGTGGGGTCTGTCCTGGGAGGGCCTATGCAGCAAGCTGCTCGGCTCCTGCAGCGAAGCTGCCCGACTCCGCAAGCTGCTCGGCATAATCGCGAGCGCTTAGGCAGGCTGCAATACATTCAGCGCCGGTACTGCATTCCCATCGAGAGCGGTTGCTAGTTGATCGAGCGAAAATTGCACGCCCGAATAGAAATCGCCGAAGTCACCATACTTTGCACTAGCCTCATCAAAGCGCATCTCGTAAATCAATTTTTTAAAGACAATCGGGTCGTCGGCATAAAGATCGACGCCCCACTCAAAGTCATCGAAGCCGATCGATCCTGAGATCACTTGAGTGACGAGTCCGTGGTAGGTGCGCCCTATTTTGCCGTGATCGAGCATCAAACGTGAGCGGTCCTCGAAAGGTAGCATGTACCAGTTGACGTCTTCGCCTCGCTTTTTATCCATAGGATAGAAGCAGACGAATCGGCGTTGAGGTAGGCGCGCCCATAGGCGCCCCGCATTGTGCGGAACGTGCTGCTGAGCCTGAACCATCTCGTCAAATGCCTGAATCCACTCTTGTGAGTTTGGCTTAAGATCTTTCTGAGCCAACGCCGCATGAATCTTCCCAGTCGCGTCGTACAAGCCCAGTTCGAGCACTGACACATACGAAGTGGCAGGTGTGAGAAATTCAGACAGGCGCAATTTATCTACAACAGTCTGGGCGTGCGCTAAGCCCTCATAGTTCCTGCTGTAGTGAGTGAACATGAGGTCTGCTTTGTGCCCGACCATCTGCGCCAATCCTACGTCAGAATCCTCACTCGCCTTGAGAACTTCCAGCGCCGTGGTCGCTTCATGAACAATCTCCTTACGCTCATCTGGCTGAAGCGTATCCCACATCAGTCGGTCGAAAGCGAACATGCGGTGGAGTATCCACCAACCTTCTAGTGATTCGGGAACGTCGGGATGGCGCATAAAAATGGCTCCTTAAAGCGGTGTGTGCTGCAGGCTTATAGCCTAATGCACAAGGCTTGGAAGGAGAGCGGATGATAAGCAAGTCTTTGCAATCACAACACCAGGGAAAAGCTTGCGCTTCCCCCTGGTTTGCGATTTATCTAGAGGACGATAAAGCTGTATTTGCCAGCCAATTGTTTGTTCCCTTGATGGGAGTCGGAGAAGATATCGTTGGATACCTTGTCAAAATCGCGGTACATCCGTTGAACTTGCTTTGCGTGACTGACACTGCACTCTGCATTAGCGCTGCAAGGCATCCGCGATACAGTTTGTACTTCAGCAAGCAAACTGCTGACTTGTGAATCAGAGAGTTTTCCGTTTGCTTTCTCTGCGTATATGCGAGCGATCAAATCATCGCGTCTGGTGAGCAGATCGTTAGGGAGAAAGACGTTGAAACCAGTGATTTGAGCGCCTGTCGTAACAAACATTACTGGATTTGCATTCGAGATCGAAGGAATCATCAATTGTTCGCCCGAGATGTTGGTGACGAGTATAGATGGGCCGGCACCAATGGTGGCGCCATTCGTGAAGGTTGTAGTTGTTGTTGTCGTTGCGGCGATTTCAGGGGTTGAAGTCTTGCTATGGAACATATGGAACGAATAATCAGCTCTGGCAGCCTGTCCAGAGAAAGCGAAAGCGGCAGCAGCCGCGACAATCATGTTTGTTTTAATTATGTTTTTCATTTCTAGGTCCTCTAAGTAACAGAGGCAATGACGTTAGGGTGTTCAAATAAAGAACCGAATTAAAAAGTTTATGTAATGGCTAATTAAAACGAAGCACATCCGTTGAACTCAACAGGCGCAGATTTTTGGACATTCTTATATGTATGTAGTAGCGGCAAAAGAGTTGGACGCATAATATCGCAGGCATGTTGGCAAGAACCCATAACATGCGAAAAGGAGGATTACTCCCCCCTGCGCTTGCCCTTAAGTTTTGCGGCAGAGCCTCGATGCGTTGTCCCTGCCGCTGAATTCATAATGCACTAGAATTGTGTCGGAAAAATGTCGGTTCAGATTAATCGGCAGCATCTTTTTTCATCCGCAAAAAGTGTCAGTACGTCCAGACTTTCTGCTCGTAAACACCCACGGTCACAAACTAGATTCATAGCAAAAACGACTTCCGAGGAAGTCGTTTTTATCTTTGGCTAAAGTTATTCGGAACGGAATTTCATCGTGCGCAGGTTGGGTATCATTTCAATTTTCCCGGTATCAGGATTGAGACCGTAATAGTGATCTCTCTTTTGCCAACCGTCCCGGTCTGGGCGCCAGTCGGCAGTCTGAGGACCCCTGCTTCTTTCAACTATGGCACCGGTATTTGGATCGAAGTCATACTGTGGTCGCCCATCATTGGTGTTCTGCTGGTATGAAGAAAGCTGATTAGGCATGTCGAGCATGCCTAGCTAAGCCAACGGTATCAAATCCTCAGGTTTCGCTCGGAAGCCGCAGCTTTACCGAGTTTACTATGGTGCCGACTGTAGAAGAAATAGATCAAGAGCCCGACCGGCAGAGTAATGCAATAAACCTTCAGAACGAGGTGCCCAAGGTGGAACATCAAGATTACACAACCGACCGAACACAAAATCGAGACAATCGGATTGACCAATTTGAGTCTCATCGCTCCAATGCCGACGAACATGAAGGCAATCAGAGTGCCCAGCACCATCATGTCGGCGATATCACCAAAGGGCACCAATCCCGCAGTCAACGCAACGATCAAGCCGTTCAAAGCGATTCCGACAACGGGATTGCCTTTGTTCGTTTTCTGAAAAATTGGCGGCAATAAACCGTCTTCAGCCATGTTTCTGAAGATACGAGGTCCGCCCATGCAGAGCACCAGCAACACATTGAAGATGCCGAGCACAGCACCAAATGAAATAAATTTGGATGTCCACTCCTCACCGGCATTGGAAAGCAATTTAGCTAAGGGAGCCGCCGCCTCACTGCCTACAAATAAAGGATTGCCTACTCCGTTGATGAAACATGGTGCCAATCCAGTAGCGACAGCCATGACTGTGACGTATAAAAAAGCCACGATACCAACGCATAAAAACGTCGCTCTTCTAGTGTCTTTGAGGCTCTTCGATTCGCGCGCAAACGTAAACAATGCATCAAAGCCAACGTAAGGGAAAACGGCTAAGGCTGCGCCTTTCAAAACGCCATCCACCCCCTTCGGCATGAACGGCACCCAGTTCGCAGGATTGACATGTTTGGCTCCGACAACAAGAAAAATTACGAGCAAAGTCATCTTCAAACAAACAAGAATAAAATTCAATTTTGCAGATTTGCTGACGCCGCCAAAAATCAAGATCAAAGTCACCACCGTGACGACGGCGACTGCAACTATGTTGATGCCGAAGTGAAAGCCATCCGGTCCGTTCGTTGGTCCCGCCCAAAACTGAGGCAACGTGTAACCCAAAGCATTTTTTAAATACTCGCCCCAAGCAATTGATACTGCAGAAGATCCGAAACTGTATTCAAGGAATAAACCAAACGCCACGATCCAGGCGAACAGTTCGCCAAGGGAGTGGTAAACGTAGCTGTATGCCGAGACTCCATTGGTGACTCGGCGCGAGAATTGGTCATAGCATATTGCCACCATCATGATCACGAAACCGGTAATGAGAAAGGACAATATTCCTGCCGGTCCTGCTTTACCAGCAATCATTCCAGGCATGGCGAAGATGCCTGCGCCGATGGTGGCACCGATGCCCAGAGCCGTCAGCATGATCCAGCCAAGATGTTTCGGCGTGTCGTCGGCTCCAGCTGAAACAGCGGGGGTGCAGCGCATCAGTGATGTCATTAAGGGCATTGGCAGGTGAATCCTTAAACAAACGGGTGTGACTAGTGGTTGACCGACAGGCGCCTAAGATAATGGTTGGAAGCTAAGCCATTTCTTGGAAATGCTAGCATAGCGAGTTCGAGACGTAATGAGCGGGGAGACGTTTTCAATGAAAATCCAGAAAGCAGCAGTTCTCGGCGCTGGCGCGATGGGCTGCGGAATTGCTCAAGTGCTCAGCCAGGCTGGCATCGAAGTAATTTTGAAAGACATTGATCAAGCTTTTGTCGAGCGTGGACTTGCCAACATCAAACGGATGTACGACTCGCGCGTGAAAAAGGAAGTGCTCACTGAAAAAGAAGCTGATGATCTGTTCGCACTAATCAAGGGCAGCACATCCTTCGACGGGTTCAATAATGTAGACCTTGTTATCGAAGCAGCCCTGGAGAAGATAGACGTCAAGCTCGAAATCTTTAAAACGTTAGATGAAGTTTGCCCATCCCGCGCCATACTTGCCTCGAATACATCGGCACTCTCAATTTCAGAAATCGCGTCGGCCACCAAGCGCCCAGAAAAAGTGGTTGGCATGCACTTCTTTAATCCAGCTCAATTTATGAAACTGGTGGAAGTAATTCCGGGCGTCAAAACCGCAGAAGAGACAGTAAAAATAGCGCTGGACCTTTGCAAGCAGCTCGGCAAAACACCAGTCAGAGTGCGCGAATGCCCCGGCTTTTTAGTCAATCGAATTCTCTTTCCTTATATGAATGAAGCGATTTATGTTCTCCAAGAGGGTGCCGCAACTCCTGAACAAGTCGACCAAGCGGCGGTCGAATTTGGTTTACCGATGGGACCGTTCACTTTGTTTGACATGACGGGCATCGATATTTGCGGTCACGTCAATGAGTTCCTTTATAGTGAATACGGTCCACGCTTCGAGACGGCGCCGCTCTTAAAATTAATGATGAAGGAAGGTCAGCTCGGACAGAAGTCCGGAGCCGGTTTCTATGTTCACGAAAAGGGCCAACCGGCACAGAAGGACGCGCCCAAGACAATCAATCCGCGGCTAGAGAAATTGGCGAAGGAAGCAGGCACTGCGGCTACAAAAGCGTCACCGCCGTTCGACGTCTATCGCGTCATCTTGCCGATGTTCAATGAAGCGATTTATGCTGTTCAAGAGCAGGTGGTCACCGCAACTGATGTCGATGTTGCCATGCAAAACGGATGTGGCTTGAACAGAGGGCTGCTGTCTATTGCTGAGGACAAAGGTTTAGATTGGTGCTTGAAACAACTGGAATCATATCAAGAACGTTACGGCGAGCGCTTTCGCCCATCCTGGCTCTTGAGACAATTGGCCCGCGCTGGTATTCATGATTTTTCCAAGTTAGAGAAAGCACCAGCTGCGGTGCGTTAAGATCGGGATTTTGAGAGTGGATATGGAAAGGGGACTGCAATGATCAAATGGTTCTTCTTGTTCTTATTTCTGCTCTTCGTTTATCATGTGCGAGAAGTTTTTCCGCCCTTTATAGTCGGTGGCATCATCGCTTATCTGCTCAACCCACTGGTGAAATGGGTCTGCCGCGAAGTGCCCTGGATGAGGCCTTCACTGGCGGTAGGAATAATTTATTTCGGAACAATCGGCATTATTGCCTTGTTCTGTGTTCACTTTGGACCGGAGTTCGCCAATCAATTCAATAAGCTTTTCGAGCAGCGCGAAGAGATGATCTACAGCGTTGTAAATCAGATTTCAACTCGCATGAATTTCGGTCTGGATGTTTCAAAAGTGACAAGCGACGTGCTAGCTAGCATGGAGAGCGCTGGTAAACCAGCAGAGATTGTGCACGTCGGTGGCGTCATCTCAAAAAGCTTGCTCGCTATTTTCGTTTGCATTGTTTCTTCAGTGTATTTAATTACAGACAGTGCCCGAGTCGGCAGCTTCTTTTTACGTTTCGTTCCGGCGCATCGCAGAGTCACAGTCGTCAATCTATCTTCACAAATGAATTTGATGCTCAGCAAATATGTAAGCGGTCAGCTGATCCTGATTATGATCATGTCGTTTGTTTCATGGGGAATTCTCTCTTGCTTTGAGATCAAATCCGCAATGCTGATTGGTATCTTTTGCGGTGTCATGGAAATTATTCCAGTGCTCGGTCCATGGCTAGCAATCGGACTAGCAACGATTGTTAGTTGCACGCAGCTGCACTTCGGTCTCATCTCGCTGGGCGTACCCGCTTGCTTGTTTCTTGCTCGCCAAATCGAAGATTACGTGGTCGTGCCCAAAGTAATCGGTCACGCAGTGGAGCTGCATCCGCTGGCAGTAATTTTCGCCGTGCTGGTCGGAGAAACGATGGCCGGTGCCCTCGGCATGCTGATCGCTATACCAGTCGCGGCTTCGATGAAGCTGATTTTGGATTTTTGCTACCCACCTGAGTCAATTGAACATCCAAAAGAGCATGGCGGAATGTTGGCATGGGTAGTGGCCAAGTTCAAAGGCAACGTTGAACACCGTGGCACGATTACGCCTGAACAAGAGCAAGCTTCGCGAGTGGAGTGGGCGCAGACAAAAGACGAAGTCGGAACAAATGAGCAACTGGCCGAACAAATGTCTTCTCTGAGTAATCTAGAAGAGATGGAGATAAAGGAAGCAGCTTTGATCAAACTCGAACAGAAGAAGCTAAAAGCGGCGGAAGAGAAACAACATAAAGCGCTTGAGCAAAAGGCACTCCTCAAAGAGAAAGAAGCCCAGTTGGCTGCGCATAAAGAGCCTGCAGTGGTTACAGAAAAAGCGGCTTCGCTAGTTACAGAGAAAGAATCTGCAGAAATCGAATCTCAAAACAATTCTGTTGAGATCAAAGAATCTTAATAGGTTCTGCCTTCATTAATTACACCAACCTTAAAGGTGTAGAAAAGCTACAGGCTGCGGATCAACAGTGTCTGTCGCGATGATTATGCCGATCACGGTGGCATAAGCGATTGCGCCACACATTAGATGGACTGGCCGCAATCGGTTCGTTGATATCAGTCTCAAATAAATAAGCGCTGAAAAGATAGCAACAATCGCCGAAGCTATAGCTTTTGGTTCCAAATCCCACGACGTGAAAGCGACGCCGAAAGCCACGGGAAAGCAAGCTTGAAATACGAGTGCACCAGTGATGTTAGCCAGGGCAAGCGTATCCTTTCCACTGCGAGCCCAAATGATCGAATTGATTTTTTCTGGAAGCTCGGTCGCTATCGGAGAGATAATCAAGGATAGAAAAAGCGCCGAAAAACCAATGCCCTTAGCGATTGTCTCAATATGATCGACAAACAGAGCAGCACCGCCCACGATACCAGCCAGAGAAATTAGAATCTGCGGAATAATCAAAACTAATCGTCTCGAGCCCAGCCTGAAGACTTTACTCAAATACAACTCTTCGGGTTCACTGCCCATCTCAGACTCACCCTTGATCGTCATATAAACGTATACAGGATAGATCAAGAAGATCCCTGCGGCAAAAGTCAATCGCAGCCAGCGATCGGGTGACAGGAGAGATGCGCCTATAGCAAGACTGTAAGCGACTATAAAAAAGCACAAGTCGCGAGTCAACAAACCGGTGTTTATCTTCAAATTCTTTGGGCGCCTACCTGTTCGCGCAAAGAAAAACATTGAAAGTCCACACAATGAAAGCGTGAGCGTGCTCAGCATAAAAGGGGCACCAGCAATTGCACCGATGCCAACATCGGCTCCGTGTTTACCGCCGAACCCAAATACAGCAACAATCGGTATAAGCGTCTCAGGCAGGGCTGTTCCGACAGCTGCTAGCAGGCTGCCAACGACGCCTTCGCTCAATCCCAACCTTTGACCGAGCCACTCAATCCCATTCGTAAACATCTCTGCTGCTGCGACAATCAGCACCAAAGCGAGTAATAAAAGAGCATAATGCGCGAACAAGTGTTAGACCTCGGCTCCTTGATTCCGCACTGTGCCACAGCCGGTTCCCAGTGAATTTACTCATCCGTGCTACATCAATTGCATACGTGCAATACTAATCCTTGCCTTACAGCAATAGCAAGAGAACATACCTGATGATAACTGTCGCCGATGTGGAGCACGTAGCCAAGTTAGCCAGACTCAGCCTGACCGAGGATGAGAAGAAGCTCTATACGGAGCAACTCGGCAAAATCATTGGCTTCTTCGCTGAATTAAATGCAATTGATACAACGGGGGTGGAGCCGATGTCCCATGCCCTGGCCATTACAAATGTGATGAGAGAAGATGAAGTCGAGGCGCCGCCCGGACACGAGATTCTCCTAAAGACTGCGCCAGCGAGAGATTCAGCGTTTTTCCGCGTCCCCAAAATTGGCGAGTAAATACCTGATCGATATTTAGCTTACGATGCCAACGGCGATTGTTAGACGCTGTTGATGCTTGGCGCATGCCCGATCTTGACCAGAATAGCTTATAGTAATCCTAGGATAACCTAGGCACCCGAGGGGGACATGCGGCAAAGCCGCCCGACTCCGCGAAGCTGCCCGGCGTAATGATTAGATCTAGCAAGACAGGGAGGCTATATGAACACCAGGTATGTTTTTGTTACCGGTGGGGTTGTCTCTTCATTGGGGAAAGGCATCATCGCTGCTTCGTTGGGGCGGTTGCTCCGGGCACGAAACATCTCCACCACAATTGTCAAGCTGGATCCGTACCTTAACGTAGATCCCGGAACGATGAGCCCATACCAGCATGGCGAGGTTTTCGTGACCGAGGATGGCGCCGAAACAGATTTGGATCTCGGGCATTATGAGCGGTTCATTGATGTTGACCTGAGTCGGATGAACAACGTCACAGCCGGATACATTTATAAGAGCGTTTTAGAAAAGGAACGACGCGGAGATTATCTGGGCGGAACAGTGCAGATGATTCCTCATGTTTCCAATGAAATTAAAAACTTCTTGCGCAAAGCAGCGTCAACATCGCAAAAGGAAATCGTGATTGTCGAAGTAGGCGGCACGGTTGGTGACATCGAGAGTCTCATCTTCCTGGAAGCGATTCGCCAGATGCGAAAAGATATCGGTCGCGATCATGTTTGCTATATTCACGTCACTATGATTCCGAAGTTAAAAGCAACTGACGAACTAAAAACCAAACCAACTCAACATAGTGTTGAAACTTTGAGAAGTCGCGGTATTCAGCCAGACATCCTGGTTTGCAGAACCGAACGCCTGATCCCATCTTCGATTCGCGACAAGCTATCTCT
>PLZS01000036.1 GCA_003153555.1 Candidatus Melainabacteria bacterium | reverse complement strand
GAGTTCAGAGGACTTCCGAACCGGGCCATATTGAGCCTTGTCTTAACCTTGTGCGGATTCGGCTTAATGGCTGTTTACAGTGCGTCAGCTCCTGAATCCTTGCAGAGTTTTCATGATTCAACTGTGTTTTTACGGCGTCAGGCAATCGCCTGCTTGATTGGCCTTTTTGTGATGTTCAGCATTAGTCGCTATGACTATCGCAAATTGAAAAAGTGGTCCTGGCCTTTTGCCATTGTTTCTTTGTTTTTACTTGCACTGACGCTAGTGCCGGGCCTATCTGTGACGACGATGGGCTCATCGCGGTGGCTTGCTGTTGGTCCGCTGCAATTCCAACCATCGGAATTTTGCAAAGTTGCCGCGATCATCTTGCTGGCAGCGGGTCTTTCAAAGCATTTCTGGTGGCACAAACAAATTTTCATCCGTATTGCCGTCACGCTCGTGATGGCAGTAATCATCGTCAAGCAGCCGGATCTTGGCAGCGCTTTGATGATCATCGGCAGCGTCTTTGCGCTTCTCTTTGTCTCAGGAATCAACACAATGTTGGTTTCAATCTTCGTTGTCGGTGGCGGAATTTATATCTGGCATCACATTCAAAAGACGCCTTACCAAATGGCTCGAATTCAGAGTTGGTTGAATCCTTACCTCTCACCCCAAAAAGACGGTTGGAATATTATTCAGGCTCAACTGGCGATTGGTTCAGGCGGACTGTTAGGTGTTGGTTTTGGACGCTCGTTGCAGAAGTTGTATTACTTGCCGGTGCAGCACGCTGACTTTATCTTCGCGGTCATTGCAGAAGAATTCGGATTGCTTGGTTGTCTCGTTTTGTTGACGCTTTTTGGCTTGTTTGGCTATTACGGTTTCAAGACCGCGATGGACGCTCGCACTTTGTTTGGTAGACTGCTGGCCATCGGCATTACCAGTTCGATTTGCTTGCAAGCAGTTGTGAACGTGATGGTTACAACAGGACTTTTACCCGTCACTGGTATCACGCTTCCCTTTATCAGTTATGGTGGCACCTCGCTCGTCATAACCCTAACAATGGTGGGCATTCTTCTTTCGGTATCCCGAGATACTGGGCAACTTACAGAGGAAGACGACTTTGGTGAGCAGTCCGCAGAGCCGGCGCAATAAGTCGTGCCGCTAGGATAACTCATGGTCAAACATCGCATAGTATTGACTGGCGGAGGCACCGGAGGGCATGTCTACCCAGCCTTGTCCGTTGCAGAGCAACTGAAGGAAGATCCTGATGTCGAAGCCATCCTTTATATAGGGGCTCGAGATCATCTCGAGGAACGTTTGGCCGCTGAGCGAAACATTGAGTTTATCGGGCTTTCGGTCGGTGGAATGCCCAGAAAATTGTCTTTAAAAATGTTGACATGGCCTTTTCAAATGTTTGCAGCTACGATGCGCGCCCGGAAAGTTCTGCTCAATTTCAAACCGACGGCTGTGCTCGGAACCGGGGGCTATGCATCGGCACCACCACTGGCTGCTGCCTGGCTTTCTTCCATTCCTTACGCTATCCACGAACCAGATGCGCACCCTGGGCTGGTCAATCGTGTTTTCGGCAGCAAGGCAAAACTGGTTTCACTTGGTATGGAAGGAGCGGCTGGTCAGTTCAGTCCTAAAAACGGCAAGGTTGTTTCAACTGGAAATCCAGTCGGCAAGAAGTTTGTCTCACCAATTGGAAAAGATGCTGCTTGCGCCGTGTTTGGGTTGCGACCAGAATGTATAACGGTTTTGATCACGGGCGGCTCACAGGGCGCACAGGCAATCAATGAAACCGTTCTCGAGTCATTGCCTCAGCTTTTAGCGATGGATCCGCCGATTCAAATCATCCATCAAGTTGGCGAGAAGAATTTTGCCAGCTTCAAGCAAAGACTTGATCCGGCTACGTCAGGCAGTCCGCGCTATCATCTGCGTCCATATTTCGATGACCTGTCGATTGCTTACGCAGTCAGTGACTTGACAGTGTGTCGAGCTGGGGCGATGACGATTTCAGAATTGGCTGTCACTGGAACACCAGCTATTTTCATTCCATATCCTTTCGCCGCTCAAGATCACCAAACCTTCAACGCGAAATTTGTGGAATCGAAAGGTGCCGCTCGTGTCTTAACTCAGTCCAGATTGAATGTTGAAACATTTATAGGTCTTCTCACCGAGATTTTATTCGACCACGAAAAGTTATATGCCATGCGCCTTTCGATGCAAAAGCTGGGTAAACCAAATGCGGCCGCAGATCTGGCGGCAAAAGTAAAAGAACTGAGCACAACGTATCAGCTAAGCCACGTGACGCTCTAAATCGTTTTCACTAAATCGAAGGACTAAATCGATAACGTCGGCGTAATAGATTGAATGGCGAGACTCTGTGCCGCAGCTGCGACCATTGGAAGTGTTGCCTTCAGCTCAATGTCTCTTGCACTAGCCTCTATCTGTCCGATCAAACGAACCGGTTCAGTATCAGCGCCGTGTAGCCGTGTGACGATTTCTTTCAAGTCAGCTATTGCACTCTTGAGAGTGCTTTGATTGGGAAAGGACATATCTTTCCGTACCGTTTCTGTGAGGGGTTAGACAGTGCAAAGAACAGAGTGGCTATTCAATCCAAGCAGCGGAGTCGGACAGGTTGCGGAGTCGAGCAGCTTCGCTGCATAGACCCCTCTAGAGTGCGTAGACTCACTAATGTGCATATAGGCTATTCTTCGGATTACCTTGTTGATGAGAGTCTAGCACAGGGTTTTCGTAATGCAGCCCGCTCTATCGAGGGATAACCTTAAAAATGATGTCAAGATTCACCAGGCCGCCATGGTTGAGCTTTTCAGAGCCTCTTGAGAATTGGAGAACTTATTCACATTAGTTATTCAGGTATTATCTAGGATAGCTAGGCCGCAAAGCTGCCCTGCTTGTATTCCTCACTTCACCCTTTTAAAAGTTTGCCACCTTTAACTCCGGCATTAATTGAAATCATTTGGTGGCTGACGTTCGCCACCATCTCTTTTTTACTCGCCTTTGGTTATTCGTGGCGGCGCTTGTCGTTGTATTTGCATGCGAAGCGAGCTCGACAAATCGCAGACTTAGATCGCTATCGTAAACGACTGCAGATAGTCACTAGCGAGATGCTGTCGCAAGCTAACGAGTTGGATCAGAGAAGCAAGTATGTATCTGGAGAGGTTAACGACGCTTGGTCTAAAAACTTAGGACTCGCTTGTGATGAGCTTGTTAGACTCGGTGAAACACTGCCTTTGATCGAACAGTTGTTGGAACATAGAAACGTAAAAGAAAGTCGGGAAGGAATTTTGAGATCTTGTCGAATGGCGGCAAAAATCTCGCGCGAGCTGCATGATATTCGGCTCGACGAACCGAAACTTTTAGACGACAAAAATCGGAGCAAGCGTAGTCCTGAATTTCAACAAAAAGAGCAGCATAAACAGAAGCCGAAAGATCAGAAAGCCTAGCCGCTCTCCGAGCATACATAGTAAGTCTTTTGCATATATGTTGCGCCACTACTTTTGGTGCGTAAGTTGTGGGCAAAATTTCGGCAAAGTTTAACCAAAGATCTTTGCCAAATCATATACATGACAACACTAAAACATCATAGAATTGAAGTATAGGTCTTCAACGAATTCGGTGACAACGGCGAAGTGTTCTGTCGCTCCCGCATGCACGAGCATGTGGCTACGCCATTGTCGTGGTTTTTGCTGGGATCAATTTAGGATGGATTCAGGAGGACGGTCTTATGTCGAAGAAGAAGAAGGGAGCGAAAGCAGCAGCAGCAGGACAAGGAAGCCAAGCCCCAGTAGCAGCGGTATGCATAGAAGAGAAAGAAGAGTGCGCCACAGCCGCTGAATCCGCTAGCGAAGAAGCAGCAGCGGAACCACAAGCCGACGAAGCGAAGGCACCAAGCGCGGAGTCATGTTCAGGAGAGGAAAAGGAAGAATGCAGCGAAGCAGCTGAAGCTAACGCAGATGAAGAAGACAAACCGGAAGCCGCTAACACGGATGAAAAAGAGGACGGTGACGCAGAATCCGCACCGGCGGCAGAAGCAACTAGTGAAGGTGCGAAAGAAGCTTGCGAACCATCCTCTTGTTCGGAAAGCGATGAGCCCAAAGCTGATAGTGAAGATGAAAAAGACGGAAGTGATGCTGAGCCGAGTGAAGCTACATGTGAGGCTGCACCTGCGATGCACGGAGTAGATGTTCCTGCAGAAGTTGTCGGTGGTGCCTTAACTGCAGACGAAGTTACCGAGGAAATCAAAGAAGAAGCCAAGGACGAATCGGCACCAGAAGCCAAAGAAGCTGCTAAACCTGAGGAAGACAAAGAAGAAGCGAAAGAAGCTGAACCAGAGAACAAAGAAGCAACAGTTGAAGCTGAGCCCGTTGTAGAAAACAAAGAAGAAGCTAAAGAAGAAGGAGAACCCACAGCCGCGGAAAGTAAGGAAGAAGAACCAGCTGCCGAGGCAGAGCCAACAAAGGAAGAAGAACCAGCGGTTGAATCAGAAGCTAAAGAAGAAGCTAAAGAAGAAGAACAAGCTGCAGAGTCTGCCGACGAAAAGGCCGAAGCACCAGAAGCTGCAGAAGGTGGCGAGACTAAGGAAGAGTCTGTACCGGAAGCAAGCGAAGGCGCTAAAGATGCTGAACCTCCGTCTGCTGCTAGCAGCGATGAAACGAAAGACGAAGAACGGAAGGATGATGCGGAAGAATCCAAGGACTGATCAACTAGCGATTCAAACGTGAAAGAAATTGGGGCACTGTTCGTCAGTGTCCCAACTATTTCGTGCCTCAGGCATCCCTGCCGGGCACCTAACGTCGCTAAGGTATCACCGTTTTTAGTTCTTTCCATACCAGCATTTTCAGCAAAAGAAAACCGGCCCCAGATTGTGCGTTTGTGCTTGGCCTGGTGCCGGAGAGAATTTCTCTTTTGGATTTTGCGAAAGAACCAGTAGAGTTTATTGCGTTCGCGTGACGTTTAGCCGTACTGGGGAGAAAGATTTCTCTGTTCTTTGCTTCACATGACGGGCAGTGCGAAGGGAAAGTTCCAATCCATAAAACAATTTTTGATACCAATTCCTGTGTCGTTTATTAAGCTCGCATCAATACTTCATGCATTGTCAAGGCTACTCACCAATTTCTTGTGTTGCTCAAAACCTCGCTTGTATATTACCGACGCGTCTTGTTGCCAAAACATTAGACGCAAATGGTCACTATGATCGCTACAACTAGAGACAGCATGACATTCGGACGTTTGTTCAAGGACCGAGAGTGAACGGTGAGAGCTTTTCGTGAAGACTTCCTTAACAAGATCATCAAAAGCCCGGATGCGATAGGCTTGTCTCCCTACAGTGAAGAGGTCGCGTTCATGGTCATCACAACGTTGAAAGAAACCCCGCTTGCTTCCGCTCATCGCAGCATCGGAGCGCGAATGGTTGACTTTGCCGGCTGGAACATGCCAGTGCAGTACAAGTCGATTGTTCAAGAACACTTAGCCGTAAGAACCAAAGTGGGTTTGTTCGACGTCTCGCACATGGGCGAGTTTCTTGTGACAGGGTTGCAAGCGGCTGAATTTGTCCAACACATGGTTGCTAACGACTGCAACAAGCTCTCCAAGCCAGATATGGCGCTATACACTCAGCTTGTCAGACCGGATGGCGGCACTGTTGATGATTTGATCGTTTATCGCAGAAAATCCGATTGGCTGCTTGTCGTCAATGCTTCCAACATAGAAAAAGATTGGCAATGGCTTAATCAGCACGTTTCGAATTTCAAAGTAAAGCTCGAGGATATTTCTGAGCAGACTGGCTTACTTGCATTGCAAGGACCGCGTGCCATAGAACTTTTCGCAGAGCTAGTCGGACCGTCTGTCAAAGAGATGGCGTCTTTCACTTATGGTGAAGGCACTGCAGATGGTATCGATGTTTGGTTTGGTCGCACGGGCTATACTGGAGAAGATGGATTCGAAATTTTTGTCAAAGCGAATAAAGCGGAAGCGCTATGGAACCTGCTTTTAGAGCGAGGCCAGAAATTCGGCATCGAACCATGCGGACTTGGTGCCAGGGATACGTTGCGCCTAGAAGCAGGATTGCCCCTATATGGACATGAGTTGGATGACCATACAAGTCCAATTGAGGCTGGACTCGGATGGAGTGTCAAGCCTGATAAAGGTGAGTTTCTGGGAAGAGACGTTATCGTCAAACAGAAAACGGAAACACTGTTAAAACAGTGTGTTTGTCTTAGAGCTGAGGGAAAGGCGTTACCCCGCCAGGGTTATGATGTCTATTCCGGAGAGCAAAAGATCGGCCAAGTGACCAGTGGGTCACAGGGAATTTTTGTCGGCTACCCTATCGCTTTTGCTTTTGTGCCGCCTGCTTACGCAAAACTTGGCACTCAGCTTAGCATCGCCATTCGCGACACTAAAGTGCCCGCAAAAGTGGTGGCGCGTCCGTTTTATAAACGCGGACGCCCGAATGCAAATTGATCTGCAATTTCTGATCTCAAGCGCCCATTTCATTGATATAACAGTCGGACATAGCGGCGCAGCTTTGCGCCCATACGCCTGAAGGAGGCACAATGCTCACTTACCCCGCCGAGTTGAAGTATGTCAAAAGCCACGAATATGTTCGCATGGAGGGTGATACGGCGGTTATCGGCATCACGTCATTTGCGGCCGATCAGCTTGGCGACGTCACCTTTGTTGAGTTGCCCAAAGTTGGTCAAAAATTCAAGAATGAACAGAAGTTCGGCGTAATCGAGTCGGTAAAGTCAGTCTCGGACCTTTTCATGCCGTGTAGTGGCGAAATTACAGCTGTAAACGACAAACTAAGCGCCGAGCCTGAACTCGTCAATCATGACTGTTACAACGAAGGCTGGATGATAAAAGTCAAAGTTGAAAACAGAACTGAGTTGGAAAGCGCAATGACCGCTGACGCATACAAAGAATTCGTTGTCGATTAATCGAACCTTCAAACCCTGAAAGCGCTAATCCTGGCGGCATCGAAGCTTCAGCCTTGTGTTATTGTCAGGCTTCTATTTCAAGCAGACTTTGCTAGATTAAAAGGTCAGGGGGATCCCTTTTTTTTTTGGATCCCATATTAAGTAAAGCAATATTACATCAGCACTTCGGGACTTTCGACTGTCCTCAAAGCATTATTGTGCGTGGATTTACGGATTACGGAGAGTCTGCGTTTGTTGCTTAACATTAATAGGGCTGGAAAAAGATAAACGACTATTCCCTGCTCAGGCGGAGCTAAGATGGTTATGGCAGTCTTCATAGGAGGCAGCTCATGAATACAAGAATATCAATTTCAAGAATCACGGTTATTCGATCTGTTCTGATTTCTGTTTTAGTCGCTGTACCACCGTGCTGGGCTCAGTTGATTGACCAAACAACTGAAGTCAGCGTTCCAGCTGGCAGCAGACATCACGCTTTTAGTTTGCGTGTCATGAAAATAAGACCGGAAGTAAATCCAGCAAGCTACGTGGACTATGCTCGAATAACTGAACCTCGACCTGTTTCCACAACGGTAATCGAACAGATCGGCAAAGTCAAAGCAGCGGTACCAAGTCGCTTCGGTTTGCACTATTCGATGCCTGGGCGGCAACCGGGCATCTAAATTAACGATCACGAAGTGGAGCGTATCTATATATGGTGGTGCTGTTAAGCACGACCCCGAAGGTTTGTCGGTCTGCAACTACGGCGTGGCGTCAGTTTCTGCAGGAGGCAAAATAGGCTTTTTCGGTGCCACCGCTTCCGCAGGGCTGGCAGTGTGTTCGGCTTGCCCTTGCAACTGAGTGTCAGACGGTTTGAAGTGTTCTTTTAAAATGTCTTGCGCAATATCGAAATAGCGCGATCCTGCCTGAATTTTTTCCAGATCTTTTAGTGCAGTCTCGTCCTCTCCATTTGCGTCCAATCTTTCCATGGCATCCAGATAAAGCGCTTGATTGAGCAAATCGGCTGGATCTGAACCTGGCATGGTGAAGAAGCCTGAAAGCGGCGCGCCTCTCAAGACAGTGATGGCAGCTCTATAGTTGCGCTGCATTATGCTCTGTTCGGCTTGGTGGGTGATGTAGATATTTATCAGACCGACAGTGAATCCACCCATGGCTACAAGCAGTCCCATGGCAAGAATCAAATCGAGAATCATTGGGTGTTTGTAACCGTGTTTTTCCGATCCTAACTTCGGCTGATCATCGAGGACATCATCAAGGAAATTTGAAACGTGATGCTGCGGTAATTTGCCCACAGAGACCGGATCCGCACCAGCTTCAGGAGAAGAAGGCGCACTAGCTTTGCTCTCTAAATCTGCGGCTTGCGTCGCTTTGCTTTCCGAATCAGCGGATTCTGAAGATTTGCTTTCCGGATCTGCAGATTCCGAAGTTTTGCTTTCTGAATCTACGGATTCCGTGGCTTTGATTTCCGAATCGGCCATCGCAAACCTCTTTTAAAAGTGGGTTCTAACTAAACCAGGCTGGAATTGTTCTACCCTATCTTCACCAAACTAAAGCACGAGAACGCAGAAGCAACCACGTAAATCAGGTGATTTTTTCGGAACTTATGAATTCGAGAATCTTCTTGCGTTTGAATTCGTCTGGTTCCTTCTTCAGTTTGGCTTGCAATTCTGACTCGATTTTTTTTTCGTGACCCTGCTCCCAGAGCGAAGACAGAGTTTGTTTTGTTTGTTTAGCTACCGAAATTTCACGAGCGTCAAATAAATCTAATACCAAATCAAGAAGTTCAATGCAATCCAATTGTGCCACGCCATTCAAGGCCACAACTCGTACACCAGCGGATTGATCCGAGAGTCCCTTTTTCAATAATTCCAAAATTTCTGTTTTGCGAATTAGTTGAGGATTCTTTTCCAAAGCAGAAGTAAGAGATGCCAGTGCTTGCTCGCGTTTGTCAGGGGCAAAATCTCGTGTGGCACTAACGAGCAATGTCATTGAAACCGGTGCCGGCAGATTTCCCAATGCTTTGAGAATTTGCCAGTATAATTTTGCCTCTGCTTCATGCTCTTCAGCAACTGGTTGTTTGCTTGTCGGCTTATTGTTTCGGTTTTCTACCTCGACTAAGCTGTTGGCTAGATTCACAAGTGGTTTGGCTGCTGCAACATCCCCAATATCTTCCAATGATTGAATCACGGTTTCAATGGGACCAATTCCCTTTTCGAGCATATTCAATAAATCGGGAAATGCTGATTGCATCTGCAGCTCACCGAGGAGTTGGATAGCCTGGCGCTGGTTGCATTCAGACCACGATTTAATTTGTGATGTTGACGGATTTAAGTGACGTCGCAATAGCTCGGCTGTTTCAGGTGAATTGAATTGATCAAAGATATCGCTCATTTCCTTTGCTGCTTCTGAACGACCGGAAAGCTGGCTCTCTGCCTTGATCCAATGAGCAAGGAGAATGGCCGTCCGAATCCGGATCGGATTTGGTGCTTCGTCTGTCAGTTTGATAATGGTTGGAAGTAAATCAGCAAGTTGCATATCTCTGATCAGATCTGAGTTGAAGGTCTGTTTGGACGCCTCCAATAAGCCGACTATCAGCGAGCAACCGCCGTCTTGAACAATTTCATGAGCGCTGTTAAAAAATTGAGTTGGCTTGCGATATCGAGCAATCGCCACAGCAGTGTAATCCTGCAATGGGTGATTTGAAAATAAAGTCTCTGAAAGATCGGTATAGATATCTTCGCGCCCAGAGGCAGCCAGTGCGCCCGCGACATCAACACGAAACCATGGTTCCTCAGCGTTGATCAGCTCTTTGAGAGCTTCTTTGGCTCGCTCCGTACCAAGTTTTCCCAAGGCATAAGCGATATGGCAGAAGGCCGCATTGCCATTGTCTATGGTGTCACTCAAGGCGCGACTGATCCGTTCATCTGCTCGTGCGTGTTTAAGATGTGCCAACATGTTGGCGGCGTTTGCACGGACAATCCACTCAGGATGGCCAAGCGGATCTGATTGATTTGGCCAAGTGGTGTCATCAAGCTGGGGCAGTAAAACCTCTATAGCCCTAGACTTATCCTTCCATTCATCAAATATTGTTTTAAGTTTGTCATCCCACCAAAGTGGTTGAACCTTCAGTGCTATTCCAAGTTGCAGACTGCTCTTATTTTCTATCGCCACAAAAATGTCTTGACGAACATCGCGGAAGGAGCGTTGATTTTCTGGACTGGTGCCAACCAGACCGTGATAGAGCAAAAAATGCTCAAGTACATAATCGTCTACTTTGGCCGGTGGCTTTTCTCGAAAAGAAAAAGTCACTTGACGCAGCCGCTTTGCAATCGTATTAAGTAGCCCTGCCATGCTTTATCCTACGCGTGTACAGCAAAGCTTAACAGAGTGCCTGAGCAATTAACGGGTAGTTGAAGTTATCCTCGGGTTATTATGTTCGTCTCGAAATTAAGAAGCTCGGTATGGATATTCACAATTTCTTCGATCAAAGTCTCGCCCTCCTCGTTTTTATAGCGACGGACAGTCGCTACGCTCTTTCCTTTTGGGCCGCTGTGCTCTGCCTGTTTTTGTTGCTAAACAAGCGTGCGGTTGTTCAATACATTTGGCGCAGTCTGCATTTGATCGAAGACCTTGTTATCCAAAAGGAATTTTTTGCGAAAATTGATCTGGCTTTGAAAGTTCTCCTTGTAACTTTGGCGTGCTCGCCTTTCTTTCATTTTTTGCCGAAGAGCGCAGGTCAACTACTAAGTGCCGTGGCGCTTTTCGTGATTCCATTTGCCACGCTTTATATCGTCGTACAAGCTGTGGATTTGTTGTTTTTCGGCTGGTATCTAACTAAGCGAAAAGACGCCAATGTTCCTTCCGTGCTGCGTGCTTTTGCCCTTGGTGGCATCTATGTGATCTTTGGCTTGATCTTTTTAGAGTGGTCTCTCGGAGTAAATGTTCTACCGCTGCTAGCTACATCCACTGTTGTCACTGCGGTTCTGGGATTGGCTCTGCAGGACACTTTGAAGAATTTGTTTGCCGGTTTGACAATGAGCTTCGAGAAACGATATCGACAAGGCGATTGGGTAATGTTCAGGCTTGATGCCAATAACAGCACGATTGGGCAAGTTTCCGAGATCGGTTGGCGAACGACGCGAATCCGCACTTTGGAGAACAATTTCGCCGTCATTCCAAATTCAATGTTTACCACCTATCAAGTTATCAATTACAGCTTGCCAAGCCCCTCCTATGCCAGGACCATTGAGTTCCCTGTTCAAACTCAGGCCGATGTAGAGCAGGTGTTGTCCAGCTTGTTAAGTAATACCGCTCTTGTCGACGGGGTCGTCAAAGATCCACCGACAGAAGCGCTTTTGTCGAGCGTTAAATCAGATCATCTGGTTTTTCGGTTGCGCTTTTATATAGAAGACTTCGCCAAAGGCGACACTATTAGCGGTCGGGTGACAGAGGTGTGCTTGAAAGATCTTGCAAAGATGGGCGTGGTTCCAGCCCTAAACACTGCCTTAAACACTGCCGTCGCCGCTAAGTAAAGAAATGCTTCTCTAAAAAGATGGAGCGCGGCTATTTTAGCCGCCCATGCCGAAACAAACGCAGGTCTAAGAAGACGGAGCGCGGCTATTCTAGCCGCCCATGCTGATTTCTGGGCGGGAATGGAATCCCTCGCTGCACTTTCGCAAAGTTGTCGTAATATCGATAACGCTGAGCAGTGTTAAAATCAGCTTTCGTCCCAGATTATATGCAGCTAGCCAGCGAGGAAACCGTGAATACCTTCCTAAGCTCTTCCCAAGAAGCGTTGAGAGATCAGTATCTTGCTTTTGCAACCGAGCAGGTTTTACCGAACGTAAATGAACTTGAGGAGCAAACTCTCAATCTCAAAGAGTTTCTTCAGAAATTGGGACAACATGGCTATCTCGGTATAACGGTGCCGAAAGAATATGGTGGTGCCGGTGGTAATTTCATTAACCTGGTGCTTTTCGTCGAGGCAATTAGCCAATATGATGCTGGTTTAGGGCTCACGTTGGCGTCGCACTATAGTGTGCTGGAATTGATCAATAAATACGGCACCGACGTTCAAAAATCCCGCTATTTGCCGCTCTTGGCGCGAGGGGAATGTGTCGGCGCACTAGCGATAAATGAGGAACAAGCAGGCACTGACTTCTTAGCGGTGACAACAAGCTGTTCGGCGGATAATGCTTTAAGTGGCCACAAGACATGGGTCGTGAACGGCTCAATAGCTGGTCTTTTTGCCGTTCTTAGTCGTGACGAAAGTGGTGAATTGACAATTAGATTGCTGGATTCCCCCGCTGATAAAACGATTTCTGTTGCACCAGACAAACGTAAGTTGGGCTTGAAGTCCGCATATACAAACGATGTCACCTTTGAAAATTATCAACTCGGCAAAGATTCGCTTATAGCTGGTGGCAAAACTGAGGAAGCAATTCAATTTGCAATGAATGTGGCCAAGGTCATAGCCGGGTCAGCAGCCCTCGGCGTGGTCGAGTCTGCGCTGATTCATTCGGCAGAGCACGCGCGCAATCGCGAGCAGTTTGGACAAAAAATTTCACAGTTTCAGGGCATTCAATGGAAATTGGCTGATATGTCAGCAGAGACTGCTGCGGCCAGATTGCTTACCTACCGAGCCGCCTGGAGCAAAGACGAAAAGCCCGCAGATTTTGCACGCGATGCGGCCATGAGCAAACTTTTCGCCTCCAAGGTAGCACGTGTACACAGCGCCGAAGCCGTGCAGGTTCTCGGTTCGCTCGGTATCATCTCCGACAGTCCAACAGAGCGCGCTTATCGGGATTCAAAGGTTCTCGAAATCGCTGAGGGAACGTCGGAAGCTCAAAAGCTCTCACTGATTAAGGAACTGGGAATATAGTCGGCGGAAGTTTCGACAAACCTTATATAATCGGAATTGCCGAACTTCCTGCAAATTTTGGAGTTTGTTCAATGACACGATCTTCTTCCCTTATTACTCTGGGCACAAAGGGAATTTCTTTGGCTTGCGGGCTGCTTTTCCTCTCTTCGCTCGTCCAACCGGCGAAAGCAGAGGACCCTTATTTTACAGCCGGGGTGCAGTTCTACCTAAAAAAGGATTTCAAGAAGGCTTACAGTTATTTCGTTGCGGCCGGCAAAAATAATCCGTACGATGCAGACAATATGTATTACGAGGCAATGACTCTTCAACAGTTGGGCAACAGTAAAGCTGCCGTGAAACTGTACGCCTCTTTGGTTTCGAATTTTTCTTACTCCAACGCCGGTAAGTTGGCTGCAAATGCACTCAGTCGGTTGGATCCTGAGTACTACCATCAGTTGACAAAGGCATCATCGTCTGTCATCTCAAAATCAACAGCTTCGTCAAATCCAGCTGTCCGACCTCACGCCACCAGCAGTGGTGCAACCGCTGAAGGGCAGAGCCCAGACTTCGCCAGTCTGCCAGCCGAAGCAAGAATCCCCTACACTAAGGAAGGAGGATTGCTGCTTATAGATGCTTCGATGAACAATCGGAGCGTCAAAATGGTATTTGATACCGGTGCGGAAGGTTGCGTGTTTGGCAAAAATCAACTTAGGGAAGCCAGCGTCGCTGAGCCTAAAGGTGCTTCTACTGGCTTATCGTTTGGCGTTGGTTCTGCCGGAAGCGTAGAGACGTGGTCACTGCCTGTGACCCTAAAAGTCGGTTCGATCGAACGAAAGAATTTCGACATTCAAGTTCAAACTAACATGCCTACCAAGCCCTTGCTTGGTCAAACGTTTTTCAAAGACTATCAATACACAATAGACAAAACTTCGGACGAAAGCGGCAATATCCACTTTGTGAAAAAGCAATCCAGTGGCACCAAAACCGCTGCAGGTTCTGGAAGAGATTTGTATGCAGTTCCTTTCCAGAGAGCAGGGCGCAATCTAATTGTCTCTGTTGAAGTAAATGGGCGTCCGATGACAATGTTTTTTGACACCGGAGCTTCCGGTGTTTCATTCTCGGCGGAGCAGTTGAAAAAAGCTAATATTCCGATTCCGGAAGACGCCACATCTTCAATAGGGACAGGCATTGGCGGCGAGA
The DNA here is from genome assembly GCA_003153555.1 of Candidatus Melainabacteria bacterium. GTDB lineage: Bacteria > Cyanobacteriota > Vampirovibrionia > Obscuribacterales > Obscuribacteraceae > PALSA-1081. The sequence continues at coordinate 1,723 of PLZS01000036.1, read as the reverse complement.
CTACTCAACAAAATTTCAGCGTCAAGCGCATCAAGATGGGACCTATCGAAAAGACGGATTTTATGGTCACCTGCGTGGGCACCGCTAACATGCCATATCCACTTTTGGGTCAAACATTCTTCGGCGACTGGCAATACACAATCGACAATGCAAGCAGCGTTATTCGCTTCGTAAGACGCGGCCCTTGACGCGATGCCTTCGCTCTCGGTAGTGATAGTGGCGCAAGACGAAGCCCGCACGATTGCTCGGGTGCTTGCTGCTGTTAAGCCATTGGCAGACGAGATTTTGCTTGTTGATTCTGGCTCTACTGATGGAACCATTGGGATTGCTACCGCTGGCGCTGCACGTGTTGTGCATCAGGATTGGCTTGGTTACGCGGCGCAAAAAAACTTTGCCATTGATTTAGCCGTCAATGACTGGATTTTGAGCCTCGATGCCGACGAAATTCTCTCGCCTGAATTGGCTGATGAAATTAAGTCGTTGATGCGCAGCACAGAATTAGAGAGCTGTGATGGCTATCGAATACCGCGAGTATTATTCATTGGCGACACTGCCATTCGCCATGGTGGCTTCTACCCCGACGCGCAGCTGAGGTTGTTTAAGAAGAGCTCTGGGCGATTCAATGATCGATTGGTGCATGAGGCTGTTAGAGTACAAGGGGCGGTCGGCAGGCTCAAGCATGATCTTTTGCATTACGCCTACACTGATGTTGCGGCCTTTGGCGCGGCGATGGAAAAGTACGCTCGACTGTCTGCGACAGAATACAAAAAGAGTGGGAAAAATGGCTGGCGTGCTCATCCCATCAATGAGCTGTTGCGTCCAGTTTGGACGTTCTTTTACAGGTTTGTCGTTCGTGCTGGATTTTTAGACGGCGAGTTAGGCTGGCGTTTGAACGCGATTTACAGTGACTACGTACGCAAAAAAATTCGCTACACTAGGTTATAGCGCGACGGAGCTTACGAAGTTGTAGCGAGCGGGTTTGCGCGGAGGAGCCGANNAGCCGAGGGAACCGAAGGCGACGGAGCGCTTATAAAAGGAATCTCGCTCATTCGTCCAAAATTTTGTGCATCAACTGGCGGTAACGTTTCAGGTTTTGTTGGTAGCCAGTGTCAGCATGAGTCTCATCATCTTTGTGCTCAGCCGCCGTCACCACTCCTGGTGCGCCACCGCGTAAGTCCTTGAGCCATGGTGCAATTCGGTCGAGCGTTTCCTCATTCACCCAGCGCCTGGCCAACAAAACTTCGCCCAGAGTCATGCCGGTCACTTCGCGATCAGACTTGGCAAGCTCAGCTTGCGCAGCTGAAATTAGCTTCTGATCTATTAAGACCTGAATCAGTTTCAGATCCTTTTCGTTTGAATTTTCGGTCACAAATTTCGTCGCGAAAAGTAAGGTGACTGAGCTGACTAACTACTAACTACGAGACTTCGATGTCTACTCTTTTCCCATAGCGGCTAGCGGCAGCTCTGATCAAGGACCGGAGCGCGGAGATGGTCTTTCCATCCTTGCCGATAAGCCTGCCTGTAATTGAAGGTTCGCAAGTTACAGATACACGGCAACGTCCTGGATAAAGCGTTTGACGCTCGAACTGAAGTGAATCTGCATCACGAGCCAGAATTTTGAGTATATATTCAGCCAGATCTTCGGCAGCAGTCGAAGTACTTAGCTCGCCGCCTTGGAAGCGCCTGTTGTTGAAACCGCCGCCGGGCCTGCCGCCGCGGCCTT
>PLZS01000186.1 GCA_003153555.1 Candidatus Melainabacteria bacterium | reverse complement strand
ATGAGGTCGGGAGTTCGAATCTCTCCAGGCACGCCATCTTAAAACTAGTAAGGATGCGGCTTGACAGCGACGAGCCGCTTTTTTATTGGCGTGCCAAGACAGAAGCAAGTTAGCTATGAGTTAGCAGCAAAATCGTATGTCTGATCAATCGTTCGATAGTTTTCAGCGGCTCGCTATTTGGGAAGCGCATAACAGCAATTGCATATATTGCCATAAGCCAGTAGAGTTCGACGACTTCAAAGTTGACCATGTAATTCCAGAAAAAATCTCGGCACCTGACTTGGAAGCGATGAAAAGAGGTATGGGCTGCGACTCGATTTTGACGTGTTAGCGCACTACAACCATGTGCCATCATGCGACGCCTGCAACAGGCGGAAGGGGGCACGAACACTAGACAACTACTCAACTGATATTGCATACGTGCTGGATGCGGCAAAGGATAAAGCAACGCAAATTGCTGATACCGTGCAAAAAATGAGAGCTGGAAAACTATTCTCCAGCATACAGATCAGATTACGAGCTGGTATCGAGAACCAGATCCTTGACAGAAACAATGTGGACAAACTGTTTGAATACGCAAATAGTCGCCTTACTTCATTGCTGACCAACAGCCCGACTGCTCAGACTTTCTTGCTAAGTGCGAGCACCAATTTCGCCATGGTGTCAATTCCAACAAATCCGCTTGCACCAACTGTTCTGCCACAGACTACCGGTGGCTCCACGAGCGGAAGTGGTTTTCGCCAAAAGCGCACATCAAAACACAGCAAGGGGCGCCGGAAATAGTTTGATTGCATTCGAGGGAATTTGTGATGACGGGTGAGTCTATCGATGACGATTTTGAATTAAAACTCGCAACAGCTAAATCGTTGAGAATTGATGTTGCAACGGCAGCAGCTCTGCCGTTAGCACCATACATGTTTCGACTAATGATGGCTGCGAATGACATCGCATCACTCGGCTCCATCATGACAGCGATTGAAAAGGACAAGACGAATTGGGATGTGAACGTACTTGATGGTGTTGTCGGCTATTTATTAAGACTCCAGCAAGCGCATCTATCCGAGGCTTTCGCTGCGTTCATTGATAATCGGGCTGGTGGCAATGAGGAGGCCTATCAATTTATCCAAAATGCAGGTCATCTTCAAAATTCATTCGATGTTCTGCACAATTGCCTTCGCACAGATGAGCACTTCAAAGGACTGGCGCACCTCCGAAATACTTTCACGTTTCATTACAACGATGCGAAGGATGCCAAAGCAACTCAGGCTGCCTTAAAGCTTTTGGTTGCCGCAATGCAACAAGACTTGGACCTGGCTGACCGTGCATCCATCAAATTGTCTGGCGCAAAGCCAATTGAAAAACGATACTCTTGCGCTGACCAGTTGGTGAATGTTTATTGGAGAGACATTTACGGATTGCCTGCCGTGCTGAAGGACGAAGATGCAGAAGCACTGAGGAAATACAAAGACTTCACGACTTTGTCTGGATTCATGTTTATGACATTTGCAAACAGTACCGTCACTCATTGGCTTTATGTGAACAGACTGATAACACCAATTGATGATGGACCACAAGGAGTTTGCAATGGATTGGAATGAAGTCGAGAAGCGGCTGAAGATGGCGTTTCAGATATTCGGATTACAAGACAAGGATTTATTTATAGCACCGCCTGCGAAACCACTTGAGCGGCCCGCCGCAACCCGCCTTGCAATGTATTTGCAGGTACTCTTTCCTGATTATTATGTGGATTGTGAATACGGTCGGTACGAGTCCAACCCGAAGAACTTGGATATGCTGACTCTTTCTGATTCCGCTAAGACTGCTCTGAGAGACGAGGGGTTAACAGACGCGTTTGATAATTGGAAGAAAAAGGAAAGAACGAAACTTGAGCAAGCGGAGGAAAAACAAAAGGAGCAAAAGAAGCAAAAGGAGGTGAAATTGATTGTGCCAGACATTGTAATTCATAGACGAGGGCAGCAAGAGAATAACCTTTTGTACCTGGAGGCGAAGCCTCTGAGTGAATGGGATGACGAAGACTCTGTCAAGCTTTCCTTGGTGACATCCGGTGTCAAAGTCGGAGATAAGGACTTGAAATATGACTACGGATTGCAGGTGAATCTTCAGCTCCATAGAACGATGAATCAAGCCGAAGCTAGACTATGGGTGGGTGGCAGAACGACTAAAGCAGATTTGAGATTTCCATTTTAGAAGAAAATTCTGAAGTTGGAAGTATCGGCGAAGTGGTGGCAGCTTATGCGTTTGATCTTGACTTGTACCCTCCATCCACTCCGATTCACGATGCGAAATCCAAAGATGGGCGAGAAATTCAAATTAAGCTTACCGGAGAGAATAGGTCTGTTTCTCTTGCGGAGGAACCCGAATATTTAATCGCACTTCAGTTGATCGAACGGACTGCCGCGCAAGTTTACAACGGGCCAGGTAAAGCAGTTTGAGATAACTGCCGGACTGAGAATCCTTGCTCGAATCGCACAAGTTAGCGAGGTTCCACGTCTTCGATGACCGTCATTATTATCGAAGCGCCCACTGAAAGTACTTTACAATCATCGCTCAACCGGATTTTGGTAGCCGGTAACTTATATGGTGGCATTTGAGTAACGTCAAATTTGAGGTGCGTAGTTCTAGATACCGTTCAGCAGTTACTTCTTCATCAATCACTAAATTGATTGCCCCAACTCAGTCGGATTATTAACTGTTTGCGTATTTTTGTTTCAGAGAGCCAGTATTCATGCGGTGCCGAACCAATCGCCCCAGCTAATCCAACCAGAGTTCTTGTAAGTCCGCTGTGGGGAACCCGGAATATCATCAGGCTTACTACCAGATCGACAATATTCTCTCCATTCCTTTTGTCCACTATAAGATTAGGATCGTGGACATATTTTTCTGCTTCGGGGAATTGGCGATAGATTCTATTTCAGTCAGCTATTCGTCCGGTGCCCAGCCAGTCACCGACGGAATGCCATCCTTTATCCTTGTAGATTTTGTCAGGATTACTGGGAATATCGACGGGCTTCTGGCCTGACCGACAGTATACTTGCCACTCAGTTCGAGATTTAAAATGGAGACTTCTAGCAAATTTGCGTGCTTCGGTGAATGAACGAAAGACCTTATCTTTCTCGGCAATTCGTCCGGTGCCCAACCAGTCGCCCATGTTGACCCAACCATCATTCTTATAAGTTTGATTAGGATACGCTGGTATATCGTCCGGTTTTTTACCAGATTGACAGTACTGTGACCACTCTTGCTGACTACCAAGTTTTAGCTCATGAACAAATTTTCGAGCTTGACGGAATTGGCGATAGACCTTCACCTGATTAGCTATTTGTCCAGTGCCTAACCAATTGCCCCAACTTATCCATCCTTTACCCTTGTAGCTTCTGTCAGCATGTGCTGGTATGTCATCCGGTTTCTTACCAGATCGACAATATTCTCGCCACTCGATGTTAGAGCGTAGTTTTAGACCGTGAACGTATTTTTTTGCTTCAGGGTAAGGACGAAAGACTATGTCTTTTGGATGAATAATTCCTGTGCCCAACCAATCGCCCATGTTGACCCAACCATCATGCTTATAAGTTTGATTGGGATACGCTGGTATGTCGTCCGGTTTTTTACCAGATTGACAGTACTCAAGCCACTGTTTTTGACCACCAAGTTTTAGATCATGAACAAATTTTCGAGCTTGACGGAATTGGCGATAGACCTTAGCTTGATTAGCAATTCGTCCGGTGCCCAACCAGTCGCCCATGTTGACCCAACCATCATTCTTATAAGTTTGATTAGGATACGCTGGTATATCGTCCGGTTTTTTACCAGATTGACAATATTCTTGCCACTCAATATTAGAGCGTAATTTTAAACCGTGAACGTATTTTTTTGCTTCAGGGTAAGGACGATATACCCTAACTTGAGCAGCTATGCGTCCGGTGCCAAGCCAGTCTCCGTAACTTACCCAACCTTTGTCCTTGTAGATTTTGTTGGGGTTACTAGGAATATCTGCTGGCTTCTCCCCAGATTGACAATATTCTCGCCACTGTTTTTGAAAACCGAGATTTAACTCATGGACGTATTTTTTTGCTTCAGGGTAAGGACGAAAGACTTTGTCTTTTGGATGAATAATTCCTGTGCCCAGCCAGTCACCCATCGAAGTCCATCCTTTGTCCCTGTAGATTTTGTCTGGATTACTGGGAATATCGACGGGCTTCTGGCCTGACCGACAGTATACTTGCCACTCATTTCCAGATCTAAATTGGAGACTTCCAGCAAATTTGCGTGCTTCGGTAAATGAACGAAAGATCTTATTTTGATCAGCTATGCGTCCGGTGCCGAACCAATCGCCCCAGCTAATCCATCCTCTGTCCTTGTAGTTGTAATCAGGAGCACTGGGAATGTCAGCCGGTTTCTTGCCACCACGACAGTATTCTCTCCAGTCAGCTTGTGATTTCAAATTGAGACTACGAATATATTCGCGTGCTTCCTCAAAAGTCCGCCAATTGAGCTTAGCGAGCTTGTCCCAAAACTTCAACGTCACCGCATTGATAAACTGATCCGCGCTGATAGCCGTCGGCAAAATCTCAGGCAACACCTGCTTAACAATGGAAGTCTTCGGAATAACCCCTTGAGATATAGCTTTCAGCTCATCAACGATTCGATCATCGTTAGAAGCCAAAGCTCTGAGCACTCTGAACGTCTGACCAAACACCCGGCTATCAGTCGAGCCCAATTCAAGCTCATCATCCAACAATACTGGAATAACGATGTAACCTTTAGTTTTGCCTGGCGCAGTTCGCATGGCACGACCAGCCGCCTGAACAATGTCTATGATGCTGTTCTTAGCGTCTGCAAACATGACACAATCAATGTCTGGCACGTCGACGCCTTCCGTTAGGCAACGTGCATTTGTCACCAAGCTTGGTGTCACTGTCTCAAAGAGTCTCATCTCAGTGTCTCTTTTGGCCATCGGCATATTCCCAGAAACGTGATATGAATGCACATTCCCAAGTTTCTTAGACAGAGACTTGTTGCACTTCTCTTGCAGCTTCTGAAAATCTTGTGCACGTGCAATGCTGCTGTGGAATGAAATCGTGTGTTTAATCCCCAACTGCTTGTATGCCTTTCTCATAGCTATGAGTGCCGCAAATTTCTGAGCTGTGATGTCATCTAAATCACCTTTGTCTGGATTCAGATAATCGTTGTTTGAAATCAAATCTTTTATTTCAGTCGGAGTGACGTGCATTGCCCAAATCTCGTAGTCGCATAAAATGCCCTGTGCAATGGCTTCTTTGAAACTCAAATCATCAATGATGCCACCATAAATGGTTGCATCGTCCATGCTGACAATCTTGTCTGAGTTGCCCCGGAAAACCCGCTCTGTCGCAGTCATGAACAGCCGCTTCTTGATCTTGATATTTTTCTCTGACAGAAAGTGCGGGAATGTTTTATCAACGTGCCCCACGGTCTTGTGTGCCTCATCAAACACTCCAAAATCAAATGTTGCTTTGGCTTTTCGAGACGCCTCCGCTGTCACTTCACTGCTCTGATAGGTCGTGAATAATATACGAGGAACGTTGGTTTTCTGCTTCAAAAATTTAGTAATTTCGGCTGCCTGACTTTTATCTTTGCAAGGAACGCCCATCTCATAAATGTCGGCAACGATAGAATCAGCCTCTTTTACTTTGCCAGCGCTCTCATCACTGCATACAATCAACCAATCAGGACGTGTGCCAGTAGCGACAGTTTCTGTCAGCCAAACATTCAACGTCTGTTTGATCAACGCAAGACTTGGCACTGCAACGAGTGTCAGATTAGACTGCAAAGCTTGTGCCAGCCAGAATGCAGTCAAGCTTTTGCCAGACCCGCATGGTGAAATCAGCTTGCCTCGATCACTGGTAGCAAAATGCTTCACGCCCTTCTTGATTGCCCGAACCTGGTGTGGCTTAGGTTTCCTGGCTTGCAGCTTTACCGGTTTGTGCGTCACATACTGATGCATCCGAGCAAAGAAGCTTGCATCGAGATTCCCCCATTCATCAACAGCACATACACCAATCTTGGCATGACTGTGGAGATGTTTGCTTATGCCTTCTGTCGTCGTGCAGATAAGGCCATATGAGAAAGCATCTTTACGACAAATTTCTCCAAACGTAAGTGCTACGAATGTTGACAGCTCATCATATGTAATTGCCGCCTTGATGTTTTCACGGTACTTGCTTTGAATCGACCAGAATTTGCCGTCGAATGTCTCTGCAATTAGATCAATGCCTAGGTCAATTCTCGGTAATCCAAGTGCCTTAGCGACTGAGGGAGGTACTTCGTCAAACGTCCAAACATCTTTCAACTTTGTTTGATATACAGGTGAAAGCTTCAGATAAATCTGAGTGAAGCGCTCAAAAATATCGCCTTTGTCCTTGGTATTGTTGGACAACTCTATCTTCGCCGTCAAATCATTCCAAGACTTCACTCCACAAAGAATTTTATCAATCTGCGAACGCTTCACGATTTGATACCAATGATGCGGCTCAGAGGGCAAATTTTACTCAACGTTCGAACCGTCCACTACGCTGGAGTCACTGGAACTATTTTGGGATGCTGCCGGAAACGGTTTTATAAGCCCGTGTAATTGCAAATATGCGAAGGTGGCTTGGTTCAAATTGAGTCGACCATCACTAAAGTCTTGTCCGATTACCTCACAGACAAGTTCTTGAACAAGCGTGAACATTTCGGCAGCCTGCTTCTTCTGTGCCTCTTCGGTAGGATTGTATTTGTGAAAGTGGACGTACTCGTTTCTTACATCTTTTACTCGTTTAAACTTGTCCCAAGTCCCTTGTGTAATTATATCCACAGCCTTTAGCAAGTTAAGCCGTGCTTCTTGCGTCATGCTTTCTACAGGCATACCGAATAGCGGCTTTTGCATTTCTAAGGTGATCTCTTTTTTGTTGAGCTTTAGGAATGGCTGGTAAATTTCCCAAGCCAAATTTGAAAGCATTTCCGCCACGATTCCACAGAGTGCTGTTGTTGCAATAAAGTTTGCCGTCATATAACAGGACTGCGCTTGCAGCAATGGAACAATGACTTTCTTGTTGATGTAATCAAAAGACGGTATTGCCTGTATCCGAAGTCCTTGATGGAGCTGTTGATAGCGAGCAACAACCTTTTCTGGCTTTGCACTGTGCGTAGCTCCACAGCAAAAGACAAGAATCTCCTCGACTGTTGGGTATCCGTTGTTAGTGATAGCTTCTGGCTCTGCATCAAGAAAATTGAGCGGGTGAAGGTTTATTTCTGCAATTCCTGTAGTAAGACTTGATCCTGGACTATGCACAATTGCATTAGCAGTCGGATGATCTTTACAGGATGCAAATGCGATGGGCAATCTTTTCAATTCCTCATTGCATTCTTCGCAACGGCCTATCGCATTTTCCCAATCCCCTGGATCAAAAATCGGAATAATTGTGCGATCTGCCATAAGTCCAAACCTTTTGCCCAACGAACTGAACGAACATCATGTAAATCAAACGAGTACCATGATAGCAGTGGAATGGACTAAGCATCGCGGCAGTTCGATTGGGGCAGCAAAAAGTTTGACTTTTAGCATTATTCGCATTCCTACAGATGATTCTATTGTTGCGTGGGCTTTAGGAGGGCAAAGTTGTTTCTGACTTCTCCGGCGCTTGAAATTCGCATCTTTTTTGAGGCATTCAATGTCGCGAGCTAGGCGCTCATTAGTCGAAAAATGTATGCCTCGTTTGGCGGGCCGCTTTTGAGTAAATTATTTGGTTCACGTTGGAATTATTTGTAAAGCTGATCCTGCAGCCGTCATCTACAGCCCTTTTGGGATATCTGGCAGATACAGCCTTACCGGTTGCGCTGATTTGCTGAATGGCAGCGATTACTCTAGGATCAGTTTTAACACTTTCTTGGGAGGGCGCGCAATGTCGTTAGTGATTTCCATTCCTTACAGAGACGGAATCCTTCTCGTTTCGGATAAGCGCGGAACGCAGCACAACGAAATAAATGATGACGTGGAGAAGGTTATCAGTGTCGGCAGATTTACGGCTGTCGCTAGTACGGGCACTCCGCTGTGTGGTGTCAGAGATGATGACACTAATCAGTGGAAATATGACTTTGACGCATCGGAGTCTCTCAGGAAATCCCTTAAGAACGCTAAGCCGAATGGAAGCCTTCGGACAGTCTCACGAGCGATAGAGAAAGCGCTTACCCGTGATTTCTCGCGTTTTTTGAAGACCGAGGAGGGTCTTAAATTCCCAAGAGAGTCTCCAATTTTTATTTCCAGAATTTTTCATTACGATCAAAGCAGAAAACTTTTTCAGTTTTGCACGATTCATATGCATAATCTTGGTGGCACGCCGCTTCCGGTTACGAAAATTTCGGAATCCCCGAATTATCTAGATTCTATGGGTGCATCTCAGCACTTGACTGAATTGAAAAGCTCGCAATCAGAAGAAGATCAATCCGATCTTGCCATTTTGAGAATTTTGCGTGATGAAATCTACAAAACCCAGTTGTCTGAAGAAGACGCAATCTATGCTGGAACAGAATTGATTGCACGGACAAGCAGGAAAGATGAGACCGTTAGTCCGACTTGTGACATCGCGACAATCCGATGCGCAACCGGCTTTCAAAGAATCGACTCAGCGCGACGTGCATTTAATTGATCTTAGGAGTTGCATGAATCATAAGAAGTTCGCTGGATATCCGATAAAGCCAGGATTCACTATCGTCAAGAATGGTGGCAAGCTTTGGCACTTATTGAGCATTGACGATGACCGAAAGTTTCACTGGTTTCGAGTTACCGATAATGGCAACGGCAGCTTCACCGGCACGGCTCCCAACGAGGTCATGCTGACAGACAGACCGCTTAAGGATGAAGACTAGCTCAGGCTTTTGCTGATGCCGCGCGTTTACGCGCCAACTTCAGATATTTCTTGTACAACTGCATTAGTGCCTCATCCGACAGCGATATATTCTTCGTGGACTTGATACGTCCGCGAATCTCTGAGACATACCCCCTAGCACTCACCTCTTTGATCTTGAGGCGCTGGGCGATGGTTGGAAAATCAACACCTTGAACTCTCAGTTTCATGACAGTGTGTTCACGCTGTTTAAGATGGTCGAAAACTTCCACTGGTACATATGGACCAGCGTACTGAAAAGTAGATCCTCGCCGCCCAAGGCGCCTCTTCCAAATAAATTTCAAATTACAGCGACGAATCATTCCAGGTGGCGGATTGAGGAGCCATCGTACTAGCTTGAGACACCTTGTGTGTCGATGCTCGCGAAAAACGCGCCGATACTTCAAGTAGTAATCGCCCAAATCTTGACGGCTCACCTCATGTTTATTCGTCATCGCGCAAATTCGCGCAGAGACACTGCCTTCTTTGATATTCATGCTCAGCGCTATTTCTTTGTCAGTTTTGTCTTGGGCCAACAACGACGCAAGCTCAAGTTCTTTTGGCGTCAATACACTGCGCGGAGCAGGCATGATATCCCATGGACGAAAGTCCAATCTCCAGATGATGTCCTCATAAGTTGCCCGATCCTGTTTAGCTTTTCTTTGTCGCTCGATCTTAAGAAACTCTTCCTCTTTGCGCTGTCGGCGCCGCTCTTTCTTTGCCTGTTTTGCCAGAAAAATATCTTTTATGTATTGAACGTCGATGCTTAAGTCGACGAGCAGTCGTTCCAGTGAATCTAACTTCGATCCAAGTTCAACCAGCGAAACGGTTGCATTAATGCCATTCTCGGACATATAGAATCCTGTGAATTACTCTGGAGTAATTGTTGATTCTTGGAAATCTTCGAGCAAGCATTTGTTTCAGTCCGTCAATCTAAATGTCACATTCTTCTCAATAAACGCCAGTGTGATTGAAGAGGACTGAGAGCGGGTGCGCGTTTCCAGCAGACTTTGGAAGGGGCTGAAAAGGAAAAGATGCTCGAACCGCCTCTAAAGCTCTGGCTTCAAATTTATCACCTTGATTCATCGATTGAACTTTGTAGTCTCGAAGTGAACCATCGGCGGAAATGAGTATCCAGACGTTAGTGTTTTGAAAACCCTTGTTTAAGAGCGGAGCCGAGGAAGGTCCTACGGATGGACGAGAGGACTGAAGTGCAGGCTGATCTGAAGTATATTTGCTCTCTAATTCGCGCCATTTCTGGTGAATGTGCACTTTGATGGAATGATCATAATTAGCAATTTCATCGTTGCTTTTGAGTGCAGCCTGACTTGAACTTAGGCCCGCCGGAATAGCTCCGATAGCGATCGGTTTGTTTTGAGCTTTCATTGCTTCGGTGTACAGCTTGTGTGCACGTGTATAGCCGACCATGTTTTTCTGTTGATTCCGAAGCGTGAGGAGTCTTGTCACATATGGGTCAGCATCTGTATACCGTTTATCTTTGACGTAAAGAATAACAAGTCCCTCTATTGCATCAGCTAATTGCGATTGAGCCCTGTTCTCCTTTTCAAATAATTTGATCGCTTCTTTGTAATGGTGCTCTGCCTCATGATCGTCTTTACCGTCTAGCAAGACCGCGTAATTCTGGTGAGCCACTGCGAGATTAACCGTGTATAGTGGCATAGGCGCAAGCGATATAGCCTTTTCGAACAGCTCGATTGACTTTGGAAAGTCCTTCACAGCCAAAGCGCGCAGTCCCTGATCGTAAAAGTATTTTGGTTGCGACTGTATTTGTTTTATTTGCACATCTAAGTTGGCAATTTGATCGTTCAGAGCCGATGATTCGGCAGTTTTACCTTCGACACTGTATAGACTGATCAGATCTTGCAAAACTTGTCGTTGGAGATCAAGACCGCTATGACGATCTTCTAACTTTCGCAAACATTTGCGATAATTTTCCTCTGCCAAATCGTACTTTTTTAGCTGCACTTGAACATTGGCAAGAGAATCATAAGCCATCAGAAAATTTACTTCCGTCTCGTTCGCCTGGGCTAAGATGAAAGTCTTCAGATATTCCGCTTCGGATTCGGTCAGTTTGTTTTCCTTTTGTAGGCAGGAGGCAAGTTGAAAATGAGCAAAAACGAAAGGGATGTTGTTTTTGCTGTCAGTGTTTAGGTCAAGCTCTTGAACGGCTGCGCTCAACATCTTTTCGGCGTCTGAATAATTAGCCTGTTCCATCAGCTGGGTGCCTTTTTTCAGATACGATTGCCAAAGAGCAGATTGGCCTAGACAACGTATCTCGCCACTGAACCCAAGTAAAAGGCTTAAGGCAAGGATTTCGAAAAGAATCTGGGATCTCAATTTTTGCGCCTCTCTTAGTCTGCCAATCCTATAAGCTCGTCGCCAATAAATCAATCAGTCAAAGCTTTGACCGAACCATCGCCTAATTGCTGTTCAGCATAGTTTTTACTCGCGCCTAGATGCAACGCTTCAGTTTTGGAAGAAAGGGCACAAATGAAAAGCGGACGGCGTTGCGGAGCGATTAAACACATATGTCAAAAAAGAAAAAGCGAGATCTGATCACTGGCGATTTCGCCGGATTAGTAATTCAATACATGTGCCAAGCGGGCAGCTTGAGGGATAATAAACACCAGACATGGAGCACTATCACGCCAACGGTATCGTTCATTAAGGCTGCGTTTCCAGGAACCGTCCAACTGGATTTTGTATCCGAAAAAGATCCGGAAAGTTACTTTGACACCACAACCGACGTCCATATTGCACATCTTCTTTTTCCGCTGGCTATGTGCGGTCCGATTTTGTCCTTACTTCAAGGGAACGATCAAATAACGGTCAGCTTCACCATAGAATCGGATGGACAAACAATCAATGCATTCATGGTACAAGGAACGAGAGTGAACAGACCTCCCGTGAAACCATCAAAATCGAAGAAGTGACTTCAAGCGAATCCTCTAAAAACAGGAAATCTCAATTGGTGACGTTAGGTTCTAGCAGAAAGAACAGCAGAAACTTGGTTTTGCTTGGTGTTTTATAACAATTTAGGCACCACATTTAGTATCGGGAGACTGGGTAATATATGCAATAGCTGAGTTAGAAGAGGCTCTAGATGGTCAAAAACAAAATAGTTTACGCGCTTTTACTTGCGGGTGCAATAATCGGCGTCACTTTCCTTGGTTCTGGTAATTTGGGCCCAGCGCAGGCTGATACATCCTCCAGCATGGGATTGAATGAACAAGTGTCGGCACTCGAACAAGAAGTGCTGAGCAAAACATATCCCGAAGATCCACTGCCCGTGCGCGTTAGTCGCCTCGAAGACAATATCATTCCCAAACAAAAACTTTCATGGCAGGACAAACCTCTGCCTGATCGGATCAATCACCTCGTCAGCATCATTCCAATTTCTGCTCCTACAGTTGTGAGGAATCAACGATCGGCACCATTAAGTTCTCTCGGAGCAACACCCGAAACAAAGCATGTTCCAACGGTGACTTCTCAGCCAAACACCGTCGTTCAAAGTCCGGAGGAACAGCGATTTGAACAAGCAAAGCAGCAGCGTCGTAAAGACATGGCTCTTGTTTATATTGGTTACATAGCTTCCGTTACGCAAAATGTTTCGCGATCATGGCAAGCTTCACGCTCCCCAGCTCAGGGCACCTTATTGGTAACCAAAGTAAAAGTGTCCGTCGACGGAAATGGCAAGCTGATTGCTTATGAAGTGGTGACTCGCAGCGCATCATCGCAAGAAGACAGATCAATAGAAGAACTAATGCTCAAGGCTAGTTTCCCACCATTACCGGCTGGCTTGGAAAGGCTTGAGCTGTTTTGGACTTTCATGTCTGATGGAAGTCTCAACATACTGGAATATACGGAATCGCCCGAAGCGGACAAGTACAACATGGAATTACTTGGAGTTACTTTTAAAGCGAACGGTGTATATCGTATGCCTGGCAACACAAAACCCGTGAAAGACGTCGACTACGGTCCTTATATGGCAGACCTGCAGAGAAGAATCAAGCGCGCATGGTTTCCACCGAAGGGGTTTGAAAGCAAACGCGTTGTGACCACGTTTAAAATCCACAGGGGGGGCGAGCTTTCTGACCTCCAAATAGACCAGACAAGCGGCGTCGTAATTGCCGACCAGGCAGCTTTAAAAGCTGTAGAAAATGCGTCACCTTTTAGACCACTACCCGAAGGCGGTAAAGATGAAGTCGATATCCAATTTGTTTTTGATTACAACGTATACAGCGGCGGGGGTCATGGCAGCTTTCGGTCATTTTAGGCCTATTGAGTTCCCCATTTGGGTCCGTTACCCCAAAGAGCTGGATTGTTAGGAGCGTTGTACATGGCTTGTCGTCTGCCTCGTCTCCCCATCGGACGCTCTTCAACTTGTTTATTACCGATAGTTGGAGCATTCCGAGCTGCTTGTTTGTCGACCATGCCATCAGCAGTTCGATAATCTTCATGCTTATCGTATTTCTGTTTACCGTAATCGGAATAAGCAGCGACGTCAAAATAGTTGTATGCAACAAAAGGGCGCTGAGCCATTCTCTCATGCATGATCTCATCTGTCGTTTTGAATGCAGATGGTGGCGGTTTCATTCCGCTGTTGGCCGCAGATATCACTGCACTGCGATCAACAATGGTGTCAGACCGGTTCGCGCGTTTAGCCTCGTATTGCATATCAAAGCCTTGCATTTTGCTTCTGCGCACCATGCCAGGCGAATGCTGGTCAATATGAGCTAAGTGCATCTGCTTAAACATCTGATCTTTCTGTCCGCGTGACAGCTTTGGATTTAGCCAGACTTGATTCAGTTGAGAGGCGAATTGCATCTCGGTAAGTAGATCCTGAGAGTGCCAATAGCCAGGCAAACAGGTCAGCACAGTTCCATCAGCGGAAAGAATAAACAATTGAAGGTTATGAGGTCCGGCACCGTTTGTGGTATCAACTGCATTGCCGGAAACATCATGACTGCCAGATAGACCAGCATAGGGCTCATTTGAAATGTCGCGAGTGCCGCAGACAAAGTAATTCTTGAGAGTTGAGAAAGCAGGTTCTTGCGAGAGCGACACGGCTCTTAAGCTATTTCCGGCACTTCACGTAGCGCCGCGAATGTCGCCGAGCATATGGACCCAGAAGATCATCTTGTTTTGGCGCATCGCTTCGCTTTGAGCCTGCGGAAGTGATTTGTACCATTGGATATCTGAAGTGAGCGCAGACACGCGCTGTTGTGCCACGTTGCCATTCAATAAAAGAGGCATCGCCATTGCAGGGCTGGCAAAAATGGAGAGAACTAAGGCGGTTCGAATAACTCGGTTCATTCTTGGACCTCTGTGAGTAGGGAACAGGGGGTCTTAATCTGTTCTACGGGGACCGGGCTCAAAAAGTTCAATCTGAAAGATTAAATCTGAGAAAGCCGGTCAGTTACTCTTCCGTGCTGCAGCTGTCATCCGCCTCTATTCTGACGATAGGCATTATGGCGAAAAAGCTGTCGCCTCTGGTCGCTACTTCTTCAATAGAACCGGCTCTAAATATCTCAGTGTGTAATTGCTCAAGCCCAAAAGTGACGCAGTCTATGGCCGCGCGTTCCCAGTGCCGACGACAAGGCCAAGTTTTTAGCGATTGAGCAAAAGGAGCTGAACATCGGTGTTTGCGTAGCCGTCCATCAATATCAGTAGTGAAGCCAAGTTTGATACGTCCTGGATCATGACTTGGTTCAAGTTGAATGAGATAGAACACGCCTGTATCTGCTACTAAAAGTTCACCGTCTCCATTCTGAACATCTCCGATTCTAGTTCGCAGTAGCAGCTCGGCCCGAATTCTAAGAGCATCTTCATTAGTGACCGTGGCAACGAGCTGATTTCTGCGATCAGGGTCTCGCCGCTTAATAAATGTGATTCCAAGGCGCTTTGCTATTTTGAAGAGAGTCTGTTTATGACACTGAAGTTCGTCAGCTAGATCTGGCAGCGCAATTCTTTCCAGCAAGATTAGTTCATCATTCAACATTTTACCTTCTGTTTTGCCTCAATTGCAGAGCAAGAACTAATTGGATTATTTCAGTTCATTGTTCAGCAAATCTGCCAACCGCGCACCTGCCAGCTCAACGCGTTCTTCGCCAATCTTGCGTGCTTGCTGTTTGTACTTGTCCGTCATCTCAAACGGCCCGTTACTCTTTCCTATGGGGCTCTTGTAGACCTTCTGCCGAGCCAGCTTGTAACTCTCGTCGACCCAAGTTTTGGTATCACCCTTCTTCGACTGGCTCTTTTTTGCATCTGGCAAATTCTGCGCGAATGTGATTGCAGGCTGAAGTGCTTTATCGTCGCCCACGGCTCCATCCCACAGCGAGTGTAAGTTATCCGGTTTGCCAACAAGCTTGCAATCGTTTCCACCTTTGTCGCCTTTCGGATCATCATGGATAACACGCGTCACGCAGTGCAAAGGTTGATGTACGTCGCCGATTAAGTGCACAAGCCAAACGAGGTCGTAAGATTTAAGTTGGTCGGAGCTATCTGAAGCTAGCGTTGCCCGGAAGACATCAATCTGTGTTTGAGCATTCGGTGTCACATACGGTGGCAGTGGTGTGCCATCAGGGGTAAACGGTCGATCAGCGTAATGCCAGTATTTGTGTAGTCGCTTGTCGGAGTAGCCGATGTTCTCCGCGCATTGTTGACCATCGGGCTTATTGCCGCCATCAGCACCGTCGGCTTTATATTCTGGATCGCGCTTGATCGCATCAGCCCAAGTCGACGCCAATACGAAAACCTTCATTTCTTTGTCGGCTTGCGAAGCACCAGCTGGAACCTGATCGAGCCATTTGCTGTAATACGGGTTGAGCTTGAGTAACGAACTTACGCGATCTTTCGTGTGCTGATTGAGTTTGTTGTATGCGATGCACGCTACTGCTTCATGACCGAAGTCATACCAAGCAAAAGCGGGTTGTATGCTAGTCAGTACAAACATTGCACAAATCAAACCGACATTTTTGAGTGCCATGTTGACCCCTTACTTAGTCTGCATTATGCTCTGTCGAACTAGCAGATAGTCTCGCAGAAGCGCGTCAACTTTTTCATTGACATCCGAATACACTGCTTCCGGCAACCTGCTGGGACCTGCGGTTCCAATCATTCCTTTATCCCAAATGTGCACTTCAATCGACTCGGAAAGAAATTGGTCAATTGCTGATTTTGTGGGAGCTAAAATCAACCCAACTACATCTTGCTCTACAATGGCTTCTGCTAGCACTGCGACGTGCACAGAATAAGATAAACCTCGGTCATCATGGTCAATCGCACCTATTTGAACATAGACCGTGGGCGAAAATGGACTTTTGGAAACATCGTTAGGGGTTAGTACTTTTAGTCCATTCTGCAGTAACTTCAGTTCTATCATCGTTTTAACTTTATCTTCCGACAGCCCATACTTAGTTGCAGATACAGAAATCTTCTCAACGAGCACGGACGTCCCGGTGTCAAGAACTTTGAGCGCTTGCATTTGGTGCGATATTTGAGCGTGTGCAGTCGCTGCAAAGCTGCCAGCGATAAACGTAACTAACCAGATTGTTTTTAGTTTAAACAACAGTATCTACTTCGCCTTTTTGCGCGTATAACCTTCAACCTTGGTTCCGTCTTTCTTTGTGTAGCCTTTAACTTCGACAGTGTCTTTGTCTTTGACTGTCTTGGTATAACCTTCCACTTTCGTGCCATCTTTCTTTGTGTAGCCTTTCACTTTTACTTCTTTCGCAAAGGCACCGCTGACGGTGATAAGCATTAGAACGGCAATTATCAAAATATTCTTCACGGTAAATCCTCCAGGAGTGCGCTTATTTTACACGAAAGGATTTGCCAAACCTCTGCCGAATTCGAAATAGCCGACCAAGAGGTTCCCGATTTGCCAAGAACGTGCCAACAAATTTGCATACAGTCTAATCAAGCTCCGCAGGTCAGACGCAGATATGCCAGTAGAATCCACCGAGAAAAGCCCGCCGACTCAGCCACCCCGTGGCGCCGAAAGCGGTTTTAGTCATGAAGCTCAGAGCACGTGGGCACCTAGAACCAATTATTTCAAGCTCGGAGCCGTTTGCAACGAAACATACAATCAATCACTGGCTACTCAATACGACAACATCGGGCAGTATGCCGTGAACGGAATCGGCAACGGCGTTGGTCACATCCTCGCTGGGTTCGAACTCGCAGGTTCAATAGTTGCTGATGCAGCATCGGTTGTGACAGCGGATCTGCAAATCGGTTATGAGAAGCTGACCTATCCAGCGCTGGCAGAAGCTAATAGCGACGCACTTGCTCAGCACCTGCGCCAACTAGGCACCAAGTATGAATCGGCACTGCATCCTTTGAAGCAAGGCTACGAGTCGATGGAAAGAGATTTTGCAGACATTGGCGCTCAATCCAACAGTGAGAACAAGGCTTACGCTCGGCTGTTGACAGATCCAGCTCGCAATATCGCTGACGCCGTCGACAAATTCACCGGTCAGACACCGGGTGCACAGGTGGAAGGGATTACAGATCAGGCAACTCAGTTCGGAATGTTTGGTCTGGCGGAAAAAGCGTTGACGGGCATAGCAAGCCTGTCCGCAGCGAGCTTCAGTGCAAAGTACCAAGAGCTGCTAACAAAGATGGATGCTGAACTAAGTCGTATCAGAACTTCAGGACCGGTTCAGGAGCTGCAACCAGTAGGCGCGCCGAGCACCTGGACGCCAAAAGATGATAGCAGCGTCTCCGAAGACAGATTTTTGGCTATGAGCAACGATGGCTACCGTGGAGACCATGATCCATACGCACCCATCAACAGCGTCACAGGGAAAGCAAAATCCTACATCGATGAATCAGGTGACTTAACGCCGCCTGACCCGGCTGGTCTCTTCAAAGGTAAGCCGGTTGATGTCGTTCAGCATCTCTGCGGCAGTTTCTACAAACACCATAAACAATTTAGCCCCTATACCAGCTTCAGTGAAACCGGTGAAATTATCGAAAAATACGGAGAACGATATAAAATCACAGTGGATTTAAAAGCATTGGAAAAAGCGATGCTGCGGGAGAAGTAAAAGGCGTCGAGATAATTCCGCATCAAAAGGTTCTTGAAATGATCACTAACTCTCCATGCGCAGACTATTCGAAGAAGCTAGCCATGAGCTACGCAGTGGCCGACAAAGAAATATTGATACGAGGAGTGCTACCCCAGCGCTTTTTCACGATAGAGGATAGTCATAAATGAAATTATTGCACCGGGCAAAATTAATTGGAGTCATCAAAAATATTGGACCTGATGAGATGGGTCTAGCAGGTAGCATAGAGCTTTTACCAGCCGCTGAGCCATTCAAACCGCTTTTTGATTTCTTGATTGACGAGGAGCGGAACCATCAAGAGCCACCATTCAGCGAAGAAATTTTAGAAGGTTGGTCCATTGAAGATGAACACGGGGTTGATCGACCGATTTTTGCTCCAGCGATAGACAACAATTACACGACTATAGAATGGCGATGGTAGCCACAAAGCTAAGTTATTCAAAACAGAACAAAGCGTCGTCACTGTCGACAATAAAAACCACATTCATGAATACTTCAGGGCTGTGAGGGAATAGAGTTTTAGGAGTCCCGGGTCATTGGCTTTTCAGTCGGACTATTCAATGCGCCGCAGATGCCTTTCTTTTGTGCTTACATTTCTAGTCATCGCAAATTGCCACGCAGCTTTGGCAAGCGATTGGGCTGATGAGCCTTATACAACACATTCCGATAATGGGATCGTGCTGCCAGATACGGTAGCCAATTTGGCGGACACGGGAACAATTGCTCCGTCCGGATTACAACTGCACTTTGCCCAAGCTATTACCGCTCTTGAAATAGAAATATTCACCAAGCACAGCACCAGAGGCGGTATTACCGAACGGTTAGACTCCCTTGAGAAAGCCGTCTTTGCATCTACCGAATTACCGGAATTGTCGAATAATTACCTGCGTTTACATCGATTGCTGCAAGCCGTTCCCCTTTCCTTGGAGTCTGTTCAAACAGCCGCCACTACTGGGCATGCTGGACAGATGGGTCAGTCTGACGGCGGTGGTGGTGGCTCGAATACAACCACTCAAAATGCCGGAGGTGGACAAAGGCAAGGCTTGCTCAAAACGATTTTCTGTATTCCTCGCGATGCCACAATTACCACTAGCCGCGTACTACACTCACCCACTTTCTGGGCTCTTGTCGGTGTTGCTGGTGCATTGTTCTGCGGCTACATGCTAGCCCGCTCCGCTCGTGGATATTACGCTAATCCGTGCGCCGGTGTGGTCAATCCGAACGATCACTGGGTCAGCGCATACACGGACAGGAACGGCGTCTTCCACGTTGGACACATGCAATCAAATCCGAACGGAACAATGACTGACAATTTCAGTTCAACATGCAACGTCAATCCTTACACTGGACAGCTAGGCTACATTCCGCCGCTGTACTAGTTTGATTTTGTCGAGTTACCAGCTCGACTCGGAACTATCAAAAAGCAAAAACTGAGGGCCGCAAAACAGACGCACGATTCAAATGTTTTAGATGACACTTTTAAGCCGCCTTCTTGTGTCTAGGCAAAACTTTCGGATTCTCTTGCTTTTTCCAAGGTGGAGTTTCGTTGCGCCATTGGTAGTAAACGCCGCAGTATTCGCCACCTGAATTACAGTTCTTGCAATAGCGACAATTTTTGCATGCGCCGCAATCATGCTCGCCATAGCACTTGCTAGCAATAGCTGGTGAGGTTCCAAAAGTTGATAGAAGGATTCCAATGATTACCAGGTGGCGCATAGCATTCTCCTCGGTTGAAGTGTCTATGTACCACAAAGGAAGTGTCCAGTCACCCAAGAGAGAATTTCAGACGGCAGACTCACGCACTACAAGTGATCCGGGTGGCGCTCTCGGCTACCTCACGCAATCGAAGCCTAGCCATCGGCCTTCGGATCTGCAAGGGAAGAATGGCAGTGTTTGCACAGAATCGCTTCCACTTTTATAGACTCTGCACAGTACGGACATTTCATTGTACCAGCGACGACGCAGCCTGGATTTTCCTTCGGCGTTTTATGAGCAATCAATGTGAGTTTATGAAATACAGTCTCATTAACCTTGCCGAGAAAGCTGGTTCCATCCGTCAGAGTGCACAAGACGGAGAACTCTTGTTTACTCGCTGCACCTGCAATAGCCAGTGCACCACCGGTGGCAGCTCCAATTGTTCCCGCCGACAAGCCACCCATTATTATAGCTGGCTGACCAACCTTCGGATCCTTGAATGTCTTTTCAGACACGACTTTTAGATCAGCCAGTCGACCCTGAAGTGAAACAATCTTATCCCCTAATAGAAGCGTACTGGAGAATACTAGGTGCCAAATTCCTGCCTGAATGTCACCGCCAACAATTTCGATTTTGGAAGACTTTCCGAGCTGGGAAGCGACTGAGGCAGCCGTCCATAAAATAAGCTTTCTGCGTTCCGAAGCCTCCTCGACGTACTCGTAGCACCCGTATTCGGCTTTCATCGAATTTATATACGGGTATGGTGCGGTAAACACATTGAATGTTTTGGCAACCGTTATAAACCTATCGTAAGCTGCAGACCACGTAGCCTCATTTCCCAAAGACCATCGCCATGCCAACAATTCACCGGTCGTCGTCAGCTCCTGTAACTTATCACGTTTCCTCTCCGCGCTGGCTATGGCATGTGAGAGCTCGACTTCAACCTGCGCGCACAGGGCTGTCAATGATAAATCATCGTTGTCACTATGCATCGGCTTTACCCCCACTTCGTTTCCAATCGGTCCTTGCTATATTGCGTTGTCGTCACGTTTTCCGTTACCATTAACGGAAGCGAATAACGCTCGGGCTAGATAAACTTTATACAATAGTTGTAGCGTTCTCGCTTTGTATATCTGCGCATCCGTTACTGATTTTCTTCTTCGTCCGCATCGAACTTATGCTCTGAGCCGCCGTCAGTAACATACGTACCAACCGACCAACCATTCGTAACAATGTCAGGACTTAGGCGGCTATGATTCGACGGATAGCTGTCTTTCCTTTCCAGCAGTCCCAAATCTGGTTGTAATTCCATTAGGATGCGTAAAAGTTTTCGTTGCATCTGCTGCTACATTCAAACGCAAGCCAGTCTGTCTCTGGATTTCGTAGGAGCCGTCAGGCTCAAACCTGTACATTCTTCCAGTTGGGCTCTCGACCATTCTTATTCCGTCTGGCAATATCATCGTCAACGTGCCATTTGGAGCGCGCTCTGTGATCAGGTACTCGCCGGAATTCATTGGAATGTGTCTTTGCGTCAGGCCGCTATCGAATTGCTTAACTACGGTGCCGTCAGTATGAGTTGTCACAACGCTCTTTCCGATTCTTGTTTGCATGGCGCCATTTCCTAAATCAGACATGACCATTCTTTTGCTCGCTAGCGATTCTTCAGCAATCTGAGCCATCTTTCCTTCGGCAAATCGCATTCCTATGGCCATTCCTGGAGCCGCAGCAATGCCGCCGAGAATGGTATCAAAAGTCTGTTTGCCTAGTTCAAGTGAGACAACATCTTTGGCGCTAGCTTCTTTCGCTGGATCGTCCCATGCCGATCTGCATGCACCAAAGATTCGCGCATTCTTAGCCCATTGTTTCTTCTGTTCTGTGCGATCTTCGAGCAAAACAGCCGCAGTGCCGCAAACTAACAGAGGAAATACAATCTCTGGAGCAACAGTGCAGACTGCAGCAACACCGGCTCCCATGATTACGTCTTTAGCAATTGTTCCGCACAGGCTCAGTGGATTCTGACTGCGTTTCCAGGCTTCGTCTAGTGCGCCCTGAGCTATGCCACCGCCGACGATATTGATCTCTCGTTCGACTTTAATTAAATAGCTGTCTTGTCTTTCCACTGCATCGCTCCTTAGTTTAATAGGCCTGACGAGATGGAGTCGGCAGCTACTCGTCTCTCGCCAGTGCATCAACTCTAGTTGCGAGATCCTGCGAAAGTAATGTGGAATTACACAGTCGCAATTAGCCCATTCAGCACATAGCCAAGAGGAAGCGGCATACACTAAAGGCGTGATATACGAACAGAAAGGACTCGCGATCACTCATTGTATTGAGGACGTCTAGCGAGCGCTTTCCATTAGCTAGTGCATATTACAAGAAGAACAAATTGGATCTGAGGCTCTGAGCGCCTTCGTGTGACTGTTCAATTCCACAGTGCAGGCGATTAAGCCTTCTTTTACTATTGAAGTTAAATGGGGACTGGCGGGGGAATCGAAATGATTAGAATCAATGAAATAGAGCGGGTTCGATTTAGTGAAATGATTGATCAATACACGGAAGAAGCTTCTATGGAACACGCCGCAGAATGTCCAAGCCTTCAGATTTCATCTTTGTAGGTTTCAAATCTGGTATCGTACATGGTGCGCTGAGTTCGCTCCCAGATTCCAAATCTGCTTTAAGTGATACTGTTCTGAGTTCTGCAAGCCATTCCACTCTACTAATTAACTTCAAAAGATCATTCAATCGATTTGAATTTGACTTGCGTAGGTGTAATGTCGCAGCTTGTTATAGATAACGGTTCTTCAGTAAGCCCGTTTTCGCAGAACTTGACGTCACAGGACAGGGGTGTTCCGGGGGGTCGAAAAGGACCCGCTGCTTTAATTACATTCACAACCTGCTTGTAGAAGGAGTCCTCGTCTTCTACTGCTGTATGTTCTTCAAGACACACTTCCTCCGGGCTTCCATCTCGTGCAATATTAAAGTGCACTCCAAATGTAATTGGAAATTGTGTTCCTTCTGGGCGAGTGGAGCGATTGAGTATCTTCCTGAGTCGTTTTTCTAAATCCAGTTTATACAAATAGTAAGGGGAGCTCGATAGCGCTTCCGACACTCCATCTTCGCCATTAGTTTTCTTGTCTTCACGTTTGATTAGGTGAACTGCGCCGGCCTTCGGATTTTTCAGCAACGCAAGACTATTAACCATTTGAGTCAGTTCATCACTCTTGTTTCTAAGCGACACATCCGTCACGTCTAAGTTTTTACGGAGCGCAAGAACTTGGTCGTTTGAGTTGGAAAGTTCACTCTCCAGATCCTTAATTCGATTTTTCAGCAAATCATTAGCCCGCTGAAGGCTTGCGACTTCAATGGCCTTATCACTGGATTTAGCAATGTCATCCACCCTTTGCTTACGTGAGTCGAGCTGGACATCTTTGTTAACAGTGGGGTTGAACGTGTTGGAGTCGAACGCCGTTTTATACGTATTGGAGTCGAACGCTGTTGTATCTTCGCTTGTGTATCCTTGGCTGTTGGGTTGATAGCCTCCATTCGCGTTATCTACGCTATAACCTGCTTGCCTTGCCCAAGCTCGAAAATCTTCCATTGAGTGAGCTTGCGGCGTCACACACTCCAGGCGAAACTTGTTTAAGTCTGTTGCATCGGGACTAAGAGAGTTGAGTGTGAGACGAATACCACCGACCGAACCTATCACAGCACCGCCTGTGATTGAATCTATTGCGTGGGACTTTCCGTTTGCAGAGGATTGCGTAAAGACATTTGCGAATTTCATATGTACAGATTCATTTCTAATTGTTTCACCGTCACCGTACATAAAATCAGCAGCTACAGATGTCAGCTTTTGAAGATCCTTTTGGTTGATGTCCGTTGCAGTTGGTAGAAAGAAGGTTGCCAACTCAGTGATTTTGCCCGTTGTATTGAGCTGAAGACAGACCGCTATCTTGTTTTCATCATCGATATACGCTCGGTACCCCGGAATGGCAATCGTCTCAAGTCGAGTGCACCGTAAGACTCTAAACATAATGCTGTTTTCAAAATCGCTATAAGTCAGAATCTTCTTAACCACTCGTGAACGTTTTTGCATGACCAGCGCAAGCTCGTTGATATCCGTTGGCCACACGCTCGCAAACTCCGACTGGCATATTAACCCTGTATGTTTTATTTCCTTCTGCCACTTTGTAGTTCCATAGGTCATATCGGTTTGGGCAAATCTATATCCACGCAAAATCAAACCTTCTGAAGAGAGTATTTGCGCTGTTCTTCCACCAATGTCTGTTCGAAATGTTGCATCCGGATTGGTATCAGCACTTGCACCATCTCCATATAAAAAATCGATCAAGAGTTTGAACATTGATTGAGTTTGATCTTTTGTGCAAGCTGAAGATTCAATCACTGGTGTGATTCGAATCGATTCAATTTCGTCCTTCCCTTTCAAACGTACAGCGAGAGACAGTTCATTCGCAGGATCAGCGAAGATTACATAATCTGGACCTTTTTTT
Source organism: Candidatus Melainabacteria bacterium (assembly GCA_003153555.1). Lineage (GTDB taxonomy): Bacteria > Cyanobacteriota > Vampirovibrionia > Obscuribacterales > Obscuribacteraceae > PALSA-1081. Next base: position 24,006 of record PLZS01000186.1, on the reverse strand, counting down.
ATTTCGCGGAAACGTATGTGCTTGAACATCGACAACTGTTTAAATGATTCAAAAGAATGCGTGCTCCCTGCTCCCCAAAGCAGAGGCGAATTTGAACAAGCACTCAATAGCGCTGAAACCAACGTTACAAGCATCACTCGCAGCCTAAATAGATTACATACTTGATTTGACAAGGTTGTTGTCGAAGCAGACATCTCATTCCCCTTAACTTGAACAGCCATCAACTTCTCTTTATTGGTGTCTTTGCTGCTCAACAATTTCAGTTGAGTGCCTCGGACTAGTCGTGAACACTGGCACTCTCCGTTTGTCAATTGCATCAGTCTTTTTCTTGTGCCTATAGTCCCAAGGCGCTACCGGTTGCGCGTCGTTCCACAGACCAATCTTTTCCCTTCGAGCCTCATCTTCCAGATCGGATAGTGCTTTATCATCGGGTGCGTATTTGCGATACCACCAGGCAAGACCAGCCTTAACTAGTGCTGCATTAAGATGCTCTCCTGCTGGCAAGATAACATCGCCTATCGACCGACGATTTCGATCATAGCCATGCCTCACGACAGTCACCTCACGGTTGAAGCAGTGGGACGCTGTCCATTCCTTGGCCTTCATGCCATAAGCTTGGCTCTTCTCGGGACAATCAACACTCATAAGACGAACCACCTCTGGTTTTCCAGACTCCGTGGCCAGAACCGTTATGGTGTCTCCATCACTCACTGCCACCACTCTTCCTGTAAACATGAATATATCAGCAGCTTGGCTCACGGCAGGGATCGTCAGCAAACATCCCAAGATAATGACGAATGGAAGTTTAACCAAAGAAGTCACCTCGATTGCTGTCGCTCCATTGTACGACTGCGCTCGGTAAATTTGATAGCGTGTTCCAGAGTTGGCTTTTTGGCCGACAAGCTACGAAGAATGGTGCTTTCTTGGCAAGGTAAGCCAATCCCACCTTTCGGTTGTCGTCGAGTACCCGCCCAAAATTATCGTCAGCGCGGTAGAATTGTCTATTCTCTGGAACTTGAAAAATGCCTGAAAACAAAAAATGCCCGTTCTGTGCTGAAGAAATCCAGGCAGCCGCAATTGTGTGTAAGCACTGCCATCGTGATTTAACACAATCTAAACCTGCCGAAACGAAAGCGAAGCGTGGTTGTCTGACCAATGCGTTATTGATTGGCGCGGCGATCTTTGGATGCCTAATAATGCTCGGCTTTTTTGGCGCCATGATGCACCCTGCTAGTAATACGGTAACAACGGAGCAAGCATCCTCTCAAAAAGCCTCTGCGGCACCAAATGCGGTTGATACCGGCCCCTATATTGGTGAACCATTCAAAGTTGGAAACCTTACATATGTCATCGATTCCGTGGATGAACACACACATTTAGGAAATGAGTACACGGGCAAAACCGCTGATGATGGGGCTGTTTTTGTTAAAATCGGGTTCCATGTCCGCAACGATGGCAATGAGACCGAAACCGTTTCATCAGATTCCATGAAGCTTTCGGACGGAAAGCATACCTTCTCGCCTTCAGCAGAAGGGATAACCGCTTTAGTAATGAACGGTGAAAACAAAGATTTTGTTCTCAGTCAGTTACAACCTGGTGTCAACAAGAAATCAATAACAGTATTTGAGATGCCGAAGGGCACTATGGTCGCCCTTGAAGTTCCTGCGGGTGGATTCTCATCCGAAACCAAAATAGTCACTCTTTCGACAAGAAGCCAATCTCATCCAACTACGCATCACACAAAGAAGAATAAGCACCATTAAAATAGAAACGCCCATCATTGCAGGCGTTGGAGACTCAACCACAGTAGTGCGTTACAGTCACATCCATCTGCAACGGTGAAAAATCGGCAAAATAGACCTTCACGTGGTTCTGATGCAACCTATGGGCAATGATGTACGATGGCTGATGGTTCTGATAATCTCAGCTACTGCAATGCTTTCCTTTCCTTTCCTTTCCTTTGCTTCGAACCAAAGCCGCTTCATCTTTTTCACTAAAGAACTTGCAAGACTGCGTCGCTATAGGTTGAGGAATGTCGTCTTACTATTGCAGTCACTGTAGTTTTGTTGATTTGCATCTCATGGCTAATCCATCTGTATGTTCGACCATCTGCAACGTGTTTCAGAACTGCCTTTGCATACTTGTCGCTGGGATTCTGACCCTTTTGTCTGCCAAGCTTCTTACCTTTGGCTCGTGCTGATGCAAGCCCTGACTTTGTCCTCTCTGATATAAGATCGCGTTCGAAAGCAGCTAGAACAGACAGCATGCCAGCGATCATCTTTCCTTGTGCTGTGTCGAGATCAAATTGACTGCCAGTTTGGGCGATCACTGAAACACCTTGAGCATTTAGATCTTGCAACGTGTCAAGTAGATCCACAGTGCTTCTTCCCCATCTTGTGAGTTCTGTCACAAGCACTAAGTCTATCTTTCGAGCTTGTGCCAGCTTCAGTAACTTGGCACGTTCTACGCGATCCGTTTTTACGCCTGATGCTTTCTCTTGAAATACTGCCGTTACGTTATAGCCTGCGCGTTCAGCAAATGCATGAAGATCATTCAATTGACGTTCGCAACTTTGATCATCTGTACTCACACGACAATAGATTGCCGCTCTCTTTGTTTGTACCATTTGAACGTTCTCGCTTGTATGGTATCGGCAAGGTGCCTCGACTGGTATACCAACATTGTACCATCTAGATGGATATCCAAACCGTACACAGGGATGCAAAGCGTGCTTCAAATTCGTTGAAACATCGGACATCAACGCTTTTCCGCAAAATCAAAAGTTTCCCCGACTATTCTTTCGGGTGGACACTCGTATAATTCGTACGTGTGTCCGCAGAACTCTCCTGTTCGGAATTGCTTTATGACCTTGGGCCCGATACCAAAATCATTTGTGTGGCCAGGCGCTAACAAGCGTCTTGTCGCAGGACATTCAGGTGTATCGCAGGAGCCCGTAAAGCGCATGGAGAGCTTTTCTGCTGATGAATTCGAAATCTTTACCTACCACTGGGCGCATTTCTATCTGGCAAAAACGAATAAGTACGTTCAAGTGCAGAGGCGCGGAGGAGCTGGCGATAAGGGCTGCGACATCGTAGCCTGGATAGATCCAGATGGCACTATGCCACGTCGATGGGACAACTTCCAATGTAAGCATTACGACAATCAACTTACCCCTACCGATGTATACATCGAACTGGCGAAACTTTGCTGGTTTTCCTTTACCGGAGCTTTCACCGTTCCAAATAGTTATTACTTCGTATCGCCTCGCGGCTTGGGCAATAAACTCGATACTCTTCTATCTAAACCCGATGAATTGAAATCTAGCTTGATCAGTAATTGGTCAAGATATTGCGAAACAGAGTTGACCGCAACTCCTGTGAAATTAGAGGGGGCTTTCCTAGACCACGTCAATTCGTTTAATTTCGGAATTTTAAAAAGCATCGAGCCTCTTGAACTCATCGAACAACATGGGAAAACCCCGTATCACTACCTTGTCTTTGGCATGTTTCTGCGCGATCGAGCAGCACCTGCCACACCACCCAACACCATATCAAATTCCGAAAGCCGCTACGTGTCCCAGCTTTACGATGTGTACAGCGAGCTTACAAATCGCTCTATTAGCCATTCTGCAGATATCGTCGAAGCCGATCTTACTGAACACTTTGCTGATTGCCGAAAAAACTTTTACTGTGCCGAGTCACTAAAAGAATTTGCACGAGATAGTCTCCCGGATGATGGCTATTATGAGGAGCTGCTTGAAGAAATTTTGGCCGGCGTCAACCTTTGCCTATTCGATCAATTTAATTCCTCGTTGCACAAACTAAACTCAGTGTGCAAAGCAGCGACACAACTAGTTATTGAGTCAAATGTGCTAAAGAGTAAGCTCAAGGTCCAGGACAAAATAGGCATGTGCCACCATTTAGCAAACCAAGATAAAATCATTTGGGTGCAGAAAAAATGACGCGACCATTTAACACCGCATTAGAATGTGGATTGAGATCTTTGTTTATCGCGAATGCTTTTAACAAGCAGGGCAGCGACCTACAGCGAGTGCTATTTCTGGACCATATTTTAATTCATTCGGGGGATGTCGGTGGACCCCCAAGTTTGCATCCAGCAGTTCCAGATCGCAGCGGAGAGTGGCTGGTGCGCCGAAAAGTGATGGAAAATGGACTTAATGTTATGGTCTCACGCGAATTGATAAACAAACGTTTTTCCGCAAATGGCATAGTCTACTCGGCAAATGAATTGACTGCATTATTTTTGCAGCATTTGAAGTCGCCGTATTCAAATCAACTTCGAGAGAGGGCGATTTGGCTTTTTCAAACATTTGAAACCAAATCATTTCAAGACTTAGAAGCCATTGTGGCCGCATCGACTCGGCAAGTGAAATAAAACTAAATGCATTCAAGGTTTTTAAAATGAAAAATGGTTTGGTAATAAACAGATTAGTTGTAACAGGACCAAATCTTCCAGCTGCAGAGATTTTTCTCAAACCAGGACTTAACGTGATTACTGGTCCCTCAAACACAGGAAAAAGTTTCATCTTTTCTTGCTTCGACTACATGCTAGGAGCTAAAGATCCGCCAAAAGAGATCACTGAAAGTGCCGGTTACAACAACATCTTCGTAGAATTTGAGGATCAATACAAAAAACGCTTTACTCTGCGACGCAGCTTAAAAGGTGGTGGTTTTAGCTATTACGATACAGCCTTTGAAAACGTCACAGATCGATCGCACGTGACAGTGCTGAGTGCCACCAACAAAGGAAATAGCGTCTCTTCGCTCTTGTCCAGCTGCTCTGGTTTTCCAACAAATATCAAGATTAAGAAGAGCGTTCGGGACGAAACGACAGACTTCTCCTTCCGCCACGTAAGCCATTTATTTTGTGTGTCCGAGACGAGAATAATGGCGGATGATTCACCAATTTTAGCCAATGTAGGTTTTGACACTACACAGTACAAATCAGCCTTCGATTACATGTTGACGGGCATGGATGATAGCAGCTTAGTTGCTCGCCCAAAGGCAGAAGTTGTTGAGGCCAAAACCCACGCCAAGGAAGAAGTTTTGAGTGCCTTTCTTTCAGAAGCCGATGAGGAGGTTGCGCGGCTAGAAGATGCAAAATCGAAGTTCTCGGGTATGCAATCAGGCGATGACGCTATTAGTCAGTTAACTGACAACATACATAACATGACGGCAAGACTCAATGAAGTAATAAATCAAAAGCGTAATCTGTTTGGCGAGCTTGAAAAAATCAACAGTCGCTTGGCCGAGATCGACGGAATGGCTTTTAGATTTTCGTTACTACAGGAGCATTACGACTCAGATCTCGAAAGGTTGAAATTTATAAGCGAGGGCGAAAACTTAGTATCACAACTACAAATCGCTAATTGCCCGACGTGCGGACTGGTATTGACCGAGAATAGTCACCTACATCCCTCCAATGTTGAGTATGACGGTTCTGTCCAAGAATCATGTGTTAGGGAATCAGAGAAAATTAGATTGCGTCAGATTGAACTCAGAGAAACAATTATTTCTCTGGAAGTCGAGAAGCAGAGCTTATCACTTAAGCAATTGGAAGCTGAAAAACGTATAGCAACATTCGAAAATGTTGCTGAGACAAAATTACAACATGACCTTGAGTCCGAGCGGAAAACTCTGAGACTAATGCTGGATCGAGCAGAAACGGAGGGTGCCTATGCCAACGCAGTATCTAGAGCTGTTTATTTGCGCATTTCAAAGGAGAGGTTTATCCGACCTAGCGCTCCTGTCATCGAAGTTGACAGTGCTGTGGATACATCTGGCGAAGCACTCACGAGAACAAAGGGATTGCAGCAACTTTCCGATTGTATGAAGTCAGTGTTAGCCGAGTGGAAATTTAGCCCACATGCATCAGTATTTTTTGACACGACGGCATACGACTTTGTCATCGACGGTGTGCCTCGTCGAAATAATGGAAAAGGAGTCAGGGCCCTGCTGCATTCCGCTTTTTGTGTCTCTTTACTTTCATTCTGTCGGCAGACAATCCGGCCCCACCTCGGCATCGTAATTTTAGACTCACCGCTCACAACCTTCAAGGAGCGCGAAATATCAGAAGGAAATTCCGGTCAGGAAGTTTCGTTAGATATACAGCATTCCTTTTTCGAGTCTCTTTCTCGTTCTAACGATCAACTCATAATTATGGACAACAAAATTCCACCTCCAATCGTCGACAATCGTTGCAACACCATTCGATTTTCGAAAGACTTGTCGTTTGGTAGATACGGCTTTTTTGCGGTTAAAAAGAAAACCTGATATGCGCAACTTCTGTACCGCTTCTCGCCAAAACAGCATAACACTAACCATCTAGAAGCAGTCAGTCCAGGAAGTCCAGATTGCTTGGCCGTGCAGCTTCCCACTTTTGGTATTTTTCAAGATCGGTCACCAAGTACAGCTCTGAATCCGCCGACTCGTTAAAAAATAAGCCGTCCGCCCAAACCAACCTGTTCTTGCCCATCTCGGCCGAGAATGCTTTCGAGAGAAACCGAAATCGTTTGTGGTTTACCGTAACCGCTGCTAAGAAGATTCACTAGGTATGAAAGTTTCTCATTCGTAACTCTTGCGTGGAAGTGCACCAAGCGATCGTCTATGAGCAACAGTCGCGCAGTTGCCTGAGTAAGCGGATACGGTGTTATAAGTGAACTGCCGGAGTTAGATGTCCGCAGTCGAATTACTTCCGAGTTTGTTGCTGCGTCTGACATTGTGCCGAGCGACCTACCACTTTTTTTCGAGCACCACCTTTAGTCCGTTAATCTCTAGCGCCTGCTGTCCGACAAGCATCTTTAGGCGCGCATTTTCTTCTTCCAGCTGCTTCAACTTACGAACATCGCTCGAATTCATGCCACCGTATTTTGACCGCCAATTATACAAAGTTGCATCGGCTATCCCATACTTGCGGCAGAGCTCTTTGGTGCCCAGCCCAGCTTCTGACTCTTTCAGAATGCCTACAATCTGTTCCTCTGTAAACCTGCTTTTCTTCATGGCGTACCTCCTCAACGACTATCTTTCTGATGCTTTGATCAGTCAAGTTTCGTTTGGTACAGTTTTCAGGGGCAGCTCATAACAACTTACAAATATTAGCCACTGATGGCAAGCGCACCGTGACGGTGCCACTTTCGGTGCAAGCAACTTTAAAGGTCAATGCTCTTTTATTGACTACTTAGTCGCTCCTTAGATGTTCTTGCATTTCTCGTGGAAGCCACCAAGCCAAGTGGTTATCCCAATGCAGAAGTTCATGGCCTCGTTTGGCAACGCGCAATTGTGCGCCAGGTAAAACGAATGAGGCCCAACCGATGCCGTGGACTTTAGTAACCGGCCATCGATTTAGAACTAGTTCCAGTAAGGTCGGAAGCCTTAGCAACCGATGTGCTTCGCGTAGCCCACCGCCAGGATTTGCCCGATCCCAATATTGAATTTCAAGATATTGCCTCTTTGGGCCTATCAATATCCACGTACCGGTGTGGGTGTCGATGGGTGCATCATCGTATGGAAAAGGCAGTGCTATTGGAAATATCCTGAAAAATTGATATTTCTCGTCAGGATACAGCGCTAACTCCAAAAGCTCCCTGCTGTCTGTCCTCATTACGAGACATTGAACGTTAATTGGTTTATACGGGTAACAATAAAAGGTGTGCTCTCTCCAGCTCAATTCGAAACGCCTACCATTGGTCCATTCATAAGTGTTTGGAAATGAATCAGTCTTCAAATCCGGCTGCGCGTCGGGAAACATGCGCAACCGAGTCAAAATTCTTTCCACTAAGAGGCGCGCTTCAGCTTGATCGACAGCAAATCCAACTTCATACGAATTCTCATAGTGACTGCCCTTAAATTCATCCGCAAGAAATCCTGTCGGGTATTTGGGCTCGTGCGAATGATCATCTCTTAGTTTTTCTATTAGTCGGTTATATCGATGATGCCGCGGGTGAGACAGCAGTGAAGAAAGCGTCGGTTGTGCATTATGTCGTTGAATCAGGAAATCAACACTGATAAAAGTAGCAACTTCTTCTTGGGACTTTTTAATTGCCGCAACTATTTTGTTGTTTTCCTTGTTGATGTAGACGTCTTGGAGATCACCGACCACATGCTCTATCAGTCGCCGCCTCAATAAAAGAGCGACAAGGAGCCGATGAAAAATCTGTGCCTCGGTGAGGAATGGACAATCTCGTCTTGAATTGAGAATGACCGACGTATCAGGGCGGATTGAATTTTTACTGAAAAGTTTGTCGATGGCATTCTCAATGCCGGGATTAAATTTTTCGGTACCGTCGATCAAAGAAGTCCAAGCGCTTTCGAAACCGCGCATTTGAATGTTTTTTTCGATCTGCCTTGCCAGGTGAGAGAGCGCTGTTCCATTGCTGTCGTACAAAGTATCTTGGAAAAACTTTTGGTGTTGAAAATCTCTGAGTGTTAATCTCAACACATCGATCAGCCCACCGTCTCCGGTACCCGATACCAGATATCTGACTTTGTTTTGAACACCGAGTGTCATCTGCGCAAAATCGTCGTTTCGCCAGTACGAAGGTGTGTTGCTGAATTCAGGTTTCTCGTAACCATAGCCGGAAGCGATTACGACGAGGCTGTGGTCCTTTCGCTGTTCGTTTTTTTGCTTCTTATAGATAACTGTGATGCAATTTTGATTGCACCTAAGCCGCTTGACCGTGCAGTTTGTCTTCACTTTAAGTACACCTGCAAGTTTTCCTTGCGCATTCATACGCTTCCATTGCGTGCGCAAATGCACCTCTATTTCGCCAGCTGTTCCAGATCTCCAATTCATGAATGGCAGATGTGTAACTGGGTACCCAAAACCATCCTTCGGCCACAATGCAATATTAGGGTGGATAAAACGCGTCAAATTCCCCTGTTGCAGATGCATGAGGCTACCCATTGATTCGTAAAGATCCACTTGTGCTCCAAGCGCGACCAATGCCGATGTCAAAGTTAAACCGGCAATTCCGCCTCCGATAACGGCGATTTCTTCGCCAGGCTGAATTTGATTTCGTACATGTAGAGCCCATGCCAAATTAAAGGCTCTCTGCTGCTGAGCATGAACATTCTGTGGTGTGGCAGTGCATCCCAATTGAAAAACTGATGGCATTCCATCAATCGAAAACTTCGTCAGAATGTTATCCGCATCAGCCAATGTGGGATCTGTCATAGCATCCTTATTTGGTCATCTGTTCTTAATCAAGTGGTGCCAACTTGCAGGTTACCTTTGTCCCACACATTTGTCTCTTACTTGGTGGCGGGAGTCTGGAAATTCTGGCGAACATACTCAGGCTCCCTTCCATCCAAGAATATTGTATACAGCTCGCCGATAACTAATCCTCCGCTGTGAGGTTTGCCGCCACCGGAGTTCGGTGCAAGCACTAGCATTTGCTTGGCCTTCGGGATTGAGAATTTAGCGATGAAATTAGGTGCGCTTCCGAATCTATCTTTGTACACTTCTGCCACGGATTCACCCCAATCAATATCATCGGGATAACCGGCACCAAAGGCTCGAACCTTTACTATCCCCTTCCCGTCTTTACGAATTTCAATCTTGTGCAAAACCGGGCTATGTTCACAAACATAATCCGCAAGCCACCCATCAATGTTATCGGCATTTGCAGATGGCGAGCAGCACAAAAGACTCAGTGCAATGATTAGAGTACCTATCTTTATCATCATGTTCCCTTTTATGGAATTTCTTAGGCGACCAACATAGCACTTTAACTCGGCAGTCTCAAGAGTATCGATTTTCTCATCCCGTTTGACACTGCCACCGCAGGTAGTTCTGGCCAGGATTGCCATTACGTTCTCCAGAAATAAACATTGGTCATCCGATTGGCTGCTTTAATCGTTGATTTTTATGTGCCGACCATCCTTCAAAGTACGCCAACCGGTATCCTCACGCTTGCTACGAGTGTGTGTCCCTGTTCGATGATACGCATATGATCGAGGATGATAACTTCGGCTGCTGCTGTAACCACGGCTGCTGTGACTGCCGCCATAGCCTCTCGATTCCCTGGCACTGGCTGCGCATGTTGCCGTAATCAACGCCACTATGGCTGCCACTAAACATGTCATTGATGCTAGCATTTTTCTACCTCTATTAGTGTTGATCGATGATGACGGAAATCCCACGGCGGTACTGGATTTGGAACAGACCAAAGTCCCAAATGCTGATTCCGTGCTCCCCTTTCAAGCTTTGACAGCTCTAGATCATGCGGTGCATATTTTTGATACCACCATGCCAGACCTGCTTCTACAAGTGCATGATTGAGATCTGCCCCATCCGATTGGATGACCTCGCCTATGGTGCGTCCATATCTATCTTTCCCGAACTCTTGAATTGTGACCATGCGCCCATAACAGCGTCGGAAAACGAATTGCTTGGCCCGTTGTCCAAAATCCTGATTGTGTTCGGGTGCGTCGATACTACTAAGACGAATTTTTTCTATCCGTCCTGCATGAAGCACCTTGAGAGTATCACCATCAGTGATGCTAACAACCTTGCCGCTGAAACCATAAGCAGGTATAAGAGTCAGAAGTAGAATAAGTAAGACAGCCAGTCTATCAGCACGCATCAGATGATTCTCTCTTATGAATTGCCCTTTCAGTTGTTGGGTTTAATGGCATATTGACGAAGTCCAGGCGCGTCTACTTATATGCTTAGGGAGCAGTTGATGTGCTTGTGCTCGTCGAGGTAGATGTGGAGGTGAATGTGTTCGTTGGAGAGGCGCTATCAACTGTAGGCTGATTCGGCACTTTACTCAGCGCGATAGCACTGGCATTGCGTGTTGATAGATTCTCGCTCTTGCCCAGCGATTTCAGATATCCAACTGTATCGCCGCTAGAGAATCTGTATCCAAGCAAGAAGCAAGCCACAGCCTTGTCTTGTTCACCTCTACGCGCCAATACTTCGCCCAAATCGCCCCATGCAACTGGACGCTGTGGAGATAAGACAAGTGAGGCGTATAGGTGCTTCTGTGCAGATACAAGATTACCGGCGTGCATTTCGGCAAATCCGAGGTTGCTGAGCCATCTTGCATCTGACGGGTCAGCATCAGATGCGGCTGTGAATAAGGTTACTGCTTCCGTGTAGTTCTTCTTGTTTAAGGCTGTAAGACCAAGCTTGTTCACGCGAAACGCTTCATCGCTGTTACCGGGTGCTGGTTTTTGCATGGACTCAATACGGGCAACTGCATCGTTAACTGGACCTGCGTTTGCATTATCCGCCTGGAGCATCTGAGCGATCAGTTCGTTAGGATTAGCTTGCGTTGTTGATTGCGTGACTATAGGTGGCGAGGTTGGTGCCTGCGAGGTTGGTGCCTGCGCGGCCGGAACCTGTGTAGTTGGTACTTGCTCAGTTGGAACCTGCGCGGACCCTGGTGCCTGCTGTGAAGGCGCGGCGCTGACAGAGGACTGCGCAGATGCTACAAAGCTAACGCTGGTGAGCCTCCAGTGAATTGGGTCTGTCCGTGTGAGAACGAACCCAACCTTGGGAGAAGATGCGTCATCGCTTTTTACCCTGACCACAAACTTGTTCAGGGATTTGTACGCGCATTCGTACTGTGGTTGCGCCAAAACTCTGTTATCCAATGTCTGGTTCAGCGGAGCTTGCGCGGTGGGGTTCGTGCCGTGGACAAGCGCGTTAAGTCCTCCTGGAGACACAAATGTGTCGATTTCACTGTTGACTATTGTTGCACCGATGGCTACGCCAAGCTGGGCATACGGGTTGTTTGCTTCCTCAGAATTATGCCTAAGCTGATCCATAGTCGACTGCATGAAAGTCGCCTTGAAATTCTCTCTGACCATCGGAAAGTCGATTAGTGAAGACAGCGCCTCAATGTCCTGCTTTTCGAGAGCGGTTCTTAGCTGATCAAGTGTCCAATAAGGAGAGAAGAGCGCTGCCGCCACTGAACTCAAGACAACGACGGCACCACAAATCACAGAAATAGACTTCGACATGCGCCAACTTTCACGCTGAGGGGTCGTGTGGGTGACGACTGGTTCACTCGGCTTGGCTAATAGAATCGGATCGTCTGCTAAGACGGGACTTTGCTCAAGCCGTTGCTGGAGTTGCTGATTGATGCCTTTCTGAGCTTGATCTTGCATGGTCCATCCTCCTGGCAGTGCAGCGATAACCAGCGCATCTTGTGCGCTGACTCGCTTCCGACTTACCTTCTCCAATTCTGCCTTAGACTTTGTTGCTGCGCCTCGACCCGTTGGCCTTGTTTGGGACATCTGTTACTCATCCGAATGGTTGATGCGTTCAGGAGTCTACAAAAATAAAGACTTATCAATAGTTGTTTTCGTCTATCCGGGTTGCGTCTGAGGTAGATCGTAACGAGTGTAAGCCTTTTCCACTCCTGAACACCACAGCCCATCTTCTTCGCGCGCTGCTTTGCACGTTTGGTCGTTGAACTGGCAATGGCGATAGTCCTGTGTTGTCTCAGTCGATGTATCACGAAAGGTGTCCCCGTTTTGTGCGCTTGTATGGTGCCGAGAGTTCATCTTCTCGACTCCTTACAAGTGCACCGCGAAAACATTACCTTTTGCGGACACACCGATTTGAATCGGCTTGCCACGGCGCTTCAAATCGCCAGCCGATTGTCCAAGTCAATGTGTGCCCGGCGGCAAGGGCTGACCATAATAAACATTCAATAACAGCTCTACTCTAGAACTGTTTGAGTACGGTCTTGCTTTTGCAAAGGTATAACAGTCCTTGCAAGGGTCTGACCGAACCGCACCAGGACCATCTGAAAGAGGACATGCTTCCACTTCGTGTTGATACTGTACTCCTCTGTCTGAAGGCTCCCAATGATGTGTATAAGGGACTGTTCATCCAAGATTACCTGTTGCCATCGATTACATTTCTCAGAGCAATCAGCTCGGAGGAGGGCTGTTCGAGGAATTGAATGCACAGAACTCATTAACGTCGGCTCGGTTTTTTAAGCGCCACCATCGCTGAGCTTCGCACCGATTTCGACTCACGCGCCCAAAGCTGTTAGAGACATGGGTGTGACGAAGTCGTCTCGCATTCTGTAGGCAGCGGACGAGCCATTTTCAATTGATCAATGCGCTCAATCAGTTTGGCGCACTCCTCCTGTCGTTCCTCAAGACTGTTTGGACGATAGGCATATGCGTATTCGGTGAGTTCAGCGTATGTCCGCTTGATCTCTTCCCTCAATTCATCAAGCCTGTCTGCCTCATCAGGGTTCTGCTTCGGCAGCCAGATATAGACTGGAAAGTAAGGTGGAAATGGCCGTTTGTACGAATACGGCTCAAGCTCATAACTGCCGCTCTTTAATTTAGGATTCAGTTTGTCGACAACAAGCTTGGTAGCGAACAAGCCACCAAATATGCCACCATCACAATAAATCCTCGCTCTCGTCGACATAGCCATTTTGGGAACAAACAGATCGGGTGAAACATTGAAATATTCAGCAAGGCGCTCAGCAACGCTTCTGCTGATGTTGCGCTTGCCACTAAGGAACGCCGAAACATTGGACTTGTAGTCCTGGGCGATCTCGATCAGTTGACTCTGGCTAACAGAATGTTCTTTCATGAGGCGCAATAACGCCTGCCGTGGATCTGTCTCAAAAAAACGAACCTTCGGCTGGGGGTCGCATGCATTGATCAAGTCCTTCAGTACTGCGAGATACTCAAATTCATCCACGGATAGCCGAGACTGGACGTTCTGTCGTTCCAGGCGCTCAGCAATCGTCCTGGCTTTTTTCTCAGTCGCACTATCTTGAATTCGAACCAGTGGAAACTCGCCAATAAGCGCCATGTATCGTATGTATCTTTCGGAAACCATTCTGGATGCCCCTTTATAAGAGTTATCGAATCTGATAACTCAAGTTATCATTTTTGATAACTGCTGTCAAGTGCGCGTTCCGGTTTATAGGCAACTAGGATGTGCAAGGTCATTCACATTGTAGAGAAAGGCTTAGTCACAACAAAAGCGCTATTGTCTGGCGACCAGCGTCTGCAGGGATTCGAGCAATGCGATCCAACCGTGAAATACCCGCCGTTGGATATAAGATGCCGTCTGATCGTCGATCTGTTTCTGTTCTTCCAAAATAAATTCGCCTATGATGAAAGCAAAAAGCGCGGTTTACCTGGAGGCGCGAAACCACCAAAACCGTCACCACCAGCACAGAAACTGAAGCTAGCCACTCCTGCTACGGAACGACCAGGACAGCACAAAGCGAAGTGATTTGTTTTGATATGCTTCGGCCTTCCCCGTGTCTGATTAAGTTTTCCACCAATTTACTATTTTTCTAGTGAGATTGATACCATATTCGGTATCGCATTCATGCAGTCAGCTCTCGAAACTATAGAGCGCTGCGGGTGCCTAAAGCCAAGTGCAAAAAGTGCGCAAGGAAGATTTCTCGGCCGCTGGTGACGCGCCTGAGATGGCAAAGGTTCCGTCCTCGGATGACAATCTGAAATTCGGCTCCTGGAACTTTCGCGAATGGTCAGGAGTCGCCTCTCAATGAAAAGATCGAAGCATTGGAAAAGAGGGTGAGGAGGGCAGCACTTATGGCATCTGAATCGCTGTGATAGGGAACATCGGGAAACATCGAAAGGCCGCACAGCAACTCGAACAAGGACCCATACTGGCAGACGATCCGACTTTGACTCAGTCGGCAAGATCAGTCGAACAATGCAGTGGGCGAGTCGTGCCGGCGACCCGACGCCGTGAACATTTGTGTATATCAAAACAGATCACGGCTCTATGCGCTGGCGCATTGACAATGGAATCACGTTCCTCTCGCCAGCACAAAGATGTGATTATGAAAAAACTAGCTGCCAGTCTGTTTCTTAGTGCCCTGCTGTTTTCTCTGGGTCAAGTCAGTGGGTTGGCTGACGCTCAATTTCCCCGTCCTCAAGCAAATAGCGCAGCATGGGAGAACACTCCCAAGCAAGTTGAGTTGCTCCAGAAGGCAGCGGAGCAGGGAGATGCGGATGCTCAGTGTCATCTCGGCTTGATGTACGCGAACGGTGAGGGCGTGTCTTTAGACTACAGCAAGGCGATGGAATGGTATCAAAAGGCTTCAAATAACGGAAATGCTTTCGCTAAATATGCAATCGGCAGATTGTACCAAAAGGGCAAGGGAGTGCCACAAGATTACGGCATGACAATGGATTGGTTCAAGAAAGCCTCCGATGGTGGGTGCACGGAGGCCCAAAATGCCATCGCTATGATGTACTTGCAAGGAAATGGAGTTCCAGTGGACTACGGCAAGGCAGCGGTGTGGTGCCAGAAGGCTGCTAGTGCTGGATTCCCAAGTGCCGAGCATAATCTCGGAGTGATGTACGCTCATGGAGAAGGGGTTCCACAGGATTACAGCAAGGCAGCGGAATGGTATCAGAAGGCTGCAGAGCAGGGATTTGCTGACTCAGAGAATAATCTTGGAAGTTTGTATTTCTATGGTCGTGGTGTGCCCAGAAATCTCAGCAAAGCAAGAGAGTGGTATCAAAAGGCGGCCGACAATGGGATCGATGAAGCTCGGAAAAACCTGGCAGTCATGTCTGGACAAGCCAATTCTGGCGCGAGCAGCAATGGACAGAATCCACCCGCACCATCACATTTGCCCATCCAGGAGTTCGGACCAACCGAATCCCCGAAATACTTTGAATGGAAGGGACAGAATGAGCATTATAACGGGGCGCTTTATTTTGGTTTTCAACTAGGTATTACTTTGGAGCAATTTTGGTCGATTATTCAACAGAACAAAATGATGAACAACTTCGTTCCACTCGAAAACATGCCCGCTGGTATAGCAGCATTCCAATACATTGGTCCCATACCTTCATTTTTTAATGAGATCCGAAATCCGATATTCTTCTTCAAAACGACGAGTAACGGAAAACGACTCGTCTCAATAGGGAATAAGATGGAGTCCCACTATGCCAACATTCTCAGCACTGGCAACATAACGGCGAAATACGGTCGGTGTACTGACACCAACGAAGGCACCGCTGTGTGGCATGTCGGGTCACATCCCGCTACGACGGTACTCGTGAAAACCGATGGTACAGTCCTGTATCGACACGATGGGCTAACCGCACAATAGCAGCGAAGGACGACCTGCTATGTCCAGTGGCATGCCAAGCAAGAGATCGGGAGCAAGCTAAGATGCGTGCGAAAGCCAGAGCCGCGCTAGTCGAGGCAACTGATAAGGAGTTGAAAGAGGTAAAAGAAGGTGCTTTTAGCACCAGTGCCACCACCGGTGGTTAACAAAGGAGGGCAATAAGATGGGAAATCTTGAATTAATCCTGTCCACATTAGTGCTGATATTCATCTTCGGCGGTTGTATTGGAGTTTTTATTTGCAACAAGCTGGAGGCAATAGTCGACCTTTTACAACATCAAACAAGGTTGCTTCAGAAATTGAAATCTGAAGCAAGCGGGCAGCACTCTAAGGAAGGCTGAAGGAAAGGGGGTTTCAGGAGGGAACTCGGGCATGCAGAAATATGCCGATGCTATCAAGCTCCTTCATGAGCGCGCTGTACTTTTTTTGGAATCAAATCTCGATAAAAGAGTGCAATCAAGCAGGCGCGTTTTGATACCACTCCCTTGCCTTGCTGTAACTTTGCGGCACGGCCTGTCGGAAGCCGCCTGAAGTCGAATAAGTGAAGACGGTGCCAGACGGTGTCAGTCTTTGGGGGAGTAAACAAAGCACCAGGTGATCAATCAGACCGGCAACGACCTGGACGCGACCTGCCTCGTTGATCTACGAGAGGCGCGGCGCGATGGCTTAAACACTGTTCCCCGGGCTTTCAGCGTCCCGAATCATCGCGAGCTTCTCGTCGTAGCGAGTAACGAACATCACCACACATGAAGATGCGGTGCGTCCATGATCGACGCGGCAACAATCAGACAGCGCCTCGGCTGGCCAAGAGCGACATGCATCCCAGCGCAACGCCAGCGCTACCGCACTTTCAATACCGCAACTCAAATGATCGCCGACCAAAACATTGGCCTTGCAGTGAGCCCTCTGACTCTAGGACCTACGAAGCAATCGATCTTATGCATAGTTTGCCGGCACGTCAAGGATCGCTCAAACGCGCATCCTATGACGAGAGGCGCAGGCGAGCAAACTCGTTGCTTTGCGTATCCTCTGTTCCGTGGCACTAGGGCGCTGTCAGATTCAAGCGCTCTCGGATCAATTCGATACAGACTCGTTCCGCGAGCTTGCTCTCCTGAGGCGTTACCGTCAGCTCCTCCTTCTCCTCAAGCTCGCGCCGTAGCCGGCGGGCTTGTTCGAGTTGCGCCAGCACGGCCGGTTTCGCTTCCGCCAGCCTGCAGAAACTTGTTACGATACCGGCGAGCGCAGTTGCCGCATTGTAAGGGTTGATCGCGCGCTTTTTAATCGCTGACGTCAACTGGTCGACAACTGTGGCGTGAAGTTCCTCAATTGCCTCCATGGTGCGCAGGGCCTTGGCGGGACTCTCCTCCGCGCCGCTCGAACGCTTACCGCAGCCGCCTTCGCGAAGCCGCTTCCGCCAATCGAACAACTGTGCAGTTGATACCCCATGCGCGCGCGCGATAGCTGAAACACTGTTCCCCGGGCTTTCAGCGTCCCGAATCATCGCGAGCTTCTCGTCGTCGGTCCACCGCCTAGCTGCTTTCTTCATCGCGTGCCCCTTGCTGAAACTGCTTACATGATAAGTCGGTTGAACTACTAGTCGTCTGATTCGCACCCAACTTGCGACTTGGTTGCGTCCCACGACCGCTGGGTCGAACGGTTCCTATCCGACTGCCCCCTCCCCGTCCACTCATTTCCGAGGGCTGTGCGATCAGCGGCAAACGCAATCAGCGGCGACTGCAATCAGCGAAAACGCAACAGCGGCGACAAACCGCATTCGCGAGCTTGATGACGCGCAGGAGTCCGAGTATTACGGGGACATGGCGCCCTGTCTGAGTTCCGACTTCAGCTTTTCAACGATGCGCTCCTGGAGGTCTGTCGCCAATTTAGCGAGCCAAACCAAAACCAACGCGCACTCACTCCGAGGGCATGGATCGGTCGGCGTCTGTCGGCGAGTCCGCACTCTAGCTCTTTGCGCCAAGTGAGAGCTGACTTGGAGTCAGCGAGTTTTGGTTGCAACAGCGGAGAAACTCGAACCTTGGCTTCGCCGCTTCATCCACCATCGCGCGTTTCTCATCGCGGCACCACCGGCGGCGGCGTCTGCCATTCGCAATCCGAAAGTCAGCGCTGGGATTGTCGATTGCGGTTGGTGTTCATCACTACAAAATAGTACGACTGGTCGGAGCGTTCGCCTGCGCGCAGATCAGGGTGCTGGCTATTCTGCCCGCTGTTTCCGCCGGCCGTCCCCCTCGATCAACGCGACCACTCGTAACAACTGCCAACGCCGCCTTGATTGTGCGCAAATCGGAGCGCGCGGTTTTTACCAGCCAGTTGTTGGAGGGCTCGTGACCATATCGGTCGACATAATCAGAGTAGGCTGCAAGAATTTTTGCCCTGGCCTTAATGTGGCGTTTCAAATTCCCAGCTTGCTGCCGCCTGCGCTGGGACTCCTTATCTCTCCATGAACAGCAAGCTTCAATTTGCCGCCGAATCCGATGCTCGTTCGCTGCATCAATGACGCCGGAACACTGAAGCACTTCCCAGATCAAACTCCCCCGTGCATGATTGTCTGCTTCGAGCGCTGGAACACTATTCTCTGCATCGCCGTACCAAAAATATAGGCCAAGACAAATGATCGCATAGTCGATTTGCGACTGATCGGCGACTCCGTTCAGGAAGAAGAACTTCCCAACGAAATAGTTGTGCTGTTGGTTCCCAGGAATGAAGAGCTTCGCGCGCCGCCCTTCGCAATTCAGGACTTGCGAACTGACGGCTCCAGAGACACGCGGCGGTTGATATGTACTGAACTGCTCTGGTCTGGGCGCCTGTCGTGTCGCGATTGGCTTCTGGTCGAGCAGCGGAGGCTGATTAGTTTCGTCAGATATTACTTTGAACTTGCGTCGATCGCGCTGATAGAACCAGTATAGGCGGCAATAGCCGTCAGCGAAAAGAGTAAACGCGACCCGGACGACGCGTTTACTCTTTGTCCGCCTTCGGGCTGTCTGCATTTCGGCTGTCTGCGAATCAGGACGGAAAAACCAGCTCGCCATTTCGGACAGGGACTGACGAGCACCATCAAGAGCCTCCCATGGAATATGAGCCGTCTGACCAATTTGTCGGTGTGAATAGCCGCTGATGTGGGGACTAAAATTAATGCCACTACACAAGCCAGCGGCGATATCAATATATTGGTCGGCGTCGTACACTGAGCCAACCTCGAACACCTCACGTAGGCTTTTGCTGTTGATCAGTTCTTTCAGTGCAGGGCTCACGAGTACCCTCCCAATTGGACTCAGCCCCAGCATCTTTTTTTCTTTCTTCGTGAAGTAATTTCGCAGCGTATGAGCTACTGGTTCGATATACACGCGGACAAACTCTTTGCAAGTTGCCCATGTGCCACCGCCAGCTCGCGCAAAAATATCGACGCCAGCTCGTTTACCAATCTTATGCAGAATATTGAACCAGTGATTTTGGATTTCTATGTGGGAGAATGCAGCACGACATTGTTCTGGTATATAGACAACCACATTCAAGTGGGGAGCTAATCGGTTCTGTGGCTCCCACAGCAGATAAAAGTATGGATCGGGACCGAGGTGTTCGTGCAGGAATTTGCGAACAAGACTCGTTGCGTATGCGCGATTCTTTCTGAATGCGTTCAGCGCAACTTCGGTTGAACCCGGGAATGTGAGTACGATGAAAAAGATGTTCTGCTTACCAAAGCGATTTTCTAAACAGGCAGCAGCATCACGTAACTTCTGGATCGTGGGACGGCTAAACCAACGACCCTTCCTCTGTTTACGGGGAGTGTTAGAGAGATGGTTAGAATCAGCATGTAATGACAAGTAGAGGTGGCTGGGATAGGGCTCGAAACCAGTACTGGCACCATCGGCGGTTATGGATTCATCGATTGGACTACTCATAGATCCCTTACGGTTGCGCGAATCCAATCCACGCAATCGACGGTGATCACGCGAACGGATTTTGGAGCGCTCGAAGATGTTCGGCGAACGTCCCGAGCTGACTTCTGTGGGCATTGCGCCTAGAGATTGCTGCCTCGTTATCTACTGAGAGGTATCAGCAATCGTGCGACTTTTCCCGACCGTGGGTATGAGCACGGACAAAGGCAATAACATCTGATTGTTTATATCGGACAACTCTGCCAATTTTGACAAATGGCAAATTGTAGCGTTGAGTAGACCGCCACACACTCAGAGTATCCCGATTTGTGAGTCCGAGCATCTGGCAGGTTTCCTGAGGCGTCAGTAGTTTGTCGTTTTCTATCTTGCTATTCATATGAGCCGGCTCCTCATGTTTTGAAACTGTGTGACATGGTTGCGCTCCATGAGGGCGCTTCGAGTCGTATGGGATACAATAAAACCGAATCGCTGACCTGGGAAGAGATGCTTGTGGGGAGGATGTGGTTCGGAAAATGCGGAAAAGTCCACAGCACAAAGATGTTCGGACGATGAAGGAAATCATCGAGGAAGAATCACGCTCTAGTTTGCTTCTTTATACAGACCAACCCGTCCAACCCAGCTGGCTTGATCCCCGAGAACAGCGCAGATTGATGCGAAGTTATTTGCGTATCGCTAGGCGCTCGGGCAGCTCGTGGGGTGAACAGGAAATAGAGAATGCGGAGAAATGGTATAGCCAGAATGGATTTCCTGGACGTTTAGTTTCTGTAGACTTTTCCTCCGGCTCAATTGCTAATCCGATTGAACTTTTTCTACCAATGGTTGAGGCAGCCCAGACCTTAAGAGGGCTTTTCGATCTTTATGAAGCTTGGACGAAAGCCAAGGATGGCAGCGATAAGGAGCTTGCCCGGCTTGTGACAATCAAGGAACGAAAGCCCAACGAGCCTGATGGAGTAGCAGCTCTAAACGATCGAGATCAGGAAGTGGTGGACAATCACGCGAAAATGCGAGTCATTGCTTTGCTCAAGAAACAGGAAAAGGAAAAACGGATGCCATATCTACGCAACCTAGGAAGCGATAGCAGCGCCGTTCTGACAAGTGCTAGAGCGCAGTGCTTACCACAGATTTATTTTCGGGACACCACACTTGCCTGGTTTTGCGACCCTTCCTTTATGTGGGAAGAAATTGAACCTATTGCCAGTCCTCGATTGAATCACCTGGAACTGACTAACAGTGAGCTACTGTGGCTCACAGAAGGTTATCTAATTAGGGCGGTAAATATAATGCTCAGGGGAATTAATCCTGCACTTGTTCAGACCGAGAAAGGAACACCGCCCAGACCGCAATACCAAATACGGTGCCCCTGGCACGCAATAGCGATGGCGTTTGCCCAACTAATTAGCAACTCCCATCTTGAAATTCGATGGTGCGACATTTGCGGAAAAGACATCAGCGAGATGGATAAGCGGGCAAAGGTTTGCCGCAAAGAATCCTGCCGAACTGAAAAGAAAAAGAAGAAGCAAGAGAAGCCATGCTAGTGCTCGCTAACGCCACTTTGCACTCCGATGGGAGTCTACTGTAGTTTACTTGGATCTGCGAGTGCTGCAAATGCATTTTGTAAAGCCAGTCTAACCGGTCCCTGAGTCAGTCTTGCATATACT
The DNA here is from genome assembly GCA_003153555.1 of Candidatus Melainabacteria bacterium. Classification (GTDB taxonomy): domain Bacteria; phylum Cyanobacteriota; class Vampirovibrionia; order Obscuribacterales; family Obscuribacteraceae; genus PALSA-1081. Next base: position 2,312 of record PLZS01000186.1, on the reverse strand, counting down.
GCTGTTGCCTGAGTCGATTTGTGCCCAAGGGCTTTACCTATTATTGTGGTGCTCACTCCTTGCATCGCCATGTAACTGCCACAAGTTCGGCGTAAGTCGTGAATGCGCAAGTTTGCGATGCTTGCCCGTTTGAGGAGTCGCGCCCATGCCGATTTAGGGCGCTCAAGGTGCCGGGTGAGACCTTTTCGAGGCGAGGGAAATACCCATTCGCTTCCATTGTCTTTGCGTCGCTGTAGTATCGATAGCGCGTCATCTGTCAGGGGAATCGTTTGAGAATCACCATTTTTGGTGTCAGGGATGTACCAGCTGAATAGCTCCGCATTGATTTGATCCCACCGCATGGCGAGTACGTTCGCTCGGCGAGCACCAGTGTAGAGTGACATCCAGAAGAAATCTCGAATTGTTTTGTCCGGCTCTTCATTGAGAGCCTTTTCAAACCTTGCGAATTCGTCGCCTGGCAATAAGAACCTATCTCGTGACTTCGTCTTAAATCGATCCACACCAACACATGGGTTAGGCCCGTTGTATATCTCCTTCTTAATTGCCCATGCGAATACTGCCCGCATCGTGTCGTAGTTGCGGTTTGCCGCATGCTTGCCACTCGTTTTTCCCAGATCGGTTATCCAACTCTGCACGTCTCGCCTGGAAATAGCTGATACCACTGCATGATCAAAACGAGCGAAATGTCTTGTGTGGTTATCGATGGCGTCTTGCCAGCGCTTAGTATGGTGTTTGGCATATTGGTCGATGTACATTCCGAACAATTCGCCGTAGGTGATGCCACGCTGTTTCTCGGCAGCTTTCTGTGTCACCGGATCTTCGCCTCGACCGACCGTGCCGTTGAGTTCCTCTGCCCGAAGTCGCGCCTGCTCGATGGAGGCTTCTGGAAATCGACCCAATGTGATTTCCCGTACCACAACTTTGCGTTCGGTCGTTGTAAATTTTCTATAGAATACCCAGGTCAGTGTGCCACCGCGCGCAGCCCGCACATACAGACCGCGTTGCTTAGTAGGATATAAGACTTGCTTGAATCCTTCAGGGCAATTGAGTCTCGATATTGAATCCTTCGTCAGCTTTACGGCTTCTCGGTGGGTGCGCGGCCTACGTGGCTTGTTTGCTGGAGCACTTTGCTTCGTCATGCCCTTACTTTGCCCTTACTTTTGATGTTCATTCTCGTTGGATTTCGTTTCGCCTCATTAATCATACAGCATTTGAAACTCACTGTATTGGCGGCTCTCGTAGGCTCTCATCGGTTGCGGTTAATTCTGGGCGGCTCTCATTTACACCGAGGGGGTTAGGAGTTCGAGTCTCTTACCGCGCAAGACTTTCCAAAATTCGTCATATGTTGGGGCTATGTTGGGGCTATGATTTAGGAAAAGCTTCAGCAAGTTTTACGAACTTCAGCGAATCACAAATTCATCCGAATTGTGCCACCAGATATGATGCTCTTATCCAGACAGGAATCCATCGTGGGCGAGAATTCCTTGCGCTAGGGGAATTGAACCCTCGGACTCCGGCTTGCGAAAAACAGGTCAACGAACTTTTGGCGTTGCAGGAGTTCGATGATCATTGTCAACGAAAAAGAGCGCGCCCTTACTTTAGAGGCCATAGCGCATATACAGCCAGAGGGAAATAGGGGTGTAAGGTGCAACGGAACGAAATTACGCTAAGGTGTCGTCGAGCATGCCAGTTGCGGCGTCCATAGCAACAGCAAACACGCCGCATGCAACGGGACAAAGGCAACAATCGCATCGAAATGATATCGTCCAATTCGACTCATCGACGATTACGCGTGAACCATAAGAAACTGCCCATTGCCATTGATCTCACCGTCACAACTTTCAAAGTTGGAGATAAACCAAATTAGGTAAAACCGCCAATGCGGCGGAACTTCGCGAAATCAATGCCGTAGTCCAGATCTTCGACATCCGTATAGCTATCGTCAAAGTTTGCCAGCCATCGGGTCAGTGTTTTGGAATAGTTCGTGCCATTGAGATACCAGCGTTCAACGGTTCTGAGATCCTTGTTAGCACACAACCCCAACCACAGCCAAAATCCAGGATGTTGTCGCCATCCGGGATGTCGAGTTTTTCAATCATGTCGTCAATCATGTGCATCTGGGATTGCTCGAGATTGGTAAGGAGCGCGGGAAAATACTTAAAAATAGTCGGCATGCAGGTATCGAAAAACGATCGCAGCAGCCAATCGGGAACCTCCACTCCATTGATGTAGGCTTCCGCCAAAGCCATTTGCGTCACATTAGCCACCTCAACGAGCATCCGAGTTGCTATATGCTTCATGGTCGGCATCAT
>PLZS01000038.1 GCA_003153555.1 Candidatus Melainabacteria bacterium | reverse complement strand
CCATTGATGCCATTTGCACGATAACTTTTGCCGCTTGTGCAATTAAAGTCTGCGTTCCGCCATTTATCGACCGGCGGCGAATATCTGTTTGCAAATGGTCGACCCTAAAGTGCGACTCGTTTGAGACTTTATCTTGTATTCGATCCGTCGCGGGCATGTAATGGCACCAGATTGATCCGACACTTTCGATAGTGCTTTGTGATACTCGTGCTCGAGATTAGTCGCATCTAATCAATCCACACGTGTTGTCAGTTAGAAGCATACTCCCAGATCCGTGTAAGTAATTTTGATCGGCTTAACTCTTTATATGAAACATGTTTACGCTTGTTCAGGAAAACAAGTGTCAAATCGTGTATGTTGCGATTAGCATTTTGCATGATCTCAAGACCTTACCAGGTGAATCTTCTCTCTCTATGCAACCACTGGTCTCCATAATAATCCCGACCTATTCTCGCCCAAAGCAACTTCAACAGTGTTTGCATGCACTAGCTGAACTTGATTTCGATCGAACTCGTACTGAAATTGTTGTCGTTGATGATGGCAGTGAACAAGACCTCAGTTCAGTAACTGCACCTTTTCGCAAAATTTTTGAGCTTAGTTTGGTTCGTCAGGAGAACAAAGGACCAGCGACTGCACGTAATGTTGGTGTCGCCTGTTCGTCTGGCGAAATCATCGCCTTCACCGATGATGACTGTTCGCCGCAACCTGGGTGGATTGCCGCATTGGTTAAAGCACTAAACAATGATCATGAGAGCATTGTCGGCGGCAGAACTGAGAATCAGTTAGCTGTTAATCGATATTCGAAAGCAAGTCAGTTGCTTGTCGATTTTATCTACGATTACTACGCACTGCACCACACTGAAATGAGATTCTTTACGACGAACAACATGGCTTGCTATGCTGATTCTTTTAAAGAAATAGGCGGATTTTCCGTAGAATTTTCCAGTAACGCTTCCGAAGACAGAGAATTTTGTCATCGTTGGCAAGCTGCAGGAAAGAAGTTTTGCTATGCACCAGAGGCTCTGGTGTTGCATGCTCATCATTTGTCAGCCTACACTTTCTGGCGCCAGCACTATAACTATGGCAAGGGCGCACACACCTTCCACACGTTGCGTGCCAAAGCCAATCACGGATCAATACAGGTTGAGCCGTTCTCGTTCTATACAAGTCTGCTGCTCAGTCCGTTTACGGTCAAATCAGATCAGCCAATGTCGCTTGCGAGCCTTATCTTCTTATCGCAGGTCGCCAATGCTAGTGGTTTTTTTGCGCAATTGATCAATAGCAAAATTGCATCGTCCAAACGCAGTTTCCGAACCCTTGAGTATACGCAAGACGGAACACCGGGAACACTAGTGCTGGCTAAGATGGAACAATCTCGTGAAATTCTGGAAATTTGCCCGTCGACTGTAACCTTAGGTCGTCAAAGTTAGTGCGGTAGTTCGCGGATGCACAACAGCAGCATGGAATAGCACCACAGGAAGTGCAAGATCTAACTAGCATCTGCAGGTGACGATTGTGAAAACTGTAAATGCTTTATCAAAGTTGGCTGCGCGAACGTTCTATCGTTTGAACCGCTGTCCCGGATCGAAGGTCGTCATGTTTCACATTGGACGCAGTGGAAGTACTGTGTTGTCTGACATGCTGAACGATCATTTCAGCGTGTACTGGGATGGTGAAGTGTTTTATGAATCGACTCCATTAGGCCCAGAAGATTCCCCACCTGTGGATTTAGTAAGTAGCAGATGGCGGACATCCAAGTATTACCCCGATCTTCCGTACAAATTCATCGAGTCTCAAGCTGCACGTGCGTCAGGACTCACGTATGGATGTGAGGTGAAGTTCTATCATCTATTCAACAATTCCATCAGATTGAACGAGTTTGTTCAACAACTGAGCGACCTCGGCTTCGATCGATTTATCGTCTTGAAAAGAAAGAATTTCTTGCGCAAGATCGTCTCCAGTGCAATTGCTCTGCAAACTGGGCGATACCATCAGCCAACTCGCAGCAAGCAACTGCTCACGCAAATCTCGGTTGATCCGCTGGCAATTCGAGTAGACGGGAACACAACTCCGCTTTTAGAACGCCTGGAGAAATTCGACAACGATTTTAACGAATTAGCCACGCTCCTGCAGGGCCGAAAAGTGCTTGAACTGAGCTACGAAGATCACATTGAAGCTGATCCACGTGTGGCATATCGTATGGCCTGTGATTTCCTGGCGATCACACCGAAAGACGTCGCCATTCGGTACAGCAAAACGAACCCATATCCGCTGAGAGAGCTGATCCGAAATTTTGAGGATTTTGCCGAAAGTCTGCGCAACACCCGGTTCGAATGGATGCTGGAGGATTAGATTACGTCTTTCTTGAGCAGGTTCCTGCTGGCCGAGACACCGGCGATCAACCTCGCCGTTTTCCGAATGGTTGTCTTCTCTACGTTCTTTTTGTCCGTTGACGTCGACCGCCTTGTCTGGTGCGCCAATTTGCCACAGCCCATGTGGGATAAGCCGGCAAGCTTGGCTTGGATTTTCGATCGTGTACCCATCAATGCTTCTTCCGTTCTAATAGGCTGCTTGCTGTGCCGCATATCCTGTCTGTCTGCAGCTCTCGGATTCATGACTCCGTTCTTTTCATGGCTGGCTTTGCTTACTGGATTCTATGTTCTTATCGTGCCTGAGTGCTTCGGCATAACCGATCATTTTTGCGATCACCTCTTCTGGTTTGGGGCGATTTTGGCGAGCAGTCGCTGTGCTGATGTGCTTTCGGTCGATTCTCTTCTATCGCGAGTAAAAGGCAAAACTGACAGGCATAGCCCACCACGCTCATCTTGGTGCTATGGACTGCCTCTGCGAGTTACCTGGCTTCTGTTTGGCATAATCTACTTTTTCCCTGGATTTTGGAAGCTGTGGCGCTGCGGATCCGATTGGGTGTTCGGCAACTATGTAGCCCTATTCATTTACTCAAGATCGATCGTTGGCGACCCCAGTCTGGGTCCTCTGATTCGCATTGACCAGTATCAGGATTTATGCAAACTGAGTGGATTGTTCACGATTTTGTTCGAGCTATCCTTCATCTTTCTCATCCTGTTTCGTCGAACAAGGATGTTCGCAGTGTTTATGGGCGTGATCTTTCATTGTGCGACGTTTATATTCATGGGCATCTCATTTTGGGCTCTACAGGCATGTTACGTTGTGTTTTTCGATTGGTCGGCGATCCTGGCAAAGCTGCATTGGTTTCCTGGCGCTTCGGCTAACGGGCTCCTGCGTGACACTGAGCCAAAGTCAGTCACTGTCCGCATTACAGCCAGAGATCTGCGAGCCAATTGGCTGTTACTGATCACGTGTATTTCGCTGGTGCTGGTTAATGTGACATTAGGTGTGAAAGACAATGAGCGATTCTGGCCTCTGTCTTGTTATCCAACCTTTTCCTCCATGCCTCCGATTGAGCGACAGGCGCTGTTAATGACAGTTCTTGATGCAAGCGGACGCCCAATTCCCTTAGACCTTGATAGAGAGATGCAGAGGCTTTATCAGTGTCGTCGCTTTTCTCACACTACTCGGTTGTTATCCATAGATGATCCGAAGTTGAGGAATGAGGCTTTAACGTCACTATGGTATTGCCTCTTGAAACAAGCACCAGTGTTAAAGCAAAGCGCAGAGGTAACCTTCTATCGACAAAAAGTTTCAATGCGTCCGGCGTTTACCGAAACTGAACAGGCGCATAGTGCCCTGCCAGAAGTATTGCTTCATCTGTCTTTTAAGCGCGATGGAAATTTTCCAATGCTTGAGGATTAGATTACGTCAACAGCATCTCGTAAGTTGGTGCAGATTAGCGCCGGCGCTCGACTCCACCGAGCTGTAGTCGCAACCGCTCAGATGCTTCAGCATATCTGACGAAAAACGCCACAAGAACTATCTGGACCTTTTCCGTCAACGTTTGCAGGCGATAATCTCGCAGGATATGGATGCAATAGTTTACGGGAGGCACCAGATCGGAAAGAAGGCTTCTCTCAAGGGGATGACTGAAGGTGCTGCGACGTCTTTTAGCCAGGCTGTGTACACCACCGATAGTGCGCGTGACCTTATTGTGCAGATCCGTGAATGAGCGCCGAGCCGGATGCCTGACCTCAACGTCATCAGCATAGATCAAATCACAACCAAGTGAGTATGCTCTCTGCCCCCATTCAAGGTCTCCGCTCGACTTTGTCTGTGCGTCGAAAAAGCCGGCTTTGTCAAATTGCTGTCGAAAAGCAAATAGATTTGCAGTTGCTCCGAAGTGTAGCTTCTCGACGTAAGTCTGCTGCGCTAATCCAGTAATCATGTCGTAGAGTTCGACAGATGTCGGATGGTTCGGATCTCTGGGGTAAATGGTTATCTTGCCGGCGACAACTCTATCTGTCGCGCCTGCCAGACTTTTCACGCCCTGCTCAATCCAATTAGCGGCAGGCAAACAGTCAGAATCGGTAAATGCAACGATTTCGCCGCAAGCAATCGACAATCCCTTATTTCTCGCAGCGAACTGACTCTGGCTTGACTCCGACGTCATCTTGACGAAGGAAAATTCGGATACCAATTGATCAATGTGATCATCGCTTCCATTGTCGATGACAATTACCTCGAACGATTCCTTCGGGTAGGTCTGCTCATTGAGTGCCATCAAGCAACGAAGCAATCTGTTTGCGTCGTTGAATACCGGAATGATTACTGAAACGAAGGGATTGGACAAAGGTTGTAAACCCAGAATGTAGTCAGAGAATATTACATGTTTGTGGTCAGAAGTGCCTTGATTCCGGGTAATTATGTGATGCACGAACTAAGTTTAGTGTCTCGTCACGACGTCGCTCCATCAATTTCCCGCCACCAGAGCAGATCGGATGGTACTTCTATCTCGGATTTAAGTAGCACATTGGCATTGCCGTTGTTATCGATTAAATGAGGAGTAAGTCCCCAGGCGCAAAGTAGATCGATGACTTCTTTGACGGAGCGTCCGTATCGTTGTGCGTGAGTGTTGTCTAGTTCGGTTTGAATAACAATGTCGGGACTATTCGCAATTATTTTTTTCGCTCCTTGAAGAACCGGAAATTCGAAACCTTCGACATCAATCTTCAAGTAATCAACTTGCTGGACACCAAGCTTAGTCAAAATTCCATCAAGAGCTTCGGAAGGTACACTTATTGCTTTTTCTCCATGCACAGCAACATGTGTCATACCGGCATTTGATGAATTGTACGACATCTCTGCCGTGCCATCTTGAGCATCCAATGCGATATTGAGTGGTATCACATTCTTCAATCCCTGAAGCGCTATGTTTTTTTGCAAGTATCCGTAGATGTGAGGGTGGGCTTCCACAGCAATCACCTTTCCTTCAGAACCTACCAGCTGTGCTGCGCGAATTGTATAAGTGCCGATGTTTGCTCCTGCATCGACAAATACAGAACCTTTGTGGAGATGGTGACGCAAAAACAACTGGATGGGCGGGTCACGGTAATCAGCAAAGTAAACGCAAAAAGAGCTAAAGTTTCGAGCCATTGAGATGAAATGAGTTCCATCAGGAGTTGCAAACGATATCTCGCGGTTCATCCAATGGAGAACAAGCCACCGTGCCAATTTTAAAATGGCTTGAATCGGATTTTTAGAGAACAGTTCTGTTCCTCTAACGAATTTACACTTGGAAAAAATATCCTGAATAGAGGATGGAATTAGCTTTCGCGCAATTTTCGAAAGCAGACCTTTGAGGGCGAAGACTCGGGAGCAAGCCCCTTTTAGTCCGGTGGTTGAAGCGGAAGAGGGGCTTGATTGTATTTTCATTTAGAAATCCGGTACCAGATGTGATACCGTCAACTCGTTTGAGTCTGCGATCTGTGACAGAAAATTCAGACGGTCTTTGACATTTCCGTTCCTCATGATGAAACATTGACTTTGCCCGAGGCATTGGTTGAGTAAGTTTGGTCCATCGTCGATATGCAAGGCATTAGACATTGGCAGAATCATCCTCAATAGTTTTGTATTCGGCACGTTTGAAAAATCAGTCAAATTTGTCTCGTCTCGTTCGAGCAGAACACAATAATCAAATTTGGCCGTCACCGGTTGATTTGAGAAGAGCTCGTGGTCGATTAGCCATCGATTTTCTTTAAGTGGTGGCAATGTTGCGCCCGCTTCCAAAATCAGTTGGCTGGCTCCTGGTCTAAGCGATAGTGGGCGAACAAATGGAATAACTTCATGCGTGCGACTGTCCACAAACACTATATCTTCAGTGACGATTTTCCACTTGAGTACAATAGCTGCTGCAGTTGTTAACGTTGTCTTGCCAGCTTGTGACAGACCCATCAACAAGATTCTTTTGTTTTGCGGCGTGACGAAAACGCAACCTTCAACGTAAAGCGAACCATCGTGGAAGCGAAATGCTCTTGCTATCACTGCTTCTATCGGATGCACGGGTGGTATCAGCCCTCGACAATCATCCGTATTGATGATTTGATCGTAGCTTACTGATGGTGCTTGCAATATTGGCTGAAACGCTTGCTGCAGCAGGTGTAGTTCTTCAGGATCGCTGCTTGACAGTTTGAACCGAAACAAACCCAACTCGAACAATTGATCAGCGCTACTGTCCACGCTAGCAGGCATGTTCTTTCTGTTCGAAACCGCTTTACGCAGGAGGAGGACCAACAGAGCCAGGCGGGGTCGCAGCGGCTGGTTGATATTTTTCAAAGAGACTAGCGGACACAATCAGCACCCCGGCTATGCTCGCCTTGTTCACGACTCGGTTGATGAATTGTTTTCTTGTCAATCCAGCCGTGCAAGATTCTTCAGCTGATGTATTACTACTGTCGGTCGAATTCATTTAAATCCTCATGAAAACTTCTGAATGGGATTAGATTAGTACGCTGAGCTATACTCGCAGTTTTGAATTGTTCCGGCAAGCTTTCTCGAATTTTATTGCCGCCTGTTAAGTACTGGCTACACAAGACTGAAGAAATGAGATGAATTTGAATCGAAGAATCGACGTCAAGACAACTATTTTGCCCGATGGATACCTGGCGCTGTTCTGCCCAGCCACCAACTGGGCTTATTCGCTTCCGCCTCTGGGGGCTTTAGCTTGGGAGTTCTTTGATGGACAATCCTCCACCGAGGATGTGGTTCAGCAAGTCGCAAAGATTGTCGCCGTAAGTGACGTCGAAAACCTCCGTACTCAAATTAACGAGTTGGTAAGCGAACTTATGTCAAATGGATTTTTATCTTGAGCACTATCGTCCCGCTTGCTTCGAGGGGGTCTTGGCAACGCTCTTTTGAGTCTGCTGCGGCAAATCAGCTGCCAGAGGCTGAACTGTTGCGATGCCTGAGTCGTTGCCAGCTGGACTCTGAGACAGAAATGTCCATAAAACGTTTGGTCGCCGAGCAAATTGATTGGCAAGTCTTTGTCAAGGCGGCCGAAAATCAAGCCGTACTACCGCTAGTGTATTGGCATCTTAAGCGCATTTGTTGGCATATGGTGCCTGCAGAGCAACAAAGCTGGTTGGCACGAATATTCATTCACAACGCAGGCCGTAACTCAGCTTTGGCTGCAGAGCTCTGCTCTCTCGTGGAGTTGTTCCAATCGCACCAAATACAGTGCCTACCTTTCAAAGGACCGATTATCGCTGAATGCGTTTATAAGGAATTATCCTTTCGCACTGCAGGCGATCTTGATTTGCTTGTTCCTCAAGAATTCGTAGGCGCGGCGCAAATCCTTCTTAAAGCCCGTGGCTACAAACCGTGTAAATGGCGCGGTCGAACGTTCGACGAGAGGTTCTTTCAGTCTGCGGAGCTGCTTGATTTTTGCCACGAATATGCTTTTTACAATGAAGACAAGAATGTCTATGTTGATCTGCATTGGAAAGTGCTTTCGTATCAGTACTTTCCACTCTCAAACCAGGACCTGCAGAACAACTTGAAGATGTGGGAATTGCAAGGAGCAAAGATAACTTCATTGAATAATGAGTTGACTTTGTTAATGCTTTGCGCGCATGCCAGTAAACATGCATGGAGTTCGCTAACTTGGGTCACTGATGTAGCCGAATTCCTGGACGCTGTTCCGGATATTAATTGGCAGAAGTTACTAAATTTGGCGAATCAGTTGCGCGCCGAAAGGATGTTGTTATTAGGTTTGCATTTGTCTACTTTTTTACCTGGTACTAAGCTGCCAGAGCCGATTTTGCTGAAAATACACAGCGATGCGGTAGTGCGCAGCATGGCCGAGGAAATAACAAGTCGTTTTCGCTCGAAACCAACTGCTTCGCAGTGGAAGGAGTTTAAAAATTGGCTGTATGTATTGAATTTAAAAGAAGAGTTCACAGAGAAGTTCAGCTTACTTACCGAGCTTTGTATTAAGCCTACATTGGATGATCTGCTTTCAGTAAAACTGCCTACTTCGCTGTTTCCTCTTTACCGTTGTATTAGACCCGTCAATCTTTTACTGGAGCACGTGCCAAGAATTACTATCCGCTTCCTTAAAGGCGGCTATGATAGGCATTTCAATCGGTTAGATGAAGAGTGACATAACGCTTCTTCCACGTTCCGTTCTAGAAGCCGAAATCGGTATTTGACCATGGACTCAAGCGTTATTTCCCACCCATAGAATTCACCATCTGTTCGATCGCGTCTTGAGCGGCGATGTCTCGAACATTCAGGTTCATTGCGCTTCAATCACCAGTGGCAGCATCTCATTGGTACATGCGAATGAAGGTGGAAATTCAATCGCTGGCCAAAATGCCTGGACGCGTATACTGATAGGCATAGAGGTAAAAAGCATGGCTCAGCGCAAACCAGAAGAACAGACTACTTTTGACCAGGTGCTCAAACTGGTTGAGAGCCTCATGCCTGAAGCGCAGGAACAGCTTATAGACGAGATGAAGCTCGCATTACCTTTGCCGAAGACGCTGGGCAAGACATAGAAGACATTTACGCTTACATAGCAGAAGACAACCTTACTGCGGCAGATAGGGCACCCACCGCATTGCAAAGATTGGACAAAGATTGGACATAACCAAATGGACCGCTTTACGAAGATAGAGGATTGCAATCTGTACCGGTGGGTGGTACATTAGCCTATAATGGAGTTGCGGAATGATCGTGAGCTTTCAGGACGACTGGTTGCGCAATTTCTTTGTCGAGGACGTTCGATCGAAGAAAATCCCACCCGATCTCGAAAGCCGCTTGTTCCGTAAAATTCAGATGATCGACGATGCGATGACGGATCAGGATTTACGGGTGCCACCCAGCAACCATCTTGAAAAACTAAGTGGCAATTTGGAAGGTTTCCATTCGCTTCGCGTCAACAAACAATGGCGGCTTATCTTCAAATGGGATGGCGGCCGAGGTGAAGCGACAGGCGTCTATCTGGACGACCATAGTTATCTGTGAGGTGGTTTGTGTTGACAACGAAGCGTAAGCCGGTGAGCATAGGCGAAATTCTGATCGAAGAGTTCATGGAGCCGATGGGACTGACGCAAAGCGCGTTGGCTAACGCGATGGGCGTACAACGCAAGCACGTCAACGAGCTGTGCAACCAGCGCAGGGCAGTGACTGCCCCGACCGCGCTCATCCTTGCCCGCGTATTTGGCAACAGCCCTGATTTCTGGCTGAACGTGCAGCGGCGCAGCGATCTATGGGAGGCGATGCACTCGCCCCGAGAACGCGAGCGGGTCAAACGTGCTCGACCGCTGACAGCTTCTTGTGATAAGCGCATAAAATAGTTCCGCTCATTTCGATCTTGCTTTTCCGCTGATGTCCAAGCGGGATTATTCCGACAGACTCCTAGAAAATTTCATGCCACAGCTTTATTTTTTAGCGTCAGCTCCACTTTTTTTCCGAGCTTATCCAACCATTCAACCAGCGTATCTGTAGAGAACAGATCAACGTGCAAAAGATCTGAAATACGAGGCTGATGAACATCCAACCTCTTTGCCGCCTCTTGGTACTGTCACGCCGCTACAATTACGCCACCCGAATCTTCATCAATAGGACCAGAAAGCCGAAAGCGGCAGGCAGATTCTGTTTGGTCCCATCGTCAGTAATTGGTCACCAAGATAGACCACAAATCCGACCGACCTCGCAGCATAGGCTTTACCAGGACCATCTTTCAGGAACCAATCAATCGATTTAAAATCGGACTGAGTTACTGAGGATGTCGCCTTAATTTCAAACAGTGCCAAGCTGCGCCCAGGACACTCTGCCACTATGTCGATCTCGGCATTGTCAGAACGCCAGTGAGCTAGCCGCCAGTGACTACTAGCCAGGGGTAGAATCTTCTCCAGTTCCTGATGGACAAAGGTTTCAAGCATCGCTCCAAAGGCTGCAGGGTCTGCACTAAAATCAAAACTTGCTTGCGTCTCATTACGCAATGCTGCAGCACAGCCAGTATCAAGGAAGTGTAGCTTTGGCCAGTGAACCGCGCGCTTTGCAGCAGATGGTGCCCATGACGGTAATCGGAGCACCAAGCAAACCCGCTCTAATGTATCAACCCAGCTTTCCACGGTTTCTTTTCGAGCACCCACCGCATTGCAAAGATTGGACATATTTAGTTCTTGTGCCGTGCGAGCCGCCAACTGATCAATCAGTCGACGCAGTAGCTCCGGCTTGCGCACCGGAGAAACAATAGGCACGTCTTTTATGATAATGCTGTCAATGTAGCTGCTATAGCGCTCAATTCGTTGACGATCAGCCAGAACACGAATCTCCGGATAACCACCCCTCAATATCAGCTCGATAGCAGTCGCTCTCGAATACTGTTTGATGCCTGGCAGTGCTGACATAATTGCCTCTGGGGCTTTTTCGACAGCATCCAACAACTGGCAAGGACCAGCATTATTTATTTCCGCTACGCTCAGCGGACGGAGGAGAAGCGTATGAACTCGCCCAGCGAGAGAATCTCCAGAGCCGACTAAACCAAAGACATCAGCGGAGCCTGTGAGCAAGAATTGACCCTTCTTGTTATCCTCATCAACAATTCGCTTTAGGGCAAGAGAGATCTCTGGGAGACGCTGCACCTCATCTAACACAATCGGCAATTGAGTGGCTTTGTGCTTATCGGCGAGGCTACGCAAATGGGCATATGCATCGGCATGCATGGAGTTTCGGATACTGTCCGAATCCATCGTCAAATACTCTGCGATCGGTAGTTGATACTTAACCAGGGTGCTTTTGCCGGACTGCCGAGGTCCGACTATGTTGACAATCCGGCTGGTCTGCAATGCCTCTTTGACTTTTGAGACAAGATGGCGCTTTACAAGTTCTGACATCCACAGACCTCAAGACTACCTTTCTGTAAATAGTCTAGTAGATAGCCGAGAAATTGGCTAGTAGATAGTCGGAAAATTAGCTAATACGGGTATGAGTGAACTAATGCCGATTGGGAAATTATCGCCACATGATGGTGGAATTTTCCATCACTGCCGCCCTGGTCTAGCAACATTGGGAAATCATGGATGGTGGCAATACCAGGTTGATAAGCTTGATGAATAGCAGATGGTTGAATTGCCAGTGACGCATCAGGCAGATCGATTGCGAAGTTTGCCACTTTCGAGACCACAAGCACTCGCTGCAGTCTCTTCGGATTATTTTGATCGAATCAATTTGATCAAAGGTCGCAATGGATTTTTGACCTTTTCGTACAATTCCGCAAAACTCGCTAGACGAAACCATCGATCAAACTTTATAGAATCGCCTTCCCCCACGTGGTGCCTGACTGCGTAGCCGCCGTTAAGCTCCAATACTTCAGACGCCTTTATGCCACCATATCTTGGACAATCAGTTGCAACCTCCGATGTGCATGGTGGCACATTATGAAAAACCTTGACGATTTTGTCGTTTTCAATAAACAAAATGTCCAATGGTATCAGCGTGTGATACATCCAAAAATTGACAGTCCTGGGCGGGGAAAATAAAAAGAGCATGCCATGATTTTCAGGCATCGACTTTCGGAACATTAGTCCTTTCTTCTGTTTGTCCCATGAGCTGGCAAGCTCCAAACTTAGGGCTTGCTCTCCGATCTTCGCCGTGGGGGTTCGCCAGTTTGGGATGGCAAAGGGTGTGATAGACACTAAAACGACCAAAGTCGCCAGGCGAAACCGCAATCTCGATTTGTTCACATCTTATCCCTTGCTTTCGGACTCAAATATCTCATGCTGTGAAAATGGAAAGCAAGCTATTACTTCCGTTATCGGAAACAAGACGGTAGGCGTTGCGGATGCTTGATACAAACTGATGACGCCCAAGGGCTTTGGATGATATTCTATTGCCTGTTTCCAAGGTCCAATATTACGCCTGATTAGTCAATTTCATGCTAAGCGCGAGCAGGCTAAAACCATGAGTACATCTCCAATAATTCAGACGACTGGCACAACCAAACCTGTATACAAGCTGGGACGGGTTGTTTTTTCTGTGGTGAGCGAAAGTGTTGAGTTTGAAAAGGAACTGGCGCAAATACTGACGCTTGCCTCAGCAACAGACGGAGAGTCTCGTAAAGTAGAGTTGGGTGACGGTAGGGATCCACGTTTGCTTATCAATTATATTCTCCGGTGCCATTCGGGATTCCTATGGATCGACGCGGCTTGTCTTGTCTCGCCAGAGGGCGCGAAAGTTTTGATTGCAGGCAAGTCCGGTTCTGGAAAGAGCACCACTAGCATGGCTCTTGCGCTTGGCCATGAATGGAAGATCTTTTCTGAGGATTTAACACTTTTTGATCTGGTGCAGGACTCTGTGATTGCATTTCGATCTCCTTTTTCACTAAAAGCAGGTACACGAGAGCTAATCAAAAAAACAGTGCACATAGATCCAGAGCCTATCTTTTTTGGGGAGTGGTTTCCTCTAGGTCTTGCTGCTGCTGAACATGACAGCTCTTCAGCGCTGGATGTCGCGATCTATCTTAATGATGCTAAGACAAATGAGCCACTGCAACATAGAGCAATTTCTTCAGCGGAATACGTTCGTAAGATTGTGCCTAACTCCAATCTGATAAGAATTTCGAGTGGATTGAAGAAGATGGATCAATATTTGAGCAAAGCTAGCTGCTACGAAATTGTTGGGGGAACCTTGACAGAAAGGCTAAATCAAATTCTGGCTTGGAGCAGTCGGTCAGATGGCAATCCATAGTCAGCGGAAACTGCTCAAGCGTTATTTCCCACCCATAGAATTCACCATCTGTTCGATCGCGTCTTGAGCGGCGATGTCTCGAACAACACTTTGCTCGTTCGCGACTTTCGTAAATCCCTGCGGCACCTCAAATTCAGCATTCTTAACTATTCTGTGTTGCACAGAAGTTGTATGCATCACGATCATGCTGTCGGTGTGTTTGGGGTAAACTATTTTCAATGGCAGCGCTCCTAATGCACAGCGGAAAGCGAGAAATCTGCACGCTGCTGAAGCTACAGTTTTTGGAATTCCATCATCCTTCATTACGAACAGAATTGCCTTCAGGTGCGGCGACAGTTGGCCAGTGTTTGTATCGACTAATGAGCTTTGATATTCTAAAACCGGAATTCCAAACATGGTTGTTGCTTTTTGCTCGTGCTTAATCCAATTCAATTTTTCTACATTCTGTCCCGTTAAAATCAACATTGCCGAACTGTTAATTGGACCCTTGAATGTATCATTGGTGAGATGGCACCAAGTCTTTGTTTTGGTGTTCGTGAGAATGATGTCCCACTTCGGTGCTGTTGAAATGAAACACATATTCGACTTTTGTCTTACAACCTTGATAGCAACTAAAGGCTTTAGGTATGTAGTGGTTTCGCCAGAAAAGATTCCTGATTGAGCAATGACAAGTCCGTCGGATCCGGAAGCAAGTGAATGGTTGCATAGAAAAGGAACCATGATAAATAGCGCGCCTATAACTGCTCGCCGCCTTGCTATGCAATTATCATTTTTCTGAAGCAGTTTGTGCATTTGTTATTTTCTTGAGCAAAGCTTTCGTGGTGCAGTTTTCCAATACGACGCGGCTAGTCCCGCTTCACTGGAGCAATCATCCGTCGCTGCCATCAAACCTCTCGGCCGGTGTGCGAGCGAGGCGCAGACCGCGAAGCATGGAGCTTTTCTTTGCCTGGTGAGTTTGCATCCGCCGAAGAATATCATCAAGCGCGCGCACGGCGTCGAGGATATGTGGACCTTTATTCAACATCACGCACTCGGCTCGGTGACCCATGGCTGCGTCGGAAATTTCCGCGCGCGACGGCACACCTCTTTGAGCGAGCGACTCCAAAACCTGCGTCGCCCATATAACGGGAATGTGGGCTGCTTCGCAAATCCAGAGAATTTCCTCCTGCACTTCAGCGAGTCTTTCAAACCCGCACTCGATCGCCAGATCGCCGCGCGCGATCATCACACCGCAGCTAGGCCAGCGCATGGCTGACAACATCATCTCCGGCAGATTCTCGAAGCCGCGCTTCGTTTCTATTTTGAGGACAATGCCCGGACTACGTTCGCCAAGGCCCCGCAAGCGCTCCTGGAGCATCTCAACATCGCGTGCGGTATTAGCGAAAGAGAGTTCGACCACGTCCGCGTAATTGGCGACGAATTCGAGATCTTCAACATCTTTAGGTGTCATGGCCGCTAATTCAATGTCACTCTCGGGCAAATTGATGCCTTTGTCAGCACGTAGTTTTTCACCACTCGGGCGCGAATTTGTAATTCGCACGATTACTCGGTCGCTTTCCACCTTTTCGATCTTGCCGCCGATCTTCCCATCGTCGAACCAGATTGGCTCACCCGGCTGTACTTTGTCGAACCCTTCTGGAAGAGTGCAGCCTATTGTTGCCGGGCTGAGGAGGCTGCCATCCTGGCATCGAATGGCTGGCCGACCCGGGTTGAGGGTCCTCGTCAGATGGAGAAAATCGCCTGCATTCAAGTGCAGACAATTTAGCGAGGGTGGAAAGTCTTTCAAGGTAGTTTGACACTCGGACTGGTTTTCTGCCGTCTCCTGGCGATGAAGGACTGTGTCAGGGACGAGGTAAATAGTCTTATTTGCCTCCGCCCAGCATCCATGATTGTTGACCTCAACGATAAGGAGAGTTCGCCTGGACTCTCGCGCGTCAGTAAGATGGACCTTTTCGCCCACTTGCAGAGCAGCCAGCCATGAGGCTGACACGTACAGAACGGCATCAGCAGCGCCTCCGGCGGGTGGAGCATGGCGAGAGGAATCTGCTGTCAGCCAGATTCGCGCAGGAGCGATCACTCTGCCGTACAGGTCGCGACGCGGGCGAATGCGGATCACCGCTGGGCCCGGCTCGAGAGGTCCAGTTCGTAGCTTCGGCCCGGAGAGATCCATAAAGATACGACAAGTTTTTCCCGTTGATCGCTCAGCCCGTCTCAAGTGCTCGATCATCTTGAGCCAGGTGGCGGGGCCGTCGTGGGCGCAGTTGATGCGCATACAGTTCATGCCTTGCTCCAGGAGGTCGTGAATGAGATTGGCATCGTAAGCCGCTTCTGTTGGCATGGTAACCATGATTCGCACGGTGCGGCCTATAGGTGAAGGGCCAAACAGTGCTTCGGTGTGTTCGTCGAGCAAGCGCTTTCCTTTCTTGAAATCGAGTGCAGTAGACTCATAAGGCTGCTGCTGCTCGCCCGCCCGGGAGAGCCGATAAAGAATACTCAACACCGAATCGACCGTAGCAAGAACATGCGATTCTGCTCGACCGAGCGACGATAGCCCGAGCGCCGCCAATCGGCTTTGCAACTTTCGCAAGTCGTGGCGGCGAAGCGACAGGTAGTGCAAGAGATTTCGGGCGCTCTCGCGGTAGTTGTCGTGAATTGCATCAAGCCGAGCGCTGGCCTGGGCAACATCGGCGACCATTTCAGACCGAATTGCTAAGACCTTTAAAAGAATCGCTTCAATCTCGGTGTTATCCACTTTGCTGTTGCTTCATTCCGCTTTTACTTTTGGGTGCGGCGACAGTTGTCGTTCGCCTTACGCCACATCGCGATCCTCAACCGTGATCGTGACCTGCTTCCCTAACTTGGCCAGCCACTGTACTAGCATGTCTATCGTGAAATCCTCTAGCCTCCCAGTGTACATCGCCGATACACGTGGCTGCCGTACTCCCAATATTTTGGCCGCTTGCGTCTGAGTCAGCTTGCGCTCGTCTATGATGTTCTTGATCTCAATCATCAAGTGTGAACGCCCCAAAAGACTCGCTGCTTCTGGTTCTGGAAAGCCTAGGTCGCGGAAGATGTTGTCTGAGCCTTCTAAGAAGGTGACACCATTAACCGTTTTTATCTTCATGCTTTTTGATTTCGGCATATGCAGCCCTCGCTATCTTCAAGTCTTTCTCCGGCGTCTTCTGTGTCTTCTTCTCGAAGGCATGCAGCACATACACTGCATCCTCGAACTTCGCTGCGTAAATAACCCGATGCTCGTGCGGCTTATGAATCCTTATCTCTATCGCGCCTTGACCGACACTTGCCATAGGTTTCCAATCATCTGGCATCCGCCCGAACTGCACTTGGTTTAGTTCTTGTCCGGCGCGGCTCGTAGCTACAGCCGAGCCAGACGACCTTCTTCATTTGAGTATTATACAAAATTTTGAATATTACATCAAGATGCCATTGCGTCGTCTATTTCTTTCTCTTCCTCGTCGGAAATCGGTACGGCGTGTTCAGCGGAGTCCCCTAACCGCCTGGTTTCCCACAGTTCCGTGTCCTTGTCGAATTTCTCTATTTCCTTGAGCTTGTCTTGCTTGTTGCTTGTCATTAGTCCAGTCCTCGTGCCCTTTCGCTATAAACCCTTTCTTCATCCGCATTCGGTTCGTAAGCGGTCCTGTGCGCCGACAGCCAAAGTCCGACCAAAATCTGAAAAAGGGCTAACTAAGAGGCGCCACCTGGTATCTGCCTCGTGCACCGCCCGCGGTGACATCGTTGAAGATTCGATTCTCAGATCTCAGATGTACAAGTTACAGGCACTGCCTATGCAGTTGTACAAGACTTGTGTAAGTTAGTAAGTTAGCTGAGTTACCCTACGTCTTCCAGCCTGTCTACTCGATGCTCGATCTTCGTCAGTCGCATTTCCACTCCGACAAAATTCCGGTCAATCAGTTTGAGATAGCTACCGATACCATCCAGCTTTGAGTTTACAGATAGCTTAAATTCCTGAAGATGCTCGTTGGTTTGGTCCAATCGCAGGTTGGTTTGGTCCAATCGTAGGTTGGTTTGGTCCAATCTTAGGATGGTTTGGTCCAATCGTAGGTTGCTTTGAACAAGCTGCTCGTTGGTTTGGTCCAATCGCAGGTTGGTTTGAACGAGTTGCTCGTTGGTTTGTTGAACCGCCGAAACGACCTGACCAAAGCCAATGCGCATCTCGCCGGCTAACCTTTCAAATGCCATTTCCCATTCAGCCGTGTGTGCACCTCGTGAACTCATCACTTACTTATACGTCTGACACAGCAAAAAAGTTCAACTATTATCATGCTAGCACGCAACGGCGAACCCACAAGCAGGTGAGCTAGACTTAGCTCTAGATGCCATGTTCGGAAATTAAAACTCGGGAAATGTATTAGCCAAATGCACCTGCAAGGTATTTCTGGGACTGCTCCTCTTTCGGGTTGCTGAAAAATGCTGAAGTTTCGCCGAACTCGACGAGTGAGCCCTTGTACATAAAACCTGTCCGGTGAGAAATTCTTGCCGCTTGCTGCATGTTGTGAGTAACAACGACAATGGAGAGTTTGTCGCAAAGTTGGCGGATCAGTTGCTCGACCATCGCCGTGCTGGTTCTGATTATGAATACCCGTGCACTCGCGGACCGTACGCAATATTGTCGAAGATGGACATAGGAAATGGATTCGCTTTTTGAAAAACGATGCCCACTTTTCTCCGAAGTTGATTGATATCAATTGCTTTATCATAGATATTAAACCGATCTATCAGAACGCACCCGGTCGTTCTTATCTCTGAACGCAAGTCGTTCATGCGATTCAAAGAACGCAACAGGGTGCTCTTGCCACAACCTGACGGACCAATCAGGGCTGTCACTTTCTTGTCTGGTAATGCCATGTTCACTGAACGAACAGCATGAATGTCACCGTAAAAAATGTTCAAGTTCTCGATGAGTATTTTTGGTGCCAACCTGTCAAGGTCTGCCACATCATTTACAGTTTCCTTATTGACCATGAATATCACGCCCTTTTCTTATGCCTGATCGTGAGTGCGACTAAGCTAAAACCGAAGACGATCAAAAGCAGAACAAAGGCTGTTGCATCCAGCATTGGTCTGATTCTCGCGGCATCGGGATATTGAGTGGAAAGTACGTACAAGTGATAAGGAAGAGCCATGACTTCGTCGAAGGGCGAATCAGGCAGCGACGGCAAAAAAAATGCGGCTGCTGTCAGCAAGCATGATTGACCAAATAGTTCTGATTCTGCTAGCGCCGAGCTCGTCTACGCCGTTCCGATAACCAGTAAAATTCGAAAGGTCAGGACTCGCATCCCCATTCCAGCCGGGGAGGGTGATCTGACTTTAGATAGTTACATCCTTTGCGAGAAGATGCGTTGCATCTCCCATGAGCGGCTGAAAGAGAAACTAGGCATCGTCTCCCCTGCGACGATGGAAGCAGTAGAACGGACTGTGGGAATCATTCTCGGGATAATCAAGCCACCGACTGAGTAAAACGCAGCACGACGAATGCAATGAAAGCTCGCGCACCTACTAGCTGATAGATGCGCCGTTGTTTCCTACCCTACGTCTTCCAGCCTGTCTACTCGATGCTCGATCTTCGTCAGTCGCATTTCTACTCCGTCAAAATTCCGGTCAAGCAGTTTGAGGTAACTACCAATACCATCCAGCTTTGAGTTTACCGATTGCTTAAACTCCTTAAGCTGCTCATTGGTTTGGTCCAACCGTAGGTTGGTTTGAGCAAGATGCTCGTTGGTTTGGTCCAATCGTAGGTTGCTTTGAACAAGCTGCTCGTTGGTTTGGTCCAACCGCACGTTAGTTTGTTGAACCGCTGAAACGACCTGGCCAAAGCCAATGCGCATCTCGCCAGCTAACCTTTCAAATGCCATTTCCCATTCGGCCATTATGCACACCTCGTGAACTCATCACTTACTTATACGTCTGACACCGCAAAAAAGTTCAGCTGTTAGCATGCTAGCACGCAACGCCAGATCCACTGCAAGCTCGCGTTGCCGGTCACTCGGGGTTGATGTTGCACTAAAACGAATTGCTGGAGCGATGAAAGCTCTCGCACCTAGTAATCAAATTCCCCTTCTTGAGATGTTTCATACTCAGTTGGTTCTTCTTTGACGAATCCAGATTCGAACTGTACGTCTTCATACAGGTCATCGAATGTTATTCGCATTGGGCCACAAGGCATGGACACTAAGAGTAGGAGTTCGCCCTGAATCAGTTCCAGAATCTCCCAAGAATTAGAATCTATTCTACGATGCAACTCTACTTTCTTTTTTGTCTGATGAACAATCAAATATTCCTTCAACGAGGGAAGTTGCTTGTAGGTGACCACTTTCTCGCGCCGGTCGACAAGGCTAGTAGAGCGCGATAACACTTCAGCAATAAAAACTGGAGACTCCACAATCAAGCTATTATCAGGCGATTTGCTACAGGTAACGACAACGTCGGGATAATAAAAACTATTCGCGCTTTGCACATGTACTTTTACGTCAATTGTATAGGCTTTGCAGGGACCGTTTTTTGTGTGTGCGCGAAGCGCGGAATATATGTTGTTCACCAGGGCATTGTGCCTGAGTGTCGTGCCGGTCATGGTGAATACGCGTCCGTCTACATACTCTCGCCGCAAAGTACTGACTTCTTCTGCACGCAAGTACTCATCTGCTGATAGATGCGTCGGTGTGTTCGTTTCTTTCATCGCAATAATTACGGGTAATTCCGGGGTGGGAAAAATTGTTACTGTTCGCCTACCCTACGTCTTCCAGCCTGTCTACTCGATGCTCGATCTTCGTCAGTCGCATTTCTACTCCGTCAAAATTCCGGTCAATCAGTTTGAGGTAACTACCGATACCATCCAGCTTTGAGTTTACGGATAGCTTGAATTCCTTAAGATGCTCGTTGGTTTGGTCCAATCGTAGGTTGGTTTGAACAAGCTGCTCATTGGTTTGGTCCAACCGCACGTTAGTTTGTTGAACCGCTGAAACGACCTGACCAAAGCCAATTCGCATCTCGCCAGCTAATCTTTCAAATGCCGTTTCCCATTCAGCCATTATCTGCACCTCGTGAACTCATCACTTACTTATACGTCTGACACAGCAAAAAAGTCCTACCCTACGTCTTCCAGCCTGTCTACTCGATGCTCTATCTTCGTCAGTCTCACTTCCACTCCCGCAAAATTCCGGTCAATCAATTTGAGATAACTACCGATACCATCCAGCTTTGAGTTTACCGATTGCTTAAACTCCTTAAGCTGCTCGTTGGTTTGGTCCAATCGTAGGTTGGTTTGAACAAGTTGCTCGTTGGTTTGTTGAACCGCTGAAACGACCTGACCAAAGCCAATGCGCATCTCGCCAGCTAACCTTTCAAATGCCGTTTCCCATTCAGCCATGATGTGCACCTCGTAAACTCATCACTTACTTATACGTCTGACACAGCAAAAAAGTTCAACTATTATCATGCTAGCACGCAACGGCGGACCCACAAGCCAGCTCGCCTTGCAGTAGTCGTCGAGTCGGTTAATCTCCGGCTAGAGCAAGAACTTCTTGTAGTCGTTCTTCCATGACGATTCGGTCTTTCGCCTCGATGTTGATTCTCAAGAGAGGCTCAGTATTAGAGCTGCGAATGTTCATCCACCAATCTGGGTATTGCACTGTCACGCCATCTAAATAATCCAGCTTCGCGTCTTTGAAGTGATTTTCTAGTTTTTTGATCGCCGCTGGAATATCAGCGACTGTTCTATTGATTTCACCAGAACGAAAACGCGTATCGATCGGCGAAATTATTTCACTGACTTTTTTTCCTGATTCGCTAAAAACCTGAAGGCATTGCAATAACGCAATCATGCCGGAATCTGCATACCAGTTATCCCTGAAATAGAAGTGTCCACTGTGCTCGCCACCGAATATGATGTCTTCGTCCCTCATGATTTTTTTAATCAGCGAATGACCGACGGGCGATCGTCGAGGAATGCCGTTATTTGCTGCAACGACTTCTGGCACAGTCTGACTACAAACCACGTTGTAGAGAATTTTTTGTCCAGGATTATGCTGCAGTATGTTGATTGCCACCAGGGCCGTGACGATATCACCCGTGATCAGATTCGCGTTCTCATCGAGGATAAACATCCGATCCGCATCGCCATCGAAGGCGATTCCTAAATCACATCCATTTTTCAGCACAGCGCTTTGCAAAGCCCGCATGTTCTCAGGATCTAGCGGATTAGCTGGATGATTTGGGAAACTGCCATCCAATTCAAAGAAAAGCGGAATTACCTCACATGGCAGATGTTTGAAAACCGGCGGAACAATTTTACCGCCCATTCCGTTGCCAGCGTCAATTGCGATTTTAAACGGTTTGATTTTCTTGGGATCAATGAAGGATAAGCAGTGTTTGGCAAAATCATCGAGCACATCTCTTTCAACTATGTTTGCTGTCTTAGGAGCATTACTATTTGAAGATTGCCTGTCCGTAGAGCTAGACAGCGCGCTGTCAGGCTTATATGTCTGCTTCGAAACGATTTGATCTCGGATCTCAGATAAGCCGGTCTCAAGTGAGAGCGCCTCCGCGTTCTTCCCAGTAAACTTCATGCCGTTGTATTCAGCAGGGTTATGCGATGCGGTGATCATAATTCCGCCGTCGTAACCATAGTTGCCCACCGCGAAATACAAAGCGTCAGTCGACACAAGACCGATGTCTACAACCGTTGCGCCACTCTCTGTGATACCAGCGGCCAATGCATCAAAAAGTTTGATACCACTAACGCGCATGTCTCTGCCAACGGCGACCGTTTTCGCCTTGAGAAGCCGAACAAAATACTTGCCGATCTGGAAGGCTACGTCTTCATCCAACTCAGATGGATAAATACCTCTAACGTCATAGCGTTTAAAGACATCCTGAATTGCGCTTGTACTCATTTAAATCTCCGAAAGTAATTGAATTGAAGTTTGAAATTGCTGCGCTATGTTAGTTGGCATCTTTCTTCTTGTTCTCGCTAAAATCTTTGGCGAAATCTTCAATCCACGCTCTGTCGCCATAATCTGATCGCCACACAATCACCGACAATGGCTCGGAATCTTTATCGGTACTTCGGCTCATTTCTTCAGCTGCAGATTTAGGCACTGCTATATGCTTAAATTCCGTTTTGTTTTCTGAATGCGGATGCACCTGTGTCTGTGGATCCAGCGCGTGAAAACAGATTTCTTCAATCCGAGTGGTTGTTGGCTCTCTTTTTACTTCCGCATTGGGAAGCGCCGAGGTAGCAGCCCATCTGCCGTTGTCTTCCTCTAGTTGCTTTGCAACTGCTTCGAAAAACTCTGGAGTTTGCCGCTCCAGCCTGTAAAGCTCTTGAAACAAAACATCGGCTTCCGCCTTGCAGTCCAGCACTTCCCACGCCTTGCGTTTCAATTCGAGAGCTTTGAGCTCAATGTCGTTCATGTTAGAACCAGTCCGGTGAGTCTCTACAGTATCACGGGCTCGACGGTTGCATGTAATTCTCCACTAGCTGCATAGGCTATCCTCGGATTATGCCGAGCAGCTTGCGGAGTCGGGCAGCTTTGCTGCATAGACCCCACTAGTGTGCATAGGCTATCCTCGGATAAATGCACTTGGCGAAAGACTAAATCTCTTCGAGAGCTTAAGAATTTGAGGCAAAGAAAGATTTGGGCGTTTTCCTGAAAGATATTCAGATGCGCGGGATGATGATCCAAATTCAGGGATAAGGTCAGTTTGACTTAGCTTGTTTTGCTCCATGAGAAACTTGAGTAGCTCTCGTGGGTCCACTAATTTTTCTTCTTGCCACTGGGATTCAAAGTCTTCCACAAGCTTGGATAGCACTTCTAAGTAGTCGCGTTCATTTGGCGAGAGTGAATCAAAATTGTCTAAAAGTTTGTCGCACACATCAGCTGCCATTTCATTTTCCTGTTCGGAACGAATTGGTTTCAACGGAAACTGCTTGATACGTTCAAGGTATTTTTTATCAGGTTTTATAGCCAGCTTCATTGCATTCCTCTATCGTTTTTTCTTCACATAACGCTTCTTCCACGTTCCTTTGTCATATTCATCGTGATTCAAGACCTTGTCGATATACAGCCTGCCTAACTCAAAACGGCAAACAGCGATCAAACGAATGTTGTTACCGCCAATGTCGAAAATGAGAGCTCCCTCGTACCAATCAACGCTATTGCAAGTTTGCTTCACATCCGTAAAGTTAAACCAAACTGCTTGGGTTACAGCTCTTTTCCACGTGGCAAGCGAGCTTTCAGCTTCGGGATGTTTCTTTATGAATTGCCTTGCCCGTCCCCAGTGATTGATCCGCATCAATTTCCCTCACTATATAAAATTCTCCCATTTTGGGAGATAAAAGTCAAGAGTTGACCCGGAGTCCGAACTTGCATTTGTTCAGGCCGAGTACACATACAAAATTGTCGCTAATCTTGCTGCAATCTCTTCGGTACTGAGTGTGGTGGCATTTGAGCTGTTTAGCTCAGAAACATCCACGGCTTATTTTGTTCTGCTCCAACGTTCTCAAGAAAATCGTATATGGCAGGCATCTGAGGTCACACCGACAATCCGCCCACAGCTTTCGCTTCTTGTCAACCTCTAATTCAACGTAATATTGTAACGTATAGGCTACATTGCATTGTTGATTGTTCACAATTGAGATCTGAACTCAAGCGTGGAAGTGCTTACCAGTTCGGGTACATCTGACATTCTCTTTACGCGATTACTTTTGCGTCGAAGTAATCATCCTCTCGGATGATTGCAGTAATCATTGGAAGCGTATGATGGACAATCAGACGACATGAATCGAACAATCTCACGCAAGCGAAGAAGGCAAATCTGCGTTACCTTCAAAGATTACTTTACAAATTCAATATCTGCTACCGAACAAAGACGATCTAAGGATTTGCTGGCAAGGCATCACTCAAAAAAGGAAAGCACTATGAGCAAAAAGAACACATTCGGTTTGGCGGCCTTCGGCATTTTTGTCGCAGTATCTATGGGATCTGCTCCGCAAGCCTCAGCTCAATCAGCGCCTACGATACTCTCCCGGTTATACACCTGCGGTGATGGGCACGTTGCCTACGTAAACCAACTTGTTCCGAAAACAGTCAATCGTCATCGGCAAGGCGCACTCTTAAGCCGAATCG
Source organism: Candidatus Melainabacteria bacterium (assembly GCA_003153555.1). Classification (GTDB taxonomy): domain Bacteria; phylum Cyanobacteriota; class Vampirovibrionia; order Obscuribacterales; family Obscuribacteraceae; genus PALSA-1081. The sequence goes on along the minus strand of PLZS01000038.1, from coordinate 53,529 downwards.
AATCGGTTGCTGGTGAAGGCTATAGCCAGTCACAAGCTGGAATTTACATTGAAGGAATATCGAACGGAATTCTTGTCACTAAAAGTCTTTCCTACCAAGTGAGACCTTTGAACAGTGCTGGTCTTGCCGCTATCAATTGTTCTCAAGGCACTCTTCTTCGAGATGATGGCACTCTAAATGGAGTGCCCTTCAAAATCATTACTGCACCATCGGGTCAGTACTTTACAATCGTAGGACCAGATGCCTATGGTTTCTATAGTGCCAAGTATGATCTCAGCACGATCGGACCTTATACATTCAACAATCTCGCGCTGTTCGCCACCAATGGCGGTGCCTACGACATAAAGAATTTCGCCATAAATGACGTTGTCGTGCCCCTCGATCTTCAGCATCCGCTAGTCTGCCCAATTGGAACAGACCAAACAGGCATCTCGCCTGATCAATATTGCGGACCGTAGCATTCACTGACAATTGATTGCATGTACTTTCCTGGTCGGCTGTAGGTTTTCCTGCAGCCGACCTCCTTTGAATTACCAACGCCAGAGCGCGTTCTTTGAAAGCATTCTTGTTTTTTGCAAACTTTATGCTGTTACATACACTTCAAGTGGATCGCCGTTGTCTACTTCAATTGGCAAAAGCAATTCTGTTCGTTCGACTAATGAACGTCGCTCTGATTCGGTAAGATTCTCATAGGCTCGATACTGATTGGCTGTCACTCGCCAGAACGGCTCGGTACTCTTCATCACGCTAAGTCGCATCGCGCTATCTAAAACGATTTGATGAAAAAATAGAAACTCGCCTTTGCAATTATTGAATGCTGCATCCTTCTCGACTGCTATAGCGAATCTAATTGCGGAGATGTACGCTGTGCGTTGCAAGTTTATGTAGCGCAGCTCTCGTTCGAGCAGCAACATGTCTCGATCTATGGTGCGGGTCTGCGACGGTTCTTTCGCGAATTCGAATTGAACATCGATGGCTTCGGCTGGATCATTGTGCTCGAGTAAGGCGCGCGACTCGGCCAACTGTTGAAGCATTATTTGGACGAGCTCGTCTCCTGGCACGACTCGTTGTTCGTTTCGAATAACCCGCGCACAGAGCAGTCCAGCTATTAAAATTCCTCCTAAGGCGGTGATCGTTATTGTTTCGTGAGAAAACGTTGCCGAAATTGGATGGCTTGGAGACATAAACAGCAAAACACTGTGCCATACGATCAAGACGATGGCTGCAATGATCGATACTTGTCCTTTCCTGGAGGGAGCAATTTCGGCTGCAGTCAATATTGCAAAAGTCGTGCCACACCAATCGCTCACAGCCCATAGAGCCAGGGATGGAAGCAAGGTCGGCTTGAGAACGCTCGTCATAACCGAGAATAATTCCTGGCTGGCAAAAAAGGCTGCTAACGCCGCAAAGGGTGTGAGCAGCCAGCGAATCGGAGCTAGTGAGGTTTGGGTCAAGCTTGTATTGGGTCGCTAAAGGGACATCAAAAGAGATATCAAGAATAGCATAACCCTGAGCTAAGCTTTCAGGCTACTATGGTTCATTGGGCCTTGAGGTGGAATGTTCGTGCCAGTGATTCTGGTTTTGATTTTGCCTGCGGTGGCCAGCAGACTTTCCGCCTCCCGAACACGTTCCATTTGGCTGTATACGCTGGCTAACTTTTCCATGCTTTCAGTCAGCCGAGGATCGTGCTCACCGAAATACTCCGCTATCTTCATAGCTGTGTGCCAGCAGGCTTCCGCCTCGCGGTAGTTCCCGGACTTTATAGCTGCATCGCCTTCTTTCGCGTACTTGCCGTAAATTGTTAACTCAGTCATAACTCCCCTCAGGCTTGAACTTATGAATAAGTAGACACCGAAAGGGTTGAAAGGTTCCGGGTTGATTGTAAGCAGTTGGTTATTCCTATGCTGGGAGCGCCGCCAACCCTGCCAGCATCACTGAGGATCGGCTTAGCTTCCCCTTCCGGCATCGTCACAGAACTTGATAAAGAGGTTCTTCGCGGGGCGAGCTCGATGCCGGCTAGAAGCCGGCGCTCCCAGGCAGTTCGATGGCGCTCTCAGGGCGATAGGCTGTGCACTCAAGCGCCTTGGGGCGTTCCGGTTTTAAGCAGTCTTCTGGTGTATTAAACTTGCAGTCCGCGCACAAGAAACGACGCTTACCAATCCAATGTTTTGCGTTGAACACCGTAATCACAACTGTCACCACAATCACGATTGCGGTCACGAACCAGTAGATGATTGGATGCTCCACCGCTCACCGTCCCTGCATTTTAGGGTCGAGCACGTCTCTGAGAACGTCGCCGACGTTGTTGAAACAAAGAATTGTGATGAATATGAGGAAGCCTGGCGCTAACAGCCAGGGTTGGTCTACAAGCTCGTTGGCATTGTCCAACGCCGCCTTGAGCATGTTTCCCCAGCTGGCATCGGGTTGCTGAATCCCCAATCCGATAAAGCTCAAACCGCTTTCTGAAAGGATGAAGTTGGGAACTTGTAACGTCGCCGCAACGATGATGAAACTCGCCGTTTGTGGCAAAACATGCTTGATGACATTGAAAAACTCAGGCATACCCGCTGCTCGTGCCGCTTGTACAAACTCTTCCTCTCTTATTGATAAGACCATACCGCGAATCACCCTTGCTAATCCAGCCCAACCAATGAAAGAGAGAATGACTGTGATTAAGGCAAACCGTTGGGAGCTCGTCATCTCAGGCGGGAGCATAGCAGCCAGTCCAATCAGTAAGTAGAAGCTGGGCACCGACATAATCGCTTCAGCTAGTCGCATCATCGCGTTGTCGATCGCGCCGCCCAGGAAACCGGAGATGCCACCATATACAATGCCGATTGGGAATGCGATAAACAAGCCCAAGAAGCCGATGGTTAGGCTTTTCTGGGCTCCAAAGAATAAGCGAGAGAAATTGTCACGTCCGTTTATGTCGGATCCTAATAGGAATAATCGACCGGGATCTTGCACGCCGAACAAATGGATGTCACCAGGGATGATGCCAAGAATTTTGTATGGTTCGCCTTTGATAAACAGTTTAATCGGAAAACCTGGACCCGGAAGTTCCATGTAGGATTGCTGGAACGTCTCAGGATTGAATGTGCGCTCGACTTGCAGGACGTAGGGTCCTTCAACATTCCCTTGAGCGTTGTGCCAATGAATCACGCTTGGTGGTTGATTCGCTACTTCCGCGTCGTTGAAACCCATGCTGTAAGGGGTGAGCGGATCGGCAAAGATTGCGCCGAAATATAAAAGAGCGAGAACAAGCAGCGAGAAGCGAGCCAACTTGTCCGCCCATAAGCGATCCCAGGGAGTCTTGCGCAGTGGCTCATCCGCTATAACTGGTTTGATTGTCGCTATCGCAGATTCCATATCATTCCAAGGTGATGCGGGGGTCAACAAACTTGAGCAAAACGTCGGCGAGCAAATTACCGACGATAAGCATCACAGCGCCAAGCATCAAAGACGCCATGACGAGATTCATATCTTTGGTTAGCACCCCTTCCAGGGTCAGCCTGCCTAGTCCAGGATAGGCGAGCACAGTTTCAGTCAGAGCCGCACCGCTCAACAGGGCGGAGAACTCGAATCCCAAAAGAGTGATTAGCGGGTTAACTGCATTGCGGAGCGCATGATGATAGATAACAGTGTGCTCGGGCAAGCCCTTAGCGCGCGCGGTGCGAACGTATTCAGCTCGCAAAACGTCGAGCAAGTTTGCTCGCATCTGTCGCTGAATCCCTGCCAACGAAACAAACGTCAGCACGATCACGGGGATGATCAAATGCTTTCCTTCATCCAAAATTTGATGCGGCAAATCGAGCTCGAAAAAGTCTGGACTAGTTAAACCGCCGATAGGAAGCCAGTGTGTGGCTAACGCAAACATTAGCAAGAGTAGGGCGAAGAGGAATGTAGGCATGGACATTCCGATCGAAGTGAGAATGCCAAAGAATTTGTCAATGAACTTGCCTCGATCTACTGCTGCTGCTACACCGGCAGGAATGGCAATCAGCCAGGTGAATGCGATGCTCAAAACGCTTAAAATCAGGGTGTTTCCGGCTCGTTGCATGAGCAGCACAAAAACCGAAGCACCAGATGTGGAGATTCCCATATCACCGCGCAGAATATTCCCGATCCAAATTGCGTATTGAACAGGTGCTGGTTTGTCCAAACCGAGCCTCTGTTCCTCGGCTTTGATTGCCGATAACGAGATCGCTGGATTGGCTCGCAAGTGGGCTAGAGGATCAATGGGAGCAAGTTTCAACATTGTGAAACTCATGATTGAAATGATCAGCAAGAGAGGCAGCGCCTGCAGGATTCGCTTCAGGATATAGATGGGTATAGACATCAGTTAGCTGCCTTGCGGATATAAATCTCTTCGATATTATGAAGACTGCCTTTCGGCGTATACCAAATCCCCAATGGAGTCGGCATGTAATTTCCGACTTTGTTCTTGATGGCAGTCAAATCAAGGGTCGAATAGAGATAGATAAACGGCAGTTTTTCGTAGGCTATTTCTTGATACGTGTCGAAGTACTTGTGCCGTTCGGCGATATCGAATGTGGTGGCACCCTTGTCGAAACATTCATCAATGGCCTTCTCGTAGTCACGCGCGTCATTAACCGGGATGCTGCCATCAGGCGCCGGCAGCCGTTGGTTAAACATGTGAAGGCGACCATTCGATTTCCAGATGTTAGCGCCGTTGTAAGGTTCGAGTTTGTCGCCAGTCAGTCCCATCACTACTGCTTGCCAATCGAGGCTCGTTTCCACTTTATCGATCAGGATGTTGAATTCGATCGGCTGATAGTTAGCCTTGATGCCGAGCTTTTTAAGTTCATTTACAATCATTACGCAGACGCCGTCGCGAGTCGTGTTGCCGGCGTTAGTATTGAGTGTGAATTCGACCTGATGTCCGTCTTCGTCGTATAGCCACTCCCCTTTCTTTTTGAATTTAGCCAAAGTCAGCAGCTCAGCTGCAAACTCCAAATCTTGCGGGTATGGCTCGAGAGCCTTGTCGAAATAGATGGATGCCGGTGACTCGGCAGTGTAGAGTGGCAGCCCGACTCCACGCAACACATTGCTGATGATGCGCCTTCGATTGATTGCATGACTGACCGCTTGCCTGAAGTTCTTGCTGTCGAACCATTTTTGCTTAATCGGATCAACATAGTATTTGCCTTTTTTATCTTTGCGTTGGTTCTGATTAAACATAAGAAACATGGTGCCGTCATCTGGTCCCAAGTTGTACATTTTATAGCCACCTTGGACTTCGCGCTTTTTCATCAAAGCCGCATCAGAACCGCGCACAGCACGGATGTCCAGGAAGTCAATTTCGTTGCCGTAGAACTTCAAAATTTCGGTGTTCTGATCCGGCACGATAGAAACATTGAATCTATCAAGGTATGGCAAACGGCGTCCGAGCCGATCAACCATTGAATAGTTGGGATTGCGGGTTAGTTCAACGCGTTGCGCAGCGAGGTAACGCGTCACTTTAAAAGGGCCGCTCACCACCAACGTCGACAAATCACTGTTAACGTCCCAGAATTTGCTGAATTCGGCCACCGGTTTTTTCGTTACTTTTTCGAGAATATGTTTAGGGGCAATAGCTACACGCAGTCCATTTAAAATCGGTGCAAATGGCACAGTCGTGCGGAACTTGACGGTTAGATCATCAACTTTGATGACGTCTGGAAACTTTCCATGAACAGATAGAACATCGCGATAACTCGAGTTGCCATAACCCTTTCGCACAATGGTATCAAAAGTGAATACTACATCGTCCGCGTTTAGTGGATGTCCGTCCGACCACTTCAAGCCCTTTCGCAAAACAAAAGTGATTTCCTTCTTGTTTGGACTAATTGTAAAACTCTTCGCCAGTTTTGGATAGAATTCTCCAGTCCAGGGATCTGGTGCAAGCAGATCCTCATACATCAATTGTCCGATGCCATCGCTCTCGACGTCAGCGGCTTGCCATTTGTTGAAGGTTTTGGGACCTTGTCCGAAGGTGCCTGTAGTAAATGTGCCACCAAATTCACCGGTCTCGCCGCGAGCTTGCCAGAACTCTGCGACCGGTTCGTCTTTTGATTTGGGTTTGACCGTTTGGTCGGAGGATGCTGCCGCTTCGATCAATTTGAATGGCGGCGGTTGCGGAGTTTTGGCGATGTGGGACATGCCAGTGTCAATAGCTGGGGTGGGGATGATTCCTGTGGCTGATGTGCTTTTGGAATCGGGTGAGGATGGTTGCGCACCATTTTTGGTGGCAGCGTTATTAGTGGGTGGGGATTTGGTGGCAGCGTCCGTGGATGATTCGGATTTGGTGGGAGCGCTCGTGAGTGATTGGGATTTTGATGCGTTGCTAGGTGCCGGCAAGGATGCCGGCGCTCCCAGGTTGCAGCCAGCTAACAATAAGGACATCGACAGAGATGACACGAGCAGTAGGAGGGTGCGCATATGGGCGGCTAGGATAGCCGCGCTCCATTTCTCTATCGAAAGGAGGGACACACATAGCGATAGTAGTGACAGAAGGAGAAGAGGGTTCACTCTGCTTTTTTCCAAACTTCTTCAACGTTATGCACGCCGTTCGTATATTGGGATAAAGGCGTTGGTACGAAGTTTTGCATAGTGTTGCGTGCACCAATCACAGTTGTTGGTGTGACTAGGAAAATGAATGGTGCTTGATCGTAGGCAATCTGTTGATACTCGTCATAGAAGGCATGGCGCTTCGCTTTGTCCAAGGTTAGAGCACCGTCGGTGAAAATTTGGTCCAGTCTCTTTTCCCACGGGCGTGCATCAGTAACGACAATGTTGCCGGCGGCGTCAGCTTTCCGTTCATCGAACATGTGCATACGACCATTCGATTTCCAAACATTTGCGCCATCGTTGGGCTCAAGCGCATCACCTGGAGACAGGCTCATCAGGCAGACTTCCCAGTCTCCCGTGCTCACTTTGTCGTTCAACACATTGAAATCTATGGGTTGGAAATTCATGGTGATGCCAAGTTTTTTGAAATCGTCCACCATCATGTTCCCCAGCGCTTCATAAAATGTGCTGCCGGCAGACGTTACTAGATTGATCTCGACTTTGTGCCCATCTTTGTCGTAAAGCACCCCATCGGGCCTCTTGGTGAAACCGGATTTGGTTAACAGTGACATCGAATACTGAAGATCAGGCTTAAAAGGTTGCAATTTGGTGTTGTGATAAGGACTTGCTGACGGCTCCGCCGTGAACAATGTTGACCCGATACCCTTGAAATAATTTGCCACCATGTCTTCACGATTGATTATATGGTTGAGCGCTTGTCTGAAATTAGTGTCGTTGAACCATTTAGATTTAATTGGGTCAACATATGGCTTATGACTTTTCGGATTTTCACGGCGGTTCATGTTCATCATAATGAACGTCGTTCCAATCGACGGTCCGAGGTTGTAGAGCTTGAAGTTGTCCTTCTCTTGCTCACTTAGCAATTTTGGAATGTCGCGGGCTCGAACGGGAGTGATGTCAATTTCCTTGCCGCGGAACTTGAGTAAATTCGTGTTCGGGTCCGGCACAATTAGAAACATCATCCGCGCTAAGTATGGCAATTTTTTTCCATCAGTATTTGCCATGTAATAGTTCTTTGTCGCTTCCATCTCAACACGCTGTGCCGGGACGAATCGGGACAAGGTATAAGGACCGCTCGTGACCAGAGTTTGGGGGTCAATATTCGACGACCACAACTGCTGAAATGCAGCTCTGCCATCTTTTTGCGCCAAAATGGGTTCAACTATATGCTTGGGAGCAATAGCGATTCCAATTTGACGCAGAAATGGTGCAAACGGTTTGGGCGTTACGAACTTGTTGGTTAGCTCATCAACGACCGTGACAGTGGGCATCTTGCCATTAACGCTGACAACGTCTCTTAACGACGAATTGCCATAGCCTCCGGCAATGAGCTTGTTCCAGGTAAACGCAACATCTGCAGAAGTTATCGGTTTGCCATCAGACCACTTCAACCCTTTGCGCAAAGTGGTCGTGTAGGTCAGTCCATCGGGATCTACCTTGAAGCTCTCGGCCATGTCTGGAATGACATCACCAGTCCAAGGGTCAACTGTCACAAGCCCTGAAAACATTAAGCCTGCAAGCAAGGTGGAGGCTGTGTCTTCAGCTGCCCAATAATTGAATGTTTTTGGGTCGGCACCAATCATAGAACGAACCATCGTGCCACCATATTGCCCGGCAGGAAATCGTCCGATGCGCATCTCTTCGCCGTCTATAGCTTTAGTGCGATAGGGACCTGGGTTTGCCGGGTTAACTATCGGCAGTGCACTTTTCATCCCCGGCAAATTGGTGGTAGTAGTCGTGGTCGTAGTCGTGGTCGTTGTTGTCGACGCACCATTTGTGGTGGCAGGAAGCTTATCTGCTCCGCATCCGGATAGAAGTGGAAGAAGTAGCAACGCGCTCAATGAAAATGATAGCGCTTGGAAACACTGGGGAATATTGCGATTCATCGGTCACCCAACAGAATGATTGTGGTAAACGAGCTTACTATGTCTGGTCTGTTGAAAACCCGATTGAAAGCTGATCCAATTTTAAATCATCTCCAAAGAATCCTTGCGTCAGGTGCTGGACTGTTTTTTCCGGGGGTGGAATGTATCGGCCCAGATTCTCTTGGCGTCGCTGTGATTCTTGTAGTATTCTGAAAATTTATGCTCTTTAAGTTGAACTTCGCTGAGATTAAACAAGACCTTAGCCACTGATTCGTCTTTGTTGTTGTTGGCCTCAGCGAGCTTTTCGAGCGCATTGTTAAACTGTTGCTCGGATAGGGGTAGATCGCCATTTTGTTCCGCAAGTAACCCCAGCCGATTGAGAATGACCCCTTCGTTGTAAAAAACGGCTCGCTTGGATCGTCTGCGTTCGAGTTGTGACCATGCAGTGAGAGACTTACGCAGCGACCTCGCTGCAATCTCCGCCGACGAAACGGGAATTCTTGTCTCCATGTAACTTTGCGGATCAAGTTCCCAAAGCGTAATCGTGGCAATGCCGTTTTTTGAGCAAGCTTCGGCAAACTGGGCCGCTTGCGCGAAGGCCAGACCGTCAACCAGCGGAGCATTCTCCCTCTTTCTAAACAATTTCTCCAAGTATGGTATTCCGGCACTCAACTGCGCCGGTCGAGCGGAGTAAAGTTCGAGTAAATTTCCCAAATTGGCAGTCACATATGGAGCTGAGGTGACATTGCCATCTTCGAAGCCCTTGGATGCTGCAAGTGCCCAATCAAGAGCTTCTAAGCTACCTGGTTTAGCATCCAGGCGAACGTTGGTTTTAGAGTCTTCGCCTTCTGCCATAAGGCACTCAGCCATTAGTGCCTGCATCATGGCACTGTCCAAACGATTTGAAAATCCACCTGTAACTGACACGCCCAACGCGGTTGTAAAAGCCTCTATAGCTTCGGTGTAGTCACCATTTTTAGTGAAATACATTCCATACCGTTGGCATTTATAGTAATATTCTTGTGGTGTGTAGCTGTGAACGGCTCGCTTCATTGCTGAGTACGCAGCCAGATTGGACTCGTGGTTCTGATCGGCATCGCTTAGATTTTCAATACTTTTCTGTAGAACTGCCGGCGCTGTCTTGCATTCTTTCTCCATGCTTTCTGCTATGTCGCTATCCGCCTTGACTCTCGACATGTATCGATTTAAAACCAACTCGCGGTCGGTGAGCATTGGATCTCCCGCGGTACTTATCCAGTAATAGCCAAATGATGACGCTCCTACTCCGAGCACCAATAGTAGTGGCATTGCCACATACCAGAATAATTTTCTAGACGAGACTGTGGAGAGCTTGTTGTCGAATTTGCGGCCTTTGTCAGCCGCTCCCATCCCTAATTTTGCCGCTATTTTTGAACCTTTTTTTGCGGAACCGGCCACCTCTAACAATTCATTCCTCAACTCGAGCATACTTTGGTAACGTTGCTCGGGCACTTTCGCCATGCACTTTTGTAAGATGTGGTCGAGGCGTTGGATGAGCCTTGGATCAGCGTCTATATCTGCCAACAATGGCGCGGCTAAATTTGTATGCTTGTACATAGTTTCTAAAGCATTGTTGCCTTCATGAGGCGCCTTCCCTGTAAGAGCCTCATACATCAAGCAACCCATTGAATAAATATCCGACCGCGCATCGAGCTGACGACCCATGCATTGTTCTGGGCTCATGTATAAAGGACTGCCGAACACTTCACCAGTTGCCGTGAGCTTGAGTACTTCTCCAGCTTCCGGCAAGATTTTGGCGATGCCGAAATCGACAACTTTTACGAAATCAGGATTCTCATCTGAGCGTACTAACATTACGTTGCTTGGTTTAAGATCGCGATGCACAATTCGCTGATCATGTGCATGGGCGAGAGCGGCGCAAACTTGGACAAAGATATGGATGCAACGTTTGGGATCCATTTTTCCCCATGTCTTGATCACATCAGAAAGCGGCAAGCCATCTAGATAATCCATCGTTAAAAATGGCTGCCCGTCCTCTGTCACACCCATATCCTGAACTGAAATTGCATTTGGATGCTGCAAGCGGCTGGCCGCTTTCGCTTCTTGCTGGAAGCGACGCACCGCGTTCTCGTCGGTTAATAAATGGGAATGCATGAGTTTTAGCGCCACAATCTTCTGTGTTAAGAGGTGCTTGGCGCGATAAACCACGCTCATGCCCCCTCTGCCGGCAAGATCTAAGACCTCATAGCGCCCCGCAATTGTCTTTCCGATGAACTTGTCCTGAGGGGCAGCACCCGACCCCTTCTTATCCTGGTCTTCTGGCGTGGATAAGGCTTCGTCGAGCTGCGATTGCTCTTCTTGATCTTCTGTAAAACGCTGCTCCGAGTGCACAGTACAACCTTTATCTCATTGCTCAAGTTATCCAACGACTTGGGCTCCCTAGCCCATATTATCAGGCCCGCGCACTAATTAGGGCTCGGCCGCCCTCCGACTCCTGACCCGGTCAGGAGAGACCATAGAACATCAAGGGGTATAGCATATTCGGCTCAACGCCGACAGAAAAGTGTCGCGCTGGGCACGAATACTAGGTAGCGATTTAGACAAGGGATGAAATTACTGCTTGCGCCATTCGTTTTCAAAAACACGATCGTTCTGTTGCATGACGTTATTAGTCTGCATAATTTCCTTATTTAACCCTTGCACCGAGGTTGGTGCCCAACCGACTATCAGCCCCAGACCTACTCGCTTTAACGAATTGCCTGCATTACCAATCGAAGATTACGGCGATCGATTTCGCGAATATCATATGTTTTCTGCGAAACGTCATTCTTCTCAAGTTAAGAATCACTTTGACAGTAGGACAAAGGACGTTTCGGAAAATACTTTGCGTTACTACGAAGGCCTTGGACTGAAGTTGGACGCAAAGGATCGAGCATTGATGAAACGTGGACTGCAGTTTCGTCTCTGCAACAATCCTCCAGCTGCGGCGGAATGTTTCAAAACGGTCGCCTCGCATGTACCAAAATTTTGGCCTGCTTATATGGAAAGGGCTGACATTCTATCCCGGCAACACAAATATTTGGAAGCCATTAAGTGTTTGAATGTGCAATTGGAAATGACCCCTCGGGCTCAATACGGGCTCGATTTAAGGGAATATTGTTACTTCAAATTAGGTCGCTATGCCGAAGGTATAGCTGATTGCAACAGATCTTTGAAACTCAACCCAAGGAATGCTAAAGCCTACCGAAATAGGGCTGCTGCTTATCGCATGATCAAGAAAAACGCAGAAGCCCTCGCAGATGATCAAACCGCAGAACAATTTGATATGCCCCTTAAGGCACAAGCCCTTATAGCCGCTGGTAAGTTTTCCGAAGCGCTGACTTTGTTGAATAAATTTATTGTCGCGCATCCTGAAGACCCACTCGGTTCATTTCACCGAGGCTGTTTGCTGATCGCCATGTCTCGCAATCAAGAAGCAATCGCTGACCTTACGGTGGCGATGACCAAGTCTTCTGAATTTCGAGAAAATGCGCATGCGATTAGAGCGAAAGCGTACGAAAACTTGGGTGAATATTCAAAAGCGATCGAGGACTATTCTGTAGCAATAAGTGCACTTGAAGAGAAAGTTGATCCGGAATTTGATCCTCATTTGCAGATTCGCCAGCTTTACCCTGAATATTTGCGACAGAGAGCCCAGTCATTTATTCGAGTCAAACAGCCTGACCGCGCCGTGCCTGATTGCAACAAGCTCATCGCTTTGAACAAAACACATGCCAGTTATTACACGTTACGTGGCGACGCATATGCGTCGGCTGGAAAACTAAGCGAGGCTTTGAAAGATTTCACAACTGCCAGCAAACTAGATCCTAAGTTGGATTACGCCTACTTGCAAAGTGCACGCATTGCAGAATCTACGGACCAACCTGTCACTGCGATTCAACAATATTCTACTTTGCTCAAGCTTCATCCAGGGATCGCGGATTTTTACATGTCACGTGCGCGGCATTACGAGCACTTGCAACGTTACAAGGAATCTTTGGCTGATATTTCGAGCGCGATTAGACTTCAGCCGAAAAATGATTCTCTTTATCAACGACGCGCGGAGGTTTATAGTTTGATTGGAGCAACAAAGGACGCAACATCAGACTATCTGAAGGCGATCGAAATCAATCCCAAAAGCCGAGACATAATTTCCAAAAAAATCAGTCTACTTCCAGGAACAGCTGCTAAATAGTAAATGAATTTCACACTAGGTCTCACGCATAAAGGAATCATCCTTGTTCTCGTACCATTATTGTTTGGGCTGACTTCCGTCGCGATTTTGGAGCAAATGCTGAGCCAAACAGAATTGGATTTAGCAAATTCCTACAAGCAGAGCGAAGTAACTTCTAAAATTGAAACTTTGGTGCGTGAATTTTCAGACGCTGGTTTTGCCCTTGGTGGTTATGCGCAAACTAGCAATGCTTGGTTCAAAGACAGGTACCTGACTCTTTCCGACAAGACAAAGAAGGATCTGAAGTCACTCGACGATAGACTTAAAGAACTTGGTGTCAAGGGTGGAGTGACAAGCTTTGATTCGAAAGTGCAGTACGGATTGGCCGCATTTGATGCTGAAAGAGTTGGACTCGAAAATGAAAATCAGTTCTTGCGGCAATATACAGCTGCCGATACCTATCGAAAAGTTCGTTTGGCTGCCGATGATGTGCAAGCAGCAAGTGACGAGCTGCATGCTCATATGCAGTCTGTCGGAAAGATAGATGTTCGAGAAAGTTCACGCCAACGGTTGCTGACATTCACCACACTATTTTCTTCGTTCAATGTTTTATTAACGTTGCTGTTAGCGTTTTTCTTCAGTCGCAGTATTGTGAAAAGAATTCACCGCGTCACAGAAAATTCGCTTCGACTTGCAAGCGGACAGGAGCTCCATCCTGAGATTATGGGGCGAGATGAAATAGCTGATCTCGATCGAATCTTTCACGAAGTGTCTGCGCAACTGAGAGAAATGATTCACCGTGAACGCGCGATTGTGGAAAACGCAGTTGATGTGATCTGCTCTATTAGTGCTGAAGGAAGATTTCTTTCGGTCAGCCCTTCCGTAGAATCTTGGGGATACAAAGCCGAAGAGCTGATCGGCAATCGCTTCATTCTTCTATTATCTGCCGACGAACGTGAAACTAAACTTCGGGCTCTGAACCTGGCGATCAAAAGCGAGACTCCAATTTCAATGGATTGTTCAATCGTCAGGAAGGACGAGTCGCGCATATCGACAAACTGGTCTATATCATGGTCTGCACATGAGCAGGCGATTTTCTGCGTTGTTCACGACATCAGTGAGCAAAGAGCTCTGGAGAAATTGCGCGATGAATTTGTCACCATGGTTACCCACGACCTCCGCACGCCGCTCTCTTGTGTTCAAGTTTTTCATGACATGTTGAGCAAGTCGATGTTAGGCGATCTCAATGATGAAGGGCACAGAAGTCTAACGATTGCTGATACGAGCATGAGGCGAGTGATGGATCTGGTCAACGATTTACTTGATTATGAAAAAATTCAAGCAGGGGAAATGAAATTAGACTTGAGAGAGGTTGAACTGGTATCACTTGTTCAAGAGTCTATTGATGCAGTCAGTCCATTTGCTGAGAAGCACCAGGTTGCAATCCATTTTGAACATAATGGGAGAGAACCAATCTCTGGAGATAAAGAGCGCCTCGTGCGGGTCATGGTCAATTTGCTATCTAATGCCATCAAGTTTTCGCCCAGCCTCCAAACTGTGTCTGTGAGCATGGAACACTTGCCTAACGAAGTGACGGTAAAAATAATCGATTGTGGGCCGGGAGTGCCACTGGAGGATCAGAGTGCGATATTTGAAAAATACAAACAGACCAGTGTTCGCAGCGTGCATAAAGTGAAAAGCACCGGGCTAGGGCTGCCAATTTGCAAAGCGATTATTAATGCGCACCATGGCGAAATCGGCGTGCAAAGCGAACTCGGTAAGGGAAGTGTTTTTTGGTTTCGAATACCGCGCTAGTGCGGCGCTCCCAGATTCTGCCGCTTCCGGGTTATCCGCTCCCTGGTTAGCGCCTAATTGTCACTTCGCGTCAACAACCTTTTCAGTCACTTTATAGCCAATTCCGTGCAAAGTCTCCACTTCAACATTACAACCGGCCTTGCTTAATTTCTGTCGCAGATTTTTTATGTGCGTGCGAACACTCTCGGCCGAGGCAACTTCATTTGCCACCCAAACCTTGTTCAACAGTTCGTCTGTGCTGAAGACCTTCCCTGATTTTTTCAATAAAGTTTCCAGAATGCCAAACTCTTTTGGAATCAGTTTTAGATCTTTGGCATCAACTAGCACTCTATAACTTTCTGAATCGAGCGATAGATTTCCCAATTTGAATATTGGACTTGCTGTAAGCGGACTCCTGCGAAGGAGTGCTCGTAGACGAGCGATCAGTTCTTGGACGTGAAATGGTTTTGTTAAGTAATCATCAGCGCCAGAGTCTAACCCAAACAATTTATCGTCGATTTCATTTTTTCCTGTCAGCATTAAAATGGGTGTAGTGCCGCCACGCTGTCGATGGCTTTGACAAACCTCGACTCCACTCTTGCCAGGCATCTCCCAATCTAATATGGCCAGATCGAAGTCACATGTGCTCAACAGTTCAAGCGCTGAGTCTCCATTGTCCACTACTTCAACTGTGTAGTGCTCGAACTTCAAATAGCGGGCCACCATTTCCGATAATTCGACATTGTCGTCTGCCAATAAAACTTTGGGCATGCTGTATTCTCCTGGCCAGCTATTATGCCAGATAGACGGATTTATCCATTAGCGCCTTGGGCGTATAATAGTTACTTGGGACTCAGGGGCGCTCGTATGTCTACTACTACTAAGAGATTGTTCTTAACCATTGACGAATACTTGGCTCAGGAAGAGCACGCGTCCGTGCGCCATGAGTACGTGGATGGACAAACGTTTGCCATGACCGGGGCGACAGTAAGACACACGCTCATTATCGGCAACATTTATTGCGCCTTGCGGGCGCATCTCCAGGGTGGTCCGTGTAGAGCGTACACGAATGACGTGAAGGTTAGCGTCGTAAAAGCTAACAGCATTTACTATCCTGACGTTGTAGTGGCATGTGGCGCCTTCAAAGGCACAGACCTTTTCGCAACCAATCCAGTGCTCATCGTTGAGGTCTTATCTCCTTCTACTGCTGTAATTGATCGACGTGAGAAGCTTGTCGCCTACAGGCAGATTGAGTCGGTTCAAGAATATCTTTTAGCACATCAAAAAAAGCAAATGGTTCAGCTGCATCGTAAAAACCACGAACAGCACTGGGATATTTTCGAACCGGTGGTGAGCGGAAAGATAAAACTAGAATCAATTCCCTCCGGAGCACTGGAAATGTCTCTCGATGCGATTTATGAAGGAGTAGATTGGCCGAGGCGAGAAGACGGATCCGGTTTGGTTCGCGAGCATGGCGAATATTCAGAATCTGATTCGGAATTTGAGCCTGAGTCAGAGGAAGAAGAAGCCGCTTTCGATTGGTAGCGAGATGCACTTGGTCTACCAGCCTGCTCCATCGAAGATCCATCCAGCCCAATAATAAGGGTGTTCCCACTTGCCGCCCTGATATGTCCGAACCGCTTGTTGTGCTTCCGTTAGAGCCAAAGCGGGAGGCCTGGGACTCGTCTTATTCCAAAGATTTTTGTAAAACTCTTTCATCAGTTCAGTGCAAAACAACCATCTAATAGGCATGTCACAGAAATGCCAACTTGATGAACTCTATTTGCCAAATAGAAACCTTACAGTGTCACAAGGATCTCACAGGATTCCCACGAGATTGTCACGAAACACAGGTACCATGATTGCATCCCTAAAGAACAGCCGGTGGCTAAAATGAATTCCCAAGCAAAGCTCGGAATGCGGTCTTGTCGTGGTCAAGCGTTGGCCGAATCAGCGATGTTACTCGCAGTCTTCTTCATTTTCCTAACCTTTCCGCTTATGAACCTCGGCGCCATGGGCATGCGTGCTTGCTTCGTGATGAACTCCGCGAAGGTGGGATCGGAAAGAGCGTGCAAGGCACTGACCTACAGAGTTGCCGCCAACGTACCAGCCGGAACTTTGGCGAACAACGTACCAGCCGAATTTGTAGCCCGTACCGAAGTTAACCGCTACCTGAACTCATTCAGTGGCGCTCGCGTGATTGATGTCAAAACCGGCATTGTCGACATCGACAACGCAAGTGGCGCCAAAGTTGGCCCAACGTATGCACCACTAACTTCACGTCCTCAAGACGGACACACCTATTACATTGATGTACTTGTAAGAGCTGAAACAGACCCACTTCTCAGCTACAAAGGCGGCTGGCTCGGCGACATCCCTGGACTGACCGCACCGTTTCCGCTAGCAATCCACGGACAACGTGTGTTTGAAAATCCCAAGGGTTTGATGTTGTAATTATTTTCTCAGTTCTCGCTCGTTCAAAGCTTTATTCTGTCTCAGCGCAATATACTGCGCCGTCTTCTCGGAACCTGATGGTAACTGCTTCTCTGCACTAGTGAAACATTCCTCCGCCTTAAGAAAACTAGATTTTCTCTCTGCTACATTCTCCAGCGAAAGTCCACTTAAATAGTGCATTGTCCCCAGGTTGATTTGGTCTCGTGCTGATCTTGATACATCGTGTTGATCAAGCGCGGCAATGGTTTCAAGAAAATGGATGCTCTTCTTGTAATCACCTTTTTGTCTTTCGACAGCGGCAAGTGTTTCAAGGTCGTTCAATGAATTATTACCAGATAGATTCGAAACCTTTTCTGCCAGCGCTTCAGCTTTCTCAAATTGATTTTGTTGTGAGTAATTTGATACCAACCGGCGTGCTGAATCAATGTTTTGCTCAGTTAGTGTGCTGGTCTGCGACTCGAGCTTCGCCTGTTCTGCAGCCAACTTCGACCAACGAGTGTCGGCAGTCATCAGTTTAGGAGGAGTCTTTTTATTCAGCAAATTGACCAGGCTGATTGCCAAAAACCAGGCGATCAAACAGGAGATTGCTAGTATTTTCATCCAGTTCGGTTTGGTCATTCGTTTTGCCGGAAAGTACGGGCATGCAGAACGTGCATGCAGGAGTTAATTCCTGATACCGTTGCCGTAACTCCATTGTGAGGTTGACATTGATTTTGGAGCGGATTAAACTTCGGTAATCTGCCGCTCTGAAGGAAATATGTCACGAACGCTCCGTATTATGGGGCAATTATTGTCGATAGTCAGCGCGAGCATCATGATAATCAGATCTCAATCACGAAAAACTGTCGGGCAAGGCGTTGTTGCGCTGAGTATTTTAGTTGGCTTGATTATTATTCCGTTGATCGGAATTTTCTCCTTTGAAATTGCGCGCTACCAGCACGGTGTGAATCAGCTCAATGCCAACTGTGATTCAGCTGCTCTTGCCGGAGCGGCGATGCTTGTTACGTCGCGATATCAGCGCAAACAAGATAGAGTGTTGCGTTTCAACGAAGCGACAAAGGCTGCAGAAAACGCCTTTAAGAGTACGTTTCAACAAACTAATGCGCAATTGAACGACGTGCTTGGAAGCACTTTGCGGACTGCAACAAATGTTGGACGAGCGGGCACCCTCAGCCTGGGTACTCAGCCTGGCGATTGCACATATAAAGTTGAAACGGTTGATCCGGGCAACCTTCAAGTCGTGGATCCAACTTCAGATCGAGCCAAAGCGGTGCGAGTTTCCGCTCAGTTCACAGCTCGGCCCGCTTTCTCGAAGTTTCTTGGACTTGGTTCTCTCGTGCCAATCGTGAGCAGAGCGACAGCTGGTGTGCCGGTATTAGATGTGGTGGTGTGCTTCGATGTGTCTGGTTCGATGGATGATTCGACGCGCGTCTCTTTCGTCAACCGCAGATTCACAATTCCTGAGCCAGAACGCAATCAGATCAACGATTCTTATAACATTTATTTGGCGTCGTTGCAGACTTTGCAGTCATATATCGGTAGTCCTAATTATGATCCAAACGTTTGCGCTGGATACTATGCCACGGCCAGCGCGAAGTGGATCCAATATAAAACATTGAGGACGAATCTCGCCGATCAGAAAGGCAAGCTGGAATATGGGCAAGTGCAAAACGGCACTCTTGCGGATTGTTTGTTCAATCCCTTGTCTCCAGATGGTTTGCCTGTAAACACTCGATATCCGCAAAATTTGAATCTAGTGAACTGGCAAAGACAGTTTATGCCACCAGCCAATCCAAATTTGCCCACATTTAATTATGCCGAGCGTGCATACCAGGAAAGTGGTGGCACAAATCCAGGTGCAGATCCTGGTAATTTTCCGTGCGGCGGAAACCTTGGACCTGGATATCCATCAAATTATGGCTGCGCTTGTCCTAACGCGCCATCTGGATTTACGGATTTGATCGTCAAACTAGACAATCAAATCAACGTTAACCCTGCTCAACCGATATTTGGTTTGTCTTTACCGCAGACCGCAATTCCTGGGGCGGGACCGAATCGATTTACATACGTCAAAAAGCGCGAACCATTCAAAGGGCAGTCTTATACCTTTGATGGCATCGCTTATTTGGTTGAAGCGGAACGAGGAAACCTCGAAATATCTCGTTTCAATCAGCTAAGAAACACGGTATTCAAAAACAATATCGCCGCGGGAGAATTACCTACCCAGGGCAAAGATGGCTATCAATCTGCCTATTTTGAAATGGTTGGTTTTTACAGTCAGCCGATTGCCTGCACTGTCGACGCTCTGGAAAATTTCTATCTTGCTTTGAACGGAGCTGGTGCCGACGTCAATTTCGGATTGGTTGCCTTTGAGACTTTCGCAGCCCAAGGCACTCCAAGTGTTACCAACATTGCACTGCCGGATATTGCCTACAATCAGCCTGTCATCTGCCCTGTCGATATCAATACGAGCTCACCGAATTACCCCTCACCACCTCCTGGTTCCAAGAAGTACCCGATTTTGCGGATGCCGTTGACTCCGTTGAAAGATCCACAAGTGGATTTGGTGCCAGATCCAACTGACAGTAATAAACCTGACTTGACCATGAACGATGTCTTTGAAAATTATTTGGTGCCACTAAGGGCAACGAACGTCGCGAAGGCTCTCGAAGATGCGTTGGATATTATGAGCGCCAGTCCTCGCAAAGCATATGCCAGGCAATGCGTTATTTTGATTACAGATGGAATTGCCACTCGCGCCAAAGATGGCACCTCAGACTTAGCACTGGCTCAATCGCAGTCACGACTGGAAGCAGGTCGTGCGAACACTGATGGTGTGCCGATTTACACAATCGGTGTTGGGCAGAATCTGACTGTGGAAAACCTTCAAGTGCCATTTTTAGGTGACGAATTTACAATACCGCCGGCAAACATAGGTCTTGCTAAACTGTCCGGAAATGGTGCCCGTTTCTTTGCCGTCAATAAGAACAGCATCATCGCCCCTGGTGGCGGACAGGTGAACGCGATTAGTCAGGCATTCTTACAGGTCTCAAGAAGTCTTGTGCAGTTGATTGAATAGCATGAAAGCAAAAGCACACACTTCTAAAACGAAATGGAGCGCACTCGGAGCTAGTGCTTCGAGATCTCGCACCTTAAAAACGAAATGGAGCGCACTCGTCCCGAGTGCTTCAAATCAACTTGCGAGTCGGAGTCGAGGTATGTCAGCAGTGGAGCTGGCTGTAGGCTCGTTTTTCTTTATTGTGCTGACGTTGCTTTGTGCTGACGTTGCGGTTCTAATAATTGCCAATGGTGTCAACAATGAGGCGTGCCGAGATGCGGCGAGGGCCGCTGGGATCGCACCGCCGAGTAAAGCACAAGCCGCAGCGACGAATGCGCTCACAGCCCATCAAAGGGTCGATGGTCAGTTCATCAAGAATTTAACGGTGTCGAAATTTATCTACAATGGTGTCAAACCATTCGGATCAGCAAATCCAATTGATCCTGATAATCAACCGACGGTCTTCATTGCAACCCGCTTGCAGGTGTCGTTACCCGCACCGATCTTCTTTTTTGGTGGCGCTCAGTTTACCGGAGACAACGGTAACGGCTCTCTTACTTTTGAAAGCAGTTATCTCTATCCGATTCTAAATTTGCAGTCGTCTGTGCCTGATGATGTCTTCGATCGTGAGCATCAACAGGTTTTGTTCGGACAACCATCAGAGGTGCCAGGTCTGTGCAACAACCCGCCTCCGACCTGCCCTCCGCCTAGTGGGCCAGGACCCGGTCCTGGGCCCGGTCCTGGGCCTGGGCCCGGTCCTGGGCCTGGTCCTGGTCCTGGGCCCGGGCCTGGTCCTGGTCCTGGGCCCGGTCCTGGGCCCGGTCCTGGGCCCGGTCCTGGTCCCGGTCCTGGTCCTGGTCCCGGTCCTGGTCCCGGTCCCGGTCCTGGTCCTAGCCCCGGCCACGAAGGTCCGTAGTCGCATGCGGCTTCTCTCTCTGCCTCAACGTGGCGAGACATGGAGAGTACCGGTCCGAAGAAAGGTACAACTTCGGGCGACGTCAGTTTTAATGAAAAGCCTGTTTATCCAAACCAACAGTATGCAGGACTGAGCACCGGCACCATGACTGATGCTGGCGGCGGTGGATCAGATGGCGTCGACGGCAAAGCCAAAAAGGGTGCAACTCCCGACCATAGCGGGCCCGACGAAGTGATGCTTCGAAGTAGCAAAAAGAATACTGACGGGGGGCATACTGACTCTTCAACACGAATGAGTGGTTCGATTGACACGACCACGTTCGACAAATCGGGTCAAGCAATTAAGAATCGCACCGATAATCCTGACAAAAGTTTCAGCGAGCAAACGCTCGATCCCAAAGACCACTCCGTCAAAGTTCGTGAACAGAAGGCGAACGGGGATTTTAGCGAAACAAATCTAACTCAAGATGGCAAAGTCACATCGAAAAGCCATGTCACTAATCCTGATGGTGGTTTCACTGATACCAGCGTTGGTGCTGATGGAAAAACCGAAACTACCACACGTAACAAAGCCGGTTTGGTGACAGATAGAAAATCTGAAAATGCTGATCATAGCTACACCGAACGCAAATTAAATCCGGACAACTCTACTACATTCCACGACCAAAAGAAGGATGGTAGCTACGTCGAAACTCTAACGGACAAAAACGGAACATCAACAACCGTCCACACCGTAAATGATATTAAGGATGGTGGCGGTTCCACGACTGAGACTACCGATCCATCAGGCAATGTCGTTCGTGACAGAGTTACCCGAGCAGATGGAAGTTACTTTGAAACGACCAAGAACAAAGACGGCACGACCACTCAGCATGATCAGAAAAAGAACTTAGAGTATTCCGAAACAACGGTGAATGATAAAGGCGAGCGCGTTGGACCGGTAGTTGAAGTTAAGGGTGCAAGTGAGGATTTTGCTGAAAAAGTGAAGGCTGATATTGCTCAACTTCCTGCCTCGACTAAAAAGCTGCTCGCAGATAGTGGTGCCAAGTTTTTAATTGCGGGCACTCTTGTCGGGGCAATGCCCGAACTAGAAGGAAAGCGTCCACCAGGTCATCCTGTAGGTTCGACATATGCCGATATTGAAGGTTCCTATTTCCCCGAGAAACGTACTGCTGTGGTAGCCGAATATACTTCATCAGGTCCGTCAAATCGCGACGCTGGTGCGGTGAGGCATGAGGGCGGACATGCTGTTGATCATGCTCTAGACTATCCTTCTAACTCACCAGAGTTTAAGGCGGCTTACGACAAAGATGTGGCAGCTATGTCGCCCGAAACGAAATTAAGGGAGCAATATCTTGTTCAGGCAAAGGGAGGCAGGTCAGAAGCTTTCGCCGAAACTTTTGCTGCCATAAACGGCGGACCGGCTAATCAGTCGCAAATGGATCAGATCATGCAAACCTATCCCAATACTATCGACTACGTTCGGAAGAGAATGAATGAAGTTCCACAATAGATGGCAGCTATTCACGTTTTGCATGAGTCTTTTGCTCGTTTGTTTTTGCAGTGTTGACCTTGTTGAGGCTAAAGAAAAACAAGGCGAGAAGGTTGTAAAAGAAGTGTCCGGCGATAAGTGTGCGACAAAGGGGAAAAATATGGATAAGTGCGTTACGCAACATGATGTGAGCAAGGACGCGACGCCAGTTTTTAACGCTCTGGACATTATGAAAAGCAGATGTTCAGCGGCTTCAAAAAAAGGAGGTCATGTGTCAGAAGAGACTGAGTCGGCGAATGCGAATCTGAATGCATTAGGCGAAGCCTGGTTAGACGAAAAGGGCACCATCGTTCTTCGGATGCGCAGAGACGCTGACGGCAGGCCGACTGATGGGACTTTGCATTATCCAGTTGGCGACAAGAACTACGATGAAGTCATGAAACATCTCGGTGGATTGAAGCCGGGCGAGAAAAAATTAGTGCTACCTTGGCCTGACTAGAAACGAAGATCAGCAAACCGTTTAGTGAAGAGCGTTCGAGCGTTCCTGCAGATTTCTCTTTTGAGCGCGAGCAATAGTCACAACTGACCCTGCGTCCGAGAACTTAATAGCATTCGACAAGAGATTGACTATGACCTGGACAATCCCGTGAGCGTTCTATCTATCCAACCTTGTACAACTTGACGTTTCCTGTTTCTCCACCTACTTTCCAGCTGCCAACAAGCTCTTTACCATCTCTGGTCAACTCAAACCTGCCAGTTGTGGGTGGTCGATCATCACTTTGTAGTTGCTCGAAGGAGAGGTCCAGAATGCGTGTCCGGGAATTATATGATCCCCTCAGTTTGTGTGACACCCCTTCTTGACTCCAGAATCCAGAAATCTGCGAACCGGCTGATTGCTGAATGATTACGAGTGCAGTACCAGATGTCCAAGTGCCATTGACGCCGGAAGCAGGTGTGGCAGGGTTGGCAGCCAAATTCGATTGCTTCTTGGATGATTCCACTGTGGTGCGGGGACGGACGTCGCCATATGAAATATCGATCAAAGCAAGAACCTCGTGTACAGGTTTGCCGCTGTCGACTAGCAGTGCATCCCCTTCTGTTGTCCGAACGGTCCTGCTGTGATGAGGATTTACTTCATCGAAGAAGGTTACTCTTATCCCATGAACAGTTTTATAGCGTTGCATGAGCTCTTTCATCATAAGTAGCGCCGTGATTTTGCAATCTTTGTCTGTTGTTTGGGCGCGGCAAAATGTCGAAATACTTACCTGCTGCTTGTCACTACTGATCATCGCTCTCACGGGATGTGTAGTATCTACAAGCTTGGATTTGGTGACCAAACTCTCAAGATCTGCCGTTGTCTGCGCATAGACTATCTGCGAAACCAACGGAACTAACCAAAGAGTGATTGCGATGAAGGTTGCCTTTCTCATTTGCTCTCCTCGTTCCGTCAATTCACACCAGCCATCGAAGGAGGTCGCCCATTCTCATCTGTCGGTTCTGAGTTCCTTCAGTTCGGCCCAGCCTTTGGACGATTCTTTGGATGTTGGCGCTATTTTTTTTGCAGGTCGAGGTTTAGGCAATGCTGCGCGCTTTGGGCTTCGGTCGACGTGGTGCAAAGGTGCAGCAACAGCAACATGAATCAATTGTGGTCTCAAGCCGGAGCGCTCGGTTGCTTTGCTTGGCTCGACAGGACCTGGATTAGTAGCTCCTTGCGTCTTGTCTGTCAACCCAGTAATGCTTGAAGCATTTCCTGCCTGGAGCGAAGGAAGATGCGTTTTGGGGTTCGTTTTTGGCTTGAGGTTCTTCCGCGCCGGACTGATCACAGCTGCCGGAGTGATCACAGCTGTGGTAGCAGGTTTGTGCATGGACATGAAGACAAGTGCAACGGACCCAGACAGCACGATGGTCAGCAACGTGGGGAGAAGCCCAGCCCATTTGAACCCAGACATTTCTCTGATTCTCAGAGACTTGACCTCATAAGAAGGTCGTTTTGCCGCTTTAAGCGGTGCTTTTATGTGCTTTCCACTCCTTAGACTGTGCAGATCCGACAGCAAATCGGACACGCACTGATATCTAAGCACCGGTTCTTTTGCCAGGCACCTGAGCACCACGTTGTCCAGGCTTTCAGAAATGGATCGATGGAGAGTGCGCATGCTCGCTGGTTCTTCTGTGACCTGTTTAGCGACAGTCGCCAACACGTTATCTCCCTTCAGTGGCGGGCAGCCTGAAAGTGTTTCATACATGAGACAGCCCAGAGAGTAGATATCCGAACGCGCGTCAAGCTCTTTGCCAAGGCAATGTTCCGGACTCATATAGAAGGGACTGCCAAATACCTCACCTGTCTGGGTCAATCTTAGAGAGCTATCACCGGTTTCAGTCAACTTGGCAAACCCGAAGTCAACTATTTTCACTGTTTCGCGCCCGCCGGCTTCTGGGGTAATGATGATGTTGCTGGGCTTGAGATCACGGTGAATCACACCATGCGCGTGTGCACACTTGAGACCTTCGCAAATTTGAGTGAATACTTCCAGAGCGCGTCGAGGTTCTAGTCTCCCTCCGCTCTTAATCATCAGCTCATCCAGGTTTTCTCCGGCTACGAAATCCATGACAAGATAAGACTCACCCTTGCGATCTTGTCCATATCCATGCACTCGCACCAGATTTTGGTGAATCAACTGGGCCGCTGTGTCGACTTCCTTTATCAGACGTTGTACCGCCTGCTCATGCTCAGCAAACTCCGGGCGCATGAGTTTGAGGGCGACTACCTCTTTGGTTGTCAAATCCTCGGCCTTGTATACAAGGCACACGCCACCGCGCCCGACTGGTTCCAAAAGCTGATATCGCTCATTCAAGACGCGTCCTGCTGGGCGGCTTCCCTGAGCACCAACCGGCCTGGTAAGTATCTGTCCATTTGACGTCTGCCTGGCAACGGCGTCGATGTTGCATTTGCAGCGGCCGCCCCGCAAAATCCATGTTGTCATCGAGCCACTGGTGCCGCTCTTTAGACCACACGTCGTGCAAAGATCATTTGTATTGGCAGTGTTCTCAGTCCGTTTGCCAACCACAAGCATTACCAGTCGGTTTTGTGTTTAAGATGCCTTCCAAATATATCCTCGCAGATGGAGATCTGTCTGGTCTGCCAATTAACTGAATTAACTGTCCAGATCGTATGACCCAAGGATTAAATCCTGACAACGACTAACTTATGAAATGAATCTTTGCTGAATCTTACCATCGTTGATAACTCGCATGCCGCTTCGCTCTCGGCCTCGACCTGGCGAGACATGGACTGAGCACCGGCACCATGACTGATGCTGGCGGCGGTGGATCAGTGTCAGATGATGTTCAGAATGCCAATCTAAATGCCATCGGCGAAGCTTGGTTAGATGAAAACGGAGCAATCGTGTTGCAAATGAGAAGGACTGCTGACGGAATGAACGTGGATTCTAGGACGAAATACAAGGTTGGCGACAAGTATTACGATGACGTGCTGAAACATCTCGGTGGATTGAAACCAGGCGAGAAAAAATTGGTGCAACCCTGGCCTGACTAGAGCCTGTCAAAACCTTGTATCAGCAAGCCGTGAACTGTTAGTGCAGATCTTTCAGGCGTTTCTGCAGGTCTGCATTAGGTCGAATTTCTATCGATTGCCGCCAATACTTTGCACATTCTGCAAAATCGTGTTCCGCGAAGGAACATTCTCCTAATTGAGCTAAGGCATCTGCTTTCAGACCATCTATTGGTTTCAGTTCTTTTTCACTGCTCGCTTTTTTCTCCAGTTCGGTTGAGTATTCATACAGTTGTGAATAATACTTTTTCGCTTTGGGCATGTCGCCAGCGATCCTGGATTGTCGGCCCAAGCCTACAAGGATTGTGAATTTACATCGTTGCGCTGCTTTGGTGTCGCTCCCCGATACCAAATATAGTGCCCTGAGAAAATCTCGCTTTGCGGCTTGTCCTTCGCTCAGTCTAGATTCAGCCTGCCCTAACTGGCTCAGAATCACTGCCATCTGCTGTGGACCATTTTTATGCTCGATAATTTGCTGCAATGCTTGTTTGTATTTTTCCTCTGCTTGTTTGTATGATTCGGCTTTAAGAAAAGACTCTCCTTCCGCGTAGAGCTTTTTTACTGTATCTGCCTCGTTTAGTGAACTTCGCACATTGGCATCCGTTATTTCTGGCTTGCCTTGCCTTCGGAGAAGCTCATTGAGTTTGTCTAGGAGCTTCGGATTATTCGGCATTATCTTCAAAGCAGTCGTCCATTCTTTTTTGCACTCTTCTAGCTTTTGTTCTGCTTTTGAGCATGCGCCTTGTTTTTCAAAGCTCAATGCCTGATGTTCGATGTTTCTTTGCTTCACAGCCGTGAAGTACGCATTCTCGTAATGTGGTTTGGCTTGTTCCGGGTTACCGCGGTTTAGTGCTAAATTTCCCAATTGCGTTTGGCAATCGTATTGTACTATCAGGTCTGGAGGAAGGTCGGCATCTGCCACTAAATGTAATGCCTGTTCATAGTGTTCACCTGCACTTAAAATTTTGAGATCGCGTTCGCAGTTTGCAATTTGCATGATTATTGGAGCTAATTCCGTTGCGGGCTTGCCTAGTTCCGTGGCTAATTGAAGCGATTCATTTAACTGTCTGAGTGCAGCATCACTGTTACCATGAGTGATCAGGTAGTTAGCTTGTGCCAACAATGAGTCGAGCTTCGTTTTCTTTTCTACTTCATCCTTTGCATTCATCGATTCTTTTGGAGCTGAATCTCTCGCTTTTGGAGTAGCAATCGCAGATAGTGACTCACTTTGTCCGGGCTTGGATGCTGGTGGGGTCTTATGCTCCATGTAAAACCAGCACGACGTGATAGTGAACAAAGCTAAAAGCCCTAAGCTTGCGGCTATTCGCCGCGGCGAAAAGTTATTTGTTAATGATTGTCCCACGAATATTTGATTGAGTTCGTTGCGCAAGACACCCAAATCTTGATATCGGGCTTCTGGTTTTTTCTCCAAACAGCGCATGACTATTCTGTCTATGGAAGCGATATTTTTTACTCCGGGTCTCAGCTTTTGCAGGGGCTCAGGTTTTTCGCCTATATGTTTTTGCATTGTGCTGAGTGAATTGTCACCGGATAGAGGCGGTCGTCCCGTCAGCGCCTCATACATTACGCAGCCCAACGAGTAAATGTCCGAACGCAAATCAAGTTTGAGCCCTGAGCACTGTTCGGGACTCATGTAGAGTGGGCTACCAAAAACGTCACCGGTTTTAGTTAGGCTCATGTCGTCGAAAGAATTTTTTGCTATCCCGAAATCTACAAGCTTAAGAACTTCAGTGCCCTTTTCCTGAGCAAGAACAAAATTGCCTGGTTTGATATCTCGATGAATGATGCCGTTTTGATGTGCGTGTTCTAAAGCATCGCAAGCTTGGATCATGATGGACAACCAGCGACTAATAGGCAGCGAACCTTCTATTTTTATGGCATCGGCTAACGAGACCCCATCCAAATAACTCATTACCAGGAACGGAATACCTTCTGAAGTGGTGCTGAAATCATAAATTTTTACGATGTTAGGGTGTTCGAGGCTGCTGGCGGCTCGAGCTTCTTGCTGAAATCGTAGTAGGTTGATAGTTTCCGTATTGGATTGTGGCAAAAGGAACTTAATTGCCACAAGACGATTAAGTGCTTTGTCTTGAGCCTTAAAGACAATGCTCATTCCCCCAACCCCAATCTGTTCAAGCAACTCATACTTGCCTATGAACGTGCCTGGTTCGGGCATGTAAAAGTTCGACAGCAAGTGCTTGCTTGGCGAAGCATCTTCGAGATTTTGCTTATCGGGGTTGTTGAGGTTCATAAAATCTCGACCTGACCCAAGCAATATACCCGATTCTTCCAATTGCGGGCGGTAATTTAATCACAATACTGTCCTGAAGGGTGTTTGCTTACACCATATTCGGTATCATAGTGCAAGTGGCGCGGATTGTGCATCCAACTTGGAAGTATTTACTATTTCCACAATGCGAAATATATCCAAGCGCCGCACTGTTTCAGCTTTACGCGCGCTTGTTAAATTCGCACCATCGTATGTGAAGGTGAGCGGTTGCTTGACTAGGCTTTTTATAAACAATCGAATTTTGCTCATTAAGTTGACTAGGTCTTTCGGATCGACCCACAGTATATAGACAGTCACCATCAGGTATTCGAACAGTGGAAGATTCATAAACAGATCTATTCCTAGATGCAAGCACATTCCCGCTAAAAGCACCCAATAGCGGCATTCCTTAACCCAAATCAAAGTCCACAAGGCGAATTCAGTCGCCAGCGTAAACCAGGTCAACAGTTTCAGAACGATCAAATTATTCAAAAATGGTGGCAGAGAAAATCGTCGCAGGTCTTCTAGCCTTGTTACATAGTACAAGGCGTTGCCGCTGATCCAAACATCGCCAACAGTCTTAGTCCAAAATGCCTGACAGTAGAGAAAACTCAACTGCACTTGCATCAGACGATGAACCCACATCGTCACAGGCGGAGGTGGACCAGTCAATAATTCTCGTGAAGTCCAAACTTCGATTAGTCGGTCGAGTGACAGGGCTCGCCCGGCGTTCGAGAAGCTGAGGTAGAGCGCCGCGAGGCGCATGAAGATGTCGCCGCTGTTGATTGTTGCCCAATCTCTGTGATGAAACGATGTTAGTCCGATGAAAACTAAAGCGGCACTAAATCTGGTGAATAATCCAAGCGTTAGAGAGATAGCTGCCAACACAAAAATGCCGATAAACAGTTGCAGCGATTGCTCAGTCGGCGGCATCAGCATGAGTGGATCGATCAGAACATCAAACGGCCATTGCTTGACTGTCTCCGCGCTGACGACACCATTTGGTCCATACCATATGTTTAAGTCAGGTGCCAGAAGTGCAAGATGCAAGAGAATAATCACACCGAACATGATTCGGTACAGCCCCATTGGCAGCGCTGAGCCTGGCTTGAACCAAAACTCATTCCAGGCTCGCCAGATTGCCGCTGCTGTCATTTAAGATCCTCGGGCTGAACGTCATAGACAAAGAAAGTCTTGTGCCGAGTATGTTCGGGCAGAGCTTTGTCAATGCCTTCTGTCGGTGGCGGAATGGGAATAGAAAAGAATGTGAGCTCAACTGTTTTTGGCAGCGCCGACTCGGTGTGATGTAGGCGCGCGATGTATCTTGCTGCGTCAGGTTGCAAAAATCCGTATTCGTGATATCTGATGCGGTCGTTTGCCCATTTCCTGAATCGCTCAGCTCGCATCTGTTCCACCCCTGTCAGTAAGTCTTGACGGGGGAACTCCCAGAGAGCGGTTGTGCCATCTGTGAAAGTTATTGTGGCTAATAAATGAAAATTTTCAGTTCTAATTGTTGGCGCGAAGACGTTCCATGATTGCCAAAAACCTAAGGCGCTCAAGAAGGGATAGACTGGCTTATAGAGTTGATTCCGCAATGCTGAGTCAGGGCTCAAAATAAGGATCAGGCAGAACAAATAAAACGACAACACCACTGTCATAAACAGCCGGAATCGCAGCGGCGGATATTCAATATTTGATTCGGGTGTGTTTGACTTTGACTGCATGAGCTAAATTTTTGACCTCCACCCATCTCGGTCAGCCGCTGATATAGTTAATCAGTTAGAGGATGATTGATTTCACTGACCCTGTAAATGCGCAATCCAATTCTACTCAATAAATTGGCGCTAGTCGGGGTAGCCGCATTTTTCGGTGCGTATCTACCTACAACCGAGCCGGCGTTCGAGTGCGTGTTCATGCCTGTATTCGCTAGGGCTTTGGAAATGGAGCGTGGATTTCCAGTCCGCCCCGAAAGCGGATCGCGAGTTCACAACCGAACTGCAAACCGAAACGTGTCCGCCGATGAGAAGACCAGAGAGGCAACTGCGCTCTTTGCCAGCAACAGAGTTCAAGAAGCAATCGAACTTGAAAACCAGGTGGTTAAGAACGCACCTAGCTATTGGCTGCCCCACTCGGCGCTGTCGATTATGGAGTGGCGGCGTAACCGCTACGACATCGCGCTGAAAGAAGCACAAGCGGCGGCGAAGTTAGCGCCTGAAAATGAAACTGCGGTTCTCAATTATGCTCAAATGAGCCAGCAACTTGGTTATTACGAGACGTCTATTCCGCTCTTTCGGAAAGCGATTAAAGTGTCAGCTTCAAACTGGGCACCGAGAATAGGCTTGATGCAGTGTCTTGTTTCGAGTGCCCGTGCTGATGAAGCAAGAGCTGTGCTTGATCAGATGAGTGGGAAAACGGATGCTGATTTTGATTGGTGGTATCAGCTCGCTAATTCTTACTCAAAGCTCGATAAGCCGAAGCAGGCTGCCGCAGCCGCCCAGAAGGCATTTGCTGCGGCTTCTTCTGCGGAGCAAAAAGCGAGCGCCATTGCTTCGTTGTTTATTGATTTGATTCGCGCCAACGAAATTGATCGCGCACGCTCCATCGAAGACGATGTTTTTAAAGGCAAGCCTAAGGATGACGAGGTCTATGTTCGCGCTGCTGCGGATCTTTGTTCGGTGACGAATCCGCTTCGAGGTCGTAATCTGATCAGCGCAGCAATCGACAATTGCCTTCCGAATACTGAGGGCTATTATCGAATCGGCGAAGTTTTTGAACAAAAGGCGGATACGCATTCTGGTGACTCAAGCTATTGCGAAGCTTGGCTCGATAACGCGGAAGTGGCTTATCGAGCCGCAATTAAAGGTTCGCCCACTAATGCAAAATACTATCTTGCTCTGGCCGCTATTTTTGACAGAATGGGGCGGACTGAGGAGATGGTGACGATGCTCACTAAGGCGAAGGTTTTGGACTCCAGTGATGCTTTGGCACCGTATTTGGTGTCTCGAGTGAAGTTGGCTAACAATGACTTGGCTGGGCGATTGCGGGAAAAGCTCACAGGCGCCGCTGAAAAACCATATCAACTCAATTTGGCAAAAACTGATTTTCAAGTTGATAATTTGCATTGCAATTGCAGGTTGACTGCTCTGCAAGTGCAAATTAAGCAGCAGATTGGCATTAAATTTGTGGCCATCACGAATAGAGAAAAGCCTTTCAAGGGGACGTTGTTGGTCGATCAGTCTTTTGGTACCAATAAAGCCTTCGAGACTATTGAGAAGCGCGAAGCGGTGAGACTAGAGGTTGTTTCGTCTGAGCCGATTCATACAGTTAGTGAGGCGATTAAAATCTGGCAAAATTTGCGCGATCTTGGCCAGCTTTCCAAAACTTGGTCGTTCGTGCCCGACTCGCCCAAAATGCCCATAATTTAATCGAATTGATTGAGCTGCTATAGTTGATTTCACATAGATTCATTGAAACAAAGAGCGAAGGACAGCACATGAAAAAGCGTTTTGCCAACAAGATTTATTTGGGTCTGTCTATGCTCGTGCTCTGCGGCGCGTTTTCAGCGCCAAAAACCTTTGCCGATAAGACGCCTGTAGAAGCCAAGTCTTCCGAAAAAACTGTGCCGGCATGGGTGTTGAATGTGAACAGCAATTTCGCAGGCACGGTGCTTTACTACATTACGCCTGACGCTGTTCGCATGAAATTCGACAAGTTGGGGCTTTTGATGCTGATCAAGGCGCCGAAGTGGAATGCGCTTGTATACAACGACAGCAACAAGAATTACGTTGACTTGCCATATGACCATTGGAAAGCGAAGTTTCTGCTTCGCGGCAAAAAGGTGGCCGATAAGGCTGTTGTGTTGACTCCGATTAAAACAGGAAAAATGGAGACCATTCAGGGCGTTAAGTGCTATCAGGTAATCGTGAAGAAGAAGGATCCAAAATCCAAACAGACAGAAACTGTTGCTGAGACCTGGATCGCCAGGGATATCAAAACACCGCCGCAGTTCAACAGTATGATGAAGACCATGCTTGACATTCCGGTCGAAGCTGGGACTCCACTTCGTGTTTTGCAAATGGCAAAAACAAGCAACAAGATGATGGTTGTAATGGACTGCTACAAGGCTAATAAAGTGGACGTGAAGGTATCTGAGTTTATGCCGCTCAAGGGATACAAAAAAGTCAAAGATGAGATGGCTATGATGCTTGACGAAGGCGATGAACCGGCTGCGGGCGCTGAGGATGCACTCGATGCAATGCCGACTCCTGTGGTGAAGCCTGTCACCCCTGTAGTGCCCAAAAAGACTGGAAGCTTCTTCGACATGTTTCATAAGTAGCGAGCGCGCCAGCACGCATTGTTCGTAGCACGCAAGATGCGTGCGCTCCAGCCTAGCGAACCGACAACTTCGAAAACAGTTCCGGCGCAAAGCTTTGCACAGATTGCGTGGTCACAGCTCCGGCAAAGTTTGGCAGTTCTGTGCCGTTCAGAATGGCCCGCAGTGCCACCACTCCTAGTACCTTTCCTCTAATGCTGACGACGGGTCCGCCACTGTTTCCTTTAGAAACTGGTGCGTCCACTTGCAGCAATGTTGGAGTGACGCGACTGATCCTGCCGCTGTTTAAGGTCGGTGAATAATGTTTATCCGCATCTTTATCGATTATCTCGGACGCCACCGGATAACCCATCACCTGTACTTCTTGCCCTTCAGATGCCGGTAAAGTGTCAAATTCAAGGCCGGATATTGTGGTACCAGATGCGGTGAGAATGCCTATGTCTGGTTCTTTGTCTGAGTGCGCAGTTTTATAGACTCTAGCTTCAGTTGGCGTTTGTGTAACTGGGCCTGGTGGGTGCAAAAAGTATCCGTATTGTGGTTCTACTCCAGCTTGCTTCAGGTATTTCTTGAACATAACTCTGCCTGGATCAGCACGCAGGGATAGATACGTCTCATAAGTGTCCCAGATGGCGTCAACAGTGGTTTGGTAGGTTTGCAACTCGCTTCCGACTAGACCCTTTCCCTTGGTTGAAAGGTTGACTATTTGAAGTAATTCTTTGTACTTCGCATCTGCATTGCTGGCGTCTGGTTGTTCTGCATAGAGTCTCATCGCGGCATAAAATCGCTCGCATTCTTTGACAATTTGTTCACCGCCACTGAGAACATGTGCGCTTGTCAAAAAAAACGTTTTGTCTGTTTGGCTGGTACGCACCGGAAAACTCGAGCCGAAACAGACCACTCGAAATCCCTTATCTTCCCGAGATGTGCTGTAGACAGGGAAGTGTCCCTTAGGTGAGAGGTCTGCCAGCTGAGCCCAGAGGTTATCCTTGACGCGCAGTTTGAGCCCGACGTTCAGCTCGTAAATCTGACTTTTTACACGTTTGTCCACTTTCTCCCACGTGTCCAGTGCAAACGCCGGAGAAAAGGTCGACCATGCCAGCAGCATGGCGCTAAGCAAGGGTATTCTTCTGCGAGATGGCTTGGTAAGGCTTTTCAAGCTAGTCGTTAACGCGTCTCGAGGGATGATTAAACCAGAGGTCTTGTTCACATTCAAACGCATTATAACAGCGGAGCCGCCTAGCTTTGCGAATCAGGTTCTGCATTGGAATCTGCCCATCAGGCGGTGCTTCTTGTCTGCGAACAAGAGGAAGCAAGATTACTTTGCCAAAGACAGCGACCCGCTATTGGAGTCGGTAGGCAAGCCGATTTCTACTTCAAACGTGCGATTCCATGGGAACCCTAGAGTCAAGCTGTCAGGCTTGTAGGAGAGTGCTTGACTGATACGTTCGAGATACGGCTTCATGTTGTCGCGAAGATGTTCATACGATGGTGCTGAATTGAGTGTCGAGCGCACCTTTGATTGATAGGCCCAATCGTCCGCTAGTCGAACGTATAAACAAGCCTTCAGATTATTATTGGTATCAGATGCGGTGCCGGTGAACCACTGTGCGACAGCTAGCGCGAGCGCTGAACCGGTGCTGTTTCCTGTCGTGTTCCAACCAGAATATGCCCATAGTTTTGCTAGTAGTTCGGGACGCTGAAGCAGCTCTTCGATCAGTTCTGGATCAGCCCCATTCGCATAAGCAACGTCACATAGAACGCAGGGATGTTCTGACTGTTGAAGCAATTCAAGAGTGCGCTTGATCGATCGTGAGGTATCCATGCGCCTCAAGTCAGAATGTCCGGGAAGCTGAATGTGGTCGCCTTGCGCGTCGCCCCCGGTGTGGACGAGAACAACGAAATCAACCGGGTTTGGACGATCGTCTTCCTTCTGTACATCTATTCCGCAAGCTTGCATTTGCGAGCTGATTGTTTCACCAATATTTTGCCCCTCGTATCGGCTTAGGCAATTCGAACCTTCTTCGGGGCTATATCTAATAAGCGCCGTAGGTCCAGTTCTCATGCTGCTTTTGGAGTCGATCAGCCAGCGCGCCAAGAGTGCGCACAGAACTTCGTCGGCACCAGCATAGGTGGCAATCTTTTTTGTCAGATTGGCTTGCTGCACCATAGAAATCAATCTTTCCTTTTCCAAAATATTGAGACCGGTTTGACCTGAATCATCGAGGCTGAACGTCAATCTACTGATCACGCCTTGTTGTACGAGCTCAACCAATTTCTGGTTCGCTTGAAAATTTCTGACGCGAGTTTGTTGATAATCTTGCCTGATATCGGCTGGAATTCGCGCTTCCGATGATGCCAGGCTACCGGCAACAAGGCTGTCACCTTTAGCCAGTCGGTGCATTTGCGAGGACCAGGCGAATATTTCCCGCCCATAGCGAGCCCAATAAGGTTTTTCTTCGGTCGCATCATAATTGTCGGAAATGCGCATGATGCTTGATTGGACATAGATGGGCAGCTTTCCTGTCGTCTTCTTTTGCCAGTTTTGCAGGATAGCGACCCTATCCATCACACTTTTGGCGGAATCTGGCGAACGGCGTGAGTTGATCAACCCCCCGTATGTCAGCGTGTCGAGGCAGAGCAGGAGCACGTCCGGATTCGTTTTGGCGATTGTATTTTGAATCCATTCAGTGATTCCTTCTATGTCGGCCGATGTGTTCAAAGAGCCGAAAAGACTGCGAGGTGGAACCAGAGCCTCGACACCTGCGACTCTGGCGATCAATTGAGGGAAGCCATAGGTCACTGGACGATCGTCAAGAGGCAGTAGAACAGCTCGCATTTAAAATTGTCTCCTTGATTACGGGTGGCCAATGTTGCTGCCGAGGCTCGATCCCGCTTTTTGCATAAGGGGGCTCATGACTGCGGTATTCGGCACGATTTTAATGCCTTTTTTCTGATCTGATTCGGCTGCAATAAGAACGCCGTTTTCATTTTCTTTGCCCTGACCTTCAGACGGCACAGCTGCCGCAAATTCGACATCACTACAATCGGGTTTTGACCAGATCGCCGCTTCAAAGTAAAGGCATGAGCCGACCAGGTCACCCTGGATCGGAGTTTCAACAAACAGATTGAGCACCCCTGATTCCGGAATCTCACCTAAAGCTACGAGTTTGCGGTCGGCGCCCAATTTAATCTTGTGACCCATGATTGGATTGGCGCCAGAGTTTTTGTCTGCCATGGCAATCGCCACCCAACTTTTCGGTTTTGCCTTAATCGTAAATTCACACGACTTGCCAAGCACCATTCGTCCAGGTAAATAAAGTCGCGACGGTACCAGGCGTTGGGACAGGCTCAAGCGTCGATTTGTTGAGCCGCCCAAATTGATGGGTGCCATTTCAGAGGCGCCTCCGTTCTGCCCGGAATCCTCTTTATCGCCAGTGCCAAAAGGGGTCTTCATAGTTTTCAGAAGATTCGGAGGTCCATATTCCCCTTCCGCGCACTCGGCCGAAATCTGCACAAACAATGCTGTGAGTGCGGCAATGCAAGCGATCGGAATAGTTTTTGTGGCTCTGAATATCAATTTGATTGAAACCAATCCCTGGAAATGTTGAGCTAACCCAGGTATTCAAAGTGTATGCTGAATGTTAGTTAACCATAGTACCACTCGATCCGTGTTGAGACTAACCATTCTTGCTTTTGTATATTCATGGTGGCAACAATTTGAGCAGCTTCACATTAGTCGAGCAGCTTGCATGCTCGCTCTCTTCGAATATTTACTTATTGAGGACCAACGGCGTTTGAGCAAATCATTACGCGAGACGACCATAAGACTACTGATCGAACAAGTTCCGTTGCTTGAGGCGTTCCTTGTTGCGTTGAGTTTGCATGTGGTGATGCTACCGATTCTCTGGGTTGCTGGGTGGGCATTACCGTGGCCTAAATCCCCTGTGATTACGACGATCATTGAATGGGATTTAGAGAACTGGCCGCCAAAGCCGAGGAAAATTTTTGAGTTTCGCGATCCTAAGTTGAATAAATGAATGCATGAATGCATGATTTTGCGCTCCATTGAACTTTTTTATTGATTTCGACGTTCTATAAAGAGAATGGTGGAATCCAAGGTCGGATATTTTTTATAATCTTCTGCATAGAAGACCGGATAGCAGCGCATATGCGACACGATCCGATCTGGGCTATTGCAGCCGATCGAAGGTAGATCCAGGATAGATCAAGATGTGTCGATGCAGTATTCTAGCTGTGTTCGTCTGCGTCGCCTGCGCATCGCATTTGGTGGCGTCGTACTGTAGATACAAATTCGATATTTTGTATGTCTTGCAGACATACCGCTGTCTCGTCGGGGGTGCTCGTGACAATATCTGTGGCTAACTCTGCCAGTTTTGCTGAAGGCGATGAACAAGCCAGATTGTCCGCCTTGGGAAAATTTTGGCAATTTCAGGCTGCGCCAGATTTCGAGCCTGGTTTTGTCGATGCCGCGGATGGCTCAGAGTTGCTTGCTCATATTTTAAATGCTCGTGGTGTGGCAAAGACCGATGAAGCAAAAAGCTTCTTGAACACGGAACTCTATCAACCGACCAGCCCGATGGAATTGCCAGACGTTGATAAAGCGGTCATGCGGATTACTGAAGCGATTGCCAAAGGGCAACGCATAACCGTATATGGTGACTATGACGTTGACGGTGTGACTGGCACATCCGTTCTGCTGACGGTGCTTCGCAAGTTAGGTGCCGTTGTCGACTTCTATATCCCCAACCGAGCGGGTGAAGGATATGGGTTGAACTTGAAAGCAGTCAGCATCCTCGCGAGTAAGCACCGCACCAAATTGATTATTTCCTGCGATTGCGGCGTGTCGAACTTTGCTGAAATTCAATTTGCGAAATCGTTGGGCGTCGACACTCTGGTCTTGGATCACCACACGATGCCGGAGATGCTGCCGCCTGCAGTTGGTATTGTTCATCCTAAGCGCTTGCACGAAGAGCATCCACTTTTTCACTTGCCCGGTGTTGGAGTTGCTTATAAAGTTTGCGAAGCGTTATTGATCGACAAAGGCATGCCTGAGGAAGTTCCTCTGCTTTTGGACTACGTGACGCTCGGCATGATCGCCGATCTCGTGCCACTGATTCGAGAGAATCGCTACTTGGTTAAAATTGGATTGCCGGTGCTCGTAAACTCTGCCAGACCAGGGATACAAGCGCTTCTTGCTCAGGTGAAAAAATCGGACGACACTGACCTTGTCGGCTTCGGTCTGGCGCCAAGAATAAACGCTGTTGGTCGTTTGGCTGATGCCCGTATTGCCGTGGAGCTGTTAACCACTCCCGATGAAGAAGTCGCTGATAAATTGGCGCGTCAATTGCAGACGGATAATTTGCGTCGACAAGAACTGTGCGAGGAAATCTACGCCAAGGCAGAAGTGATGATCGCTACTCGTCTGGACATGGAGCGCGATCGTTGTATCGCGATCTACGATGAGGGCTGGCATCACGGGGTTGTTGGAATTGTTGCCTCTCGATTGGTAGAAAAATATCACCGTCCAGTTTTCATCGGTGAATTGGATCGATCCGAGGGGATTGTTAAAGGCTCCGCTCGTAGTATCGACGCGATTGATCTTTATCAAGTGCTCAAACATAACGACCATCTATTGGTGAAATTCGGTGGTCATAAAATGGCCGCCGGCTTTACGGTCGATGCAGACAAGGCCGATGCTCTTTGCCGAGGGCTAACTGATACATGCAATCGGCTGCTCATCGATACGCCTCTTAAGGCCACTATCAAAATTGACGTGCAAGTTGCTCCTTCTTCCGTCAATGAGCAGATGGCAAAGCTTTTGACTAAGCTGGCACCTTTTGGAATGTGGAACAAGAAACCAACGCTATGCATGCGGTCATTGTCTTGCCTTAGCACTCGCGTCCTGGGAAAGGATGGCAAACATCATCGAGTCATGCTTGAGGACCCTCAAAGTGGAATGAATTTCGAATGTGTGATGTGGAATACTCGCGGGAATGTGCCGGCGGACAAGCAAATTATTGATGCCGTTTTCACTCCTGAAATTAATGCCTTCAACAACAAAGAGCGATTGCAGTTAGTTCTTTCAGACTGGCGCGACAGCAACACCAGGGTATTTGCCCCTGCACCATTGTCGGTATCGGCACCATCTGCAGTGCCAGTCAAAAAGACGATGGGAATTGCGGACTTCGTCCCGCAGAGTGGCTTGGCTGCCGGACTCGGTGCCGCTTCACGAGCCGGACTGAATTCTGGTCCACAACCCGGTTCAGGTGCTCGTCCACAACTCGAACCAGGTGCTCCACAATCCGGTCCAGATCCTGGTCCACAATCCAGTCCAGGTGCTGG
This sequence comes from Candidatus Melainabacteria bacterium, assembly GCA_003153555.1. Lineage (GTDB taxonomy): Bacteria > Cyanobacteriota > Vampirovibrionia > Obscuribacterales > Obscuribacteraceae > PALSA-1081. The sequence goes on along the minus strand of PLZS01000038.1, from coordinate 14,593 downwards.
TCCACAATCCGAAGTAAACGCCAGTAGTCGTAATGACTCGCCTACCGCCACTGGAGCGGGACTGTCCCTGCCTGATACTAGTCCCGCCGCGACGCAAGACCGAGCCTCTTCCGACTTCACACCGCCGCGAGACTTCTCTGCCACTAGTTCGAAGTTAATCTGGAAAGATCTGCGAAATCACAGTAAAGCCGCAGAAATTCTCGCCAAGGCTATAGAAAAGCTTGGCGCTAACGTCAGCATATTTGCTGAAAATAGCCCTAGGCAAGCGGCTTTCGAATTCGTTGATCGGATGACTGTTGGGCGCAAACAGCATTTGATCGTTTGGCAAACTCCTCCCAGCAGTATGGTCTTTCAGGAATTGCTTTCTCAATCAGGTGCACAAACCATTTATTTGGTCGGCATCTCCGAGAATGATGATTCGTTTGATTCAAGCCTGTTTTTGAAGAAATTATTTGGGCTGGTCAAATACGCAGTCAATAAAAAAGATGGGCAGGCGCATGGAGAAAAGCTCGCAGCTGTGCTCGGCAGCACCAAGATGTCAGTAGCGCTTGGGCTGACGATCTTGAAGAAGGTAAACTTGATTGATTGGTTTTCGGAGGATGGCTTCATCAACCTGGACCTGCTCGGTCCAGCCACAGGCAACGCTGAAGAGCTGCCTGAGTTCAAACAGCTCGTCTTATCCCTTAAAGCTGCGAAAGAGTTTAAGGAATGGTGTTCGTCTGCATCCCTGAAAGAGATACAATTAGCCGTCATGCCCAATCACATAGGATTGGGTTCCCAAGCGGACGCTCTGGAGCTTCTCCAGTCGGACGACGAAGAAGAGATGGAGCAATCTAATGAGTACCCAAGTGGACAAGAGCAAATTGGAACAGTTAGGCCTTCCGCTTAGCACCGAAAAGCAAGATTGGATCAAAAGCAAGATTCGGGACATTCCAGATTTTCCGAAGCCAGGAATCATGTTTAAAGATCTGACTCCGCTGCTGAAGGATGTTGACGCTTTTACATTTGCCATCGATGCGCTTACTGAGAAGTGTCGCGCCCTTAATCCAAAATACATAGCCGGCATTGAGGCCCGTGGTTTCATATTGGGACCAATCATTGCCTATAAATTGGGTGTTGGTTTCGTTCCAATTCGCAAACCAGGCAAACTCCCTCATGTAGTGCAAAAGCTTGAGTATGCTCTAGAGTACGGCACTGATTGCATTGAAGTGCACGCCGATGCGGTTGAGAAAAACGATCGAGTAGTGTTAATTGATGACTTGCTGGCTACTGGTGGCACCGCCGGTGCCGCTTACAAGCTTATGCAAGTGCTTGGTGCAAATGTCGTCGGAATCGGCTTTCTCGTGGAATTAGCATTTTTGGGCGGACGCACAAAGCTTCCACAAGATGCCGAAATATTCTCACTAATCAGTTATTAGCAAACCTACCAATGGGAGATTCTCATGCATCTTCTTGTTAGACTGTTATGTGTGTGGGGTTTAGTTGATGGGATCTGGCTTGCGCGTTCACCTCAAGCCTGGGCCAAGTTCTGGCAGCGTGGAGTTGAGAAAATTGGCAATGGCTCTGTATTGCCAAAGTCCATGGCGGTTCTAGAATTACTGGTCTGTGTTTGGATGTTTTGTCAGACGACAAAAAAATAGCGAGCGCGTTCAAAACATCAGCGTGACCCTTTCAACAATAACTACCATCAGCGTTTCTAATAGATATTTCGCCGGCGTGCAACTCGATTTTTTCTTTGCCGTCATCAACAATTAACGCACCACTTGGTGCGATATCTATTGCTTCTCCTTCGATGGTGCGCTCTCCGGAAGTGGCTATGATTCTGCGTCCTAATGTAATCGACCGCTTGCGCCAGTCAGCCAAAACTAAATCAGATTGTTTGTCCAGAAGTAAGAAATAAACCTCTTCCAGTTGATTTGCAATTTCGGCAATGACGACATTTGGATCCACAGGTTGCCCGGTGATTCTTTCAAGCCATGTCATTTTTTCGCGCAAGTCATCGGGCAACTCGTCCACGTCGAAGCGAATATTTATTCCGATCCCGATGATCAGTGCGTTTCCACTTGGTCGCGCAGACATTTCGCACAAGATGCCACCAAGTTTTCGTCCATCCACCACAAGGTCGTTCACCCACTTCAGTCCGACATCTACACCGACGCTATTTCGAATCGCTCTGGCAACGGCAACGCCGACTGCCAATGTTATTGTTGAAAGATTCGGTAATGATGTTGGATCTGGTCGCAGTAAAAAGCTTGCGTAGATCCCGGAATCCGCGGGTGAAACCCACTGTCTTCCTAGTCTCCCGCGACCTGCAGATTGCTGCCGAGCTAAAACAAGTGTGCCGTGTGCACCACCTTCCAATGCAAGTTCTGTTGCTCTTGTATTGGTGGAATTTATGGATTCCCAAAGTTCGTTTTGACGTCCCGGGGGCCGCGCAATAAAATTTGTGCGCAAGCGCGATTCGATCTTTTCCAGATCAAGCACGTCAAGATGCGCAGCCATTTCAGTTCTTATTCAAAACCGTGTCAATCTGTTTTGGTCCTGAAAGCAATTTGTGAATTGGGCATCTATCAGCAGCTGATTTCAAACTATCGATTTGCTCTGCATCAAAATCGCCTTCGACCTTGATCTCTCGCGTTATCTTCGAAACTTTCTTACCGGGATTTTCAGGGTCGTCTATCGATTCTTCGCGCAAGTCGACATTAACACTCTTGAGGTCCCAGCCTTTTTTCTTGGCATACATTTGCAGCGTAATCGCTGTGCACGAGCCCAGTGAAGCGAGTAGCAATTCGTGCGGATCAGGACCTGTCTCTAAGCCACCAAATTCTTTAGGCGCGTCAGAGAGAAAAGAGTGAGAAGCAGCCTTGATCTCTTGTTGATATTGTTGGCTGGTATTCGATTTGACCTGTACTTGTGCCATCGAAGTGTTCCTCCTCGAACAAATTCCCATTTAGGATGTCAGTTTATCAATAAAGGATTCGATGACATCACAAGGCGCGGTAAAGTCGTGCATGGCGCATCATTTTGAAACATTGTCTGTCGTTCTTGACTAGCTGGCGCGTTGCCAATCATGTAAAGAGAAAGTGGTTTGCACAATTTTCTTACTGGCGTTGGGTGCCCTCATAGATGGTGCCTCGAAATCGAGCATCTGGGTGGTTCTCAGTCGCTTGCATATACGCAATAAACTGTCTTTCCATTTCTGCCAAGCTTTGCCCGAAGTAGCGTTGGAATGCGGTGCGAAAAGCCATTCCGTTGCCTACATCTTGCCAGATCGCACCAAATTTTCCAAAAAAGCCTATTGGCGAATCGCCCCGCCGAGTACGTAGGAATTCAATGAATAGCCCTCCCAAATGCTCTGCTTGCCAGAGTTTGCCATTGGCTTTGTACGATGCTATCGATGAAATACCACGACAATTGCTAATCAAGTCAGTCGCATCCGCTGATGTGTAGGAAGCAAGCTTCGCGGCCGAGTTATGCAAATATCTTGAGTTGGTTTCAAGTATAACTAGACGCTATTGCCTTACCGTGCGCCGCGTGGTAACTAATTACCAACTTTGAGCACCACTTTTAATGCCCGAGTCTCAGCGGCATGCTCAAAAACATCATAGGCCTTCATAATTTCATTCAGGGCAAAGCGATGACTGATGAGTTTTTTGGCATCTAGCTGTCCTGAATGCACCAGTTTGAGAAGAGTGGGAGTCGTAACCGTATCAACCAATCTTGTGGTCAAGGTTATATTGCTTGACCACAATTTCTCGATGTGAAACTCCACGGGCTTACCATGAACGCCAATGTTAGCGATTCGTCCGCCAGGTGCGATAATCGACTGGCAGATGTCGAAGGTAGCGGGAGTTCCGACGGCTTCCATGGCAACGTCCACTCCGGCGTTGCCAGTCATGGTCATCACTGCTTCCACGGTTTTACCATCAGCGCTGATCACTGCGGTCGCTCCAAGAGAGCGCGCAGTCTCTAGCCGATAGTCATCGAGGTCGATGACTATAATTTCGGCCGGCGAATAGAGTTTCGCGTTTAGCAAGGCCGACAAACCAATTGGTCCGGCACCAACAATGGCGACAATATCGCCAGGTTTGACCAGACCGTTGAGAACGCCACATTCAAGCCCGGTAGGCAGAATGTCGCTCAACATGGTGGCGGCCTCGTCATCGATATCTGATGAAAGCGCATAAAGGCTTGTATCGGCGTGAGGAATTTTGACGTATTCAGCCTGCGTGCCGTCTATTTGATTACCAAGAATCCAGCCACCAGTAGAGCAATGGGAATACATAGACTTTCTACAAAAACTGCATTTTGCACAGGAGCTTATACAAGATATAAGAACTCTGTCACCCTTTTTGAAAGCAACCACGCCGGTTCCCACTTCCTCGACAATTCCTACGCCTTCGTGGCCAAGAATTCTGCCGGTGGAAACCGCTGGTAAATCACCTTTAAGGATGTGAAGGTCGGTACCACATATGGTGGTGGCGGTAATGCGAACGATAGCGTCAGTTGCCTGCGAAATTACCGGCTGTGGGCACTCCTGCCAGGCCCGGCGTCCAGAACCAAGGTACACAAGCGCCATCATGAAGCGGCAACCAATGCGCTGCGCCCTGAGGCAAATAACTCATATTTCAATTGTTTTGGGGACCAGCTCAGCAAGCTTTGATTTTGGTGGGCTCGAGATAAATTGCCGCGCTGTTGAGCGTTTCGCGAAGCCCCGTTATGGTTCAAAATGTATAGAAGCGCCACTGTCAGTGGTGACATCGAAGGCATTACGGCTCCTTATTCTGGAAAATGCCGGCGAAGGCGGCGCGAAACCTGTAGAAGACGATAGATCAGCAATGGTTACGATGATACCAGGTGCAATGCCGCCGTTGCAGTTCAGCTTCACACCTTCCGCCTTTGCAACAAGTGACGGTTAAGCGACGTCCGTCGTCTAACTGTACAACAAGTGTTGTTTATGTATCAAAGTTGCTAAGATAGACTCGTAACGTTCGTCGTTAGCGAATGGCAGAATGGGCAATTCCTATAATAAGGATCTCTGAGTAATGCCACAGGCAAATGAAATCAGTTTGGATCCTCGTATCCTTCGTACACGGAAGCTTTTGCAAGAGGCGTTGTCTGCTTTATTGGATACTCGCGAGTTCGATAAGATCTCGGTCCAGGATATTACTGAGGCCGCAACGATAAATCGAGCGACATTCTATGCGCACTATGCAGATAAATTTGCTCTGCTCGAATGCGTCATAGCGACTAGGTTTGATGAATTTTTGACAAAACGCGCCGTGCAGTTTGACACTACCTGCGACTCAGCTTTAGCGAATATGATTCTTGCGGTAAGTGATTATCTGATTTATCTCTGTGGTGTTACTGCTGAAAAGCAGATAGAGCCTCATATTGAGCTGGCAATCATTACAGTAGTAAAAAGAATGATTCTAGTCGGTTTTAAAAAGCATGCGCCACCGGACAAATCTGTAGCGCCCGAGATGATTGCCGCGACCGTTAGCTGGGCGATATTTGGTGCAGTGAAGGAATGGATGCACATGCCAAACCGATGTTCTGTCGAGGCTATGGTTGAATCGGTCGTTCTGCTAGTAAAGCCGATTTTTCAATCGTTACTTGCGACATAATAGACCCAATAATGCAGATGAAACCGAAGGACCAAAGCACAGTAACCATGAAGACGAAGAGATTGACTCTTCGCGAGTTCCACGACTCCGATTTGCCTGCTGTGCACGCGTACGCGCAGGATGCAGAAACTACCAAATATCTTGAGTGGGGTCCAAATACACTCAAGGAGACGACCGTTTTCTTGAACGAGTCACTAGGATTTCAGAAAGAACAACCAAGAGTCACCTTCGACATGGCGATCATTGTTGATGGAGACCAAAAGCTGATTGGCGCGTGCAGCGTCACGATACTAGACAAGAAGAAGAGAATTTCCGCTCTTGGATATGTGCTACACAGCAAAGCTTGGGGACAAGGTTACGCAACGGAAGCTGCAAACGCACTGGCGAAATTTGCTTTTGAAGAACTAGGCATGGACAAAATTCTAGCGACTTGTGACGCTATGAATTTGGCTTCGGAGCGCGTCATGCAGAAAATTGGCATGCGAAAAGAATCAGAGTTAGCGAAAGACAAGTTCATTAAAGGCATGTACCGAGACACGCTCGTTTATTCGTTGGATCAGGCAACTTGGACAGCGCTGAACGCTTCAGCTGATACCGTGACCGACTGAAAGTAAGGAATATTTGCCACAACCATGCGATAATTCGCTCTCCAATTTTGGGAGGAGAGGCTGTGGAATATAGACTTCTTGGCAATACCGGGCTCAAAGTTTCGGCTTTGTCTTTCGGTGTGATGACTTTCGGCGGCGAAGGCGCATTCAAAGACGCAGGGAATACTCAAGTCGATGAAGCGAAACAGTTTGTCGATGTTTGCATCGACGCCGGCATCAATCTCTTTGACACGGCTGACATTTATTCACTTGGGAAGTCAGAAGAGATTCTGGGAAAGGCTCTGGGCAAAAAACGAGATAAGGTGCTTGTTGCCACCAAACTTCATGCAGGCATGAGCGAAGATGTGAATGACATTGGTCAGTCGCGACATCACATAGTGCGTGCTTGTGAAGCCAGTCTCAAGCGACTTGGAACAGACTACATTGATTTGTATCAAATACATGGATTTGATGGATTGACTTCCGTCGAGCATACTCTGCGTGCGCTTGATGATTTGGTCAGAGCCGGTAAAGTTCGCTACATCGGCTGTTCCAATTTGTCGGCTTGGCATTTGATGAAATCGTTGTCGATTTCGGACAAGCAGAATTTAGAGCGATATGTCTCACTGCAGGCTTATTACAACTTAGTCGCGCGCGAGCTGGAGTATGAACTGATACCACTTTGTCAGGCAGAGGGCGCAGGAATTCTTGTCTGGGGTCCACTTGCTGGCGGATTGTTGTCTGGCAAATATCAACGCAATCAACAAGCGGATCCGAACACGCGCCGAGCAAGTTGGGGCGACTATGGTGATTTGGATATTGAGCATGGCTTTACCGTTGTCGATGTCGTTTTGGAAATTGCAAAGGCGCGCAAAGTCAGCGCCTCCCAAGTTTCTCTTAACTGGTTACTGAAGAAGCCAGGTGTAACTTCGTTGATAATCGGTGCCCGAAAGATAGATCAGTTAAATGACAATCTTTCCACAACTGAATGGTCCTTGACACCAGATGAGGTGGCGCGATTAGACAAGGTCAGTCAGACACGTGTGCCATATCCTTACTGGCATCAAAGGAAGTTTAATGCTGACAGGATGCCGCTAGCTCCAACAAACGTGGATGTTCCACGAGAGTTAGTTGGTGCGAAAAAATAGGATCGAGTCTATGGAAGGTGATCTGACGCGCGCTGCTGATTTACTAAAGCAGGCGAAGTCTGTTGCGGTTCTAACAGGCGCCGGCATATCAAAAGAAAGTGGAATTCCTACCTTTCGAGAAGCTCAAACGGGACTTTGGGCTAACTATGAGCCCGAGAAACTAGCTACTCCAGAAGGGTTTCTTCGGGATCCGGCTTTGGTTTGGACCTGGTATGACTGGCGCCGGAAGATGGTATCAAGTGTGACACCAAACCCTGGTCACTACGCGTTAGTTGAAATAGAAAAAATCGTTCCCGACTTCACGCTCATTACGCAAAATGTTGATGGCTTGCATCGATTGGCTGGTTCAAAAAACTTGATTGAGTTGCATGGAAACATCGCCAGGCATAAGTGTTTTAAAAACGGACATCCCGCACTTGATGTACAAGCTGATTTGAAGGAACCGCCAACCTGTCTTTGTGGATCGCCTATTCGCCCTGATGTAGTCTGGTTTGGCGAAGCGCTGGATCCAAAGGATTTAACCAAATCATTTAAGGCCGCAGAACACGCTGACGTATTCATAGTGGTCGGCACATCTGGATTGGTTCAGCCGGCGGCCTCATTTCCATTCACCGCGAAAAAGCATGGTGCTAAATTGATCGAATGCAACCCGGAACGAACACCGTTAAGCTACGAGGCGGATTTCTTCTTGGAAGGCGCCTCAGGGTGCTTGTTGCCTCAACTAGTCGAACAGATGCGACGTTGAAGAGATGAGCAAAAGAGGGTGGCAATTGACAATTTGGACAATTTGGTCAATACATGTGATATGGTGGCCAGTAGAGAAAGCTGTGACTTATCGATTTGACTAAGTTGCGCGGTGTCATTATTTCCAACAGTTTGTTGGCATATATTTCCATGAGCTCCGGTCATTAGTGATCAGAGCCAGTAGTTCTACGCATCTTTTTTGCGTGTTTAAATCACAATGTACCAAGAAAAATCCAAATTCGAACTTGAAGACTATGCAGGCTTGCTGCTTTCAGGCATAGCTGATTCTGGTGTTATCACACTTGATCTGAATGGATTTGTTCTTTCTTGGAATGATGGAGCTCAAGGGCTCTGCGGCTATACGCCTGAAGAGATAATTGGGCAGCACTTTTCTTGTCTCTACACACAGAAAGATCGAGACGCCAACAAGCCGAATGATGCCCTTGAAATTGCTAAGAAAACTGGACGTTTTGAAGATACTGGGTGGCGAGTTCGTAAGAACGGCGAAGAATTTTTTGTCAATGTCGTCACCTCAATCCTAACCGATCAAAACGGTATGATGCTTGGTTTTGGGGAAGTTAGTCGCGATCTGACTACGCAAATTCTAACTGAGCAGAAGCTTAAAGAGCAGCTGGAAGTAATTAACCTCATACATGAAGCGATAATGATTCGTGGTCTAGATGGCGCTATCCAGTTTTGGAATATGGGCGCCCAAGAAATGTATGGTTTTACAGAAGCGGAAGCTCTGGGACAAATCAGTCATAACCTTCTGCAAACCGAATTTCCGAACTCCCTGAAAGACATTGAGGCAGAAGTGCTGACGAAGGGACGTTGGGATGGAGAATTGATAAATAGGTCGCGCAAAGGCGAAGCGGTGACAGTCTTAAGTCGATTGATAGTCAGGCTTGATGCGAACGGACAACCAGCTTCTGTCTTGGAAATTGACAGGGGCATTAACGAACGAAAGAGCGCCGAGCGAAAAGGGCTGCGCGACAAGCAAGAGCGAGAACTCAGAGTCCAGGAGCGAATTGCTGAGCTTGCCGTCTCAGACAAACTGCTGAATGCCAACGCGATCGAAATAGAAAGGTCAGATGAGGAGCGAGAACTCAGAGTCCAGGAGCGAATCATTGAGCTTGCCGCTTCGGAAGAATTATTACGTTCCAAAGTACTTGAGATAGAAAAATCGGATTCAGAGCGAGAGCTTAGAGTTCAAGAAAGAATCGTTGAGCTTGCTGCTTCAGAGGAATTGTTACGTTCCAAAACTCTCGAGATAGAAAAATCCGATTCAGAACGAGAACTCAGGGTTCAGGAACGAATTGTTGAGATAGAAAGATCCGATTCAGAGCGAGAACTCAGGGTTCAGGAGCGAATTGTTGAGATCGAAAGATCCGATTCAGAGCGAGAACTTAAAGTTCAGGAGCGAATTGTTGAGATCGAAAGATCCGATTCAGAGCGAGAACTCAGAGTTCAGGAGCGAATTGTCGAGATCGAAAGATCCGATTCAGAGCNNGTTCAGGAGCGAATCGTTGAGCTTGCCGCCTCAGAAGAACTGCTTCGCTCCAAAGTGCTGGAGTTAGAAAGATCAAACGAGGAGCTTCAACAATTTGCTTATGTCTGTTCGCATGATCTTCAAGAACCACTGCGCGTGATATCGAATTACACCCAACTTCTATCAAGACGCTACAAGGGACAACTTGACGATAAGGCGGATATGTTCATTGGCTTTGTCGTTGATGCAGCGAAACGAATGCAGGATCTCATCAACGATCTGCTTGCATACAGTCGTTTGCAAACCAAAGCCCAAAACGTTGGTGCAGTGGATTGCACTCAGGTAGTTAACATGGCGCTAGCTAATTTGGAGATATTGCTTACGGAGACCGGTGCCACCGTTCTTTATGACTCACTACCAACAGTTGAAGGCGACCGGTCGCAACTGTTGCAACTATTCCAGAATCTTATTAGCAATGCACTCAAGTTTCGTTCGAAAGACGCAGTCGTCATTGATATCTCAGCGCGAGAAGAAGACGGTTCGTGGATCTTTGCCGTGCGCGACAATGGCATCGGCTTCGACATTCAATTCGAGGAAAGGATCTTTCTCATTTTTCAAAGGCTACATACAAAAGAGGAATACTCAGGTAGCGGAATTGGGCTGGCCGTCTGCAAAAAGATAGTGTCGCGGCATGGTGGAAGAATTTGGGTTGAATCTGAGTTAGGCAAAGGAGCGACGTTCTTTTTCTCTTTTCCTGTGCTGATTTTGGAAGGTCTTGATGAATAGAAAAATAAAAGTTTTGCTCGTGGAGGATAGCATCGCCGACGCAACATTGATCCGGGAAATCTTGATGGACGAGAACATTGACGTTGAACTTAATATCGTTAGAGATGGTTTTGAGGCTATGGATTTCTTGCAGTTTAAGAAACAATACTCTGAGGTGGCTAGACCTGATCTGGTTATTCTCGACCTCAATATGCCAAAGAAAGATGGTCGAGAACTACTATTCGAAATGAAGGCACTTCCAAGTCTGACGTCGATTCCAGTAGTTATTTTGACTACGTCTCAAGCGGAAGAAGACATACAGAAAGCTTACGATCTACATGCAAGTTGTTATTTGATTAAGCCTATCGATCTGACTCGCTTTAGCCAGCTGGTTAAATACATCGAGAATTTCTGGTTTCTTTCTGTTCAATACCCAGCATCAAATGCTGGATGATTCAAGCACAATTTGTTGGTATAAGCACAACCTACAAGCTTCTTCGCAACGTTTTCTTTCTCCTTTCCTGTTCTGATTTTGGAGAATCATGATGGATAGAAAAATAAAAGTTTTACTCGTCGAAGATAGCATTGCCGACGCGACATTGATCCAAGAAATCTTACGTGACGAGAAAATTGATGTTGAACTCAATGTCGTCAGAGATGGTTTTGACCTTAGTAAATTCACCCAGCTTGTTAAATATATCGAGAATTTTTGGTTTACCTCTGTTCAGTACCCAACGGCAATCGATGCCCAATAATTCAACTACAACAATTCTATTGGTAGAAGACAATCTACCAGATTCGCAATATACCCAAGAGTTGCTCTCGGGTCCGGATTACACTTTCATAGAAGCAGTCACCCTGGCGCAGGCTCTTGATTGCCTGCGTACTAAACATGTTGATGTAGTTCTGTTGGATTTATCATTGCCGGATAGTCATGGACTTCCAACTCTAGAAAAGCTCGTGTCGCAAGGCGAGACACCAATTGTGGTGCTTACTGGGTTAGACGATATCGCATTCGCGGTTGAAACTTTGAAATTGGGCGCGCGCGATTACATTGTCAAAAACCGCTTAACTCCCGAGGCACTTGCGCGATCAATTAGTTATGCTATCGAGTCCGCGAAACGCAGGGTGATCGAAGCGCAACTAGTCGAAGCCGAGCAAGGATTACGCTTAGCTCTTGAAGGATCGCAGACTGGCACATGGGTGAGGTCATTTGATACTGATCACTTTATTTGCGATGATCAAACAAAAGCATTGTTTGGCGTCGATAAATCTTTTGGGCAAACGTTCGAAGAGTTTCTTGAATTGGTGCATCCCGACGACAGGGAGATAATACTCCAAGCCTCCTCGGCTTATTCCGATGAAATCGAATCCGAATATCGAGTTGTATGGCCTGATGAGAGCATTCACTGGATTGCTTCTAGGGGTAAAACTACAGTTGACGATTCGGGAAATCCGGTGCGGTCTGCTGGGATTTGCGTCGATATTGGCGCCCGCAAGCAAGCAGAGAAAGAACGCTCTCAGCTAGCGGCAATCGTTGAGTCTTCAGATGCAGCTATCATCGGGAAAACACTCGATGATATTGTCACCAGTTGGAATCATGCGGCTGAAAGAATTTACGGATATAGTGCTGAAGAGATGCTTGGTAAAAGCATAACGGTTTTATTTTCCGATGATGCGCGAGTTGAGATGGTCGGCATACACGAAAGAGTAATCCGCGGTGAGTGCATTGACCAATATGAAAGCAAACGAATCAGAAAAGATGGCGTTTTGATTGATTGCGCTATCTCAATATCCCCGCTGAAGAATGAGCTCGGCACCATCATCGGTCTTGCCACCATAACCAGAGATATAACAAGCAGGAAACGTGCGGAAAGACTACATTCAGTCCAAAGCGCGGTTACAATCTTGCTTTTAGAATCGGCTACGTTGGCTGAAGCGGCTCCGCGTGTAATTCGCTTGATTGCCGAAGCATTACACTGGTCTGTCGGCCAGATGTGGCAAGTTGATCCAAGCGATAATGTTTTACGAAACGTAGGTATCTGGCACGAACCGAAAGGCAATTATCGTGACTTTGGTTTGATTTCGAGGCATTTAACATTCGCGCAAGGCCAAGATTTACTTGGGCGCGTATGGCAAAGCCAAGTGCACGAATGGAGAGTCGATCTAACAGACGTTTCCAGATTCTCCCGATCGCTTGTTGCTGCCAAGACGAATTTGCGCTTCGGGTGTTCATTTCCGATAATGCAAGGACATGTTCTGGGAGTGATCGAATTTTTCAGCGACCAGCCATCAGAGTTAGATTCCCCTGTGCAAGAGATGATGACTAGTGTCTGCTCTCAAATCTGGCAATTCATGAATCGCAAATTGGCTGAAGAAACAATCAGCCAAGCTCAACACGCGCAACGCACTATAGCGCAAGCAATTCTCGAAAACGCTCCGATCGGAATCGCTAAGCTAAACAAGAATCTACAGTTCAACGAAGTTAATAGCGCCTTCAGTCGGCAGTTTGGAGTGTCGAGCGACAACTTGCCAGGAAAGTCAATTTTTGAAGTAACGACAGGTATTCCAGTCGAAGCCCTTTTAGAGGTCGTTGGTGAGGGCACCACTTTTCAGGTGGAGAATGTTCAAATCGTCTTCGAGGGCGTTCCGACCGAATCCATTGCTCAAGATACTTGTTGGGACCTGGCAGCTTGGCCAATCAGGGATACTTCTGGGGTGATCACTGGAGTAATTCTGATCACGGCAAATGTGACCGAGCGGGCTCAGTTGGCCCGGCAACGAGACGATTTTGTGGCGACCCTAACTCACGATTTGAAGAATCCTCTGCTTGGTCAAAACAGAATGCTCGAACTGTTTATCGCAGGAACGCTTGGATCACTGCAAGCGAATCAAATTGAGATGATGACTTTGATCAAGACAAGCACAAGTGAGATGCTTGAACTGATCGGCAATTTGTTAGAGATCTATCGTTACGACGCTGGTGCGCAACAATTGCATTTAGAAAACTGTGACGCCAAAGAGCTTGTCGACACGTGCATTGCACAAGCGCGTCCACTTGCTGAACGGAAAGGGATCAAATTGAACTCTACAGTTAACGGCACAATTATTGTTGGTGATCGAACTGCCATCAGACGCGTCATCATGAATCTCTTGGACAATGCAATCAAATTTGCTCGCCATGAAACTGACGTTGAGGTTTGGTGCGAGACTACTGAAAAAGCGTCTGTGCTGCATGTTAAGGACAATGGTCAGGGCATCCATAAACAGCAACTTTCCATACTGTTCCAACGCTTCGGTCAAACTGAGTTCGGCCGTAGTTTCAGCGCGGGCACAGGATTAGGACTTTATCTCTGTAGACAAATTGTTGAAGGTCATGGTGGCACCATCACTTGTGAAAGCGAAGTCGGCGTGGGTACGATATTTTCCGTTTCGTTGCCACGATATGGAAATGGTCTTGACTGCGATTCAAGCAGCACATTGAACATACAAGCGCGGTTATCCTAATGGGTAGAGGCGAAAACACTCTACCGTCTATCGACGTATTAGTTGTTGAAGATGACTCACTGTTGAATAAAGTGATGACTTTGCAGCTAGAGCATGAGGGTATGACAGTTCGTCGTGCCTTTAATGGAGAAGAAGCGCTTTCTTTGATTAAAGCGATGGTGCCGTCGATCATGATCCTTGATGTTAAATTGCCAATTGTCGATGCTTTTGGCGTTATAGAAGAACTCCGAAAATCCTCAAAGACATCAAAGATCCCTCTGATTATTCACACGTCTCAAGATCTTTCCTCTCTTGATCAAAGCAGGTTAACGCTAGGCCCCAGCAAATTTGTCACTAAATCAACGGGGTATAGCGATGGTTTTGCAGACCTGATTCGAACCTTGGTTTTAGAAATTTAGCGCTGTTCAACACGATTTAGAAATGGAGCGCGACTATGTTAGCCGCCCATAACCGCACGGAGATTCGGACGAGATGCCGTATATGCTTTTGCTGTGGTATGCATATGCGCGGCTGTTTTTCCTGAATGTGGCAATTGATCCGGCGCTTGTTAATCAAAGCCGTATGCGGATCGTGCCTCCAGCAGCTATTCTTTGTGATGCCAAGGTTGCGATCGTTAAATAGTCTTTGGGGTAGTGGAATATATTTTGCAGTCGGATACACTAATTACATCAACGGTGAGTGCTTACGAAATAGATAAGCACTTTGAGCCGAGGGGCTTTACGGAAA
>PLZS01000102.1:33008-59228 GCA_003153555.1 Candidatus Melainabacteria bacterium | reverse complement strand
ATGGTAAAGCCTTTGAGAGAGGGCAAGCCCAATGGAGATTGTCCGTCCTTGCCGGGGATGATAAAGTCATTGAGATTGCCCGGAGCTCCAGTTCCAAGAATACTGTCATAACTGAAATTGCTTGCCTTGGTGCCATTGCTGTAATCGATGCTTGTCAGCCTGTGGCTGGCATCCCAGTGAAAATTGGAGCCACCCCGATCCTCAACTGTTATATTGCCGTTCTTGTCTGTCAATTCAACTTGGCCGTTCAATTTGGTCGAGCCATCAGCATTCTTTTGCGGTTCTACACTGATATCCATCGGGTTCTGGTGATTCTTGTCCGAAGCTGCATAATACTTGCCGCCCGAGAGTGTATAAGTCTCGGCTGGCTTACCTTCCGGCTTATCGGTCATGCTGGCCAGAGTGTCGCCTTGATAGACAAATGTCTTGGCGTCCTTACCACTGATGACGCTTGTCAGATGTCCATTTGCATCGTGACTTGTGGTGCCGCCCCAAGCAGTTGTTAGCGTTGTCGAACCATCTGGATGGGTTACCGTTTCGGCACCGCCGCCGTTGAGAGTGACCACGTCGGAATTGGTCTTGCCCGTTGCCTTGCCGTTCATGCTTTCGTGATACTGACCATCCTCAGAGCTGTAGTTCCATGTGTCTCCATGCTTGGACCAAGACTGTACATGTCCCGCTGCGTCGTAGGTGAAAGTGGTGCCGTGCGACTTGGTAACCAGACTGGGTTGTCCATCGGAAGGCGTTTTTCCAGGTTCGCTTATTCCTCTAAATGCAGCATCACCATTGCCAGCCGAAACTATATCAAGGTGTGGCAAGATGCCATCTGCATGAAGTTTGTCGTTTACTTGCGCCAGGTCAGCCTTAAATTGCGACTTGTCTAACTTGCCGGCTTGGGAATCTTGTTGGCGAAGTTGATTGACCTCGTCGTGAAGTTTTGACGTTCCAACATCATGGTGTTGATTATCGCTCTCTACACGATTGACGGTTTGCTGGACACGATCAGCGGAATTGGTTGTGGGTGCGGCCATAAGATTCTCCACAGGCAAGAGGACATGATTTGGTAACTAGCGAAAGTCGCTAGAAGACGAAGCCAGCATAGTGGCTTGTCTGGAAACGGCTGAAAGCCGTCGAAAAGAAATTGGGGCTCTTGAATTCTCCATCAGGTTGACGATTTTGTCATATTAATTCTGACCCGATGGGTCAGGTGACTTTGCCGCTACTTGCAAAAGTCTTCTCGCGTTCTTATTGCTCTGTTTTTTTCACACGAGCCTCGATTCCGTTGATGTCCGCCATCACCGCCATGAATTCGTCGGAGGGTTTCCCTTGACGTATCCAACGAGCAAGCAATCAGGCGATAAGGCTCAGCGGCGCAACTTTGCGACGCGCTCGACGATGTAAAATCAATATATTATTGCGCACCGGGGATGATGGCAGATGTTGCGGCGGGTATAACAGCCGATGTGGCGGAGGTATTTCTCGACTTTCGCACCGGCACGCCGCGTAATTCGGCACCGTTTGTTTCGGCAAGTGAATTATTTACCCATCTAGCTTTATGAGATGCGTAAGACAAAATCGCCTCAACTTGCCCCAGATAACTAACAATGTACTGAGCACGGAATCCACGTTGAATGAATGCTTCCAATCGCAACCAGTTTTTGATCGTGGTATGCAAACTAGTCACATCTTTCAACACAGCTTCAATAGCTTCTGGCGATGACTTGCTATTTAAACCATGCAGACTTTTTTGAATTGCATCAATTTGCTGAAGCACATCATTTGTACTGGCTTGGTCAGAAAGAATGTGTTTCTGCGGATCTTGCAAATAACGATTGACCATGGACGCGAAATCATCAACCAACAATCTGCTTGCACGAAGAGGTTCCGATTGGGGCGTGAGCAATGGTTGCCTGCGATATGGTCCTAATTTCAGAACGTTCACTTTCTTGTCGTCGAGATGCGCTGCGGCGAACATAGTCGTTCCAAGTGTGCCTGTCTCACGAGCCGAATCGAGTTGCTCGACTAAGCCGGCGGTATCCAACTGTCGTATGGACAAGCCTGGATAGACAAGGGCACGGTCGCCAGTCGACTCACGCACATAGCCAGCCGCTGTAGTCAGCTCTTTGGCAGTTTGGACGTAGGTCATCGGATTAAGTGTGTCAATCCAACCATTAGCAACCCATGTCTCCCACTCTTGTTGAATTTGATTGATCCGCATTCTTCGCGGCATTGCATAAACAGCTGCAGAGATTCGAAGATTTGGTTTCGAAGTGCGCAGAGTGCTAGATATGTCTTTAACGAAACTATTGATCTGGGCGATCTTCCAGGCTTGCCAAACTTGCCGCGTTTCTTCATCGAGATGATCTAAACTCAGCCCAGTCTCTTGCTCGAATTTCTGGCGACCAAGCCAGTTGAAACCCATTTCCGCATTCTTTCCATTGAATGGATAACGAATGTAGTCGAGTTGGATTCCATCGACTGCATAGTTTTTGGACACTTCCATAATCAAATCTTTGGCGTATCGACGCGCATCTGGATTCGATGGATCGATCCAATATTCATGCTGTTTAGGTGGCAACAGCGACCCATTTTGAGCGGCGAGCGCCCAAGCGAAGTCATGGGTAGATAGAACAGGTCCGGGATAATCGGCTTGCTTGCCCACAATAGGATTGTGTTTTGCATTGCCAACGTTGAAAACCCACATCCAAGCGTGCAGTTCCATGTTATGGCGACGAGCTTCCTTCAAAGCAGTGCCCAATGGATCCCAACCGATAGTGTCCGGATTTTGAACTGCCAATTTGCTCGGATACATTGCAAAACCGGCGTTGTTCGTTTCAAAATAAACGACATTGATACCAGACGCTTTCAGCTTGTCGAATACTGCCGCCATGCCTTTAGGATTCTTGGTGGCGATAATGGTGCCTCGATCCAACCAAACAGATCTAGCTTCGACCGGACGAACAGGCATTGCCTGAGCGAAGGCCATAGAAAAATCTGCCCGTGCCTGCTGCAAGAATTCATCAGCTTCGTAGTAGCGGCGATCGTGATACGAATCTTTGAATTGTTTAACATGGTTGGTAGCCGCATCTAGATTCTGCTGAATGACCTTAAAAGGAACAGCGAGATCAGCTTGTTTTGCAGTGTTGATGGTTTCTTCAGTACGCTTAGTTAAGTAGTCCAGTTCTTGCTGGATTGTTTGAAAGTCAGCGAAACTAATTTGCACGGCAGACTGTTGCGTGATACCAGGAGACAACTCTTCTAGTGCAACTTGCAGCAAGTGCGCATTGGAAGTGATATCACCTTGCAGACCTGGTGCCCATGAAAGATAGACAACATTGTTTTTTCTTGCGGCCGCGGAACCGAGTTTGTTGCCACTGGCATCAGACCAAGAAGCTAGAGGTGCCGAGCCTTCACCAAGTGTGAAATCAGCCGAAACGCTGCCGACTGGGAATTCTTCTGCTACTGGGGCTGCGCCCCGTGTCCACTGCAGTTTATGTGCATCCGTCGATGTCGATTGTTTGCCAACAGTGACGCCGGCTAAAGACTCGAGTGCTTGTCCATTAGCTAATGCCGTGCCACCAGAATCTGTTATTAAAAGTTTGCCGCCGCCTTTTTGGAACTCGCTCAAGGCGTTCACCACATCTGGTGGCTCATCGACCAGCAAAGGAACGATGATCAATTTGTATCCAGAAAGGCGTGAAGGGCCGGCGCTGACATCGATGTCGCTCAGTTCGTCAAAGCGCATGTTAGCCGCTTCCAAAGCGTGCTTGAAGATTCCCCAATCTTCTTCATAAGTGCCAAGATGAGCTTCTTGGTAGGCAATAGCATTACGAGAACTCTTCAGCACCGCCACTGGTGCAGCCGCAAAAGCAGGCGCACAATATACAAAAGCGTTGCCCGTAAAACTCACCAATGCCACCATGGTGGCAGACAAAGCCTTTTGCATATTCTTTTGCACAGTAGACAGTGATGGTTTCCCCAATGCGTTCCTCCTCACTAGCGATCCCTCTTCATAAGTCTGTCGATGTCCCGTTTAGTGTCTTTCTTAGCAATGGCCTCGCGTTTGTCGTAGAGCTGTTTGCCCTTCGCCAAGGCGAGATCGACTTTGCAAAGATTTCCCTTAAAAATGAGTTTCAGCGGAATCAGGGTCAAACCCTTTTCCTGCATTTGTTGCTTGATCTTCAAGATCTGCCGGGCATGCATTAGTAGTTTACGCTTTCTCAACGGATCGTGATTGAAACGGTTACCGTGGTCGTAAGGAGATATATGGCAGTTATACAGCCATAGCTCACCACCTTCGATTTTGGCGAAAGCATCAGACAAATTGGCGCGCCCCTGGCGAATAGATTTGACTTCCGTGCCAACCAAGGCCACACCAGCCTCAAACACTTCGATCAAATGGTAGTCGTGACGCGCACGTCTATTATCGGCAACCGTTTTCACTAACGGTTTGTCGTCTTTGGTCGCCTTAGATTTGTCGGCTACCTTAGCCATTGCACCCATCTACAAAATTGTTTGATAAAGATCCAGTATAGGGCATCCTGAGTTTATTTTCGGTCTCTCTAAAAGCTGATTGGGGGCTGATTGCGTGAGAGCGCGGATCTATACACGGCTACGATGTGTGAAGCCGTCAAGACTTAGCGGCCTAGCTTCGCGGCGATCTCTACAATTCGCAAAGCCTGGTGTAAATTATTGTTATCCGAAATATGAATAGCTAAAGTGGTTACGCTCATTAAAGCGCTGAAAGCGCTTGGCAAGCCGTGCTATCATTTTAAAGGCTGGAGATGGCGCATCTGACCAAGAGACAGAACATCCCATGATCAAAATAGAACCTCTTTTCGCAACCGATTGCACCCAAACAAGGGCGATTCTCAGGCATCAAAATGAGCCTATGCCCTATGAAAGTTTCTGTGCAGAAGACGCTCTCAGCTTGAAAGGACTTACATTTTGGCAACACTGGATGCCATGCCGGTTGCACATAGCACCTTCCGTTTACATCGCAAAGGAAGATGGAGTAGTGCTCGGCTTAATTTCGCTCAAGACCTTGGGTAAATCTCGAGCCTGCTGGCGCATCGATCATCTGGTTGTCCATCCCAATCACCGTGGTCGCGGCATTGCCCAAGAGCTGCTCAGATATGTCTTCGCTCTCTTTGGAAGCCAGGGTGTGAGCCATTTCATCGCTGAAGTGTCAGATCAAAATTCAGCTGCATTGAATCTAATGGGCAATTGCGGATTCCGCAGATGCGCCAAGCTCACTCAATATCAGGTTCCATCAGATTACACGGAACCCGTTGCCAAAGAAGAGGCAAGCTACTTCCGACTGGCACTGCCTGAGGACAAGCAGCGGCTTTATCAATTACATCAGGACGCCTTGCCTCCTGATCACCGGCTCATCTATGAATGGTCACCTGAAGACTTTGCTGTTTCAGAGTTACCGGTAGAAAATTTCGATAAAACAATCAAAAGGCTGATCAAAGGCAAGACATGGTTCTGGGTGTCGCAAGATAACGAACGGAAAGCACTTACTTCCGCCGTGCGAGTCACTGCTCATCAGGAAGGAGATTTCCATCTTGAGTTCGCCGTGCACCCTGGCTGGCTTCACATGGCTGATGAAATCGTCGTTTTTGTTTTAGGCATGATGAAACGCGCCGGCATGAAAGGAGTCGTAAACGCAAAAGGTTACGATTACCAGCCGGCAGTGGTCGAGGCCCTGGAGAATGCTGGTTTGGAACGGAACGGCTCGTTTTCGCTGCTGGCAAGAGAGCATTGGCTGCGCGCGAAACAACCTCGAGCGCTCAAACTCGATCGGGGAGTCTCTCTTGCTCCAATTGCAAACCCCGCTGTTAACATGCCAAGAACCGCCAACGGCGGCAGCGATACATAGTTTCAAAGTTGTATAAATAGATAAAGTATTTGCGAAGAACGCCCGAATGGGGGTCGACATCTGTTAACCTGACATTTACTCATGACCTAAGGCCATGGGCGCAATGGACTGTTCGCAGCCAGGGCGGGCGCACATTGACAGCGGTGCCGGACTATCGGTATCATTGCCAGTCGCCTTTCGCTTCTTCCTAGGAAAGCCTCGCAGCCGAGCTGCATGGCGTAGTCCAGGAGTGCCAAGCAGCTTAGCTGCCGGGCAGAACTCGAAGTGAAGAGTACGCAATTGTCAGCTATTCAGGAGCTTTTCGGTGCCGACCATCAACCAACTAATCCGCAGAGAGCGCGCAAAGGTGACTTACAAAACGAAGTCCCCGGCGCTTAAGTCTTGCCCGCAACGCCGTGGCGTTTGCACCCAGGTTAAGACCACAACGCCAAAGAAACCAAATTCAGCGCTTCGCAAAATTGCTCGTGTTCGCCTGACAAATGGCACAGAAATCACCGCTTATATCCCAGGCGTCGGCCACAACCTCCAGGAGCACAGTGTTGTGCTGGTAAGAGGCGGACGGGTCAAAGATTTACCGGGCGTTCGTTATCACATCGTACGGGGCGCGCTTGACACCGCTGGTGTTAAGGACAGAATGCAGTCCCGCTCCAAGTACGGCACAAAACGTCCTAAACCAGGCGCTGCAGCAGCTGCCGCCGCTAAGAAGAAGAAGTAGTTTCACCAGCAGGATAAATAGCAATGTCACGCAGAAGCAGTCCCGAAAAACGCATTCCCGAACCTGATCCGATCTTCGGAAGTCAGCTTGTACAGCGCTTCATCAATAGAATGATGCAACGCGGCAAAAGAAGCACCGCGCAAAGACTTTTTTATGACTCACTGAACCTTCTTAAAGAAAGAAGCAAACAGCAAGAGCCGATGGATGTCTTCAACAAAGCGGTGAAGAACGTTACTCCACTTGTAGAAGTTAAAGCTCGCCGCGTCGGCGGATCAACGTACCAAGTGCCTGTTGAAGTGAAGCAATCACGTGGTGTTGCGCTGGCGACACAGTGGATCATCACCAACAGCAGAAAGCGTCCAGGTCGCACATTTGCTGAGCGTCTTTCCGCAGAACTGCTCGATGCCTCAAACGGCGCCGGCAACTCAGTACGAAAGAAAGACGAAACCCACAAGATGGCTGAAGCCAACAAAGCTTTCGCTCACTATCGCTACTAAAACTGGCAGATCGGTCAGACCGATCTATATATAGCTCAAGCGCTTCGTTGCGCCAGAGCGATAACCAGATTTGGTGGCGCCAAATAATTGTTGAGTTTTCAAAAGACTCGCGTAATGGCAGTCTGCCTGAAATGATGCCGCGAAATCAGCTCCCCGAGCCGATTCAGCACAACAAACCGGATCCCCGTAAGCCCAAATCGCAGCCTTATTGTAAAGATACGCAAGGATTTCGAGCCATGATTGATGAAAGTTTTGTGGAGAATTCTGAGACAACGTGTTATTTTGCAATAGGCTGTCAACAGCACGCCCCCGCGGGGGTGCTTAGTTAGTCTCGCCAAGGTACAGGTAACATATGGACGTTTCGACCAGCGTAGAAAGGAAACCCAACGCCGTGCAATCCACCAGAACAGTAGCACTCAAAGACATTCGCAACATGGGCATTGCTGCGCACATTGATGCCGGCAAGACGACCACGACCGAACGCATTCTGTTTTACTCTGGCTTAATCCACAGAGTCGGCGAAGTGCACGAAGGGACCAGCGTTACCGATTGGATGGAGCAAGAAAAAGAGCGTGGTATCACAATTACCGCCGCCGCCATCACAAGCAGCTGGCGCGGGAAACGCATCAACTTAATTGACACACCCGGACACGTTGACTTCACAGTTGAAGTAGAACGTTCGATGCGTGTGCTCGACGGCGTCGTCATTGTATTGTGCGCCGTGGGCGGCGTTCAGCCACAAACCGCCACGGTTTGGAAACAAGCTAATCGTTACGAAGTACCACGCATGGTGCTCGTCAATAAGATGGACCGCTCTGGTGCTGACTTCTACAAGGTTATAGGCCAAATCAAAGAACAATTGCCTGGACTGCACAGTACCTGGGCCAATGCGCATCCTATCCAACTTCCAATTGGCGCTGAAGGTCAATTTGTTGGACTCGTCGATCTGTTGGAACTTAAAGCCATTCTTTATGAAGAAGATGATCCGATGGGCAAGAAATTCCATGAAGCCGCTATTCCAGAAGATATGCGCGAACTTGCCGAAGAGTACAGACAAAAACTCGAAGACGCAATCGTTGAAACTGACGATGAACTGATGGCTAAATATCTCGAAGGCGCAACTGAATACACAGTTGATGAGCTGAGAGCCGCTCTGCGACGGGCTGTATGCGGCAATAAAATTATTCCAGTTTTGTGCGGTTCCGCTTTCAAGAACAAAGGCGTTCAGCCACTTCTCGACGCGATCGTTGACCTGTTGCCATCTCCTGAAGACGTAGCAGCGATCAAGGGCGTCACTCCAGACGGCGAAGAATCATTGCGTGCACCAGATGACGACGCACCATTTTCCGCTCTCGCTTTCAAAGTCATGAACGATCCGTTCGTGGGTAAACTGACTTTCCTTCGCGTTTACAGCGGCCACCTTGCTGCTGGCTCATATGTGCAAAACAGCACCAAGGGCAAGCGTGAGCGCATCAGCCGGCTGGTGCAATTGCAAGCAGACGACCGCACTGACGTTGCCGAAGCATTCGCCGGAGACATCGTCGCCGCTGTTGGTCTGAAAGACACCACAACAGGCGATACGCTCTGCGCAGACGCACATCCGATCATTTTGGAATCAATGAACTTCCCAGATCCAGTTATCTCGGTAGCTATTGAACCCAAGACCAAAGCTGACTCCGACAAACTTGGCATTTCATTGGGACGCCTTGCAGAAGAAGATCCAACATTCAAAGTCAGAGTCGATCACGAAACTGGACAAACGATCATTGCCGGCATGGGCGAACTCCATCTGGAAATCATCGTGGACCGCCTATTGCGCGAATTCAAGGTCGAAGCCAACGTGGGCAAACCACAAGTTGCCTACCGCGAAACGATCAAGAAGCACGTCAAGCAAGAAGGCAAGTTCATTCGTCAATCGGGTGGACGTGGACAATACGGACACGTTGTCATCGAACTGGATCCAACTGAGCCAGGTGGCGGCTTCCAATTCGTCAACAAGATCGTCGGCGGTGTGATTCCAAAGGAATACATCCCAGGCGTTGAAGCTGGTATCAAAGAAGCCCTCCTCGGTGGCGTATTGGCTGGATATCCAGTCATCGACATCAAGGCGACCCTCGTCTTCGGTTCATATCACGAAGTTGACTCATCTGAAATGGCGTTCAGAATTGCTGGTTCAATGGCTTTCAAAGAAGGTTTCATGAAGGCCAAGCCAATTCTGCTCGAACCAATCATGAGAGTTGAAGTCGAAGTTCCGGAAGAGTTCATGGGCGACGTAATCGGCGACATCTCATCCAGACGTGGAAAGATTGAAGGCATGGACACTGCCGATCACCTCTCCAAGGTGCGCGCAACCGTTCCTCTGTCCGAAATGTTCGGTTATGCCACAGATATTCGCAACAAGACACGTGGACAAGGTACATTCGTCATGGAATTCCTCCATTACGAAGAAGTACCGAACGCCATTGCTGAAGGCGTAATCAAAGGTAAACAAGCCGCTACACACTAAGGCTTGACTGAAAAACTGATTCAAAAGGCGTGGCGAAAGCTGCGCCTTTTAATTTCGGCACAAGTAAATA
The DNA here is from genome assembly GCA_003153555.1 of Candidatus Melainabacteria bacterium. Classification (GTDB taxonomy): domain Bacteria; phylum Cyanobacteriota; class Vampirovibrionia; order Obscuribacterales; family Obscuribacteraceae; genus PALSA-1081. The sequence goes on along the minus strand of PLZS01000102.1, from coordinate 49,556 downwards.
GGGTAAACTTTAGAACGCTTGCCAAACAAGTCGTGCAAGAAAAAACCCTTGGAATCAGGGCGGCGGGAATATCTATGAAATACCTACACAGCGGCTATCTACTCTTCTGCGAAAAGGCGGATCATACCGACGATGGAAGAGTTGATGCGTTAGGTTTGTTTGATCTGTTCGTCGCCAAGAGCTTGCCTATCCCAATGAATGCCTGGTGGGTTGTCGGCTTTGGCACTCCATACGAGAGACGTCAATATAAGGGCGGCGTCACGCTGGAAAACCCAGCCGGCGAGGTTGTTTTCGAGAAAGAATTCAGCGCCAACGATCCGGCAGACATCTTCAAGGGACATTACATCTTCAAGCCAGAGATCATCCTGGATAAAGAAGGATGTTGGACAGCCAAAGCGACTTTACGGAACTGGAAAGACGAGTCTATGTGGGACTTGGAACGCAGATTCTGGACAATGCTCGAGACGGATGCGCCACCAGATCCGTAACCTAATCATCAGCGGTGCCTCCGGAAGCATCTCCGACTTCAACATAGCCTTTGCCCGTCTTTTCAATAATCAGATCGTCGTAGTACTTCTTCGCCGCCGCCGCACTTGGAAATGGCTTAGGCTTACTTTGACCGGCAGTGCCTATTTTGCCGAATCGAACTGTCACCTCGTTGCCGGAAAGAACAACCTCCCAGAATTTGCTTGATGTTCCTTCTGAGAATTCAAACATTCTCGGTGCTGTGCTTCCAGTTGATGGAGAAGTCACCTTCTGTGGTGCGCTCGGTCCACCGGAGGCACCAGGAGAAGCGCCACTCATCGAGGCATTATTTGTTTTAACACTGGTGGCACCAGCCAATACTTTCACACCGGCAGGTTCGTTTTCGATGTTTGAAGTAAGCTGATCAATATCGGTTCTCAATCTCACATATGCAGGGAAACGCGGCACGCCACGATCCGAAAGTTCTTGATATCGAAAAGTAATAATGCCTCCAATAGGCGGCGGGTTGTCTCTCTCAGCGTCAGAAAAACCAGTTCCAACTGCAAACTTGGTGCCATTAGCAAGTTCCACAGACAAGGCACCAAGACGACCTTTGTGCCTGCCTGTACCCGGAAGATGCTCGAGTACTATCGCCTCCGCGTCGTGCATGCTTTTCACTTTCAATAGCGAAAAGGACCTTCCAACTTCATACTTCGACAACGGCTTCCCGACTGCTGCGCCTCCTGTTGAAGAACTCGAAGTCGTGGATGCCTTGCGAGGGCGGGCAGCGTTTGTCGGAATCTCGCCACCAAGCCTCTCCTTCTCAGCATCCTGGCCACAATACTGCCGCAGATGCTTGCAGGTGCGCCGCTCGATCGCTGTTGATTGATTTCGCCAAGCTGGGCAGGAGCACGAATGCACCCCACCTACGTTCCTTAGAATGTACGGATCCTTGGCTGAGCCTTGGATCTCTACGGTTTCGCCATCGTCAATTTCCGGCATATCAACCTCACTAAGCAGCTCAAACTAAAGTGGCTGAGATCTTTTGCCCCGATAACTCAACATTAAATCCATTGATACTTGATACTATGTCGATAGCAATGGACTCTTGAGACGCATCCACTTGACCGAGTCTGTCGACACACCAAAACTGATGGGCATCGACGTTTCCAACCATCAAGGAATGATCGATTGGAATTTTGTCGCGCAATACGGTGTCCAATTCGCTTTTATCAAAGCAACGGAAGGCGGAACCTACCAGGATCTTTTTTACGAGAAAAACATGCGTGCCGCTCGAACCGCTGGTATCCCTGCTGGTGCCTATCATTTCTTCCGTCCGAAAGGACCGGTAGCCCTTCAACTGAAAAATTTTTTGAATATTGTCAAATCAAGTCAGGCTGGCGATCTGCCACCTGTTCTTGATCTCGAAGTGCCTAACGATTGGGGACACTTCAAGGTACACGAGCGTGTCGAATTGGTGCAAGAATTTCTAACTGGCGTTGAACAAGCCTTAGGTCGCAATCCAATCATTTACATGAGTGCATCATTTTCCGCTGATATCTTAGATGAAGCAGAGATGCTAAAAGATTATCCACTTTGGGTAGCGCACCACACCACTGCGCCCAAACCCTGGGTTCCAAAACCTTGGACTTTTTGGACATTCTGGCAACATTCCGACAAAGGCACCATAAACGGTATCAATGGATCTGTTGATTTGAATTGGTTCAATGGCACTCATGAGCAGCTCAATAATGTTGTTTGCTAACCTTATTGAAGATTCTGTTGGGATGGCTCAGTTGCCCGTCTAGATTTTTTACGCCGTCTAATCCAGCTAACTCCATTAATTGATTGCGAAGTTGAATGAGTTTTTGGTTGAGAAGGAGGGACTCTTACTCTGCCTTTGAAGAGAACTATTCAATCATATCGCTGTTTCGACATCGGGCTCGGCACCACGGAGAAACGTGATATACTGATATCCGATATACCAATATAGAACTGCGTATGACAATACAAAGTTTTGGGAACTCTCTAACTGAAAAGATTTTCCTCGGCGTCAGGGACAAAGAGGTCGCGAAATTTCCTCCTACCAAGCTCAAAATAGCTGAGAGAAAACTGGACATGATCGAAGCTGCTGCTGTTCTTAAGGATCTAGCACAACCACCGGGCAATAAACTTCATGCACTAAAAAGCGACCTTCAAGGTTTACACGCAATAAGTATCAATGATCAGTGGCGAATCGTTTTTAAATGGGAGAGCGATGGTTCTCACCAAGTTGAAATTCGAGATTATCACTAAGGAGGTCAGTAATGGTTAAACGAATGTTGAGAGAGCCAACCGGCCCTGGTGAAATTTTGCTGGAAGAATTTTTGCTCCCAATGGGGCTTAGTCAAAGTGAGTTCGCTCGTCATATCGGCTGGACCCAGCCTAAGGTGAATGAGATCGTGAATGGCAAGCGCGGCGTGACGCCGCAAACCGCAATGGTGCTAGCCGATGCATTCGGCACGACGGCACGATTTTGGCTAAATCTGCAAGTTGCCGTTGACTTATGGCGCGCTGAACAAAAGCACAAGCCAGTCAAAAAGCTTTCCTTGGTCAGCAAAAAATAGTTGATTTAGCCAACATTATGGAAAAACCGCAAATTTAGCCTGCGGTTGTGGATCGAAACGTCATTGCTTGTCTAAATCGTTATCTGAAGACTCCGCTTTCTTTTCATCTTTCTTTTCTGGAGTTGAATGCTCTTTTCCGTAGTCACCTAGCAGCGTCTTGGCAGGGCAGAATTTCACAAGAGGGCATCCAGAACAGTGAACGGCCATTGCGATCGGACAAATTACCATGGGACCTCCAAATGTCGAGTGTATGGGTCGCCAATCCAACCATAGCAGCTTTACTGCAAATCGACAGACTGCCTAGATTCCGTGAGTTTGTCCAAGAGAAAAACACCGCACCGCCAATCCAGCTAACTCAATTAATTGATTACACCACTGGCCACATCAGGCTGTGACACCATAGCGCGGTGCTCAACTGGCCTGACGACCAGCAAATAGATGCAAGCGGAAGCAAGTACGAAAAGTAGCATGATAACTGTCATTGCCCACGAAGAATTTCCGTCGTAGGTGTAAGAGACGATCATGCCACCAACTGCGCCCATAACCATTTGCGAAAATGCCATCACTGCCGATGCCACACCTGCAATCTTCGGCAATGGGTCTATACAACCGTGAACAACAGTTGGCGACAACAAACCTGCTGAAAAAGTAAAAGCAAATAAACATGGGAAAAGCGTTAGCGGACTAGCCAAGCCCCCAGCAGTGGTGAGCACGTTAATAATAGTGGCAGAAGTAGAAAGTGTTAGGCCCAGATATAGAGACACTTTAGGTGAAATTCTGCGTCTGCTCAATCGTCCATTTACGAAGGCACCACACATGATACCGAAAGCTGTACCAGCGAACATGTAACCAAAAACTTGATTCGACAATCCGAAATGCTTCATCATCAATAAAGGTGAATTGGTGACATACGTAAAAACGGCACCAAAATAAAGAGCGTTCATTGCTGCATAACCGAAACTAAGTCGGTGTTGAAAAACTTGTCGGTAATCTAACCACAAGCCTTTGATCGTCAGTGGTGACTTATTCAATTTGGCTGATTCCGCAAAACCAAAGTTCACAAGCAGAAACACCGCTGTACCCAAAATGAACAGTAGTCCGTAAATCCATCGCCAATTGGCCATGGTCAAAATCCAAGCTCCTATGGTAGGTGCAATCATCGGAGCAAAACTTCTCATCACTCCCACATGTGCCAACCGAGCGCGCGCGTCGTGACCCTCGAATAGATCTCGTACTATCGCTGTGCTTAAAACTGTTGCAGCCCCAGACCCGAGCCCCTGAATAATGCGGCAGATAAGCAGTATTTCGATACTTGGTGCGAAGGTGCAGCCAGCCGCACCTATAGCGAACGCGGAGCAACCATATAAAAGTATCGGTCGGCGACCATGCCTATCGGATAGTGGACCGCAAAAAAGTGGTGCCACCGCAAAACCAAGCAAAAATAAGCTGAGCGTCATCGCAGCTGCTGCGTCACTCGTATGAAGATTGTTTGCTATGGGGTCTAAAGCAGGCAATCCCATGTCGATCGAAAGTGGCGGCAGTACACCAAGACAAGCGAGGAAAATCGTAAACCAAATCGATGTTTTGCTCATGATTCCTGTCAGGCTCTTCATTAAGCCTGCTCTGAAAACACTCAGGATACTCTAGTATGCTTTTATACTGTGTTAAAACTTATTTTGGCATCTCTAGGGGTCACACAATGGACTGGTCCAAACTTGTGTTACATCGGCGCCGTTTTTTACGCACGTTGGGTGTAGCGGCTTTTAGCCTATATACCGGCAAAGCGCTGGCCAAAGAAATAAATCCTATGGCAACATTACAATCAGCGCGAACAAACAAAATTATGCCGACTATTTACATTCCGCATGGTGGTGGACCCTGCTTCTTCATGGAATGGACTATGGGACCACGAGATACTTGGGATGGAATGGGTGCGTGGCTGAAGCAACTCGCGTCAACTCTCCCTGAGCGGCCCAAAGCAATTTTAGTTATTTCAGCCCATTGGGAAGAGTCTGTTGTGACGATCAATGTCACCGAAAAACCCCACTTGCTTTACGACTATTATGGTTTTCCGCCAGAGACTTATGAGATCAAATATGCCGCACCTGGCTCTCCAGAGTTAGCTGAAAAAGTGCGCGGAATGCTCACTTCAGCAAATATTAAAAGTAACACCGATCATGTGCGCGGGCTGGATCATGGGGTCTTTGTACCCTTGAAACTAATTTATCCAAAGGCCGATATTCCAGTTGTTCAGCTGTCACTAAGGAACGATCTCGATCCAGCTCGCCACATAGAGCTTGGTAGAGCCTTAGCACCACTGAGAAAAGAGGGCGTGCTGATCGTCGGTAGTGGTATGAGTTATCACAACCTGGGACGCTCTGGACCAGACAATGAACAAGTGGCGACAGTTTTTGACAATTGGCTAAATGAAGTTGCTTGCCATAACGATTCGCAGGAGCGAGTCCAATTATTGAAGAATTGGGAAAAAGCACCATCAGCACGCAAAGCGCATCCTCGCGAAGAACATCTGATACCACTTATGGTGGCAGTTGGTGCGGCAGGGACAGATCTTGGCAAACGAACATTTTCACAACGTGTTGGAAAAATGGCTATTTCTGCATTTCAATTCGGCTGATAGTAAGGTTGCAATTGTTGTTTGCCTTGTTCGCCGATGCGTAGTTGGATGTTGCCGGCAAGGATGCAGGCGCTCCCAGGGTTAGTTGCCGGCAAGGATGCCGGCGCTCACAGGGTTAGTTGCCGGCAAGGATGCAGGCGCTCCCGGGTTAGGAACAGTGAAATAGAATGCGCTGCCTTTCAAAATGTTTGAGCTACGTACGCCAATAACTCCGTGATGCCCTTCCACAATCAATTTGCAGATCGCCAGTCCCAAACCGGTTCCCAGTTCAGCGATAGGCTTTGAGCCGATTTGCTCGAATGGAGCGAATATCATCTGGGCGAACTCGGCTGGCACACCTGGACCTTCGTCATGCACTAATATCTCGACGGCGCCGTCTACAACGCATGTTTCAATTTGAACGAGACCACGTGATTCAGTATGTTTTAAAGCATTCGACAAAAGGTTTACGACAACTTGCACCAACTTGCGCTTGTCTCCAACTATTTTTAAGTCGACAGGCGGTAGTTTGATTGTAATTTCGCGTTCGTCTGAAAGAGATTTGACCATGCGGACAGACTCACCAAATACTTCGCTGAGTTGAAGCTCAGCAAGTTCGAAATCCATTCTTCCTGCTGCAAGTTTTTCGAAGTCAAGCAAATCGTTCACCAGGTCAATTAAATGCTCAATGCTCCTTCCTGTACTGATTAATTCATTTTCGGTAACTGGTTCGAGCAAACCGACCGCACCACTTTGAACAAGTTCAATCGAGCTGTGCACTGACATTAGTGGCGTTCGCAAATCATGGCTAATCATGGCGATAAAATCCTGCTTAAGTCGTTCGAGTTGTTTCCGTTCAGTAATGTCGTGGATGACACAAAACAAATGTTGCTCTCGATCAGACCAAATAGTCGACCATGATGTATCAAGCACCTGTTGATTTTTCCCCTTCAATTGCAACTCAAAACTTCGACTTTCTCCATCTGAACATTTTTCGTTGAGGAAGGAATCGGCTCTTTGGCAATCTTCTTCATTGACCAAACTGATAATTGAAGTGCCAAGTAGCTCTTCTCGATCGTATCCGAGCAGATCACTCACATAAGGATTTAAAAACGTGAACCTGCCATATTTGTCCAGTGAGCAGACAACATCTGCGGCACAGTCGATCAGATTGTGTTCTTGTTTTAGAGCTTCTTCAATGGCGGCATCGACCTGGTGAAACAATTGGTCAAGTTCAGCCAGCTCATCTTTTCCAACTAACGGCGTGTGCAGTGCTTCGCGCCTGGAAATCCTCTGAGCATTTTCTGACATTCTAGTAAGCGGTTTTCGAATTCCTACAGAAGCTACGTACGCCAATCCAATCGTAAGTAGCACTGTAAAAACGACAGCCGCACTCAAACAGTTATTGATTCGCGCTCTCACCTCAAGTCGTTGTCCAGGCTCGGCAAGATGCTTCGTATCCTCGGATGCAATGATTGCCGAAAGAATATCGAAAACGTCTTCCGTCGTCGCAACTAGCAGGCGCTCGCTTCCATGAAGACCAGTCACGTCAGTTGGATCCTTACGCGCTCTTGCCGTATACAGAAGCGGAATAAATTGTGCGGTAATCTTTGATAAGCGCTGAATTCGATCCTGCTGTTCTGGATCACTACCTAGTCTAATTTCTAGTTCCCTCACACTCGTTTTGAAAGCATTAAATTGATCCCCTGTGACAGGACCGGCATCGAGGAAGTCTCCAGCCTCAGGATAGAGATGCCTGGCGATCTCTCCAGCCGATTGGATAAGTTGATTACACATAGCAATTATTTCTCTGGCAGAAGCTTGTTCAGCAACTTGTTCTTGCTCTTGCCAAAGTAACAAAGACATAGTTAGCACCACGATAACCTGGAACACCAGCGGCACGCTTACCAGTAAAAATCCTTTGGAGCCAAGCTTCACTCGACGTTTTCCTCGTCTTTGAAGTTAGGAATCACGACATAAAATTTGCTGCCAATTCCTGTTTGACTCGCGCAGCCGATCTTGCCGTTATGCCCTTGAACAATAAATTTAGCAATTGCTAGTCCCAATCCAGTTCCCTTGATCGCCGAACTTGTTTTTGTTTTAGACTGCCGAAATTTTTCAAATATCAGTTCGCGGTCTGCTGCTGGAACGCCTGGTCCTTGATCAAGGACGCCAATCTCAGTAAAGTTGCCTAAGTCTGTCAATGACACAGTCACAGTTGACCCACGTGGAGAGAACTTGATTGCGTTAGAGAGCAGGTTGATTAGTACCCGAACCAGACGACGTTCGTCACCAAGTACGGCTGCGTCACCATGAGGCATGACAATACTCACATCAAGAGATTTGGCCAAAAACTCAACAGAATCTCGAGCCGCCGAACAAACGTCTAAAACGCTTACACAGCTGAGATCCATGACGACTTTTCCAGCTTCCAACTTTTCCAAGTCAAGCAAATCACGAATCAAATCCATAAGTCTCTCAAGGCTATTTTCGGCTTTACTCAATATAGTCTTGGCTTCTTGAGTAAGAACACCTCGCGCCCCTCTGTTAAGAAGCGACAGGGTTGCCGAAATAGAAGACAAAGGCGTTCGCAAATCGTGACTAACAATGGCTATAAAACGTTGTTTCATGCGATCAGCCGCGCGACGTTCGCTAATGTCGTGTGCGACGCAATAGAAATTGTTGTTCTCTTTCAACCAACTGACTTTCCAAAGAACATCCTTGATGCTCCCATTTTTACACAAGAGTTCAGTTTCAAATTCCCCATCCCCAGATTGGCCAATGCGTTCCAGAGCAGCTCGGCAAGAACGCTCGCTTTCTTGACTCTGCAAGGAAAGTATTGACTCACCGAGCAGTTCATTTAATGGATACCCCCATGAAGGCTCAGCCGCCGCACCAATAGCGGTGAATCGATACCTGCGATCGAGCGAACAAATAACATCAGCAGCCACATCTAGAATGGCCAGTTCTTTACTTCTAGTCTCAGCAAGGACACGATCGGCCTCTTGTAGCGACTTTGCGAGCGCTCCAATCTCATCGTTTCCAGTCGGAAGACTGCTAAGTGGTGCGCGGATTCCGAGCAAACGCGCATTGTTCTCAATTTTTTTTAAGCGCAGCAAAATGGTATTTGAAAAGACATATGCCGCAAAGGCAGTAAGTCCTGTGCTTGTGAGGGTTCCCACAACAAGGACGCTGATTACATAAAACCTTATTTGCGCCATCTGCTCAGGTGCAACTGTCGACATTTGCAATTCGGCTTGCAAGACACTTTTCGATATTCGTTGAAATTCAATCAGGAGTGCGAAAACTTGATTGCGCACCGCGCCTAACTTTTTATTGTCGATACCGCCGCGCTTATTCAACAAATTTCCAACCTGATGGGTCACGGAAATCGCCTGCTCAAAGAGTGCTGGCACTTCGACGAGCGACTCCTTTAGCTCAGGACGAATAGATGCGCTTTTTCTAATTTCCTCACTGGTCTGCCGAAATTGCCGAGTGGCGATATCCAAATGAACATTAACTAGGCTTGGGTTCTTAGAATCAGCCATGAGAATTGACAAAGTGTGCATCAGATAGCGATCAGCCATATGGAAATGGAGCAGCAGGTCCTTGGATTGCTCATAACGATCTGACTCCTCTTGGGCATACCTCAAAAGTGCCCCTAGCGAAATCACGAAAATAAGTTCAAAAGATAGAGGAACTAAAACGAGCAACAGCAATTTATGCCATACAGACAAATTGTTGCTCAAGAAAGTTCGCTCCAGCCGATGGATTTGCCATAAGTTTAGCACCGGTGGCGAGGTTAAATTGGTTTACATAGGCTGATTTGCGCTGATTGTTTTAAGCTGACAAGCATGAGGGCTTCTTGGTTAAAGAAAAAGGAAAAGACCGGTGCTCTTAAGTAGCACCAGTCCTTACCGTCCCAGCTTCGACTGACACCACTCAGCTTTAGCTGAAATTATTGATGTCGATGGTTCCATCATCGGCTTTCAAATATTCGAAACTATTGTGCAACTGTGTTACATATAACTTTTCCTGGTCACTGAGCTGACCGGGATCGGCAAAAGCCTGGTCAATGGCATGCTTGTGAATGATTCCCTTTTTGTCGGCCAAAAACGAATGATGACTCTTGCAAAAATCTACCAACTCGCGTCTGGCTGTAGGATCGATCGGCTCCCCGCCATCGCGTTTAAGACGATCGGCAAACTGATATTTGCCGTCAAAACCATCTTCGGTGATCTTGTTCAAGTTAAGCGACTTGCCACCATCATTAGAAAACTGCTTAGACAGCTCACCCCAGTTATTCTCCAATCCGTTCAGCATTTTAAAAGTGTCCGTAAAGCTTCGATCATTAGATTCCATCTTTTCAGCAGGTATCATTGAATGCAGCAACTGATCAACCTTTTCTTTCACAATATTTCCGCTGCTGTCAGTTACCGCTTCAACGATGCCCGGATTTTTTGCGAGAACATCAGCTGTAGTTGTCTCCAGTGATTTCTCAGCGGACTTTGTCGGTGAATCAGCTGTTTCAGGTTTAACTGATTCAGGTTTAGCTGTTTCGCCGTTAATCATTTGGTCTACGGAGCTAAAGTTCCCCGCTAATTTAAGACTATCAAGAGTGATGGGACCTGCGCCAATCGTTCCACGACCGCCTGTCAGAGGATGTTCGCGCAATTGCTGCACCGATGGATCGTCCCAATTTTTATCCAAGAATTGAACCAGCTTAAGATCCTCAGGAGTTTGATGACTAGACAATTGGTGATTATTAGCGTCAAAGGCGTACTGCGCCTCGTAACGATGAAAGTCATCTTGATCAATCCTATGATCATTATTGCCACCGGGAGCAGCATCAATGTAATCAAATAAAGTGCTGGTCAATTTACCATCAGTAGTTTGCAAAAGACCACTCGTAGTATTGTGTTCCACGTTCAATGTTTGATGTTGCTTGGACCAAGCGTCCCAGTCGCTATCGTGAATGCGGCTTTGATCACCAGAGCCGACGCCTGCGATTTGACTAAATTCACTCGATAATACGGGCGCCATCACTTGATCAATAGCATTTCTGTCATTGCCAACCATCGACAATTCGAACAAATTAGGATTACCACCCTCTCCAATTCTGTTTCGGTTGTCCGCTCCCCATGCTACTGCAAGGTCTGGCAGCGTTTTATTCGCGACAAGATTTTCAGTTACTGCCTTCAAATAATTAGCAGTGTCAGGTGAACTGTGCGTCTTCGCATAAGCATTATATTCATCCTGAAACTTGTGATAGGCAGAAGTAGCACTGTCAGCATTGTTTGTTCGATCAAGTTGACTGATAACATTAGCATCCGCTTCTGGTTTAGATTGCGCTGTCATAACTCTACCTCTAAGAAACTTTTGATGGAAAGCCGCAAAGCGGATTCGCTAGTAACAAAGGTAGACATTGCAAGAAAAGTAAAACAGGTGATTTTATGCACAGGCTTTTGCGTATTTACGCAAATTTTTTGAAATGCGTAATCACGCATTGTTCGAGCGGTGCAAATTCATTAAGGTAACCTGAATGCGATACCAGAAACCTTTAATTTATATAGCAGGCCGCACCGGAGCTTTTTATGTCAGATCAGACCATCGAAATTTTCAAAAGCGCTAAGCCCGTCAAAGAGGTACACGACTCACTCGACCCATACCGCCACGATCCCAACGCATCGTTGAAATCAAATCACGCGCGTTCATCAAAAGAGCTAGAAGAGCACGAACTTTTACCACATTGCACTATATTTGATAACGCCACTTCTAGTAAAAATCAAACGGCAACACCTGACGAGCACTCCTCGGAGATCAAAAGCGCCGCAATGACCAGCTACCGAGTTGTGAGCGGCGACTGCCTATGGTCTATAGCCACAGACGTACTGAACAGAAGCGAAAAGCAAGTTCCTACCGATTCACAAATTGCCGTGGAGGTGCAAAGGATAGCCGCCAGCTCACACATATCGAACCCGGATTTAATTCAAGTTGGGGAGGTCGTTTCCATACCTAATATTGAAGGTTCAAATAGAAACTCGGACTTCCCATCAGCAGACACAATTAACAGTCCACCGCAAGATAATACTTCAATCCCACCCCCCGCAGGAAGATTCGTCCAACCTATTGGTGCGACAACAGATAATTATTCTAAAGGCTCATCTATCACAGATCCTAACGGATATTTCATGACCCAATTCTACGATCCCAAATGGAACCCTAATGGTCCAAGCGCAAGTTTGAATTGCGGACCAACGAGCCTAGCAATGGCCTTGAAGCATTTCGGAAAAACACTCAACGAAGGAGATTCGCATAACTCTGAACACTTAATAGAATCTAGTCGCTTTGCCATGACCGGTTCCAACGACAACACAATTACTACGTACGATCAAATCCAACATGGAGCTCAAGTCGAGGGGCTTTCGGCAGAGGCAGTGAATGGATTGGAGGGAGTGAGAGAAGCACTGGATCAAGGTAAAATGGTAATTGCTGGAGGCAATCCGGAAAGCATCGGCGCTTATGGAAACAATCTTTCAAGTTCGGATTATTCTCATTACAACGGAGATCATGTCATTCTGATTGTAGGTCGCAAAGGTAATAGCTACATCATCAATGATCCACTTAGTAGAATAGGTTCGATAACAGTTAGTGAGTCTGAAATACAATCCTTCTTGGCTACATTCGGTACCGCAAATGGTGGCATAGCCGTAGGCGTGTAATCAGGACAGACAGTTAATCTGCAATCCCCACTAAATCTGGTACCATATATAGTGCTAATGCCGGTTGAACGTTAATGACGATTACCCCTGGTTATAAAAGAACGATAAGAGTAGCAGCGACCGCGACGGTTGTGTCCATTGCTTGTTCCGGCTTGATTCAGGCTCTAAATGGTTTGGAGCAAAACTCCTTTGTTGAATTGATGAACTCCTTTTTGCAGCTGGGAGCGCCTACCGCACACGCCTCGAAAATTCCAGCCTCGCTTCTCAGTTCGATCGTTGGGTTTCTCCTATTTTCATTTCCAGCGGTTTGGAGTGGACTTAAACTTACAGGCTTTGCTCGAATCATGGCCACCGCTCAATTGATCATATTGGGGTGGGTTTACGAATGGGGAGTTTGGCAACTTTTCGGTCAAACATCGGCGCCAATTAGTCAGGCGCTTGCAACGATCATCGGCTGCCTTAGCGGCGTGTGGTTGAAAGAGCAGGAAGTTCGCAAGAGTGATCGCGATGCTCGGCATTACGAATTGAAGTTGCGAAATCAGGAATTACAAGAATCACGTCTTGCTCTGGTCAAAAATGATGAAACTGAACGAAGACTCCTGGCCGCTGATCTGCATGACCAGGTCTTAAACGACTTGAAGGGAATCATGGAAAAACTGAACCAATATGGTTCTACGAACGACCCGGCGGTCTTACTGGTCATTAACGACAAAATGCGGCAAGTGATGGTGGAAATCAGGGAGATTATGGACAACCTCTGCCCTGTGGTACTAGAGCATTTTGGTTTGGCTGCGGCCATAGAAGAATGCCTGGAGAAGGGTTCACAGAGATCAGGCTTTGACATACGGTTCAAGCAGAGTGACGAGGCTGAAAAACTCGTTAAAGACCTTTCTGACGTTGAGCAACAGCTTCTTTATCGATTAATTCAGGAGTCCGTGACAAATATCTGCAAACACGCCAATGCCTCGCTGGTGCAGGCGTCCATCGATGTTGAAGAGAACGATTTAGTCTTCGCGGTAGTGGATAACGGTAAGGGATTGGACCCGGACAAGGCTATCGTAACTTCACGCGGCCTCGGATACATGAGGCTAAGGGCAGCATTAATTGGAGCTCGAATCAGGTGGGCGGCGGGAAAAGAGGGAAAAGGCACTTCTGTCGAAATTCGGATTAACTCACCAGCCAATGTTTCCTGAACAACATTCAGGCATATCCCGCAAAAGTTTTGCGCTTTTACACATTTAATAATGCGGACAATGCAGCAATAATTTGCGCTAAACCCGAACCCGGAACAGGGATTTCACACCTGCATCACGAAAACTTCATGCATTGGCCCGTACCCTCAAGGTGGCCAGACCCCCCAATCCATCCAAGCAGCCCGGCCGACTTTTTGGCTTGCGTCTAGTTCAGTCAGGACTTCCAGCATTAATTTCTGAATTAATTCGAGGGAAATGTATGCCGGCGGTGCACAGATAATATAGGGGGCAGGGACGTAGGACCGACAAACCAAGATTCGTCATCAGTATGTCATTAGTTAATCGCAGAATAGAGCATGACTGGAGCACGAAAACCACAATCTACAAGCAACGGGGCGGGCAATGATGCCGGCTCTGGCTTGACTCATGTGGAGACGAACGCCGCCGAAGCGCAAAGAATTTCCCACATACTGCAAGAACTTGGACTGCCTGTTAACAGAGTTCAGCTAAAAGATGGACACGTCGACCTGATCACAAAAGCAGATCCGGAATTTATTAGGCAACATTTGTTTCAAGAATCTATCTTGCCGCCGGGGTTTAAGACACCACTTATGGTGCCTTTGTCCAAAGAAGATGTCGTTATAAGTTCTGCCTTAGACAGGTCAATGGGTCCGAGCATAGTCGACACATTGGCGCATAATCCAAAGCTCGTAGCCCAAATTCAAGACAGCAACGGCATGATTGACCAACAGAAGGTCAACAAACTGGTCACAGAGATAAACGGCTCAAACGACGTCGCAGTTAAACTTGAGAACCTCGGCATCAATCAAAACGACATGCGAACTTTGATCGCCTTGAACCAGAATTTTTCAGATTTCTCCGGCAGCAACAACGGCAAGCTGGAGCTGAACACAATGGCTAGAGCTGCATTTGACGGACAACAACGATGGGTTGACCGACTAGCAAGAGATGGTAATCTGCCGCTGGATGGCGTGAACACACAACGCATTGCACAGTATCTGCCAACTGATCAAACACTGCGCAACGCGCTGAGTCCCAATGGGGATGGTGCCTCCATAAGCAAGGACAAAGTCGATGTACTGTTCAAGGATGTAACAGAAAATCCAAGCAAGTATAATTCGACCCCTGAACTTGTGGCCGCGGTCAAACAGCTGCACAACAGCTTCAACCAATTTTCGACTGATGGTAAAACCATCGATACGCATACCTTGCTCAACCCCAATGCGAAATCCGAATTGCCCCCGACTAATTCGCGTGAAGCAGCGATTGTAGACACTCTCGCTCACAATCCAAAATTAATGGCCTACATTAGCGACGGTAATGGCAACATATCCCAAGAGAAAGTGCAGACTCTATATGCGCGCTTGACGGAATCTAATGCGACGCCGCAAACATTCGCAGCACTGAACATAAAAGAAAACGAGCTTACGACGCTCAGCGAACTGAACTCTAATTTCTCGAAATTGACCGGCAGCACAGCAGATGGAAAACTAAATATTGACACTATGGCGCGCGATGCTTTTGGTGGCAACCAACGCTGGGTTGATCGACTGGCAAGGGATGGCAATCTCCAACTTGATGACGGCAACGTACATAAAATTGCGGCCTTTCTTCCCCAAAACCAAGATTTAGCGAAGCAACTTAGTGTCAATGGAGATGGCGCGACGATAAGCAAAGACAAACTCGATCTGGTTTATCAGGACGTAATCAACCATCCTGAAAAATACAGCAATCCTGAAGAAGTTGCGGCAATAAAACAGCTACATAACAGCTTTAACCAATTTTCGACTGACGGCAAAACTCTTGATACACGCACTTTAGGTGTGACGACAACCACCGCACCAGTCGAAGCAGGCGGCAAAGAAGCTAGGGATACTACTAAAACATTGGAGCCTGCTACGAAGTTACAGGCTACGAGCGTGGTAGATACTCTTGCTTACAACCGCCCTCTGACAGCATATATCAGCGACTCTCATGGAAATGTTTCTCAGGAGAAAGTGCAGGCACTGCTTGCTAGTTTGAATGGACCGGATGGGGCTCATTTGCGACAAGAATTAAACATCAAGTCCAATGAGGTGACAACGCTCAACACTCTAAATGATAACTTTTCCGGATTCAAAGGCAGTTCGAATGGAAGTCTGAATATCGATGTTGTTGCGCGGGATGCTTTTGGTGGAGACCAGCGTTGGGTAGACCGTTTAGCTCGGGACGGCAACCTGCCTATCGATGATGGCAATCGACAAAAGATTGCGCAATACCTCTCATCTCAAGACCCTACGTTGCGAAATCAACTTAGCACCGATGGAACGGGAACCACTCTTAGCAAGTCCAAAATTGATCAGCTTTATCAGGATGTGACTAACAATCCTTCGAAATATAGCTCGCAACCGGAGACGATTGCAGCGGTCAAACAACTGCATAACAGCTTCAATGAATTTTCAACAGATGGCAAGTCAATTGATGTGGGCAACATCCACAATGCACGAACGACTGACTCAGGCATTCCCTCGGGTACGCAAAATCCGAATACCATTTCATCCGACTTGATCACGAAAAACAATCAAGCTTCAACTACGCCGAGAAACGGTGATCTAAGTTTCCATGATTCCACCACTAGTGGGACGGATGCAACGGTCATTTCGAATAATCGGAATTCTCAATTTACAAGCTTGCCGCCTGTGGATGGCGGATCTGTGGTCACAAAACCGGTGGTTAGCGGCGCCAACAACACTCCCGAATCCGTTTTGAATCGCGGTGGTAATGGCGCCACTCCCGACCAGATTCTCGCTCACAATGGTAGCGGCAACACTGTCGATCAGATTCTCGCTCGCAATGGCAACGGCGACACTTCCGACCAAATTCTTGCTCGCAATGGCAACGACAACACTGCCGATCAAATTCTCGCTCGCAATGGCAACGGCGACACT
>PLZS01000102.1:0-32983 GCA_003153555.1 Candidatus Melainabacteria bacterium | reverse complement strand
ACTGCCGACCAAATTCTTGCTCGCAGTGGTGCCGTTGCCACTGCAGACCCGATTCTTGCTCGCAATGGCAGCGGCACCACTGCCGACCCGATTCTTGCTCGCAATGGTAGCGGCACCACATTGACAGCTGATGCCAATCTGGGTCGCAATAACTCAGTGGTGGACGCCAAGACTTTGCGTTCATCGGGTTCCACTAATATAAATGACGTTAATGGGACGCATAACCAGCAGATAGCTTCAATACGCGAACGTTCCAATTCACCCGCAAATAAGAACTTAATCGATGATTCCCGACGATTGAAAGGACCCGGTACTTCATCTCAGTCTGATCAGTCTGCGCAAGTAGTCCGAACTGCTGCGCTCTTAAGTCGCTCAAGTTTGGCACGATCTTCAAATGACACCAGAGCGGATGGCACCATTGCGGCGTTGCCAGGTAAACTCAAGGTGGACGGCAACTCACGAGCTAAGGGCGGTGGGGACGCAAGTACGGATAAATCTCGATTATCCTCATCCTTCAAACTGTCAGACTCTGCCGCACTTTCTGCACTTAGAGCGTCGTCAAAAAATTCTTCTCAATTATTGAAAGGAGCAATCTCTCAATCTGTGCTCGATAAAATCGGAAGCAAAGCAATTGGGCGCATAATTGGTGATTCGGTCAGAACCGGTAAAGCAAGCGGATCACTGGGAGAGAAAAATTCCTTCACGACAAGAAATATCAAAGGTGGGTACGGTGACTCCATATCAGGAGGAAAAATCAAGATAGGCGATCGACCTGGCGCCATCTTCCCAAGTAAAGAAGGCTCTGGACTGAGTGCTGCCCAATGGACAAAGATTTTGCGCTCGATGCAAAACAAAGACCAGGCAACCTGCGCACCGAAGCGCTTCATCACGGGTGGAGAGATTCTCGCGGGTGCGTTCATAATTTCTGCGATCGCCAAACGAAGTGACAAAATACAGAACAATGGAGGCAAGGGTCAATTAAATGACCTCAAGGGAATCCGCGATTTTAGACCAACAAAACTGCCTCCCCTGTTTACCAATAGAGAAGGCAAGTTAGTTGGCTCAGGAATCGGACGCAGGGCAGATGTCCACCAAAACATCAACGATGGCAAATCCAACCGCAGCGGCGCTGATGGTAAGCCTGGACGAAACGGGCGGGGTGTTGACGCCCAGCATGGTGAAAAGAACGAATTATCGATCGGCAAGGGAATTGGACGTCGTGCTGAGCAAACTCGTTGCCCTGAAAAACGTTATTTTACCGGTGCAGAGTTAGCAATCTTGCTTGCCACCGCCGGCATCACTCGCCTTCGAGCAGATAAAAATACCAAGCCGGTAAACGATGCGCAGTCCGAAAAGGGCAAACTGAATGCCACCAAACTCGGTGACAAGCTTAACAATCTGATCGGATCGGTCAAAACATCTCTGAGTGATGGCACCGCCCGCGGTTCCTTCAAAATCCTTGCCAACAAACAAGACAGCGGAAAGGAAAATAGCGGACAGGCGCAACAATCAAACGATAAGCGATTTTTCCCAGGAGCTGAAATCGCCGTATCTGCTTTGATGATGTTTGCAGGTGCGGCAAAGCTTCGACAACAAGAATCAGACAAGAGTTCTTTTTATCCTCAGGAACGCACGGTCAAAATTGAGCGCACTTTAAGACAATCGCAGGCAAGTAAGGCTGAAGAACGCGAAGGTGCCGCAGCCAAGTCCGAAAAAGCCAAGAATGAAGACGCGGCAAAGAGACGAAAACAATTAGCTGAACTGGCTCGGCGAGATATCATTCGGCGCGAAAACGATCCGCTCGACAGGTTTGATGACAACGAGGAAGACAAAGAAAAATCAAAAGCAGAAAAGGATACGCGAGACCAAACGTCAACCAAAGATGCTCCGGTATCAGAAAAGAAGAGCTCAACAATGCGAGCAACTTGTCTGATTGGTCCTGGCGAAACACTTGTAAGCGTGGCTGAGCATTATTATCAAGACGGCAATGTGGGCTGGCTGATTGCAGACGTGAACTTGACCAACCTCAAAGAAACCAAAACGGATGGTAAGCGCATTATCGAAGTCCAAAGTCGTCAGTTGCTAGAGCTGCCAAATTGGGACGAAGTAGCTGAGTTCTATAAACGCCGCCGAGCTGAATATGATCCCGAAAATCTAATAACAATCGTTACTGAGAATCAACTCGATCGCGAGCTGATAGATGCTGTGTTTAAACCTCTCTTGTCAAACAGCGCCAGTCTAGAAATTACAAAAAATGGTCACACACCTGCGAGCAAGATCGAGGTAAACTCAATCAAAATCCGAGAACCCGGTTTAGCTTCCCTTCCAGAACTTGTCATTGACCTCGGTTCAGACGCATCCTGAGCCATTCTATCAAGTAATGATTATCGCAAGGAAACTGTATGCAAAAAGTATTGATAGTCGACGACGTGGCGGCTTTGCGGCAGCACATGACTCTAATTTTAAAAGAAGTTGTGCCTGACGCCCAAATCATCGAGGCAACTAATGGGAGCCTCGGTCTTGAGTTGTTTCGAACTCAAAAACCAGATTTGATAGTCATGGACATCATGATGCCGGAAATGAATGGCATGAAAGCTGCTCAGCAAATCTGGCTAGAAAATCCTGTTCAGAAAATCCTTTTCTGGTCGCAGTTTCACCGCGAAACTTATGTGCGAGAGCTGGGAAAGATAGTACCGGATGAAGCGATCCACGGATACGCGCTGAAGACTGAAAGCGATCAGAAATTGAGCTATGCGATCAGTTCGATTCTGTTGCACGACAATCCATATATCGATCCCATTGTCCGAGGCGTGCAACAAAATCTCAATCTTGCAGACGGCATCAATGAAACAGAATACGAGATCCTAACGGATCTGATGTTGGGTCTCACCGACAAGGCAATTGCCATGCACCACCACATAAGCGTGCGTGGAGCGCAGAACAGGATTTCCGCTTTATCTCAAAAACTGCTCAAGGGTGTGGACGTGCACTTGCGAGAATCCGCCGGTCTAGAAGTCTACAACCCACGCGTACGCATAGTGCTTGAGGCAGTGCGTCGAGGCATCGTGGATATCGACGACATCGACCGTATGGACGCAGAGATGGACAAATGGATCGCACGTCGTTTTAACTTCGAAAAGGTCTAAGCGGCAACCGCCGCATGTGACTCGGCGAATCGGAAAAATTCGCTGATTTTGCGCGCCTGGTTGCCTTTCCGAGAAAGGTGCGTAATTACGCAACGTGTTTACGCATCCTCACCTGTGCTTCCTTTGCCGGTTTTCCTATGATGTTCACACAAAGAGACACCACCACTCGGAGCAACAATCATGAACACCACAGCAATGATTCTTTCAATCCTCTCGATACTTTTAGTAGCAGCTCCTTCCGCACAAGCCAATGTACGGGCAGAGCACACGACCAACTATGGCGAAGGGATCTCGATGAAACAATACGACGATAACTCTGGCTTTGTTATGAGCGTGAAAGGCGGACCAACATTCAAATTTGACAGTCGCACTCAAACAGTTTTGCTGACACGCGCAAACGGCACGGTAAAAGTAGTTGACTTCAACAAATAAATCCCGTAAGAAAAAACTTTTCTTGAAACCCATCTCGGACAATCCAGGCAAATATGTTTACCTCATTCACACCACCAGCACTTTGCAGCACCGAAATCGTTAGTGCTTATCTGGCGCCAGCACGACTCAACGACATAGATTATGATCATTCCACCGTAGCCAAAGAAATTCAAAACAACAGCATCCGCATGGAAAGTTCTGTGGAGTACGCAATTACCTGCTCAAGAACAGCGCTTGTATCTATCGGCTATCATGTTCTGCAAATCGGACACTATCGCTTGCTTGCCTGCAAGAACAGCGAATATGGCATTACAAACACCTTTGACCTTAGCTTTTGCAAAGTTGGACGCAATCATACGGAAATAGTAGTTACTCAACTGCAATCATCGCCAACTTGAACTGCGAAGTTCAGAGACTTGTGCTTCGACTGGTTTCACTTGTTGGTTTATCTGATTTGGCCAGAACATTTCTGCAACGTTCCAACATAATCATCGTCGCTTTGTCGCCAGGCACCATGCTTGATCCTGTTGTGAACAGCTGCTCGGCTTCTCGAAAACGCCCATCCTCGAAGGCGATACGGCCCTGACGAAACAGATCCATCCCTTCCTCAAATATTCCAGGCAACGCTCCATCTACAGACAACAACTCATAGATCGACTGATTATGATCATCTGCACCAATTCGGATCCGATCAAGCTCACGCAACTCTGCTTGTTGTTCGAGCAACTTGGCAGTGGAGGAGCCCAACATGCACGTGGTCCCATACTGAGAATTGAGCGAATCCAGCTGCATTGCTAAGTCTACGGATGGACCAAGTGCTCCATATTGAACGAGAGATGAATCGCGAGATCCAGCATCAATCGTTCCGCATATAGCATCGCCCGTATTAATGCTGCAAGTCAAACCAAATGGTGACTTACTGTTATTCTGATCGTTTCCACTTAATCGTTTAAGACGCAGACGCATATCACCAACACATTTAGCGGCTGCCAAAGCCTGAGCCGTTTCGTCCATGGCGATCGGAGCGCCCCACAGACCAATCACGCCACAATTCCAGACACGCTCCACTAGTCCACCATGCTCGCCGATCGATGTCATCATTTCGCCAAGGCATTCATTGAGGCTCTGCAATACAATTTCTGGGGAGCGACCATCTATATTCAGTGAAAAGTCACGAAGTTGACAGGCTGCTAACGTGACGTTCATCAACTTACCGGTCAGCCCCAACTCTGCCAACAAGCGGCGTTCAATCTCGTTGGCTAACGGTTTAGCCGCAAGCGAGCGGAACAGTTTTGTCTGCTTAGCCTTTTCGCGCTTGATTTTAAAATGCTGATCGAGTAAAACAGCAATCGCACCAGGCCAAGCAACGCCGGCGATGGGCACCATAACCGGTATCAAAATCTTGAAGACAACAAATGAATAAAATGACAACGCAAGCCAAAGCAAACTGAAGAGACACATCACTCCAAGACTGAGCCATGGTCTATATGCGCATTTGCCGAGCAAGCGACCAACCAGCAGTCCGACAAAGACAATTAAGAGCAACAACTCCCATTGATCAGGCTCAGCCAAAAAGTTTTTGCTCAACGTGTTGGCAATCAAATTGGCTTGAATCTCCACCCCCGTCATTGATGTCGGCGGCGGTGCAGCAGGAGTTAGATAACTTGAGACTGAACTCCCATAGGAAATACGTTCGCGAGTTCCTGCCGTCAAGGATGGATCGAACATACCAATCAGGACGATCTTGTTCTTGAATGGATTTTGTGCAGCCAGCGCAGCATCCGACATTGAGCTCGAATTAACCGAGGAACTGGTGCCACTGCTAAACAGCCCATGTTGAGCATGCTTCTCCCACTCCAAAGCGCGCCATAGGGGGATGACGCGAAACGAACCAGGCGGACCGCCAAAATTGATGCGCACATTCGTTGGCATCAATCGATCTCGCAAATAGACGGTGCCATGATCGTCAACAATGGAACGGGCGCCCACTTTTTTCTCCAGCACTCTGAGAGCTATGGATTTGTAGAAAGATGGTCCAAGTTGATCGAACAACATCGTACCGTGACGAACCAGTCCGTCAGGATCGGCCATAATTACATCATTGCCAACCGAACCAGAATCTTCCCCTACCGCCTCAATGAAATCCACCGCAGGCGATCTAAGTAAAACAGGAGAATCGTCCCTCGAAGAACCAGAATTGTTAGCGAAACTTTTGTCAACGCCTGAAGAAAGCACCACATTTTTTGAGTTCTTCAATTCATCAATCAAATACTGGTTATCTGAGGCACCATTTTTGGTATCATTGGCGTCCTTCCCGAACGGCAGTTTTTCAGAACCCAAATTTATTGCAGAGCCCTCGGCATTAAATTCTGAAGGAACTTCAAGTGGCACATCCAACACAATCACATCAGCATTAGCTGCTCTCAATTTCTTGATTAGAGCGGCGAAGACCTTCTTTGGCCAGTGCTGCGCATCTGCGAGTCCGATTCTTCGCGCTGACTCGTTGTCAACTGACACAAGTACGATGTCATTAAAAGATGAATATTTCCAGGCACCGTTTGGCCAAAGATAATTTCGCGACAAACAATAGTGATCTTCCAGGCGCAACTCCGCGTCTGATAATTCAGGATGAACAGGCGGTAGGTGCAAAACTTCCAGAACGCACACTAGCAATGCAATCGCTGCACAGATTGCCAGCGCCCGGTTCCCCAAGCTCTGAAATCGTTTTCGGATACTTCCAAACATTCGAGCGATTGGATGATGATTTAATTCATCCTGTTCTGAGCTCATCTTCACACCGAGGGAGGCGTGCAGTAGGCACTGATTAGGGTCCGACTATATCAAAGGTGATATTCCACGTGACTGGGAAAAATACCCAATCGCTCGTCAATAGAGCTTATGAGGGAAATTAGGCAGACTAAAAATAAGAGATTGGACAGTACTGGATTCGAACCAGTGACCCCCACTATGTCAAAGTGGTGCGCTACCAACTGCGCCAACTGTCCATTCGAGGCAACATTTTAGCCGAGACTAGCCCGTGCAGCAAGTTGTTCGGCTTAATCCTAAAAGCCTGGGCTGCTGCTTGGCTTTTCGGGGATAATTGCGCCTCAACCGTGATCCGAGGAAGTCTATCAGCAAAGATGCTGGACTTCAGGGGGAACGGAGAGAAAACTAGGCGGCACCCAGATTCGAACTGGGGGATAGAGCTTTTGCAGAGCTCTGCCTTACCACTTGGCTATGCCGCCAAAATTTACCCGCCCACTCAAGGCAGATGAAAGTATCCTATGCGGTCTGCGCATTGTTTGTCAACGCAAACAGCCGGTTATCATTAAGTCGAGCAGCTTGCGGAGTCGAGCAGCTTTGAGCCTGCGGCACGCATGGGCTACCCGGTTGGCAGAGGTATTTCGGTTGCTAGGAATGATTTTAAAGCGCTGCCTCGGCTCTCTTCCCTTATTCTTTTTTCTTTCACTTGTTTCATTTTGCATAATCAAGGTGTTGCCAGGAGACCCGGTCGAGATCATGCTTGGCACTGCGGAAAAGGATGTTCCGCCTGAGCAAGTGTCCATAATGCGGCGGGAATTGGGGCTTGATCAGCCGCCGGCGCGACAATATATCGCTTGGGCGACCGGAGTCGTAACCAGAGCTGAGTTCGGCAGGTCTTATAGAGATGGACGTCCGGCCATATCCGTCATAAAAGAAAGGCTGCCGGCGACTCTAGTTTTAGTGGGCACAGCGCTAACAATTTCATTTACAATCGGCATCGTTTGGGGTCTTTTCATGGCCTGGCTGAGACTGACCAGCGCTGCTCGAATGGATTCGGTGCTGATTGGATTGGCTTTGCTGTTTTATTCTGCCCCGAGTTTTTGGGTGGGATTTTTGGCGATCGCCCTGGTCGCAAGTTGCGAACCTCTCTCGGGCATACCAGTTTTGGGATTGCACAATCCAGGCGAATCAGGTTCGCTGCTCGCTCTTTTTCAACACGCATTTTTGCCTGCATTAGTCCTGGCCAGCCGCCGCACAGCGAAAGTGGCGTTGTTTGTTCGTGCATCCACAATCGAAGAGATGGGAAAAGGTTATGTCATAACCGCACGCAGCAAAGGTTTGAGCAACGCGTCTGTAATAATTCGGCACGTCATGAAGAACAGTTTTTTGCCGGTGGCGAGCTTGATTGGCTTGTCTCTGCCCGCGCTTTTAGGTGGTTCCGTGCTAGTAGAATCTGTCTTCGCCTGGCCGGGCATGGGCAGATTGGCTGTAGACGCCACTTTTGGCAGGAACTATCCAGTTCTCTTAGCATTGATCATGATTTATGGCACCATGGTCATTCTTTCAAACCTTATCGCAGACATCGTTCAGCTTTATTTGGATCCGCGTGCGCGAGATTTTGAACTTGACAGTCAGTCGAGACTTTCGCAAGGTCACGCCTGATGCCTGTAATGAAGGAGTTCGAGCACAAGCGAATTCTGTCTGCAACAGACAAACGTTCGGTTGCTGTTTATCGCATCCGATTTAGCAAGCGGGTCGTCTTTGGCTCAATGGTCTTAGCTTTAATCGCAGCGATTGCTCTTCTGGCGCCCAGGCTGGCACCAATTACTTACGAGTATTCGCCTCTTTCCTCGCATTTGAATTATATAAATCTGCCGCCAGGCTCACCGAATCATCTACTTGGCACAGACTATCTGGGCAGAGATGTGTTTGCAGAAGCAATCTGGGGCAGCCGCGCCTCACTGATTGTCGGCTTGTTCGCGGCGCTCATTGCCGTTTCCTTTGGCAGCATCTGGGGCTCCCTGAGTGCATTTGCCGGAGGGCTGATCGACTCACTAATGATGCGCATAGTGGATGGATTATTGTCGATTCCCAGCATTATTCTTTTGCTAGCTTTGAATTCGTTGCTATCGGCTCCTGGTCTTATAGCCGGATTGCCACCTGGTTTGCTCTCGCTCCTGCATATAACTAGTTACAGTTTTGGCAACTTGCCGATTGTCACGGTTGTGACTGTAATCAGCGCCACCACCTGGTTGGAAGCGGCTCGAATTTCTCGAGCCAAGATAACAAGCGTAAAATCTGAAGAATATATCGAAGCAGCACAGGCGCTGGGAATGGGCACTTCAAGAATGTTATTTCGGCACCTGCTGCCTAACGCAGCATCTGTTCTGATGGTCGAAGCAACCCTTCTGGTTTCAGATGCGGTGCTGATGGAATCAGGTCTGAGTTTTTTGGGACTGGGCCTTGGTCCGTCCAATCCAAGTTGGGGCAGCATGTTAACTTCGGCTCAAGTAAGCCTCACCCAAGGCAATTGGTGGGCAGTTTTTATCCCGGGACTTCTCATTACATTGACTGTGGGTTCGGTTAATTTGATCGGCGAAGGATGGCTAGAGATGCTGGGAAGACGACATCCCACTGCGTAACATCTTTTAAACTGCGCTTATAAAAGTAATATCCTCTCAGGCAGACTATGCAGGCGTCAGTTAAAATGGAAGAAGTAAAGTTGAAGGAATTATTTTGGTTAATCGATACCGAACAGCCTGTCTCGTAATTCTTGGCGCGATCTCCGCGGCATCACTGACGTCGTGTGGGAACCCGAAAGAAGTATCGTTTAAGTCTGGAGGCATGACGCAGACTTTTGCTGAAGGCAAAGATGCCATTCCTAAAGACTTTGCTTTACCAATTTATCCTGGCGCCACCACATCCGGTTCAGTGTCGGCAGGTGGCGAAGATCAAGAACAGTCGCAATTTTTAATGCTGTCTAGCAATGATCCAATGGACAAGATTAGCCAGTTCTATCAAGATCAACTCAAAGATAAGGGCTGGGAAATTGACAAAGTTGATACAGGTCCAAAACTTGTCAGCATAGATGCTCACAAAGACAAATTGCAAGCTAATGCTGAACTTGCAGAAGATTCAGATTCGGATAAAACCACCGTTAGTTTGCAGGTAAGCAGAATCAGCGATAATCCCAAAGATGACAGCGAAACTGCTGCTGAAAATTTCAAGCCTGACAAAGTGACACCGCCGACCGATTAGCGTTGTCTCAGGATAGGTCTCTCCAATTGGCCAAGAAAGCAGCAAGCAGCGATACCAAGACAGCGGCATTGGGCGAAGTGGTGTCATCGTCGATTACAGGTCTAATTGCCGAGTGCTGGTCAACCGAAGATGCAGATGGAATGCCATCCGTGCGCAAACCTAGATTTGGAAGTTTTCTCACGGTTGATTCAGAAGAAACGGGACTGAGAATCTATGCGATTGTCTTTAACGTCGTCACCGGACCACAAGACAACATGCACAGACCTTCTGCATTGGGACTGACGCGCGAGCGCTTGAAAGCAGAGCAACCGCATATCTTTTCACTGTTACGCACCGAAGTTCACGCCGTGACTGTAGGTTACAAAAGCGGTGGTGCCGTTTACAAACATCTGCCACCACAACCCCCAGAAGTTCACGATTTTGTTTATCAAGCTGGCGACGCCGAAATTCGAGAGCTCAGTGAAGGATTCGAGTTTTTGCGCTTGCTCACTTCAATATCGTCAGTGCCTACTGATGAATTACTTGCGGCGTCAGTTCGTGAAGCCTATCAAGCACGCGGAAACGATTACCAATTCTTGATTCTGGCAGGACAATCTTTGTCCAATCTGCTGCGATCCGACTACGATCGATTGATTAGTGTATTGCGCAAGATCAAACCTCAGGGAATGGAATGAAAGGTTCGTAGCGCCATGAAGCTTCGTTCATAGCTTGTCTCACAAGTGTGCTTGCGCAGTATCTGGCTCGACGTATTTTAAGTAAAGCCAAATAGCGAAGGAGACAATCACGATCAGGATCGTTGATACAGCAGATCCAAAAGCCCAATCACGCACAGTCAAGAATTGATTTTGGATCAAGTTTCCTATGAACATCGTCTTGGCGCCCCCAAGCAAGTCTGGTGTGACGTAATCGCCCAAGGCAGGCACAAAGACCATAATGCTTCCGGCCACCATTCCTTTAGAGGACAACGGCAACGTCACCTTCAAAAAAGCTCTCCAAGGTGTCGCACCTAAATCCGCAGCAGCCTCCAACAAACGAACATCCAATTTTTCCAGAGAGGCATAGAGCGGCAACACCATAAATGGAAGATAGTTATAGACCATTCCCAACAGCACCGCCCATGGTGTGTACAACAAAACCGGCGGATGTGCCCATCCTAAGGCGTGCAATG
The DNA here is from genome assembly GCA_003153555.1 of Candidatus Melainabacteria bacterium. Classification (GTDB taxonomy): domain Bacteria; phylum Cyanobacteriota; class Vampirovibrionia; order Obscuribacterales; family Obscuribacteraceae; genus PALSA-1081. The sequence goes on along the minus strand of PLZS01000102.1, from coordinate 22,216 downwards.
TTTCAGATAACAATCCAGTCGGTCTGAGGATCGTCATCCAGGCATAGATACGCAACAGAAAAGATGTCCATAAAGGCGCCACCATAAGAGTCATAAAAAAATTCTGCTTAGCTTTGGGAACTGAAAACGCGAGCCACAAGGAGAAGAGCGTCCCAAGAACCAGGCAAATACCAGACGTTACGGCCGCCAAGACGAGCGAGCGTCCCAGTGATTTCAAATATGGGCCTGTGAAAAATCGCAGATAGTTGTCGAAATTGAAGCCAAGCACAATTTGGCCTAAGTCATCGCGACTGCCCAGGCTGTAGACCAGCAAAATCAGCAGGGGCATAACCATAAAAACGATCAACCATAACCCAGCAGGCACGAGAATCAGCTGCCCCGTGTTCCAGGGGTTGCCAATTGATGCTTTCTTCTTGATTACAGTGTTCACAGCGTCATAAGATTATCAAAACTACACCTTTTCAGGGGATTTGCTGAGTCATTTGCAAGAATAGTTGTGAGTAACCAGTTGGACAATTGAACTTGCGCGTAATTTTTCTTGGCACACCTGAATTTGCAGTGCCGACACTTCAACAGTTGATCGACTTTCCACATACAGACGTGGTTGGCGTCGTCACGCAACCAGACCGCCCGGCGGGCAGAGGCAACAAACTGCAAGCGCCGCCTGTAAAAGTGCTCGCTGAACAGCACAACATAAAGGTATTGCAACCTGAGCGTCTTTCAAGGTCGCCTGAAATCGTGCAAGCGATGCGTGACCTCAACCCGGATTTGATCGTCATGGTCGCTTTCGGTCAAATCCTCAAGAAAGAAGTGCTCAATATGCCGCCGCAAGGAGTGATCAATGTTCACGCTTCACTTCTTCCCCGTTTGCGTGGCGCAGCTCCGATCAACTGGTCTATCATCAACGGTGACACCGTATCTGGTGTAACCACCATGTTCACAGAAGCTGGCGTTGACACAGGTCCGATGCTGCTAAAAAAAGAGACTAACGTTGACGATGAGATGAATGCCGAACAGCTGGCCCGAATTTTAAGCGTGGATGGCGCATATCTTCTGATTGAAACTGTTCAACAGTTGATTGACGGAACCTTAGTTGCCGTGCGCCAAGACGACAGCCTTGCAACACTAGCGCCAATCTTGGATAAGGAATTGGGTCGAATTAAGTGGCAATCACCGGCGAAAAAGATACACGATCTCGTCAGAGGCGTCGTGCCCTGGCCAGGTGCGTTCACGACTTACAACAACAACACTTTGAAGATCTGGAAAACCAAGCCTGGTCATCAGTCGCCAAATGAGTCAAGTCAAACGCTTTCTGTCGGCTCTATACAAAGAACACCGGATTCTGTAACTGTAATGTGCGGCGAAAATGGCGAGCAGACCGTTGAACTCCTAGAAGTCCAACCGCCTAATAAAGCACGCATGTCTGCAAAAGATTGGGCAAACGGTGCCCACATAAAAACTGGAGATAAGCTCGGATGACAACCGCCATTACCGGACTGGGCTCGCGAAAAGTGGCTTTAGAAGTGCTTCTCAAAGTAGAGAAGCAAAAAGCATATTCCAACCTCGCCTTAAATGCGGCGTTCAAACGCACGACCTTAAGCGAACGCGATCGCGCCTTCGTGACAGCATTAGTGCAAGGTGTGATGAGAAACAAATTGCATTTGGACGAGGAAATTCAAGCACTGTCCAAGCAGCCTATGGAGAAACTGTCGCCTTCGGTGGTTAATATCTTAAGACTGTCCGTTTTTCAGATCGAGGAAATGGACGATATACCGCAATCTGCTGTCGTTAACGTGGCAGTGGAATTGGCTAAATCAATGGGACATAAAGGACACGCGACATTTGTGAATGGCGTCCTGCGAAGCTATTTAAGACTGAAGAAGAAAAGCTCCGAGCAGCCTGCAGTCAGTGTATCTGACCTGGATAGCAGTGAAGAAAAACTCTCAACAGACTATTCGGTACCAGAATGGATCGTGAAGAGGTGGATTGAAAATTTCGGCAAAGAAGAAGCAATTGAACTGCTCAAGTTTGCCAAGAGTACGCCGGCAGTGATTGTGCGCACCTGCGAAACGGCGATCACGCCCGATGGTCTGCAAAACATTCTTGAAGCCAAAGGTGTCAAATGTCACCGCGGCAATCTGGTCAATTCTTGTTTGATTATCGACAAGATGAAAGGGCCAGCCGAGAAACTGCCAGGATATAGTGAAGGACTGTTCACGGTTCAAGACGAGGCCGCCGCTTTCGCCTCCATCGTAGTGGACCCACAAAAAGGTGACTTCATTATCGATTTGTGCGCCGCACCGGGAGGAAAAACCCTCCACCTGAGCGAAATGCTGGATAACACAGGCAGAATTATTGCGGTGGATAAAAGCGAATCTCGTCTCAACTTGATCAAAAAAAATCGCACTCGGCTTGGCTTAAAAAACCTGGAAACAGCAGTTGCGGATGGCAGAACGTATCAGGCAGACCGGCTTGCCGACAAAGTTTTACTCGACACGCCATGCACCGGAACCGGTGTCATCAATCGCCGTGCGGATTTGCGCTATCAACGTGAGCCAATCGACATAGCTTCCTTAGTTGAATTGCAACGGGATTTGCTCTCCAACGCCGCTACTCTCGTCAAACCAGGAGGCACCTTAACTTACTCGACATGTTCACTAGAGCCCGAAGAAAATTTCGACAACATCCGCTGGTTCCTGCGCGAATTTGAAGACTTTGAAGCAGACGATTTTGCTCACCTGGTGCCGGAGCAAATCCGCGAGCAATGTTCAGTCACTTCCGGACCTATGTGTAAAACAGAAGCAGAAATGAATCGGCTCTGCATGATTCAGCTGCTGCCTACACGACACGGAGTGTCCGGGTTCTTTATTGCTCGCATGAGAAAGAAAGGCGTGAATCAGGAGCCAGAAGGGTACACTTCACCTTAGAGATAGAGAGGGAAAGCGCGTGTTCGGATTAATTGAATTAGCGATAGCAGCAGGCGTTGTTTACGTCATCTCCGGCATTAAGATTGTCAAAGAATACGATCGACTCGTCGTTTTCACCCTGGGAAAAGCGAACAACGTGATCGGCCCTGGATTGCAAGTTGTTTTTCCCGGCATTCAAAACACTCGCAAGGTCGACTTGCGAATCATTACTATGGCTATTCCTATGCAAGAAGTTATCACTAAGGACAACATCTCTTGCAAGACTGCCGCCGTCTGTTTCTTCCAAGTGGTTGATCCATACAAGGCAGTGACGAAGATTGAAGACCCTTTCACTGCTACAAATCAGATTGCCCAAACAACTTTGCGAAGTATTCTTGGTCAACACGAGTTGGACGAAATCCTAACCGAGCGAGATGGCATCAACGCTAAACTTTCAGCGATCATCGATCGACAAACTGAGGGATGGGGTATTAAGGTCATTGCCGTCGAAATCAAAGATGTCGAGATTCCGGAATCAATGAAACGTGCGATGGCTAGACAAGCCGAGGCAGAAAGAGAACGCCGGGCAAAAATTGTTGCTGCCGAAGGTGAGTTTCAAGCAGCCGAACGGTTAGCTGCTGCCGCAAAAGTTATCTCCTCTGAACCTGGAGCAATGCAGCTCAGACAGCTGCAAACTATGGTCGAAATTTCTTCCGAAAAGAATTCAACTGTAATTATTCCGATACCAATGGAGATGCTCGAATTTGCGAAGAGAGCAGTGCCACAGCCAACTATTAAAGTGGTCACCGACGAGAAAGCCTAAAGTTGTCACCGACGAAAAGAAAGAGCCTAACGAACTTGTTCTTTTAAGTAATCGGCAAGCGTGACGTGTTTGGGCCGCTTCAGAATCCAACCGCAAGCCTCTACCACAGCCGCTTGCAACTCCTGCTCGGGACTTGGATCGACAGGCATTTCAAAGATGAGCTTGTAGGCGGCAATGCCTTCGCCATACCACAAGAAAATACGCGTCTTTTCCCCAGTGCCAAAGTTGATCAGTAAATGGTCAGGATCTGCAGGCGGAGTGACATCAAATCCCCTCTCGTAGTCCGCGATGGTGTCCGCACCTCCGGTTACATCGAGTCCTGCTTTGCATTTGCCAAACATACCGACTGAAAACGCTCGACCTCGACAAACCAGCAAGCAGTCATTCTTTCTTCTGAAGGTTAACCAGCCACGCCACTTATCAGGGACCCGGTGAGCAAGACTGACACCAACTTCAGATTCAATGGACTCCAACAGAAAGATGCACTCTGCCGTCATTTCTGTGACGCCGCGAGCGGCATCCTCTTTGGCAATCAGCTCGGACTCTAACTCTAAAAGCTTGAAATGAAACACCTTAACTCTCGCCTAACCAAACTAATTATGCCCCGAATCCCTGTTGGGCCTCTTTAATAGCAAGCATAATTGCCATGGCAAGCATAACAATACCGAACCCTTTGCGGAGCAAAGAATCTTTCAGCCGCAATGCGAGTAAGCTTCCCGCCCAGGCTCCAGGAATTGCGCCTGCTACCATCGACATGGCGAGATGCAAATCCATATGCCCATTGCTAGCATGGGTGAGGGTGCCAGGGATAGACACGGCAGCAATAATCAGAAGAGACGTGCCAAAAGCAGCTTTTACCGAGATGTGAAAAAAATAGAGAAGGGCCGGCACCAAAATGAATCCACCCCCGACGCCGAAGAAACCAGCCATGATCCCGGCGCCTAGCCCAATTAACACAGCGACGTACGCGGGCACCACGGGTGGAACCAATTGCTCAGCCTCAGAAAGTGACATCCTCTTACGCTTAGTGATTTTCTCACCCAAGCCGAAGGCCAGGTCCAAACCTGCGCATGCCGCAAAAGCAGCGAACAAGAGCATCAACAGCTGACCATGCACGTAGTGCGCGGCAGTGGCACCGAGAACAGTTCCGATCACCGCCGGTAGAACCATGAGCTTTGCCAGCCGCAAATCAACTTGTTTCTGTTTGATGTAATTAATAGCACCAACAATTGAAGTGGGAATAATCAATGCCATTGTGGTGCCAACCGCCACATGTGGTGCAACGTTAAGGAACATGCGAATCACGGGCGTGCAGAAAATACCACCCCCTACACCAAATGCCCCGGACAGCAATCCGGTTATGAAACCAATGACCAGCGTTTGAAGTGAAGAAAAAAGCTCAGGTGTCACATGTAAGCCGCTACAAGTTTACCGAGATCGGGATTGTCAGAAACCATCTGATCGAACATCGGATTTTTTACCAGCCGCCGAGCGGTTGCTTTGTCTCTGCGAATGGCTCGATACATGCCTTCGGGATCTAGAGCGATGACCTTATCCGCATTGCCGTTCTTTGCAAGACGACGAGCAACCGTTTTCCATTTCGTCAATCTTCGGCAAAGGTAGTGATCGGCTTCGGCAATTTCGCCAATTCTTGGATGCTTTGCTAGTTCAAGCGCTGCTGTGTAGTGAGTGGTGATCGCAGCAACGATGCCTGGATCGGCTAAAGCCACCTTATCCAGCCAGTGATATTTAGCCATTTGAACAGCCGTGCGTCGGTCACTTCTAACATCTGTCGTTGAGTGCATCCTTGTCACTCCGACAGCTTTTGGCGCTACGGGGTTGGTAGTGCCGGTGGTGGTGCTGCTGGTAGTGGTGCTGGTAGTGGTGCTGGTGCTTGCACTCGTCGTTGTCACTGTGATGGATGGCGCCGGTGGGCGTAGTTCTGGCTGCGACGTCTGCGCGCTAGCCATCGAAATGGAAAACAAAGTTGCAAACGCAAACAGTGAAAAGAGGTTTCTTAAACGATGTTTCAAGCAGCTTGCAGAGTCGGGAACCCCAGTGATGTGCACGGCACTCGTCGGATAAACAATCCCGGGATAAGTGACATGACTCATGTATGACCTCAATTCCGCTTACGTTTGAATTCTAACATGTGCCATCGATTATGCCCGGTGCTTGCGGAGTCGGAAGGTTCCGCTGCATGGCTACGGCAGCGTCGAATGAGGGCACCGCCTGGGAGCGCCTCCTGGGAGCGCCGCCATCCCGGCGGCTGACTGCATAAGTGAAAGCAGCGCAGTCGCTCCCTGTTCAGTGCCGGCTAGAAGCCGGCGCTCCCAGCAAATCCAGCTACAATATTGTTAGAGAGAGCCAAAATGACTAATCCATACGATCCAAAACCTGATTCGAAAGATCAAAACCTGCCGAATCAACCAGAGCAAGAAGCAGCGGAGAAACAGCGATTATCGCTTGACGACCTGGTTTCTCGTGAAGCTAAGTCTTTCGTACCCTTTGACCAAAATCAATCCGCACAGCCAAAACTACCCGGCAGCGATCTCAGTAAGTCGAGCAGCTTGCAGCAAAGACTATCCTCGGACAAGTACATCAGCAAAGGCTTAACGCCTGAACTGGGTCGCGAGCTTTCTGGCCAAAGTCCTAAGCAATCTTTAAGCGACCAACCGCGTGAATTCAAGTGGTCAGGCACAAAAGATATAGCTAACACACCTCGCTTGAATAGCTTTGCGCCAGGAAATCCACAGTTTCTGCAACTGCGAAAATCTGAATTTGCCAAAGCAGACGAGAAACCAATTGGTGAACTTAAAGTTGCAGTCGATAAATTTTTAAAGGACACCGTGCACAAAGAGGACAAATCCCTCACGGCAGCGGAAATTTTGGAATTGGATCAGACCAGAAATGCGATTGAAAACGCAAACAATAGCGCTGATCTACTCTCAAATACGCTTCATCTAGCCAGACTTTATCAACATCTGCGCTATATTGATGAAGCTAAACAGGCTGTGGAATTTTCCCTAGGTATAGATCCAGAACATATGTTAGGCAAACAAGTTTTTTCAGAATTAGAACGCATGCATCCAGCAGATATGGGATCTGCTCCTAGTACACCGCATGCGGTGTCACACCAATTGACCAAGAGCGCATTGAGAAAACGGATTCAAGCTCTCAGTGGTGGCAGAGTCATTGTGATCGGAGATTTGCTGATCGATGAGCTCCTTGAAGGTAAACCGGAGCGCATCTCGCGCGAAGCGCCTGTTCTAATCCTTGAACACGTAGACACAGTGCTGATTCCCGGCGGAGCCGCCAACACTGCGCACAACATTTCAGCTCTGGGCGGCATTTGTCGCGCCATCGGAGTTTGCGGCAACGACGAGTACGCCGTCAAACTTGCGCGTTTGCTTGAAGGCTGCGGCATTAGTCACAGCCTCGTCAAAGACCCGAGCAGACCGACGACCGTGAAGACGAGAATTCTTTCGAAATCACACTCGCTAATGCAGCAGCTTTTGAGATTGGACCGCATCTCACACGAACCTCTGAGCAAAGAAATTGAGGCTCAGTTAGTAACCAGATTGCGCCAATCCACAACTGGCTATAAAGCAATCGTCCTTTCAGACTATCGCGCCGGCGTGATTTCAGATAGCGTAATTAAAGCCTGTCGAGAAGAGGCTGAGAAAACCAGCATTCTGGTCATCGTCGACGCTCAAGGTGACTTCGCAAGGTTCAAGGATGTCACTTTGATGACACCAAATCAGCCTGACACTGAAAAAGCAGTCGGTTACAAATTAACGACGCGCGAAGAAGTACGCAGAGCCGGTGAAGAAATTCTCAAATCCACCAACGCCACATCCTTGTTGGTAACCCGTGGTGCCGACGGCATGGTGCTATTTCAGCAAGGAAAGGAAATGGTTGAGTTGCCTGCATTCAATCGCAGTGATGTCTTCGATGTGACTGGTGCCGGCGACACCGTCGTTGCTACAATGGCTCTCGCTCTGGTCTCTGGCTCTACATTCGTGGAAGCGATGGCCCTTGGTAATTTGGCCGCGGGGATTGTTGTTCGCAAATCTGGGACAGCTGTGACGAGCCAAAGAGAAATGCTAGAAAATCTTGACCGGCTCAAACTTCCAGAAATCTAAGTTTTAGGCTGTTGCGATACGATCGTGTGATTGCGAATGGGTATCGACCAAACGGTTATACATTGGATAGTTTTCGTTATCACCATACATATGCGGTGCGAATGATTGGACGACTTGTTCCTTGTATGCAGCAGGCAAGCTGTTGAACTTATGAATGATGTTATTCCAAGAGGTAGTGGTTGCTTCAACTATTCCATCGTTCGCCTTCAACAGCTCTTCGACATTGATATTCTTTTCTGCGCGCCCGACATTGTAGTGCTCAACCGCGGCACGGTCAGGACAAACGGTGGTCAAATCCAAACGATTCTCCGCTTGTGCTTCTACCGGTAATGCCGTTGCTTGCTTTTCGAAACTCATCTCATTCTCCTCAGGGGTATCATCGCCCGCTCAACTGTATAGGTGTATCGAAGTTAGCCGGCTTTTGGACACGCACCTACGTAGTTCTCCCACAACTATTTTTATGAATTTGAAAAGTCGATCATATATATAGGATTACCTTCAAGAAAGAAGGGCTAATATTTGCCCTCGTTCACTTCTGTATCATTGACTGTGGGCGCTTAGAAAGCCGGAAGACGACGTTCATGAAAGAGGTACCGAAATTGGCCAACGATAAGTCAGGCAGCTCGCAGCAGCAGTCTCAGAGAAAGTTGAATCCCGTAGACTCTGGCGTTGTCGTCATAATTTTGCTGGCCGCACTTGGTTTTGGGCTGGCTAAGGCGGGACACGCCGGAGTGGACAAAGTCGTGCAAGGCATCAACAAGGTAGCCATTGATGTATCAATCACCGGCTTGAAGACCAAGGATGTGGACATCTTCAAGGTAGGCGACCCGTGTGCAATCACGATCAGAAATCAACCAGTGCAGCCGCCCATGAAGATTTCTGCAGTTCAACATACACCAAAGCAAGTTACCTTTTTGTCTGCAGATGGAAAAAAGGTGCTGGCTTTTCCCGATCCAGCAAATCCAATTGCCACTGATTTTTTGGTCACCGTAGTAGATGAGGCAGAAAGAACCGCGGATGGCTTTGTCATTCGCGGCAACAAGATTAAGCTCGGAAATCAAATTGAGCTCGAGGGCTTCAAGTATCGAGTCCAAGGCGTCGTCGCCGATATCAAACCGATTCAATAATGCAAATGATTTCACGGCTGGCAGACGCTGTCTCACTTAACGGGATCGATCAAGCATGGCAGCGGGCGCTTCAGGGGTCAGCGATCGTGGGCGTTGGCAGTGCCTTTAAATCGGCACTCACCAAGATCGATGGGGAGGCTGTGCGAAAATTCGGCTCAGGATTGCAATCGCTCAGTTTTGCTGCCGCGCTGGTTTTGTTTTCAGTTCTTGCCCTGCCTCAATTCACCAATGACAAAGAAGGTCTGGCGCTCATTGCTATGACCGGGTTTGGCTTATGGTTGCTTGGATATCTATTGGGTGGTAAAGAATCGCGCCGCTCAAATGCCGTAGACATCGCTGTCTTGCTCTTCTTCGCGGCCAACGTAATCGCTGCTTGCGCCTCGCATTATTTCATCCCTTCCTTAAAAGGGCTCTCAAAAATAATCGTATATATATGTAGCTACTTTTTTCTGACCGCAATTTTGAGCAACTCACCAAAGAGAAAATTGATACTGGTATCAATTCTGGTGACATCGGCATTTGCCGTTTCTCTGCATGGATTTTACCAATACAAAATCGGGGTGGAACCGCTGGCTACATGGGAGGATCCAACTGTCGAAACCCATGGAACACGAATATTTTCCACCTTCGGCAATCCGAATTTACTAGCCGGCTATCTCATCCCGCTATGCCCTCTGGCTCTGGCACTGGGCTTAAGCGCTCTATCGGCGAGGAAATTTCTGCTCGCCATTGCGCCAATAATTGCAGCTGCAGCAATCGCAGTAGCCATTATCCTCACCGGCAGTCGCGGCGGATATCTTGCCGTTGCCGCAGCTGGAGCGACAATTTCAATCATGGCAGTGGCAAAATTTTGGATTGCCCAACCCAAAGCACGCCTGTTCATAATCATCTTATGCATCGTGCTGCCAGTACTTCTGTTGATTGGTCTTCACTTTGTGCCGGCGTTTGAGCAACGAGTGACATCAATTTTCGCCGGGCGTGAACACAGTTCGAACTCATATCGCATCAACGTCTGGAACGCTTCCTGGCGCATGTTGCTAGACAACTGGTGGTTTGGCATCGGTCCTGGAAACGTGACATTCAGACTGGCTTATGGACTCTATATGGTGAGTGGATTCGACGCCCTTGGCACTTATTGCGTGCCCCTTGAGGTCGCAGTTGAAAGCGGCATCATTGGCTTAATCGCTTTTGGCGTCATGTTGCTTAGCCTGTTCGGTCGTGCCCATATCAGCTTTTGGTCGTCACCCAAAACGCTGGAGACGTTGGACAAACCGGATAGCGAGCAAAGCTCGCGTGCCATGCTAACTTCGGACCAATGGCTAGCTGCAGGTGCGGTGGCTGCGTTAGTTGGACTAATGGCTCAAGGAATGGTGGACACCATCTTCTACCGGCCGCAGGTCCAATTTATCTTCTGGTTGGTCGTTGCCCTGATCGTCACGGACGCTAATTCGTCTACTCGCTCCATTAAGCGGAACTCATAATTGATTAAATCATCGATTTAGAGCAAGTATTTTCAGGAATCTCTGGTCAATATTAACCTTGTTTAATACTTCTACCTTTCGGAATCCCCAACCTGCGGAGCTTGCGGGCTTGTCCATAGTCAATTTCCTGGAAAGTTCCCTACAGTTGACAATTTCCGGCTCCTTAAAGGAAGATAATATTAGCAGTTTACTAGTCGTGTCTGCCTGGATTAGCATTTCACATCCAGAGCAGTAACCGAACCACTCACACGGCCAAATTACAGTTAGGGCAGGAGGGTTATAACCAAAATGAAGACACGTCGTCGACAAGGAGCAACGCTAGGACTGGTGGCAGTCTGTGTGCTCGTCATAATAGTAGTAGGAATTGGTTGCTTCTTCCTTGCCAAGATATTTGGCGGGGGCAGAGAAGTTGCTAACGCAACAGATGCAGGGGCGTTGAACATCGCCAAAAATGCGATGAAAAAGAACGACCCTCTCGCCCGCGTTAGTGTTTCGTTACCTGGACCAGGTAGCAAATATGCAGACTTCGTTTTATGCGCTGACCCACCAAACAGCAACGAAATCAATTTGATCACATACAACCGTTGCGTTGCTCAAGGGCTACTCGTAGCCATGAACGCACAAGCTGAAGGCTCCCCCCAAGCAAAAACGAATGCTGCAGCAGTTTTGGCCAATTTGGCTTCGCTTGGTAGTGACCTGAAGGACAAACTTGTTAATCCTAACGTTGTAACTTTTTTCGGACAAGTTTCGAATGATACAAGAATGTGGGGAAATAACAGCTTAACCGCCGTAAATAGCACTTATCAACAAGCCTACATGAAGCCAAAAGAATCGACTAACGTTTTCTTCACGGCATCTGAGCTCCCGATCGCACCGCCAGCTAATTGGCAATCAGTTGGAACGGGGAAAGTTCCTCCAGCCTATTCGACTGGGAGTTACATCCGAGGTTATGAAAATCTAGTAGTGCCAGGTATCGGAAGCATTATGGGAGTACCAGTATTTCCACAACAAAATCCTCACTTGGTTGCGATGACAGATTTCACTGCGGCTGAGCCTCCAAATGCAACTGCAACGGCACTGAACGCAGCTAAAATTCCTCCGAACGCATTCAGTGTTGCCGCCAAGACTACAGAATCTAAATCTGGTGCGCTTGGTGGTGCGGTTGCAGCCGCGATCGTCGGTGCCTCCATGTTCCAAGCAGGCGGAGCCGCAGCCAACTACGACTTCCCAGCATCAGTTCCAGGAGGGTACCTAGCGTTTGTGAATCTTCCATCCGCTAATATGCCTCCAAACAGCACAGCATTTGATAATCAGTACAACATCTTCAACCAGGAATTGTATACAGGACCTGGTATCGATATCGCCCCAACCGCCTCTGGAGCGGCTTTCTCTAACACAGATATGACCGCCACAGGTGCATGGGCAGCGTACAACACATCATCAGCGAGCAATCCTAATGGTACAACTGGTGGTCAAAGTGCAGGATCATTCGTTGCAGATGCAAGAGGCAAAAACAGTCTTTTGTATCCTCCAACCAGCTCATTAAACAGTGGACCTCACGCATTGAGTGCGATGTATACAGCCAACAATCCAACTGTTGCTGGAGCAAATCCTCCCAATGTTGCTGACCTTCTCACAATCGGCGCACAAGGTACAAATTGTCTAACTCAAATGAATACAGGACCTGCTTATTGGCTGAATGGCACTTGCCTAAGCTATTTGCCCTCATTTGAAGCTACCTTCAACCACGCGCCTCCTTCAGGGGGTGCCAATAACAGTGGCTTGTACTCCGATGTGGATCTCGTCAAAGGGCAGGTTATTGCAGCCTTCCAAAGCGGTTCGAAAAACATCAGCGTATCTGGAAACAACTCCCCAAGCGGACTTGGTGTGTTTGCAAATGGAGTCAACAGTCCTTACCCGCAGCCATATTACAATCCGGGCGGATCAATCCAGACAACTGGAACGATCGATGGTCTGTTGTCTCAAGTAACATCTGGAAGTCAATTGATACCAACGTGTACCAAAACTAAGATAATGAATCAACTGACACAAAGATGCTATGAGATCAAACCAACTGCTACAGCTGCTGAAGTAGCAGCTCTGTGGACGACTCCTCTACCGATTGGTCAAACCGCCTATGTCTATCTAGATCCAGCATCTAAGAACCTGAAAGCGTTTGGACAGTCACAACCACCTGCGACTCTGGTCCCTGCAGTCTCCAGTAACCCCATTCCAGATGGCGCAGCACTCGATCCAAACATTAGTTGTGAAAGCAATTATTCGCTGGATAACAACATGATTGACGTGCCGAAGGCCAACGGTGGACATGCAGACGACAACTTGCACGATCGACCGTACACAGTACCTAGCGGTGCCATGTTTGGTCAAGACCATGCAACCTTGAAGCTTTCATCAGGCTTCAACAACCTGCTCGGTCAACTTGAGTTCTCAAACACCACAAGTGGCTCTGAGAACTTCAGCCGACCAAACTGAGTCAAGTACAGAAAAATGCATAATGAAGCCGGTCTTCTCTAGTATGATCTAGAAAAGACCGGTTTTTTTATAGCAAAAAACAATCAAAGAGGATGTTGTATGGTGCGCAAAGTTGTTATTACCGCCTCTCTGTCCATACTTTCTTTCGGTGTTTTAAACTGTAACGTCGTTGCCTTCGCTGAGACAAGCTCAAAAGCTGCTAACGGTGAACTACTGCCCAAGCCAGTTGTAAAAGGGTTTCAAAATATGAAACTTCTCGAAGCAGAGGATTTGTCAACGAAGGTTGATTTGCCTAACCTACCTGAGTTCACCGGCAAAGCTAAATTTATAGGTGGCGTGTCCCGAAAAGAACACGGACAAAATTACATCCAACATTTCCTTGCTAAAGAAGATGCGAAGTTGGTTATTGATTGGTATCTAAATACACTCAACATGTACAAATGGAAAATTGATTACAATGATTTGCAATCGATTACGGCCAAGACGCCAGATTCTACCTGCTCTATCTTTGTTAATGACATTAGTGCCCGCAAAACTGGATATAAGTCTGAAATTGAAATTAACTATTTTCAGAACCAACGCCGGTAATCAGGATTGTTCTCCATTAAGCGGCAGGGCGATTGCTCTGCCGCTGTTATTTTGTGGAGCATTATTTTTCGCGCTGTTTGCTCACCCGTCACAAGCAAATGAAAACAAACTGTTGATCGGCGAGCGTGCCGTCGTGCCGGGCATCGATATTCCCGTGCAAATGCCAATTGAACTGAACTTTAGATCAAAAGCCGATATCTTGGAGCTGCGCAAAAGGTACGTCGAGTTAACACCAAATTTGGTGGCAGCACCATATCAGCCGTCAGAGGCTGTTTTCGGTGCGATAGAAGATGGCAAACCTTGGTGGGGACTTCGGGGTCAAGGTGTCTGGGGCCCTGGACCAAAAAGCTCAGAGGGACCAGCTGAAGAATCGAGATTCATTGTCAATCCATTTTTGTTAGCAGGTGCCAATCCGGCAGTAGTAGAAATTTGGGATGAAGACAAAGTCACCGAGGAAGACCTGCAACACGCCGATTTTCCATTGTGCTGGGAACCAACCTTCATAAAATGGTGGCCTCAGCAATCGTTGATGCAAGTTGAGTATCCGGTGACAAAGTTCAATCAGGACCTAAATAGTTGGCGAGCCAAATTGAAGACTGACAAAATAATTCCTGCTTTTGGCGTGGCCGCTTATAACGCAGTTGATTTCAATCTCAACTACATCTATGTAGACACGGCCAAGTCTATTCACATCGAGAACATCAACAAGCCTCATGAAGAAGCGGTAAAAATTGCTCAGTATATTCATTGTGGTGGCACGTGCCAAGTACCCGGGGGCTGTAATAACATGAGCCCAGAGATGAAAGCGCTCGACAGAATCAAATACACAGCCTTGCCAGCCAGGGCGTGGGTTTCGCTGTGGCGCGACAAACCGAGCAATGTCAACGTGAAACCAGATATGGTGGTATACATCGATCTGAAGTAATTGAGACCGGGCTGGTACTTTTCAACCAGCGGCTAACAGTTCAAAGGCTCACTTTTTGATCTTCAGATTTCAACAGGGCACCACTTGATTAGCGGTGGCACTTTTTTTTGAAATACTTCGAATTATCAGTCTAAGTGAAACCGTGCAGCAGTCAGCATTTCGGAACGGGATGTTTACAGCAGGTGTAAACCAGTAAAAACCCTAGGCCTTTTGAGTTGGCAGGAGGATACGATGATCAATAGCTAGCCGCCAGGGCTCTGTGAAAGCACGAGAAAGATTAACCAACCGACTCATCTGGCGGCCAATTTTTGAAAATAGAAAGAGGGGCAGTGCAAGTCGGGACCGACTACACACAGCCCCTCTTTCTAATGGACCGAAAGGTATTAGCTAACGAACGCTACGGCTCTAGTTTGCGCCGCGCTGGCACCAACGAGTGGAATTGGAAAGAAGGCGACCTTGAAGCCGTGCGGAGGTAGCTGATCGAGGTTTGCCAGTTGTTGCACGATGTAGAATTCACCTTCACGTGCGGCAAAATGCGCATCCCAGATTTTAGACTTATCTTTTGTGGTCTGGTAATCCTGCACCATTACTGCAAAGGGGCGATCCCATCCGAAGGCGTCCGTGCCACCAATTTTTGCACCCTGCTTAATTAACCAGAGTGTCGATTCGCGGGTCATGCCAGGATACGCATAACGAGCTGGGTTGAAGAGATCGTATTTATCGTGGTCGGTACGAATCAGCACCGCGTCGCCAGCCTTAATTGTGTATGACACCGCCTGTAATGCCGCCTGAACATCTTCAACGCTGATTGCTTGCCCCGTCATTTTCTTTGCGGTCATATCGAGAACTACCGCATCGCAATAAAGATCTTCTAGTGGAATCTGCTCAATCGTTTTGGCCGGTGCTCCTGCGCACTTACTACCATAGTGCCAGGGCGCATCGACATGAGTACCCAGATGACTTGACATGGACAAATTTTCTTCTGTCCATCCTTCACCGTCGGGTAATTCATGTTCAGTGCAACCAAAGATTTGGCCCATGATCTTCGCTCCACCGGCGTGATCGACGAACTCAATTTCAGGAGAGATAATTCGGTAAAGCGGTGACAGGGCCGGCGGGAATGTTTCTTTATTAAGCATTACAAGAGGGCGGGTTAAATCAACAAGCTTAGTCATTTATTCAGATACCTTTGTTATTGCGCCGACGAGTTATCCTAGGATAGTCTATGCAGCAAGCTGCTCGACTTATGCACTCAAAGCAGGATAATGATAACGCTGGCTATTTTGTCTGAGAATTCACCCAAGAACATGAGATATAACAAGACATTCACGATTGCGGAAGCCAAAAAGCTGGTGCCGCGGGTTCGAAAAATGATTGTTGATGCTAACGATGAGTTGGATAAATTCAGCGATCAACTCGAAGAAGCAAATCGAGAATTCCAAGAAGTGGAAAGCGATTTAGCCACGATCAAGACCTCCACGGAGAGCGTTGCTGACTTGACAAGACTGCGTGAATGTCGCGCCAGATTTCAAGAACGCAGTCAAAAACTATCTACTGTCCAACATGACTACGTTGACTGCATGAATAAGTGGGTCGATGAAATCACGGACCTCGGTATCGTTTTGCGAGATTTGCGCAGCGGGCTGTTGGATTTCCCAGCCGAGAAGGGAGAATTCCAGTATCTGCTCTGTTGGCGTCTTGACGACAAAGATATTGACTTCTGGCATCTACCCAATGACGGCTTCATCGGAAGAAGGCCACTGGCTGTGTTGGACGAGTATTTTTAAGCTCAAGGTGTAATTCAATTGCTGGCTGGTTATTTGCGTCATACCAAGCTCGCTTTGATATCCGCCTGGGCACTACAGGTGGTGCCTTGAAACGCTCCTCATCGTATCCGAGCAGCTATCGAGTCACCGCGTATGGTGCAAATTTTTTCACGGTCACTTCACTTTCGCGAGTTTCAGTCCAACCTGTGTACCCGTCCGGTTTTCACGTTCACCTCATACCGGGCAAAAGTGACTGCGTGCTCCGGCATATCTTCAAAAACATGGACCACATATAAGGAGCCGTGGTGCTCCTCAATACTCATGCCTGGTCTTCCGCCTGTATTAGGATTGAATCTTTTGGCACCAAATTCGTTTTCCCATTTGCGAACCTCCGTTACCTTGTTCACCAAATCCATGGCACGATCTTCAAGAGAGAGCTTCTTAGCACCACTCGAAGTGTGCTTAGACTGGCTTGCCACAACCTTTGCCTGGCAAATCAAAGGTGCCAAAGCAAGCGACACTGCTGCTGCAGAAACTACCAAGAACCGTCTTGCAAACATAAAAATACCTGAGCTGCTACTGAATACCTTGCTTAAGAGAAGGGCGAGTGTAATCAAAATCGTATCGCAGAAAACCGTTGAAACGACCCAATTTGTCATAGAGCAGGCGTGCCTGCGTGTTGGTATCCTGGGTTAGCCAATAACACCTGTAGCAGTCGAGATCCTTTGCGGTTTTCGCGACTGCCTCTATGAGCTTGCGAGCCAGACCGTTGCCTCGAAAAGATGGATCAACAAACAAATCTTGCATGTAGCACATTTGCTTTGGCGTCCAAGCAGTTTCATGCAAGAGATAGTGCGTTATTCCAAGCAAAGGGCCTGAATCGGTTTCCCGAACACCTACGCCCCGCAAGGTGCCGGATTTACTAATCAGTCTTTGCCAAGTCGAATCAAATGTTTCTGGAGGAAGACTTGCCTTATAGAACTTTAGATAGGAGGTCCAAAGTTCAACCCACCGGTCGTGATCTTCTGCGCGAATTTCCGTCACCACTGCGTCCATCTTTTCCCTCTTCAAAGTTTGTGCTTACTAAAGTACAGCCAACTTGCTGATTTAGTTAGCGAATTTCGGAATGGTACCCTTGCTCTTTTTCCGCTACCCCTTACTATGTTAAGCAAAAATCCCGAAATTATTAAGCCCTGAAACGACCGGCAGGCAAGCGTTTCAAAAAGCAAAAAGTCTGAAAACGCTGATGTAATATTTGTTCATGAAGCTGCAACTAAAAAATGAGCACCATTCGCGCCATTCGCGCGGGTCTCGCCTCGAAGAAATGGAGCACGGGTCTCCAGACCCGCCTCGATACGTGATCATGGGCGACTGTGGACAGTCGCGCTTCCATTTCAATTCCGCTAAGCCGAGCGGTAATATGACTCAATCGCGCCTGGTGTGTATCCAATAGCGACGGCGCGATCTAAATCTTCTTGAGCGCACTCAATTCGGCCCAGTGCTTCGTAAGCTTTGCCTCGATAGAAATGCGATTCCCCTGAGGCAGGATGCAGTTCAAGCGCCTTGCCACAAGATTCGATGGCATCAACATATCTATCAATTTTGTAATAGATTTCGCCGAGGTTGGCATAGGCCGGAGCACAATTTGAATCCAAACGAATCGCTTCGCAAAGATCCGAGATAGCCAGGTGATATCTCTTTGTCACCACATAGAGTGCGCCACGATTTGAATAACCCATAGCATCATTTGGTTCCAATGCGATCTGCATATTCAAATCTGCAAATGCCCTTTTGAAATCTCCAGTACGGATGTAAACCACAGCCCGAGAGGCATAAGCCTTAGCGTCGTTAGGCTCGAGTTCGACGGCGCGGTTGAAATCAGCCAGGGCATTCTCATACTGCCCAAAGGCGAGAAAACATTCGCCGCGCATAAGCAAATGCTGCACGTCGGCCGGATTGGATTGCAGGTGTTGTTCTAAGGCAGGCATTTCACACTGCAAATTCTGGGTTTCAATCTTGTTCAGGGTGCTTGTGCTTGACATACTTCGTGCTTTCTTAGAGGGATTCGGAGGAAACCAGGTTGATAAAAATGCTGAATAACCGGCGCAGCTTCGCGGCGACTGCCGCATAGGCAAGGGACCCGCAATCGATATAACATCAGCTATTGATCGATAAATTATTGCGATGCGGTTTACGATGAAGTAAGAATTCAGCGACTAAACCTAGATTCAGCCTTGATTATAGAGTTCAGCGACGAACTTACAATCAGATGTGAACTTAGAATTCAGCAATGAAATTCTTATTCGTAATTTGAGCACTCGGGACGAGGGCGCTCCATTCTAGACGCTGGCTTCATGTGATCGAAGCACTTGGAACGAGGGCGCTCCATTTCTTAAGCGAAGCGACTTAGAATTCGGCTACTAGACCGAAACTTGCGATGAGCAATATGCAGCAAAAATAGAAAACAAAGAACCAAGCCCATCGGCTTATCAATTGTATTTCCGTAATTTTCGCATCCTTAGCCATTACCGTTTTTCCTTAATTACTTGACTTCACAATTCAGGACGCATCACTCACATCTTTAGTCGTGTCAACATTTTCCACAACAGCTTTCGCTTCTTCAGCAACGGCTTCTGTCTTGGCCGCAGGCGCTGCCGGTGCTGCCTTTGCAGGCGCCGCAGCCGCAGGTTTTGCAGGTGCAGCAGCTGGCTCTGGAGCCGGCAAGGCCCTGACGAACTTAACAAACTCTCCTGCTTCTGCAAGGAAGCGATCTTTCTGCATACGTGACAACCAAAGGGCCATAACCCGGCGACGATCGACTGTTTTCTTCAATCCCGGAGATCGCTCTCCAAGCAGTCTTTCGCGAATCATTTTGTTGCCTTCGCGATAATAACAATCGCCAATCTGGCAGCCGCATACGATCACGCCTGCAGCTCCGGCTTTCATTGCCCGCTCAATCATTAGTGGCTGCACCATACCGCTGCAAGGAAGCTTAACTGCGTAAAGTCCATCAACACTGCTGATTTTGCCGTCTGCATCAAGCAATCCGCTCACGTCTGCCGAACGTTCGCACATCAGAGTTACTACTTTATTGTTTTCGTTAGTCATCTCGACTTTCCTAATCTCCCTACGGTAAAATGCGCTATTTCGCTTCAACTATTTGTTTGACTTGAGCGTCCACTGCTGAATCCAAAAGATCCGGCAAATCAATCGCGTCGAACGCACAAGCACCGACGCAAACTCCGCAACCAGAGCAGCGATAAGGCAATACTGTTGCCAAAAGTTTGAAACGAGATCCAGCTGGTGCAGGCACCATTTCAATTGCTTGATAAGGACAATCGAGATAACACAAATTGCAGCCTACACACTTGGACAAAACTACTTCTGCCGCATCTACCGGTTTTTCCTTAATCAGGAAAGACCACGGCATCGGCAGCAAACACAAAGCGACCGTGATAGCAATGACGATTAACCAGTAGGCACCTAGCGGCACTGCGTTGAGCAGCGCATATGGTGCCAAGAAAAACCAGTCCATCTCGAAGCCAGTTGGTGTGCCGTTCAGAGTCGCAATCTTGCCACTTGTGATTGGGAACATGAATACGACGGCAAGAACAAGCGCCATCAGCACATAATTAATAGCCGGCGGAGGCGTCATTACAGGACGAGTCATGCGCACATAGTGGATCCACAAACCAAACAACAATGAGAATGACAAACCGATGTGGATAAACAGGAAGTTGGCCATTGTGTAATTGGAAATGGTGTCACCATTCAAGAACAACTCTTTCAACGTCGGTCCAATGAAAGGAATTCCCTCAAAGGCGTAGACTGTCATACGAGTTAGAGCGAGTGAGCGCTCATCCCAAACCAAGTAGTAACCTGTTTGTCCAATAAAGAGCACCATGACCAGCAGGACGATACCGCTGAACCATTGCAACCAACGATACTGACGATAACGGTCCGTGAACCAAACACGTAATGCGTGCAGCAAGATCGTGATCACCATCGCATCACCAGCATAACGATGGATTCCTCTCACAACTGCACCAAATGGAATTTTGTCGTTGATATATTCAACTGATGTCCAAGCGTTGATAATTCCTTTTGAGATATAGGCGTTATCTACTGTCGGAATGTAATAGGCGAAAAGCAAAAGTCCGGAGAGAAACAGGACCCATAAATAGAATTGAGGCAGCGCACCGTGGTAATAGAGCGGGTTGTACTTGCTCGTCATTACCTTATTGGTCATATCTTCAAACACAAGGAAGAATTTATTTCCCGATTTGATTAGTTGTTCGTATGCCGACATGGTCTTCCTCTTTCAGCGTCCCGCGAAATTGACGTTCAACTACTTTTTAGCCGGCAGAATCAATTTTTCTTCTGCATCTTCTTTTCCAACAAACATGATTGCCAGCGCAGCCAAGATCATGGCCAAACCCATCACCATTGCGTAGGTATAATCGCCAGCCAAAAACGGATTGATTTGACCTTTAGCGTTCTCGTCTTCTTTATCGACGTGACCACTCAAACTTTTTTGTGCCCAGTCGCCTAAAGGTTTCAGGCTCGTGAATGGTTCATTCTCAAATATGGGTTGCGACCACAAAGGCAGTGACGTTTTATCGAATCCGAATCCAGACTCCGCCCAAGGCATCAACATCAAGCTGAGCGACACCACAACAAGTGCCACCACCGCAACAACCGCTAGTTTGGCTTCATTAGCCATGATGTTCCTTTTCTCCTTGCTTCCTGTTTTGCAGACGACAGCGAATGACTTCGTAAATTTCGATCCGTTTTTTCAAGGTTCCTTTGCTCTTCTCTTCAAAGTAAGTCCAGTAACCCATGAGAGCGAGAATAAACATAGTCAGGGCAGTGCCGAAAACCAACAAAGCAAAACTGGCTAGGCTTGGCGCTTGATTGACTTCGCGCCAACCTTGAAAAAACCAAGAAAGAGAAACTACAGCCGCTACGAATGCCACCGCCTTCAGTGCAAATTTGACTTTGTACACAGTTGGAGCGTCAGCTTCAGAAGCTGCGCCGCCAGGAATGTTCACTGAGTTGTGGTTGCCTATTACCAAAGTTCCCATCCCTTATGTAGCCGTGGCGGCAGGAACTTTCGCCGGTTGGGCCGCTGGTAGCGGAGTGCTTTTGAACTTAATCCAACCAACCATGCAAGCAGCGAACGTGACAAAACCGACAACCATCCATAACCAATCCAGTTCAGGAACCCCAAGTGGATATTTGGTTGAGATCGTTGGCTGAGTAACGCCGTTCATTCTGTCTGCGAAGTTGACGAAGTCGAAGCACCAACGGTTGTTGACCATGAAGTCAATTTGTCCGAAATATTGTGCGTGTGGCGCTGGAGTGAAAGTTGGAATTAGTTTGAACAGCCAATCTAGACCAGCCGGCTGTTGGCACACAGCTTGCAGTTCGATCAACTTATCTTTGGCCATCGGTTCGCCCATCTTGGCTATCGATGCGGGATCAAGAACGAATGGATAGTTCCAATATTCTTTGTTCACTGACCACAGCTGACGCACAAGAGCTTCAGCCTTAGGCAGTCCATCACCGCCGAAAGGACTGCACAGGCTGTACAGCCATGAATGCAGCAATGGGTCGAAGAATATTTCAGTCTTGGCCATGAAGTAATACCAAACGCCTACGGTAGTCTGGATCAAACCAACGATGGCCATGACAAGAGCGCCTTTTGCATTCTTGCGAATTTGCATAGCTTCTTTGGTCATGAACATCAATCCAAGTTGCAGCAGAATGCCGATGTCAACCAAGAGGAAGAGTGCGTCTCTCCAATAAGGTGGATCGGTGTGAATGTTGGCAATATTGACGATGATCAGATACGAGAAAGCGATCCAGTTGAGAAAGCCCATCAATGTGACCATGAAGATCAAGGGTCGTTTTGAAATGTCCTTTTCCGGCCCAGTCACCCAGACGTCGATAAACGGCAGCA
>PLZS01000126.1 GCA_003153555.1 Candidatus Melainabacteria bacterium | reverse complement strand
TTTGTCAGTACCAATCTGGCAATGCAGTTCAGTACTGTGATTGTGCATTTTCAAAACTGGACAAACCTGGTAGCTGCTGACAAATAACGCCTTAATTTCTCTGCCATTTAATTCCGTAATTTACATCCAGTCAGTTTGTGCGGAACAATAGCTAAGGATGCAGTGATTGGAGCCGGAACTTCTGCGGTCTGTGTTATTGCTCCTGAGATAGTCTTACCTGTCGTTGCTATTACAACAGCAGCCGTGATTCTCGAAAATCCAAACGTTCTAAAACGGACCTGGGATAGAAATGGTCGCATAAGCGATGCCTGCAAAATAGCTTGGAGCGACCCGACCAAAGAGGCCTTGGCCAAAGATATGGTGGCACAGGAGTTCGGCAAGCCTTTCTTCGACAACGCACTTGGTGGTGTTTGTGGCGGACTGGGGATGGTTGCCGGTCTAAGGTTCGCTGAAGGTAAATTGGCTCAGGTGGCTCAAGAAGCAATAGCTAGTAAGAGGTTGGTCATGTCTGATTTAGGAAACGGCACCATGCAAACACGCATCGGCAACAGCCTGGTGACAACTAGAGAAGATGGAACAGTGATTAAACAGTTTGATAGCGGATTTATTCAAAGACACATCCCGATGAGCTCTGGCAAATATATGGTAACTGAGCGTTCCCCGAATGAAACTTTGACGACTATTCTGCCAGAGGGAACCAGGCTGGTTGAGAGTCCAACAGGCAGAGTCTATAGCTTTGAACCAGACGGCTCGTATGAGGTGTTGAAACAGAGCGGTTTGAAAATGAGCGTGGCTACAAATGGTGAGCGTACATTTATTCACCCAAGTGGCGTTGCCACCAAATATAGTGCTGCCGGAAAAGAGCGGTTTTTATCTGCTGAATAATTGAGTCTCAATTTCATGTAAGTGCTGTTCTTGAGCCAATCTTCAGCGTTCGAGTTTTAGGAATTGAAACATAAAAGACATTATATGACGGTCATTGTTGCACAGGTGTTGAGAACCACCACGGCGAACATGATCTTTATGGTTTTAGGCTTGCTGTCTGTCTACGGATTGTCATCGCCTTAGATTGAAAATCAATGTCAGTAGACTTCAACTTTGTCCCTTCTCGTCTATCGACACCGGTAAATAACAACAGCAACAAGTAGTCGCGGACGTTCTTGTTCTCGATTTCGTCTACTGCTGCTTATATTCTGGGATTAACCTATGCGGAGTGAACTCTGTGCATGCCAAGGTCTTTGTGAGCCTGCTTACTGAGTGATTGCAATAATAGGCTCTCCATCAATCTCATACCTTTCTGCTGCGTATATTTTCCATTTTCTCCTCAAGCTGATCTGAAGCCGCATAATAACTGCGTTTTGGATGATTGGTGATATTGCGCAAGCGACCAAAATGTCTACAACGAGTTGGCGATAAGTTGGGAGGATTTTAGATGCCAAAATAAACAGAGAAAATGTGCAAAACGCATAATCAGGAGATGCTTGAGGATCGAGAGCGAAGGACGACGGCAATTCTACTAGCTTCACATGGAGGAACACTTTTCAGGAATGTCACAGAAGCAACGGTAAAAAGGATCTTGAGCTACGAGATCGCCGCAGCCACAGTGCCCACGTAATGTACATTGTGTCGGGTTGATTTTATCGCTGGCGTGAATTACTTAAGCACAGACATCTCAAAACGACGCATCCAAGGAACCTTCTTTTTACAGCGATAAATGCCTTCGCTGTTATCCCAGGTGTAGATGTCGGCCGTCGTCGGTGATCTTTTAACACCTTTGGTACCAGGTATCTTTACCCACTCTACATTTGTGATAATAATGCTTTGTTCAAACAGTTTGCAGTCATCAATGCCCTTTTCCATATTAAGCGACATCATTGAACCTGGAGTGCAGCCTTTGCAAAGATTGGCAAATTCTGGATCACACAATGAATCTGCCACCAACACTTGCCGGACCTTTCCCTTTAGGTAGGCGAATACGTTGATAGTGTGTCGACCATCTGCGGCGGACCAAGCGCACAAAAGATTGCCGTCATCAAGCGTGTAGATCGAGTCTGGAAAGAGGTTTGGTTCAGCATGGTAGAGAACTACGCCCCCTTTGGTTATTTCAAGTCTTGGGCTAGAAGCGAACGCGCCCCTTGTCACCGTTGCAGTTAACGCATCCTCGTTCGGCTCATTGTGTTCTTCCAGAAAATGAGGGGGATGCCATGCATGCGCTGATATAAGCTGACCCTTTTTGTAAATCTCCTCACCGTTGATGCTGCATTGGGTAGTTAATAGCATCACAATCAGTACCAACAAGCGACTGACAAGACTTAAGATAGCGGTTTCAATTAGAAGCCAATGTGAAGTTTGTCCAGGCAGCATTTAATGTTTGGTGGTCCGTAAATCTTTAATTGTTTCTGTAAACAGCTCTCACAGGCCTTTATTTTATCGTACATATTGGATCCCGTTCCATAGCTCTGAAGAGCCTGTGCAATGTTGTTATTATTATTTTGTATCATCAGATTCAAATACGCACTCCCAACTGCAATGTTTGTTCCAGGATCCGATTTTACGTTTGAATAACTATAGGAAGATTTATTGACCCTATTTATCTCTTGCGTTGCAATGTTAGATACTTGTCCTAATCCTTTATAAGGTGTGCTCTGACCGGCGTTCTGATTAAAACTGCTTTCCTGCCAAAGTTGGCAGATCAGAAATTCATTACTGAGTCCGGAATTGTTATTGTTGTTTACTAGATTTTGTATATCCCAAAATGAAAGCAATAAAAGTGGATCGAAGTCAACGACGGGTGAGTTACCGACATAGGCGTAATCATTAAGCCGTGTTCGGCCTTCGATAGGATCTCTGGTCAACCATCGTCCCAAGCCGGAACTGTATTCTCTGAACATAGTTAAATTGAAGCCGCTTCGAGAATGCAGATAATATCCTGCATAGCCGAAGTCAGATGCAACAGATTCAGAAATCTTCGTTACTCGACCATATGGATCAAAGGCGTACTGAGCCTGGATTACTCCAGAATTGTCGATCATCTCCCTTACCGATCCGAGATGATCCAAATCGTAAAAGTACTTAGTCGAACTGTTCATCTGACCGCTACCAAAGAACTTCTTGGTTAAGGTCCCAGTCCCATCTCGTTCTTCTAACCGGTCGCTATTGTTCCAAACAAACTGTTTAGTACTCGTAATGCTTCCGGCCGTCGTTTCTACAATCGAAACATTCCTACTCAGCCCGTCATAGACAAAGCTAGAGAAGTTGTTAGTCCCCGGATAAGTAATCTAAATTCGTGTTTTGCAAGACGCGAATTTTCAAGATTTTGAAACTTAGATAGAGCAAGCGTTTCAGTGCAACGATCATGTTGGTGCTCGTTGTCTTAAAATCCATGTAGGCACCATGTATGAAACGAGACAAATTCTGGCTCCGTTCAAAATGGAATATATGATATTACATGCGGTGCTATTCCGTCCAGCTTGCATCATGATCGGACAGAATCTCCAAGAATCGAGATACGGTGATAATTTGTGTGCCACGATATTCGCCAAGGACAAGTAAGTCATCATCTCCGCTGACTAAAAAATCTGCGCGTGAAG
>PLZS01000168.1 GCA_003153555.1 Candidatus Melainabacteria bacterium | reverse complement strand
CTGACTAAAAAATCTGCGCGTGAAGCAAGAGCACATGCGAGAAAAACATCATCCTTAGGATCGCGGCTTATCGGCACGACTTGAGCAGGTTCCACAAGAATGCCTTTTTGCTCGATGAGCGCAATGATGTTTAACAGGTCGTCTGGCCTGATCCGTATGTTTAGCCTAGGCTTGGATGCCGACTTTCGAATTTCATCGACTAACCAAGCAGGATAGCTCACCACAAACGCGCCCGAATCGAACTGATTAATTAGTTCTCTCGATTTACCTTGGGCTACTAACAGAGCGCTTATCCAGATGTTCGAGTCAATTACTACCTTGAGCACGCTCTGCCTTCAGTTCGTCTCGAATTTCTTTCATTTCCACGAATACGTCCTGCTCGGTCAACGGCGGTAGGTCCTTACTTTGTGCATCAACTTTTGCACACAGCGCACGCCATTTCTCGCCCCAAGACTTCAAATCTAATCTTCTATACAATTCTTGCCGGTCATCAGACGATAGGTTGTTGACCAGCTGGAGAAGTTGGTCAACAGTTACTTTGTCTTCTGGTTTTCGTTGAGCCACATTAGGATCCTCCTCGTACTTCAGTATACAGGATTAATAACTGGACTCACGATTAATAGGCTTGCATCGCTTGAAAAAATTGCTGCGAAATTCTATGCGCGTTAGTAAAACGGCAGGTCCTCAAGATCGCTGATATCAGCCTCAAGCAGGCGCAAAAGGTGTTGCGAAATCTTCTCCATGAAACCTCGAAGCCGCTCTACGTCAACCACAATATAGCCAGCAGTAACATCGCTAGCGGAGACATGATTTGCCAGTTTCCTGAGTGCATAGTGTGGGACATCAAGTTTCTCTGCTGCAGTTAGAAAATTTCTGCGAAGGTCGTGAATAATGAACGGGCATCCGGATTTCTCCCCTACTTGTGAAATCACATGTTTGGAGTCGATCATATGCCTGTCTTGTCCACGACCAGGAAAGACAAACTCTGAGTGAGAACATTCGAGTTTCCTTTTCATCAGAAGCGTGTAGAGAAAATCACTGAGAGGTAGACGATGCTCACGATGATTTTTCGCTATCTCTGCTCGCACCGTGAGAACCTTTGCATCCAAGTCAATATCGTTCCATGTCAACGAAGCCGCTTCATTACGACGCAAGCCGGTAAACAAAAGCAGCAATAAGTAGTCCCGGATCTTTTTGCTTCTGAGTGACACAACAGCTTGATACCAAAGCGCCAGTTTGTGATCCGGGATTACAGTTTGTCGTCGCGGTATTGTGTGCCAAGCGCGGATCTGGGTTAATCTATCAACTGGATTGCTCTGAATGATCGGGCGTCCATCGATTTCGTATGTATTTGCCGCGAAGTTGATGAGAATACTCAGCCTTTCCATCGCCACATTTGCTTGAGCTTTCCCTGACGATCCTTGTCTGGTCACTTTTGTCAATTCACGATGTCTTAATTCAACCATCTCTTTTATGATACCGGCAATTGGTTTGTGCAGCCAGTCGCCGAGGCATCGCCTCAATACTTGCTTGAAACTCCTAATTGAGTTAGGGCGTAATGTTCTCATGGTGAGATATTTGTCGAGCACCTCCGCTAGTGTCACAGTCGTTAATCGTTGTTTCTCCGCCTCCAATACAGGATCGCGACCGGTAGTCATCATCGCCAGTAACTTTTGAGCCTCTTTCCTTGCCAACTCGGGCGTTAGTGGTCCATGAGGACCGATCGTTATACGGCGACTGATACCATTGACCCGACATTCCACGACGTAGGACATAGATCCTGGGGTAACTCTCAAAGCGAATCCTCGCAAAAGACTATCTCGATAAATGATCTGTCCGCGTTGAGGTGGATGAATTTTGCTTTCAATAAACTTGACTGTCAGTCTTGGCATGAGCAGCCGCTCCTGATTTTTGGGGTGGCATCGGGAGCCATGTAGGCGCTGTGTATATTTCAGGTCCGAAAACCGAGAAGGTACTTCGATTTCAATCAGTGCAAAGAAATTCAAGTTCGGCGATATGCCGACCTTATGGCGCTTCAGCGCTCATTTACTATCTTCATCCAAGCGAGCAAGGACGTGTTCTTCAAGACAACACGATGTAAGACAGGAACATTCTGCCGCGTTGTTTTGAGTCAATTTTTGCGTCGATTAGACCTATTTGTGGTCACTGCTAGGGTTACCGCTTGGTCGCCACTAAGAAATAGTTGGCAATATTAGGATCTGCCCAAAACACGGTCACCGTGCGGCTTTAGATCATTCTACGGCTCGAAGGGAAGATCGAAAATTAAAAGACAAAACGCATAACTGAAAAAGGGATGCTACTCCGCCCGAGATGCAGTGCGAGCAAAGGACATCGGTCGTAGAGGCTAAAACGTATTTCTTCTGATTTGCGCCAAGACAATTCGCCCTGCAGATACTGATTGTCAAGGACAAAGAACTTTTTCGATCTTAAGACTGTGGAGATAGGCGCAATCAGACTTAGTCAAATGCGCCTTCGGCATGAAAAGAAATCTTAGATTTTTAAAGGAAGAAATTTTATTGACGGCCTCATGTGTTAGACCATTTTCGATATTGAGTTCTTCAAGCTTCTCTCTTGGAAGCGCGGATAAAATTTTCAAGTCAACCGGACCGTCCATTTTTAGTAATCTCAAGTGAGGCAGGTTCGCAAAGTGCCAAGAAACGGCATCCTTACTTGAAATCAACAACTCTGTCAAACTTCTGGGAGCCAATTTAAAGCTCTCTGGATCTGCCAAGTCGCAGTTTAGCCCAAGGTTTTCGAGATTTTTCAGCCTGGATATGAGAACCATGGATTCGTAGCTAAGCTTTTCGTTCTGTCTGATTGCCAAGTGCTTAAAATTTGGAAAGTTAGATACGAGCTTTTTAAGCAACTGAGCATTTGTCGCAGAGTCCGCACAAAGAATGGCTGCTTCCAATTTCGGAAACAATTTTGAATTATCAAAAACGTGACCACCTGCTCCCGACATAACATTCAGCGTTGTTATCTGATTGTGATATGGTTTGAGTTTTAGCTTAATTGAATCAGAGAACGGTTCGTCAATGTTCAAACGGTGAACATCCACTTCGGCTAATGCGAAGACAGGAGCGCAACAAATCATGGATAGCAACGAAGAAGTTAGAGGACGACCAGCCGTAGATTTGAAAACTTGTAGCATGACGATGCTCCAATTCTGTTGTGAGAAAGATCAGCATAGCACCTTCAGCTAGTTACTGTGACCGCAGCCTGCGCTGGGATCTTGAGGATTTTGGTTTGGATCGAACGGATCAATTAGATTGTCTGGCGGGAATTTACTTGGAGGAATCCACATACCCTGATTAAACACACCATTCGAAGGGATGCCTGGAACTGGCGCCGTCCCTGCAATACCATGAGGTCCGAATTTCCCAGTACCTAAGCCAGAAAACAAATTGTTAAAGCTTGCACTTCCCGCGTTAGTTGCACAATCAGCGAGTTTATTGTCACAACACCGACCCTGATTGTTTCGAGCCCCTTTGTCTTCGATACCATGGCTCCAGTGCATACAAAGGTCATGCATCCAACAACACCAGTCTAGTGCATCGACGGGCGGCTTAAATTCGGCATTTCCGCATCTAGAGTCTCTAACGACATTAGGATTGCCTTCACCAGTCGTCTCGTCACCATTTGTGTAACCGCCGCCGCACCAATTTCCGTGAATTTGCTTTTTCAAGCCAGACGGATCGTGATAGTTTATGGGGTCGTTTTCAACGTAAGCGAATAAATTTTGCCCAGAGCCTCGTGGTTCTCGTGAAAGCCATCTTCCAATGGTCGGAAGATATTGCCGCCAGCGTGTCAAAAGAAGACCACTGCGATTATGAGCATAATAGATATCATATAAAAAATCCGAATCAATACTTCCCTGAATTCGCGACGCCGTTCCAAATGGTGTGTATGTATATTGGGCACGCAGTATTCCTGTTGAATCGCACATCTCTCGAACGGATGCGGAATGATCCGTGGTGTAAAAATATTTGATCGACGACGTTAATTGGCCGTACGCGAAATACTGGCTTTGTAGGTTGCCGCTGGCATCTCGGGAATCACACATGTGTCCATTGGCCCATATAAATTGCTTAGTATTCGTCAAAATAGCGTTTGAATACTCGGAGATATTTACGCATTTTCCCCATCCGTCATACACAAAGCTTGAGAAATTATTCGTCCCCGGATAAGTGATCTTGATCATCCGATTGTCGGCGTCCCAGGCGAAGGCGTTTGTGCCGTCGCTGGTCATATTTCCGTTGAGGTCGTACGTTGGCGATGTGCTGCTTCCCCCGTTTACCGAAACCGCATAACCATTAGTTTTAAAGCCATCAGGTGTGGTGCCTCCAGTACTCTTGGATTATGAACTCACTGATATTGCGAGTCGTCGCAATGTAGATGGCCAGACTCATCGGGCGATAGCGAATCTGAAAGTTGCAGATCTAATATCACCAATCGATTTTGCAATTAACCATGCCGAATTTTTCGTAGTATCAGTCAAATCTTGAAAGAACATTGGGGATATTACACAGTATCAACAATAAGCTTAATCTGGTACCAGGTACACGATTGGTGTATTGAGTGTATTCTGAATTTAGATGCACACTTTGTGTTTCAAGCGTGCACTTGACACCATTGAATGGAGGACTGCCAGTGCTTGCAGATTATGA
This sequence comes from Candidatus Melainabacteria bacterium, assembly GCA_003153555.1. Classification (GTDB taxonomy): domain Bacteria; phylum Cyanobacteriota; class Vampirovibrionia; order Obscuribacterales; family Obscuribacteraceae; genus PALSA-1081. The sequence goes on along the minus strand of PLZS01000168.1, from coordinate 10,994 downwards.
GATGTATCTGAGCCGCCTCCCTATTTCAAGCCATACTCGTCGGAACTACTTGCTTAGGGTTAAACGCTTCATGGCGTGGCTGGAGGAGTGTCCTGAGGGCGCTAAAGCACTGACAGATCCGATGGACCGTGACTACGCGGTTCGAGAATTTAAATCCTGGTTGCTACAAAGAAACCGCAGTGCCAACACTGTCAACTCAAGCCTTGCCGCTTTAGACAATTACTTCCTCTATAAGGGGCTGGGATTGGCGAATGTAAAAAGATTGGATCTTCCGAAGCTGGCTCCAAAAGCATTGAGCAATGATGAGCAACGCCGGTTTCTAAAAGCCATCGCCAATTGCAAATCAATCCGCAATCAAATCATTGCAACGATCATGGTCAACACTGGATTAAGAATTTCGGAAGTAGGGCAACTGAATATTTCTGATGTGGTGCTCACAGCACGCAAGCATGAGCTGACTGTCAGATGTGGCAAGAACAACAAGCGCCGGATTGTTCCAATGAACAAAGACGTTGCCGATGCTCTTCAGCATTATCTGGTTGGTAAGCGCACTGCCGATTCAGAATCACCACTATTCACGAATCAGCAAGGCGCTCGTCTTAGCCTTCAGTCAATCGATCATCTGATCAGAAAGCTTGGAAAGAGTGCTGGTGTAGAGCTTTCAAGCCACTCTCTAAGGCACACGTTCATAACTCGGCTTATTCGTGCTGGGGTCGATCTTGTCACGGTTTCAGAATTGAGCGGGCACTCTAGGCTCGAAACAGTGCGGCGCTACTCGCTCCCTTCTCAAGAGGTTATGATTGCAGCCGTTGAGCGATTGAGCGTTAATTATGCAACGGCGTCGAGATGACATTGAAGGAAAGCGGCCAAGGGTCACAGTTTCGCTGGACCCTGAAGATTTTGATTGGATTCAAACAATTCCAGGCTCGTCCGATTCTTACAAAATCTCACGAATTCTCAAGGCTGCAAGATTAGCAGGTGTCACTGTTGACGATGGCACCCAAGGTGGGATCATTCCTGAATTGGTGGAGTGGCTCGGTAAGAAGAAATCTAAGTCGGCGCGTGATTTGCACAAGCTTTTGTCGGAATTTCTAGCTGAAAGCTGAATGTAGCATCTCAGGACATGCACAAGACTCGAACGGTTTGTTCAAGCAAGTTCTCGCCCAGTTCTTACAACAGATTTCTTAAGCAATGGCAACAAGCTTCAGGTCGATATTTCATTGGCCAAATCGAACACAAAGCCGCCTGAATATGCATTCGATTTCGCTTTTCGCTATTTGAAAATCTTGAAGGTGATGATCATTAGATGGCTGCCTGAGCCGCTTGAATTAATTGGTCAATCTGCTCATGACTCGATTTTTCTTTGATATAAAAGAGCTTGTGGAATTGCAACCCCGGACCAAGCTATTGCAATTTCGCTAAAGCTCGTATGAGATGCAAATGTCTGATCTGGAATCGTATCGCCGATTCCAGACAGCTTTTGCTGGGAAAAATCGTTCGAATATAGGTATACAGATGGAAGAGTTTGCATATGCATATATGAATCAACCAGCAGTCACTGACAGATTGACTGAGACATCAGACGCGTCCCTAGAGGTCGCTGGCACCAACGGGCGATTCGACTGGAAGAATTATTACCCCATCGAATTCAAGCAGCCTCTCAAGGCGTTTCTGACCGCGTTCTTTCCTCATCGCTTCGACAGCATCCGTCGAGAGATCACTGCCAATGGTGAATGGCGGCATAGAAATACCAAGAATGCGAAGAAACCGGGCTGGTGGACTTCGAAGTGGCGACTCAGCGATACCGAAATAATCAAGGCATTTGCTGGAGTGGCGCCATACCTTTACGGATGCAAATTTGGCGAACAATCTCGATTTGCTGTCCTAGACATTGATGCTGGATCTGAATATCACAATCTGAACTCTGTCAACGAAATTCGCAGCACCTTGAGAGAAGCAGGCTTAAAGAAAGCAACTGCGTACCAGTCTTCTGATTCAACTGGTTGGCACCTCTACATCTTCTTCTCTAATCGAATCGGAAGCATTGAGCTTCATGACACTCTGAAGCTGCTACTGCAAAACAACGGCTTCAATATCGAAAGAGGCACCCTAGAGATCTTTCCAAATCCTGGTAAGGCTACGGGATTCGGATTGAGACTGCCTCTCCAACAGGGTTTCGCATGGCTTAATCAAGAGACGCTGAAGGTCAGTGATTATAGTCAAGATCTCAGTGCATGGGAGCGTTGCGAGCGCTTCATAGCTGATACCACAGACTGCAATCCTAGCCATTCGTTCTTGCAAGCAAGAAAGAATGTGATGGCTACCAAGGGTCAGTTAAAAGATCAGAATTCAAATAACCAAACAAAAGCATCCAGTAAGACACCACACATTACCTTACCCAAACAGGGTGTGAGAAGCCAATATAACAAGATAAGTGTTGAGATGTTGAATAAAGTAAAAGACACTGAGGTTCTTCCAAGCTCTTGGAACCAGGCATCACCTGTAGAACTGAAAGCGAAAGCTTCTAACTATGATCTCTCCATTACTTTCGCTGAAACCATCCGTGATACTGATGCTCAGATCGAATTGGTTAGGACAATTTTCAATGGCACTCGTCCTACAGGTTTAGAGATCGATCGCTGGCTACAGGGCAGAGAGCTTTGGATATCTGGTTTAACGCACTCTGGCCAGCGCTCTCATGCTCTCTACTGCGTAAATCACTATTGCTTCTTCGGAGACCCTACCAGGGACTTTAATGCTCTTGGATATGGCTGTGAATCCCAGAGAACTGAATTGGTCAAATACTGGTTGTCTCAGAAGCACAATGGATTCAGCAAACAAATTAACGATGGTGATGCTGATGCCTATGATCAGATTGAAAGAATGAACAATGGACAAACGAAGGTCTCGGAGACTCATTCCGAAGAGATGCTTGACCAATCCCTGCAAGGTGGTTATCAAGGTTCTGGCTGGCAGGGTGCCAACGATCTACGCTCCAAGATTGCTTCAGAAAAGATCATGGCAGCCGCATCAACCCTCCAATCAGAACCCTCAGCATATGAGCTTGCTAAGTTGAGCGGTTGCGCAATTCAAACCGTTAAAAAGCATAGGGTGATCTGGATGACGCTCTTTGAACCTGTTGATCCAAACTCCATAGTTCAGAGCACCTCCCTCGAAGAGGTGAGTGAGGACATCATCCAACGAGAGAACACCGTCCAAGAATCGGAATCGATTGATTGTTTACTTCAGACTTCTGTTTCAATTGCAGAGGGGATGGCATCTGCGAATTAGTGACTATAGCTGAAAAATTCTATGACTAGGTGTTCGCCACTATCATTGTTGGTGTGAGACAAATCGAGAAATAGAAATATGAGCACAGAACAAATTGCAGACCAATCAACCAAACGACGCCGACGGTGGTCAGAATCTGAGAAACTTGCGATCTTAAAGGAAGCTGATGAATCAAGCTTCTCAGAGGCAGCAAGACAAAATCAGATCTCGACAGGATTGATCTTTCAATGGCGAAAGACTTTGCAAGGAACCACTTCAAGAGAGGCTGACCCATTTGAGCCTGAACAAGAGTTGATGGCAGCACTAACGAGAAACGATAAGAAGCTCAACAATATTGATCTTCTCTGCACAAGATTGCTTGCAGATTTGGATTCTGGAAAGCTAACCGTTTACAACGGCGCCAACGCTTACTCATCTCTGACTAAAGCATTCACGAACCTGCAATCACAAAGATTTGAAATCATGGATCGCTTGCTCAGTATGCTAGCCACTGAGGATCAAAAAACAGAGGGCTCACAAATGAACACCATCGACTTCGAAATAGAGAAAGAGGCTGAACGGATCTGCTACGAATTGGTGAAACGAAGTGTAGATGAGAAGCGTGCTGCCGCTACTGCACAATTAGAAATGCGAAATCGCAATGTTTAAAATTCAGGGCTGCGATTTCTACAATGGATCTCGAAAAGTCGGAGAGCTGAGAGGCGAACTGTTTGATTCTCATGGCAGTAAAATTGGCAGCTTCAAGGGCAAAAATATCTTCGATAAAAATGGACATGTGGTTGGCACTGTCCGAGGCGATGGCGTCTACCAAGAGGGAACTCGGATCACAACGCTGACCGATATCAGAAAGAAAATTCAAGGTCAAGGTGACATGAGCATTGCAGCACTCTGGTTGCTGCTTGTGAAATAAGGGGTCAGTGGGCCTAGCGTGATGTATACGTCGAGCCAAACATTGTTTTCATTGTCAAACCCAATCCATTACCGTGCTCTCGTTCGATGTGCACGCGCGGAGAATCCTTGACCAGTGAACTTTCTGGGAACCATCCAGAACCATAACCATCTACCAGATCGCTGCCGGAAATCACCTCTACTCGAACATATCCGTCATCGCGTTCCAAAACACGAATTCTGGCCCCTCGATCTATACTATCTCGGCCGTGGCGATCTATTCCTTTGTAAGATCTGTTAGTGTTCCACAACTCACACGCTTCCTTGTTATCCCATAGAATGTCACCTTCTTTGGAAATACATACATCACCTGGGGCAAGCACCTCTTTTGTGGAGCCTGCCTGATTCTCTTGTAGTTGGATTTTTTTGGGTTGAACGGACGATTGGTCTGAGGTCGATGACAAAGCTTGTCCTTCAGTCGATTGTCCGTGTGCCAGTTGAACCTTGCTGAGAGCCAGCCTCCCAGCCTCACGAACACTGGCGTCATTTGCTTCGTTAGAAGACAAATGCTGGAGAAAGTCCAAAGTTGCACCATTTGATACTTTGTAGCCAATGAGCAGAGATGACACAGCCCTGGACTGATCACCTTCTTTTGCTAGGACTAATCCTAAGTCGTTCCATGCTACCGCCCGCGATGGTGCCAAAGATAAGGAAGAAAAAAGATACTTTTGTGCTGCATTCAAATCTCCTGCGTTCATCATCGCAAAACCCAGATTGCTCAACAGTTTAGGATCTGAAGGATCAGCCTTGGAAGCTGAAGCAAAAGCGCTTGACGCTTCACTGTAATTTTTATCCTTCAAATTTTTGAGACCAATTTTATTAAATCTATCCGCATCGGCAACGTTGCCAGATGTTGGTTTCTGTAACGCTTCGAGACTAGACTTTGCCTGATTAAATGAGTTCTCGTTGCCGATCATTTCTGCCTGCAACATCTGGTCGATCATGGGAGTGCCATCGCTCAGGTTCTTGGTCTCATTAGAACGGGAATCACTGGAAGATAGTTGAGTAGCATTCGCTTGAGCCTGGGAGCTTGTTGATCCAGTGTTTTCCTGTGGCGTCGAAGAATCAGGTTTGACGTTGACGGTTATGTCCTTCGCAGGCTGGCTAGTTTCTTGTGCTGAGCCTGAGGTGGGCTGTTCAGTTTTGATATTCTGATTGGCGAATAGGGGAATCTTGCCAGCCTCTGATCCTCCTGCAACATAGATGCAAGGATTGTTCTTGAATTGTTTATGGGGCATTTCGAAAACCGCCACTGTCTCCTTTTGGATTCCTGGCTGCAAGTGCATATCTGGCTCCATACCCTCATCTCTACGAGCCTTGAAGCTAGTCCAGTGATCAGGCTCAAACATAGTCCCATCTTCGGTCTTGATTGCTATATAGTCGGGATTGAAACTGGTCGGCTCCGTTCTGTCGTTACGGGCGCTGTAGTAGATTGATACGTTCGTTACATCGGGCGATGCCACTTTGAGCACTGCCTTATGTATTTGAAATGTTATCCGATAAGTCTGGACAGCGGCGCCAAGGGTTATTTCCTGGTCGCTTCCTGGATCGTCGTTGGTTTGGACGGCACTCGTTGAGTCTGCATTGTTTGTACTCGGTCCAGCGACAGTGGGAAAGACGGCTGGACCAAATATCAGCACTAACGTGAGTGGTGCCGATGAGAAGAAACTGCGATTGATTTTTCTCCACCGCTGATCTGGAAGCTGCAAAATGAGCCAAGGACCTAATAATTGCCATGCTAGCAGCACAAGAAGCACTAACCTGACTATTTGATTGTTGAAAAATGGAAGAAAGTATCCGGGCAGAAAAATGTATAGCCCGCCCAGTATCATCAATTGCCACACTAGCGCACCAATTGTAGAAGCGATTAGCCCTGAATGTTGGCCAATAGCATCGTTTTGATTCGCTGGCAAAGAGGTCGCCTTATTCGCATCAATGATCGACTCAGTTGAATCTTTGACGGCATCTGAGGTCGTTGGCTTCAAATTAGAATCGATGATCGGAGCATCAGCACTTGCTGCCTTAGTGGGAATTTTCGATTGACAGTGTTTACAAAACACTGCCTTGTCTTTAACAAGTTCTGCGCACAGAGGGCACTTCCTTAATCCATCGGTAACTTGTTCCGCCATGTTGCCTCCTCAGTAAAGACAAAGATTCGCTGATATTGAGTCATTGGCTACCACACGTTCCCCCTTTAACCGACTCTGCTGGATTCCTAACACCATACGACGTGGCTGGCTTCAGGTTGGAATCTGTTTGCGAGCCCTCGACTTACCACGACAGGAGGAATCGGTGATTTACAGTGCTTGCAGAGCACCGCCTTCTTTTGGATTAACTCGGCGCAGGATGGGCATTTACGAAGGTCAGATGTGTTCATTTATGACACCGGATTCGATAATTTGGACTCACAGTGCAAGCAAACGTTAGTAGATATAGGGGTCATTTCACAGCAAAAAGGGCACTCCCGAGAAGATTCACTGACATGGTCTGACTGTCGTTCTATTTGAGAATGACAATATCTACAAAGCGTTGCATTCTTCCGAATAAGCTCGGCACAAAATGGACACTCAACAAGATCGTTAGGCAAAATTTGTGGTGCGGCTCCAGCCGCCGTTGCTCCTTGAAGTGCAAAAGGCTGTTGATTAAGCTCATTCTTTGTCCGCTGGAAGCAATCCCGAATTGCGGTCCTTACAGTCTTCTTCTGAGCTATGTAGAAGAGAATCGGCACGCACCAGCCGATGTATGTAAATAGGAAGAGAATTAAACAAATCCAGAAAAAGACAGAAGGTTTGTAATTAACATCAGCAACCACCAAATATCCACCGTCAGCTTTGCGGATCGAAATCGATGTGGTATCTAAGCGATGCGCTGAGCCCAAAGAGGTGTCGATCATTGTCGCCTGAAGCGTATCTCCGATTCTGCTCACACCTTTCGACACGTTCCTAAACTGATCCTCAAGCGAGCGGAGCACCTCCTCCTTTGGGCGATTTGTATAAATCCGTTCTGTCACTACAAATGAGGGTTCGGCCTCCGAGTAAATTAGAGGGCTGCTGTCCGATCTGCCCAAAACGTTAATCCCCGCCCAGATCTCGACTGGCCCTGAAGGTTGTTGGTTACCAACTTCTGGCGATGCATTTCCGGGATGTAAGCCGACTTGACTGGACTGAGTGAGCATGGAGCCGCAATGCCTGCACTTGGCAGCCTCTTGCTTGATTACCTCAGCGCAAAAGGGGCATTCTTTCTCGTCCTCTTGGTTCTCACTCAAGTGCTAGGCCTCTTCTTGGGGGCGCAACTAACTCATAGTTTATGGACTCATAGTACCTGAACCACGACAGTTTCAACGTGGATAAAGGAAAACGAGCAATAAAAAATCTTGCCAAGCGAGTCCGACAGCTTCGACTGGACAGGCAGTGGACGCAGGAAGAATGCGCCGAGCGGGCTGAGATCGCCACTGCATATTTAAGCGGCGTTGAGAGGGGCGTGCGAAACCCAACAGTCAAAGTATTAGCGCGTCTGTCGGACGCCTTTGGGATAAGGATTGGGCAACTGTTTGAAGATACTCGCGCTTGATAGTGAAAGACATCACTTACTAACGTGCAAATGATCATGGGGCGATCTCAACTTGCGATCTGCTCAACCTGCATGAGCTCAAGGAAGTGAGCAGAGATTCTCTCGATGTGCAGTCTCAATCTCTCCATACTCACAACAATATATGGAACCATCGTGTCTGAAGTGACGGTGTGATTGGCCAATCTCTTCAACACGTAATAAGGCAGTTCAAGCCGCTCTGCACAGCTTAAAAATGTCCGACGAAGGTCATGAATCATAAATTTGCATCCAGTCTTTTCTCGAACCTGCGATTGCCAAAACCTGAAATCCGTGACGTGAGAGCGATTGCCCCGGCCGGGAAATACATAGGACGAAGCACTGACTTTGTGTCGCTCCTTCAAAATGTTGAACAAGAAATCACACAGAGGTAAAACATGATCTTTGTGATTCTTAGCTTGCTGCCTGCGGATCGTCAGAGTTTGAGATTGGAAATCAATATCCGTCCACTTTAGATTTGTTCCTTCTCGTCTGCGGACACCGGTAAATAACAAGAGCAATAAATAGTCTCTGACATTCTTGTTCTCGATCTCATCGACTGCTTTGTACCACCTGCGAGGTGATACTCAGGAATGACACCCGTGCGGGGGTGCACGCGATGCCATGCTCTCGTCTTTGTGAGCCTGCTTACAGGGTTGACGGTGATGATCGGCTGTCCATCGATCTCATACTTCTCAGCCGCGTAGTTGAGTAATGCCTGCAATGTTTTGAAGCAGAAATTGGAATAAGCCTTTCCAGGGTGCCCATGCTTAGTTCCACTTGCAAGCTGGCGGTGGCGGTCCTCCACCATATTTTTTGTGATCTCTGTAATTGGCTTATTTAGCCATTCCCGAAGGGATTTCTTGATCACCCTTCGATAGACTTCAACGGTGGATGGTTTAAGTGTCCGCACCGCTAAATATTCTTCTAGCAACTCCAACAAAGTGATCGAAGCTACCTTCTCGTTTCTCTTCTCGGCGTGAGGATCAAAGCCAGCTAGCATCTCTGCCAGCAGCTTCCTACCCTCGTTTCTAGCGTCTTCCAGCGTCATTAGATCTGCACGTCCAACTGTTGCTCGCCGCTTTAATCCATTGACCCTGCACTCAACAAAATAGGATTTGGATCTCGAAGACACGCTCAAACCAAAGCCCTTTAATTCCGAGTCTCGAATGATCAATTTTCCTTGCGGGGGCGTCTTTGTGATATCAATAATTTTTTGAGTCAATTTCTGCATCGATTAGACCTCTCTGTGGTCGCCAGTAGGGTCGCCGCTTGGTCGCCACCAGGAAATAATTGGTGATATTACGATCTGCTCTAAACGCAGTCACCATGCGGCTTTAGATCATTCTACGGCTTGGCTAGAAATTCGAGAATTAAAAGACAAAACGCATAACTAGAAAAGGGATGTTACTAGTCTGGGAATGCAGAGCAAGCAAGGGACATCAGGCGAGGTGCTGATTTAGTGGTCGGCGACAAATTTTCACACTTGCGAACACTCAAATCAAGAGTGCGCACTGCTGCGAAACTTTCCAGTTGCAGCGTGAGGTCATCTTTTCTTTCAAGCTCAGTTACTATGCGCCTTTGAGATCTAGATCTCCTGAGCAGATCGAAAACTAAAATGCATAACCGAATAGCAAAGTGAATGAATCTAATTTGCAGAGGCTGACGAGCTGCGATGTCTTTGAGCAATGAGAATTGGATTACGCCTTCTGGTATCCGAGTGCTCAGTCTCGCATAGCGTCATCAGAGTCCAGTGAATCTACTCCTCCCCGCTCGCTGTCCATTCCGGCGTTACGTTGTGCCTGTTCTAGTTTCAACTGATTCATCAATTTTTCCAATTCTTCCAATTCTTGTGGAGTAAGTTGTTCAACGAGCCTGAGTACTTGATCCACAAAGCCGCCGGAACTACCGCTGCCACCCGCTGCCGTTTTCGGGGACTTGCTTTCCTTAATTTCTGCTTGTGTTTCTCGCTTCAGATCCATAATGCCGCCCCCTGTTGCTGTTCCATATCTAAGTCAATCATTGTCGCCTTTGGCACGCAGCCAATTTGTTATGACCGGCTCCCTTTTTTTTGATTCTCAGCTGCTGGCAATGGTATCTTAATCAGCCTCCATATTTACAGATACAGTCTTTTATACACTTTTCTTTGAACTTAGGGTTGCTGCCACGGTGTCTTACTATGCAACCGGTTATACAGTCTCTCAAAGGATCATCTGGCCAAGGGCCTAAGACAACATTGGTGCCGCTATTAGGCCAAGGCCCAATGATCACGTTATCACCACCGCTCATGTTATTGATATACCCGCCCACGATCTGTCCAGCTGCCCATGCCGTTCCTGCGGCCGCTCCAGCAGCGATGCCTCCCAATGCCGCTGCTTCTCCAGGACTTAGAGCAATTATGATTGGAATTGCAAGCGCACATTTGCCGTCGGGGTCCACGCCGACTTCTGGATGGTTGCTCATATAGGCGTAAAGATTTTGACCACCTGTCTCACCAACGCGATCACGGTTTATAAATCTTCCTTGGCTGCTCGAATAAGCCCGTGTCAGCGTCAAATTCAACCCGCTTGGCGCGTGGAAGTAGTAGTCTCCGAATTGAAAGTCAGGCGACAGGCTCCCTTGCAACTGCGTAACCCGCCCGTACAGGTCATAAGAGAGCTGTGCTTGTATCGAGCCACCACTATTCGTCATTTCACGAATTGAGCTTGTAAATATGGGAGAAAAGGCTAGGCCTGGCCCTACATTTGCCTGCATGAAGTGGGAAGCAAGATCAGGTGGGTTTGCTAGATGGTCCGCTGTATAGAAGTAGCTGGTGCCTGAGATAGTCTGGCCGCTCGTAAAATACTGAGCCGTGATTGTTCCAGATGCATTCCTTGCCTCACAAGGTTGATACGGACGCAGTTTATCTGACGACCAAACAAATTGTTTAGTACTCGTAATGCTTCCAGCCGTCGTTTCAACAATCGAAACATTCCTTCCTAGCCCGTCATAAACAAAGCTAGAGAAGTTATTCGTGCCAGGGTAGGTGATCTTGGTCATCCGATTTGCAGCGTCCCAAGCGAAGCTGTTCGTGCCGTCTGAGGTCATATTTCCATTGAGGTCATAGGTCAGTGAAGTGCTGCTTCCGCCGTTTACTGAAACGTTGTAACCATTAGTTATAGTGGTTTCGT
>PLZS01000017.1 GCA_003153555.1 Candidatus Melainabacteria bacterium | reverse complement strand
TCGAGAGCTGATTAAACAGTGGTTGTTATGCCGAGCTCGGAATAACAGCCATTTCTGGATGAGTCGCACGACGCGTTTGTCTGCAATGCGGTGCTCGATGAATTTGATCATCCATTCGTGATCAATGGACGTGAAGAACTCACGAATGTCTGCATCGAGCACCCAGTTCACTTTCCTCTTCATGAATCCGACATAGAGAGCATCCAACGCATCGTGTTGTTTGCGTCCTGGTCGAAACCCATATGAGAAGCCGATGAATTCGGTTTCGTAGATAGCATTCAATATTCTTGCCAGAGCCTTTTGGACGATTTTGTCCTCCAGTGCTGGCACGGTTAAAGCAAACTGCACTTGTGCTCAATGAACATTCGGAATGGGTGACAATCACCCATCCTTTTCATCCGCTCCGTGGGCAACAGTTCGCAGCCTTAAAGGAACGCCTTGTAGGAAACATTCCAACTGTAGTGTTGCGGGGATCCTCACAAGGTACGTTCGCTGTACCTTGTGAATGGACAAGTAAATCGGATTCAATTGATCATCCGATAATCTTTGATGCAATCAAGCTGCTACAGCTCAGCGAGCTGGCTTCAGAGATATCCAAAAAGAAAATTGCAAAAAAGAGTTGACGGATGATCTGCCTGATCTTATTATTCTTGTTGAGATTACTGACCAGTGCACCAACTGGTCCGCCACTGCACCCAACACCACATGAAAAAACAAAGCTCTGCACATCTCAAACGGCACCGCCAGGAACTTCTGCGCAAGCTACCATCACTCACCGAAATACTTCGAGGATCATTGATCGAACGATACAAACGTTGCGGCAAACAAACTTGTTGGTGTGCAACAGGAAAAGGTCACGGTCCGAAGTATTACTTGTCTGTGAGTCGCCCAGGTGCTTCCCGACCGGAAATGGATTACGTCCCACAGGAATACAAAGAACACGTGGAACTACTCCTAGCCAATTACAAATCGGCACGCGAAATTTTGGAAGACATTTGCAGTATCAATCGCGAGTTGCTATCCCGACGAGAGGAGTTGTAGCTAACCCGTGTCGTCATCTCTTTGCCCGTCAACGATCTCCATGCTTGGTGCTCTTGTGGCCAACATGGTCGAGTCGTCATTACGTTCAATGCAAAGCGAAGAGGCACAACATGAATCAAAAAGTAACACAAAATCACCTCCAGAAGCCGGCATTCATCTATGTCCGCCAGTCAACGATGGGACAGGTCCGTTACCATCAGGAGAGCACCGAGCGCCAGTATGCTCTCAAGCACAGAGCGGAGGAAATGGGCTGGCTTCCGCATCAGATCAAAGTACTGGACGGCGACCTGGGCATGTCCGGCGCTCACACAGACGGTCGAGAAGACTTCAAAAGTCTTGTTGCCGAAATATCGATGCAAAATGTTGGCGCAGTTTTTGCCATCGAAGTATCACGCCTGGCGAGGTCCTGTGCCGATTGGCATCGCCTGCTCGAATTGTGTGCGTATACCGGAACTTTGATCATCGACGAGGATGGTTGCTACAACCCGGCGGAGTTCAACGATCAACTTTTGCTCGGACTGAAGGGAACGATGTCGCAGGCGGAGCTACATTTCATCAGGGCTCGTCTCTATGGTGGCAAGTTGAACAAAGCCAAGAAAGGCGAGCTTAGATTCCCATTGCCTGTCGGTTTTTGCTTCGACGAACAAGACCACATTATTTTTGATCCTGACGAAGAAGTTCGCGGCGCAGTATCTATGATCTTTTCCGTATTTCGAGAAACCGGCTCAGCATATGGCGTTGTTCACAAGTTTGCTCAACTCGGGCTACGCTTTCCGAAGCGCTCCTATGGCGGCGTTTGGCAAGGCAAGCTTGTCTGGGGTGGACTCACCCACGCCCGCGTGCTTGGCGTGTTAAAGAATCCATCATATGCGGGCGTTTATGCGTTTGGTCGCTATCACTATGCTAAAGAGCTTTCTGCTGAAGGAAAAATCATCTCACGTCCAAAGGTGCGTCCGATGCAGGACTGGCAGGTTAAAATTGATGCGCATCATGAATCGTACATCTCTTGGGATGAATATCTCAAGAATCAAACTCTTCTACAGAGTAACCGCACAAATGGTGAGCCAATGATTGTGAGCGGCGCTGCCAGAGAGGGACTTGCATTAATGCAAGGTCTCTTGCTTTGCGGCACATGCGGCAGGCGTCTTCATCCGCGCTATACAGGCAATGGTGGAATTTATCCCACCTATCAATGCAACTGGCGCAGACGCGAAGGACTATCGACTACTTCTTGCATGAGCGTTCGATGTGCCGATATTGATGCCGTCGTCGTTCAGCGCATATTCGATTTGCTGCAACCCGATCAATTGCAAATCGCCGTTCAAGCTCTTACCCAGCTTGAGAAGCGCGATTCCGTAGCATCCAAGCAATGGCAAATGAAGATTGAGCGAGCTGAGTACGAGACGCAACTTGCGCAAAAACGCTACGAAGAAGTAGATCCAACGAATAGACTTGTTGCCGCCACTCTGGAACGTCGATGGAATGACGCTCTAATTAAACTGGATGAACTCAAACAGTCAGCGGCACAAATTCAGCGAGAGACAGCGTTGTCTATCACAGAAGATCAAAAATCACAGATTTTATCGCTTGCAAAAGATCTGCCGAAGCTCTGGAAAGCCTCAACAACAAAGCCGCAAGACCGCAAGCGAATTCTTCGTCTGTTGGTGAACGACATCACCGTTGAAAAAGTCGCGACCAAGTCCTTAGCTCTTCACATTCGGTGGCACGGTGGCACGACAGAAGATGTTCCCATCCAATTACCGCCTAATCAGCCAGATGTGATGCGATATCCCGAAGAATTTGTCTCGCACATTCGTGATTTGGCGTTTGACAATTCGGACCCGGAGATCGTTGCTATCCTAAATAAAGGAGGACGTCTAAGCAGCACTGGTAAGCCGTTTACCGCAAGTATGATTAACTGGATCCGATTCAAACACAAAATCGCATCACGATTACCCGCTACGGGTGAATATACTGTTGCCCAAGTTGCCACTAAATTTGGTGTCAGCCATCATGTCGTTTATTATTGGTTGCAGCACAATCTCTTAGACGCTCGTCGCATCGGAGAAAGGGGTCCCTACTTCATTACGATTGACGGGCGCACTGAAAGAAAGTTGCTAAACTGGGTGGTCGACTCTCCGAGGCTGAGCAAAAGCGTTCGTCGTCACTCCCAAATCGATTCTACAGCCGGACCTCCTGGAGACGGTGAACTCACCGTCTCACAAGTAGCAACGAAATTCGGCGTAAGCAATCACGTTGTATATTATTGGATAGAGAACAGTCATTTGCGTGCGCGCCGGAGCCGCCCTGGCGGTCCGCTCTGTATCAAGCTAGATGAGCAGACAGAGAAAAGGTTGCGGCAGTGGGTCAGCAATTCAACGAAGCTCAAGAAAAAAATTTCCAAATCATCCCAAAAGAAAACTGTAGGAGGTGCAAAGTGAAACGACGGTCGG
>PLZS01000194.1 GCA_003153555.1 Candidatus Melainabacteria bacterium | reverse complement strand
GTGAAAATGGAATCGACATTCCGGCGGGCGTAGGACGATATGTTATGTCAAGCAATCCAGCTTTGCCACTTAGCGCTGATATCGCATTTGCAGTTAGTGATGAATATCAAGGCTTGGGAATTGGAACAATGTTACTAAGGCATTTAACGACCATTGCGCGTGATGCGGGCATTCTCGAATTTACTGCGCTAGTGCTGCCGGACAATAAGAAAATGTTGCATGTGTTTCGTCATTCGGGACTGCCAATTAAGGAGATCGTGAACTCTGTAGGTGTTTTGGAAATAGTACTCAGTCTGCAATGATGGTTAAGGCACATGGAAAAAAGATGTCGTGACTGTAGTCGCATATGCAAGTGGCTTGATGCAAGCGATCTGCCTGTCAAGTATACCTTCGAATATCTGACTCCGCAGCAGATTCTGGCCCTCATGCAGCTGGCGTTTCGTAATCACTTCGTTTCGAGTTTGAAAATTGATCAAATCGCTGCAAGTCAAGGAAACCAGTTGGCTCTATTGCTCAGCTCAGCAACAAACCTGGACGATGAATCTTTGACTATTACATTCATAGCTCAATCCGAGCGAGGAGCAAATGGCTGTACTGAACTTTGGTTTCGATATGGTGTGGCTGAGGCAATGTGCCGGTTTCCGTTTATTTTGGATGAGTTTCAGGTAATGGTTCTAGATGTCTTAGAAACCTTATATGCCAACGACACGCTGCTGTCAGCATCTCACGGGCAATGAGTGAAACACTACAGTGAGTTGTATTGTTTTGAGCGCTCGCCCTTCTTGGGCACAGGTTTTTTCAACGATTGTAAATAAGTGACAATCAAATCGATTTCTTTGTTACTTAGATTTGGATTTGTCATAAGATTCGGTTCTGAATTAAATGCCTTTTTATTCTTATTGACGTGTGCTTCCGGATCGGATAACTGTTGCTTGAGAAATAATTGGTTGCGGCGAAGTCCGACGCTGCTAAGGCTGACGCCTTCTGTAGATCCACGCCCATTAATTGAGTGACAATCCATGCAGCCATTTGCACGAAAAAGTAGCTCTCCTTTTCGCAGATCTTGACTATGAGATTGCGGAGCTTTCGTCTTCGAATTGACGGGTGCAAATACGTTCGGCACCAACAAAGAAAGACAAATGAGCGCTGCAGGCAAAATTCTAATTCGGAACTGTTGCATCAAGGTCCTATCACATTGGTGAAATTGAATTATCACATTGTGCTCAAAAGATAGCAACAGGCGCGCTCACTTGTCGATTAAGGCCGGTGAGCGCGCATTCGCATTTCTAGTTAGTCGTTTCGCCATTACACGCTTGCTCGTCTGCCTGTGATGAGATTGAACACAAATACGATCAATGCCAATACAAGGAGTGCGTGAATGAATGAGCCGCCAATGTGTGTGACCAGTCCGACCAACCAAAAAAGTACTAGTAGCGATATCAATGTGTAAATCATAAAAATGTCCTCTTTGATGTGGAGTTCACAGATACGTGATCCCTCTGTTCCAATTATTGATTAAGCGTGCCGGCTCTTGAAGCTTCGCGAAAATAGCGATACCACGAAGACGAGTAGTGCTGAACCAAGTATGCAAGGAATCAGCGCGACTCCGGCGAGATCCGGTCCAATGTGACCCATCAAACTGCCTCCGACCCAGGCGCCAATGATGCCGACGATTGCTGACGTCAGAAAGCCACCAGGGACAGAGTTGGGTACCAGTCGCTCCGCTAAGAAAGCGCAGACTGATGCGACTATTAGAAAAAGAATGAAACTAAGTATGCTCATTGACTTAACTCCCTTTGACTTTACTCTGACTCCACCATTTTGAACCGACAGCGCCAAATGTTCATGATTCTAGAGCATGATCGTCGATGCTCCTTTCGGATGAGGAGGTAACAAAGCAGACCTCTCTAAACCAAAAAGTTGCTCAGCGAATCATTTGACGAATATTTTTGCTTGCCCGATCATGCCCGGTCTCAGCAATGCTTGTGGATTCTCGAGGATAACCCTGACAGAGAAATCCTGACTTGATGAATCCTTCGGTTCTGTTGTGCTACTGATTCTGCCAGAAATCTTTCTCGAAATTTGCTGGCACCAAAAATCGACTTTCTCCAGACGAACTCGCTGCTCATTCAGGTCCTCGAGATCTTCAGAGGCTGTGCGCACATTTTCCTCTACCAGGAACATGTGCGTTCGCTGGAATGCAATCGCACTACTCAAGTTGCTTGATTGAAACGACTTCAATCTGTCCAGTAAACTCGCACAAATTGCTCAGTGCGTTTAACATTAAGATTGCCTTTGAAGGCTTTTTGCAGCTCCTTGCCTATCCGTTCAGCGAGAAATTTTGTGGTTGTCAGAACGTGAATGGTTTCTTCCTCTTCCACAGCACCTGCCAGCTTTGCGGTCGGGTTCTTATGCCAGCATACACCTTCCGTGTGCTTAATCAGCGCTATGATTTCTCCACTCAAAGTCGAGAAACAGGAGTTAGCCAGAATAACCTCTCCTTCATATAATTGTTGCTCAATTTTCGTGCAACCCGGGCATAAAACTTGACTAGCATTCTTGTCTTTCCTGAGAATGTGTTCTTGCTCAGGAGCAAAATACCAATGCTTGTGGAAACCTACTGCACCGCATTTGGGGCAATAACAATGTCCCGGCTGCACATGAAAGGCTCGATGATGCTGCTCCGGCTTGACTCTATGGTGTTCTGGTGCTTTGTGTTTAGAAGACAGTGGTGAGATTGTATTGCTTTTACTCATTAGCATGTGCTCCTTAAAGCTCTGTTGCCTATGTGGATTGCCAGGTTAGTTTCATTCTCTGCCAGTTCGTTCCAAATTACATGCGTAGATCGGTCGATATTTTGTCATCCGTCCGAGTGAGAAGTACCTCAATTCTGATCGCCTGCCGAGTTCGCATTTAAACCGCCGTCAACACGCACCATCACTGTTCTCATACACTCATGCTGCATTTTAGACTTAGCATCTTTCTCTGGACGTTGATCGCCATTTTATCGATTGGTATCATCGACAGTGAAGCATGCGCTGATGAGCAAGAAGATGGGCTGCAGGCTAAATTGGAGAGCGGAAGCGTTGTTCTACGTACCGTATCAGTAGGTTCGACGAGGTACGTGAATGCACAGGTGCTCATTCTTGAACCGGCAGAGAAGGTTTGGACTGTTTTAGCTAATCCATTTGAATTTCACAGAAACATCTCTTCGCGGATGGAAGATCTGGATGTAATTGTTGACGACCAATGGAGCAGTCAATTTTTGCTGCAATAAAACAGCCTTAGTGTTACATTTTCACTGCGGTTTGCTTGGTCTGATTGGCTGGCCGAGCTTGGTTGGTTCTAGTCCAGACGGACGATGTTCCTAACTAGTTATTCTGCAATAGTATATGCATTAGGTAAATGAGGATGTGCGATGCGAGTCCTGATCGCCGTAGACGATCCGTCTAGTAGTGCTGCGATAATCGATTTTGTCGCCGATTGTGGACTGTATCGTGATGCAAGCTTCCGAGTGATTCATGTAATGAATCCGATTATGGTAAATGAGCATCCGGCGATCGCTTATGCACCTTTTCTAGAGCCGGCTACAAATCAATATGCGAGCGAGGCTCGAGAGATGATAGAAGCTGCAATAAAGAGACTGCACGACAAACTCAGCAAGCCTGCCTTGATCAACGCCGATGTCCTATTGGGATTGCCTACAAAAGTTATAGTTGAGCAAGCACGTAAATGGCCCGCAGATATAATCGTCATTGGTTCACACGGGCGCAGTGGGTTCAAACAATTTCTGTTGGGCAGTGTTTCGCGAGAGATAGTCGCAAAAGCTCCATGTTCTGTTTTGGTTGTCAGGCTAGATCAGAATCATCAGTCTGAGCCGAAAATGTCGTCAAATTTGTCCGTTGCTGAATAGGCGAAGGAGAAGGAAAAGGAAATGATTTTGTCAGACCAGAGCTGACGTTAAAGCATAAATCGTTCCAAGTGCTGACCCTTGGAGACAAATATATCGGCCTTTGGATCAATTTCAATACAGATCCACAGGTGGTCTAATCGAAACATTCCCA
>PLZS01000155.1 GCA_003153555.1 Candidatus Melainabacteria bacterium | reverse complement strand
ATGATGACTATTTCTGAAGACATCATTCGTTCGCTTATCGTTATCCACGAGAAAGAGTCCGCAAAGACTCTGTAATACCCACACAACATCAGGGATTTTCATGAGCTTAAGCAAAATAGTTGTCTCTGGAAGAGTAATAAGAGCACCTGAAAAGCGCTTTACTCCATCCACAAACGTTGCGGTGACTGAGTTCGCGATTGCGGTTGAATCCGCGCCGCGCTCAGACGGTGCAACTGAAACTGCTGCTGTCAAAATCGTAACCTGGCGTGATCTCGCTGAGCGTTGTGCTCAAGAGATCAAGAAGGGTGATTTAGTTGCCGTTGACGGACGGCTGCAGATCAACAACTTCCAAGGACAAGATGGTCAGCGTCGTCGTGACGTTGAAATCGACGCAATCGCAGTCGAGAACTTGTCGGCGGTGGTTGGCGGTGCCAGCAGCAGCGTCGCATCAGATGACAGTAATGCAGGAGAGCCAAAGTTAGCTCGTGCCGGTGCTAAGACCGGCGGTCCCAAAGGGCAATC
This sequence comes from Candidatus Melainabacteria bacterium, assembly GCA_003153555.1. Lineage (GTDB taxonomy): Bacteria > Cyanobacteriota > Vampirovibrionia > Obscuribacterales > Obscuribacteraceae > PALSA-1081. The sequence continues at coordinate 68,062 of PLZS01000155.1, read as the reverse complement.
AAACAAGGCAGAGGATCTCGACGCTATCTTCGCATCCGAAGACGAGATCCCATTCTAAATAAGGAAAGAGGAAGGCATTATGCGTCAATCAGCAGACTCACCACCACGTCGCCGGAAGACATGCGGCTTTTGTGCCGATAAAGTGGATTTCGTAGACTATAAAGATCCAAACCGCTTGAAGAAATTCGTCACCGAGCGTGGCAAAATCCTTCCACGTCGCATCAGCGGCAACTGCGCCCGTCACCAACGCGTCCTAACCGTCGCGATCAAGCGTGCCAGAGATATTGCCCTCATGCCTTACACAGCTGACGGCTAAACCGATATTTTCCGCACAACCCAACGCTTATAATGGTTATAGATCGCGGCTCAGCTGTGACCTATGCTTGACTATGGCACTTAATGTGGACGCCACAGAATAGTGTTGTAAGATCATTATGCCGAGCAGCTTGCTGCATAGGCTACAGGATTATGCCAAGCAGTTACTGCAAGGCTAATCTGCGCTTCCCACAATGCCGAAGTGGTGAAATGGCAAACACGCTACGTTCAGGTCGTAGTGAGAGCAATCTCTTGGGGGTTCAAGTCCCCCCTTCGGCAAGTTTTAGTTCCCCACTGACAACGAGGTGATATTGAGCGTAGACAAAGGCGATCCCCGCCGACCGGAAGCACGACGAGACATGCCACTCTTAAACGAGAGGATTCGTGACCGCGAACTTAGATTGATCGATGAAGACGGCACTCAGTTGGGAATTGTCCCGACCAGAGACGCGTTAAACACCGCAAAAGAAAAAGGATTGGACCTATTTGTCGTCCAGCCTGATGCTAATCCGCCTGTAGCCAAGATTATGGACTATGGGCGATTTAAGTTCGAGCAAGAAAAGAAGAATCGAGAGACAAAGCGCAAGCATCATATTGTCGATGTCAAAGAGATTAAGATGCGCTACAAGATTGAAGAGCATGACTATCAGGTCAAACTGCGCAATGCTCATAAATTTCTGAACGACGGCGACAAAATCAAAGTTTTGACCATTCTGCGTGGACGCGAAATGCAACACAAAGACATGGCGATGAGACTAATGCATAAGTTTGCCGATGAGCTGAAAGAAATCGCTTTGATGGACCGTGAACCAAAGATGGAAGGAAAGAGCGTCTTGATGATTCTCTCTCCTCTGAAACAACCTGGTAGCGGCAAGCAGAGCATCGACCCTAGCGAACAGCCAACGGTTTGACCCTGGCGAAAGGCCAACGGCTTGACCCTGGGAGCGCCGGCATCTTGCCGGCATCTAAACCTGGGAGCGCCGGCTTCCAGCCGGCTTCTGGTGGCACCATGAACGGTGGCGGAACTGACGGCAGCGATCCAACGCGGCTCGTAAGTGTCTTAAATCAACACGGAAATGATCTCGGTATCATGCCGTGGCGTGACGCCTTGAAATTAGCTAAGGACGCCGGTTTCCATTTGGTCATCGCGCAGCAAGATACAAATCCGCCAGTCGCCAAATTCACCAATGTTAGAATTCCGCGGCAACGCTCACCACTTTTAAATCAGAGAATTCGTGATCGTGAATTTCGATTGATCGATGAAGATGGCACCCAGTTAGGCATCGTCACAACCAGAGATGCAATCAACATTGCGAAGTCAAAAGGGCTTGACCTCTTCGTCGTGCAGCCGGATGCGAATCCACCCGTAGCAAAGATCATGGACTATGGGAAATTCAAATTTGAGCAAGAAAAGAAAAATCGAGAGACCAAGCGCAAGCATCACATTGTCGATGTCAAAGAAATCAACCTGCGTTACCAAATTGAGCAGCATGATTACCTGCACAAACTTGAAGACGCACGTAAATTTCTCAGTGCTGGTGACAAAGTGAAAGTGTTGACGATCCTGCGTGGTCGCGAGATGCAGCACAAAGAATTAGCGATGAAACTCATGGAAAAATTTGCTTTTGAATTGAGAGATGTCGCAGTAATTGAGCAAGAACCAAAGATGGAAGGAAAAAGTATTTTGATGATTCTGTCACCAAACCCCGGACGTCCTCAACTCACCATAGTCCCAGACTAGCTGTTACCGGCGAAATTTTGAAGGCCATCAATCTTTTCCATTGTTATGCAGGGTAGTCTTGTCTTGATACATTCTTAACGTCTAGCCACACCTTAGATAGCGTCGTTTCAGTGACTAGGATTACGTTTCGCTGTTAAAATCGATGTGATGATAAAGGTAGCTAGTTGTGGTGTTGATCTCTGGGTAGAACTACTGATAGTGGTGTCGGCTTTGCTGTTCACATTTACTTCTCCATGTGCTTGCCCTGCAGCTTTAGGGATGAGCAAAGATGATGACATTGATACCAACAGACCTAGCTTCATGGACTCACCGCTGGTGGTGCCGAAGGGAAGTGTCCAACTTGAAAACGGAGCTCTCTACCAGCACTTTCAGCACGGCGTCAACTACTTCGACATATCTGAAACCGAAGTCAGGATTGGACTGACTCCTAAAACCGAATTTCAGATGTTCGTACCAAATTTTGTTTTGCTGCACAGCCCTGGCGCAAGCATGACGACGGTATCAAATTCAAGCCTAAGTGCTTTAACGACGGTGAATTCCGCCCCTTCAAACACACTAACTGGTATTTCCGATCTTCAAGAAATCGGTCTAAAACGACAAGTTGGAACACATTTTAAAGACTTAAACGTGGCAGTTATTGGTGGTGTGACGGTGCCGACCGGCAATAAGTTCGTTTCCGGCACGGGCACTCAACCAGTTCTACGCGTTCCTTTCACCAAAGCTTTGACAAAAAACTGGTCCTTCTGCGGCATGCAATCAATACTCGTACTCAACTCCGGCAGCGACGTTCAATATCAAAACTTCGTTATGCTTAATAGAGCCTTTGGTGCGCGTACTTCAGCGTTTGTGGAATATGGAGGTTTTTACACGCACCATCAAGGTCCTCTGAATATTTTTCACTCGGGCGCCGTGCGCAAGCTCAATAAGAACAACCAGATAGACATTCAGTTTGGTTTCGGAATGAATAAGGCAGCGCCAGCAGCCTTTGTTGGAGCAGGTTACAGCTGTAGATTTGATCGATTGCCTTTGCTTAATTGAGCTGTATGGAAATTCGCTAAATACTCCTGATGATGAGTTAGCGGAGCGTGGTTTTGGCTTCTTCGTAATAGTGAACTGCAACAATCGTCACATTGTCGCTGGCACCGTGTTCCTTTGTGCTGTCGAGCAATTTTTTGCAGGCTTCATCCGGCGTTCGGGAAGAACCAACCAGTGTGGCGATTTCCTCGTCTCGCAATTCCGAATTCAAACCATCACTGCATAGGACAATCCAGTCACCCGGTCTAGGCTCGATTACGTTTTTGTCGATTTCGATAACGTCATGATGACCGAGGCAGCGTGTCAGCAGATTTTTGTATACACTGTCGAATGCCTGCTCTTTCGTCAACTGCTTTTTTAGATACATTTCCATCACAACTGAATGGTCGAAGGTGAGCGAGTCGGCTTTGCCGCCCCGGACAAGGTATGCGCGCGAATCGCCGACGTGGGCAATCTCCATTTTACCGTCTTCGGTTTGAGCAGCTATCACCAGAGTGGTGCCCATGCGGTTTGGAGAATCGTCCTTACCGGAAACACCATATATGGTGAGATTGGCCTCAGCGACCGTGTCGACAAGCCAGTTTTGCGTATTTCCTGAAAAGAAACGTTCAGGCTTGGTATTGTTCCATCGCTGTTTCACAGTGTCAATCGCCAGCCTGCTAGCTACAGCCCCATCGCGGGCGCCGCCCATACCATCAGCGACGGCGAAGACACAGTCGTCCGGGCTGACAAAGTAGTTGTCTTGATTCTCTAGTCGTTTCAGACCGCGATCGGTCACCGCGGCAGCATGCCACGATAGTTTCGTCATGTTCACTTCCTCAATTGTTTGTTGTTCGCGCAGATGCGCGTCACAATAATATTCTAGGGCCACTAAACTCGTATGTAAATTCCCGAAAACGGGTAAATTCGAAGCAACGGTAGATTCGAGACTGGCATCAAGGTCATTCAATGCCTATGCAATGTGCGAAATACCACCAAGTCTCAAGATAGCGAGGACGTTCGCTTTTCATTTTGCGGATGGACTAGCGATGGGCTTGGGCACACTTGATGGTCTGGCGATTTGAGTGGCAGCCATTTTCCACTGACCTTTTTCGTGCACCAATACTCTGGAAAAAAACATTTGCGCTGGTTCTTCATTCGGAACGAGTCTATGCGAGAGGCCCTGACTGACAATTACGTTTGGTGCGACGGATTGAGACACCAACGCAGTGTCTTCGAGTTTGGTACCAGTTGGTAATTTTGCCATCAGTCCCGCGACAAGTGACTCAATGTGCTTCGTCCCTGTTTGACGTCACCCCATTCGTTTTGCATAGTGGCATTCTCAGTGAGAAGCGCACCCATCGCTTTTGCATCTCGTCGATTAAAAGTGTCAGCGTAATCAGACTGAAACTTCTGCACGATGGCATCGGTATCTTTCTGTTCAAGCGGTTTGGCATAAGCAACGCTTGGCAAAACAGCAACCACAATAGCGAGAAACAGCCCTATTCGTTTCATAAATTGAATGCTCCAATGGTGGAAAATTAAAAGGTAATTGCATTTGCCATTTTAAGGGATGCCAATCGGCTGTGTCTTGGATTTCGCACCGCTTGATTGTTGAAAGGACGTTTGCCCAAACTTACAAGATTTACTTGACAACAACGGTCGACAGCTGTTATGTTCAAGCGGCCCACCTGAAAACACGTACTAGACGTAGCGCCGGCTTTTAAAAGGTCATCGCTACATCAAGAATTCAGCTTGCCCCCAGCGAGTTGCCCGCATTAGCAGGCGTCTCCTCATTCTTTCGCGGTCACGCAAAAGTGAGCGGAGAATCAAAACTTGCACTGAATTTTCACCTTACTAGCGCAACATCTGAAATAGCAAATCTGGCATTCCATTGCAAAGGATGAACTTGAATTGAGTGAGCCCAAACAAAATTTTGAACATGGCGGCGATGGTCATAATCAATCTAGCGGAAGCACGGAAACTACGAACATCTATGAGTGCGCTTACGCCAATGTAAATCCTCGTTTTGGTCCATCATACGGTGGCAACGATCGCTTTCCTACACGATCCCAACACATCGAATTCACCAACCCGTTTTTAGGGTTGCACAGTGCGACAATTTAGAACATGGAAAGCCGTAAAACGGTAAAAGCGACTATTGAACACTCAGGTAAATAAACCAGTTTTAGGTTCCCAGTTTTTCGGGCACAAAATGGAACAAGAGCAGCTCTCTTATCAGTTTCTTTTTACTGTGGGGCGTGTCTAACATGTCATCAAATTCTAGTGCCGAGGCTGCTGCTACCGCGAAAGCAAAAGCCGAGAAGGCTCGAGAAATTGCAGCTGAAAAGGCTCGAGAGGCGGCACAAAAAAAAATCGAAGAGCAAAAAAGAGCGCAAGAGCTAAAAGTGCGCCACGAAAGAATGCTCGTTGATTCTCACAAAACACCAAACCAGCTAAATGTGTTAGCTGATAGTTTTAAGTTTGCCGCAAGCAATGATCCTCTGGCAGCGTGGCATCATAATAGCAATACAGATGTGCAGAAGAAACCAGAGACTCTGCCTCAATTAGCTTTTACCAACGCCGGCGGAGACAACCCCACTGCCCCGCAGAAAGCAGCCAGTACCAAAGACAATTCCGGGCAGCTTGTAAACAATCAAGACGTGGTTCTAACCGCAGCCCTGCGGAAAGCGACTGGCGATAATTCCCTTTCAGCGTCTGCTCAAACTCAGACGCAGCCGCTCAGTCACACAGAACTTGTAAACACTGCTCACCAGCTGCAGGACGCAATTGGTAACAGACAGGATGCAGAGGAGGTTACACGCCTCTTGAATGGACTGGGTCAAAAAAACATCCAATCGCTTTCTGAGATTTATCAGAAAGAAACACCAGCGAACACGTCTCACTACTCGCTCGCCGACGACATAAAAAAGAACTTCCAGGGAGTAGATGCACTCAAAATCCAAAATGTTCTAACCAAGCCAGACAATGGCCCCAACCTTGTCGGCGACGTTAACCTCATGCTTGCATCGACAACCCAAAATAAAGATAGTGCCAACATCGCTCTGGTCAATTATCTGAGCACACTAACTCACAGTCAAATCGATCAACTCCAGTCGGGGCTTAAAAAGCAGGATGGCGGGCTCAGTCTCCAAGGTTTAGTCAAACAATTCAGCGACGGTCAAGACAGTATTGGTAAGGATCTTCAGGCTATAGTCGGCACAGACAAGAGCCCCGGAGTTCTGCTTGGTGGCAATACTGGCCGGTATGGAAGTGACCAGCGCACTGCGGCCGATGACTTCAATTTGGCATATACCACATCGAAGTTTGGACAAGGCAGCCAAGATGGATTGTCCCTGTTGCAAAATACCATCGGTGGTAATTCACCAGCGGCCGCCCAAGCACGCAGTGAAATCCTCGCCAATCCAACGCTTGTCGCTCAAATCGAACATCAATTCAGCGGTGAAGACAATAAGACGCAGGCCGCCGCTAAAGACATTCTCAATCATGGTTACGTGTCTCTAACAACCATCGCGTCGTTCGATAGTGGCAACGGCGCAAGCAATAAGGCTAGCAACAAAACAGATATCACTAATGCCATTCAATCTGCCATTTCAGGAAACACAAACGAAAGGCAATTGTTTATACAAGGTCAGAAACTTGCAGCAGAAATTTCAGCCTCGCCGTCACAGCAACCAACCAATCCTAACGACATCCAAGCCCTTCATCTTTATCAAAATCTGCATCAAGCATTCACAAAGGCAGGAAGCAAAGCCGATGTCGTGCAGTGGGAAGATAAGCTGACAACGGGTGGGTCGCTTGTCGGGCAGCTGGCGGGTATTTACTCAAGTGTGGACGCAGCATCGGCGAAAGGTGCTGCGCCCGGATCGCTGACCGGCCACATTGGTGCAGGCGATAGTTTAATTCGAGCCGTGGAAAACATTAGTCCACAAACTAATCCACAAGTCTGGAATCAGTTGCATGATCCAAAAGCTGGACCTGCACTTTTAAACCAACTCAGGACCAGCCTGACACAATATGCCGGGCCAGAGCAGGCGCAGCAGGTGATGAATCTACTTGAGTCTAAAGCTGGCGCAACTGCCGTCAGTAATCAAGGAATTACTCAATCATTCAAAAATGCTATGGCGCTGGATTCAAGCCCTTCCAACATCCTATACACCCTGCAACACCTCAATCCGGCTGACGCAGCGGCATTCGCAAAAGGAAACAGCACGCAGAAAGCAGAACCAAGTGACACTCAATTGAGGAGCGACGTTAATGCATACGTAAATAAATTGACTGGCACTGAAAAAGTCTTGGCAGACAGACTGCTCTCTCAAGTGAGCGCGACTGGTAAACCGCCAACTCCTGATGCCGCAAATACTCTGCTGGCAAGCATCGCCAACGCCGAGGCACCAAGTCAATCCTTACAGCAACAAATCGCTACCGGACATTTCGAGCACTCGTTTCAAGGAATGGAGAATCTTCAGAGCAAGCAAACGAGTGCAAACGACGCTCTAAAAGCGAACAAAGGGCAGACGCTGCAAGAGTTACAAACACTTCTGCAAAATCCAAACTGGAGGAATGAACTTTCTGGAAAAACAACCAGTTCGCAAGATCAAGCAACCGTAAATGCCTTGACCGAATATGCCAAGCAAGTTTATGGCAACTCACAAGCGCAAACTCTCTTCCAGCAAGGTCGATTATCACTAAGCGATCAATGGTCCGCTGGAGCGGACAAAACTTACATCTACGGTCAACTTGCACAGATCGCTCAAAGCGGACCAAAAGGACAAAGCGAGGTGCAAGGGTTCATCTCCAATTTAGGCAGCGGCGATCAGCAGCTTGCCAAAGCAGTCATGAACAATCCTGCTGCCTCAAACACAACGGCCGGCCAACCGGATCTAGCCGATCGATTCCGCGCTTTTGCGCTGCATGATACCAAAGATTATCAAAGCTTGTTCGCTCAAATTCAAGCCGTTCCGGAAACTCAAAGAAGCGCTTATGTTGCCGCTCTCCAGAATGAGTATTCACAAAAATACGGGGGCAACCTAGCAAACGATGTGATCGGCAAAATCGACCCGAGCCAGCGACAACAGTATCTCGACACGTTGTCTCTCACTAAAGTGAATGCACAAACTGACCTGGCGAATACACTTGTACACAACGCCAACTACGGTGGTCAAACAGAAAACGGTAGCGGACTGACCGGCTTTCAAACAATGCAAGATTTTGTCAGCGCAGTGGCACAAGCCAATGCCAGCGGTCATCAGTTGTCTCCGGAACAGCTAAACTCTTTTAACCAAATGGTCAGCCAGGCGCAAAGCGCATATGAAACGGCCCGGAAAAAGTATGAAAGCGATCACCCAGGAATGTTCAGCCAAATTGAGAGCGGCGCACTGCAGCTTGGCATTTTTGTCGCCGCCGGCGCGCTAGCCTCCACTGGAGTGGGAGCACTTGCGGACGCTGGACTATTTGGAGTGCTGGTTGCAGAAACAGCAAGCGAAGCAGCTGCTGGAGTAGTTGCAGAGGGCGGAGTAGCAGTGTTGGCTGAAGGAGGCTCCAGCGCAGTAATAGACTCAGGCGCCTCGTTATTGGCTGAGAGCGGCGCCGGGACCGCGGAACAAACGGGATTGCGAACCGCCGCTAAAGCTTTTCTGGATAGTAGTTCTCAGGCGAATGCGAGTGTTGCAGAAGGTGGATTGAGTACCGCCGGACGAATTGGCTACCAAGCAACGCGCTTAGGGTTGAGCGGCGTCGCCTATTCCGGCTTAACTGCTGCCTCGACTGGATCATTCAACAACTTTGGCAAAAACTTTTTACTAGGTGTCGGAAACTTCGCTGGCTTTGGAGTAGCAGAAAAGGCATTGGGGCTTGTTACTTCGAAGGCAGGTTCCTTACTGGCTGACAAAGCCCTAAGTTCAGTTTTCGGTGATGCCGCCAGTGGTGCTATAGACAAATCCGGATCGGTAGTTTTAAGTTCGGATCGTGCTTCATTGCACGACACCATATCCAACGTTTATAGGACCGCGATTCAAGACGGGGCCGCGCCATCCGAAGCGGAACTTCATAAGGCGATCAGTGAGGCGGCACCAGGGCTCGCTCCAGAACAGGCTTTATCGCTTGCCAAAGAAGTAGGCGGTCAATTGCCCCAGGTAATTCAAGACGCGGCCAACGCAGAAAAATCCTTAGTGCCAGCGGGAACTTTAAAAGCTAGAGCCGCCGGATTTGCACATGGTGGCGTCAATATGGCGCTTGGAGGCGCTGTCGGTGCCAGCTTCACCGCGCCAATAAATGGAAAAAATGTGCTCACGTCGTTTGAGGGCAGCCTGGCTCAAATGGTTGACGTCACAAATTTGGGTAATCTGCCAGGCAGTCTGTTGGCGCTCGGCGGACTTAAAGGGCACGATACGCTGGCTGAGGACCCGCATGCCACTTTAAGTGACGGCACAACTCCTAGTCCATCTGCTCTACCAAATGACGGCATTATCACACCAACCGCGGTGCCAACTTTCGAAGGTGCGCACGGTCCCACAACCGTAGATACGTCGCCCACTAATAGGTTAGACGATCCAAACGGAACCGGCTCAAAGCAGTTAGCAAGCTCCACAAATACATTGGCTGCTCACGTCGTCACTACAAGCGACGTTACATTGCCACGAACCCCAGTTCTTCATCAGCCAGTTGACCTTGCCAGTCCTCACCAATCTGCTACCGGACCCGTAGATTCAGCGACGCATACTTCTGAATTAAAACCGGGCATCACCACTAATGAAAGATCAATAGTAACGGATGCATCCACTATTGCAGCCGATCGAGTTTTATCTGCTTCCGCTCAAGCGGGCACGCCGCAAGTGCCAGTTCCAGACCCAATTCCGCACGTCTTTGAGGCAACAGTTCGCAATCCAGATTTAGCTGCCACAGCTCTAAATTCAGATTCGTCCACTGGTTCCGTTACCAGCTTAGGGGCCCACGACAATCCTGGGACGAATCTTGGGACGAACGATTCAAGTGCTATAGGTAGAGAATCGACTTCCAGCTCGACCGCTAGCCCGGGCACCACTTTCAGCCTCCAAGACAAAGGTGGTGTGGCTGATGTCACCGCTCACGGTACGGATCCATCTTCCACTTTGACTCCTGGTAACAGCGTTACCTTCCGCGACACTACTGGTCCGAGTAGTCTTGATCAAACGGTGCGCGCTATCGATCCAACCTCTGCTTTGACTACTGGCACCAGTGCTACCATCCGCGACACTACTAACTCCAGTGATCTCGCTCAAACTGCTCGCAATACTGATCCATCTTCCACTTTGACTACAGGTACCAGTGCTACCATCCGCGACACTACTGGTTCGGGTGGTCTTGATCAAACGGTGCGCAGTTTCGATCCATCCGCCACTTTGACTGCTGGTACCAGTGCTACCATCCGCGACACTACTGGCTCGAGTAGCCTTGATCAAACGGTGCGCAATACTGATCCATCTTCCACTTTGACTACCGGCACCAATGCTACCTTCCGCGACAGTACCGCGCCCGGATCCAGTGCTCCAATCACTCGCAATGCAGACTCTGTACTCTCCCTTGTATCTAGCTCAGACGGTGCTGCTACTGTCCATGATACTGTTTCCTCTGCCGCCAATCCAATTACTCTCAAAGTAGAGACTGCTATAGCGCCAGATTCGATTTCTGATCCAGCTGCTGTCTCACGTGGCACTACCGCCAGTGGTTCAAGCTCAAGCTCAAGCTCTAGCTCTGGTCCCGGTTCTGGCTCTGGGGTTGGCACGCCTTCTATTACCGGTCACGGAGATGTTATTCCTGTTTCTGACGGCAGCTCGAGTGCAGGTTACTCCGGTGCACCGGGACCTACTTTGGCTCGATCTCTCGACGGCGGCAATCCCAATTCATCGGTCCACCCTTACGACGCTTCACCTCCTGGAGGTGCAAGCGCAAAAGCCAATGATGGAAGCTATAGTCCTACAGTGCCTTCCAACAAACAACCGTCGTCAGAGAGACAAATAGTTTCTGGCGCATCATCATCGCCGATTAGACCTGCCCTCGGATCCCCACAGCCTGCTGCGCCGAATTCTGTCACCTTATCTCGTCAAAGCACTGCAGCCAGTTCGCACCTACGTTCAGGGGATTCGACAGTACAAGAAACTGGCAATACTCATCCTACAAATATAGGTGGCGCTAAGTCAGATAGCACTGCGTCAGGCATTAATTCAGGCAGATCAGGCGATGCTTCAGACAATGCTTCGCTAGCCCGCGACCTCCTCCCATTATCTCCGACCCAACATGTGGATGCACCAGCTGTAGTATCGAAGTCACCCGATTCTCAAGCTGCGAACATTGTTCGTGCTAGCGACCATGCCAATGCATCTGATCGGACAAGCATGACTCCACAAGCAGGAAACTCATCGGCAGCGGGGCCAGGAGCAACTGGAGCGGCGATTGGAGCACATTCGGCACAGTCCACACCGCCTGAACCAATAAGAAGATCAGTGTCAGGAGGCACCACTCCGACCGACGCACAAAAAATAGATGTAGCTGTTGAGGGGACGGTTAATTTCGGTGGAGTCCGAAATGAAGTACTAAATCGCGCAGCTCAACGAGCAGATGTCGCAGCAAAAGACAGCAAGACGATAGAATCGTCGCGGACCACGCAAGAGGGTACTAACACTGGTCAAGACGGAACGCAAGGGGCAGCACTTCGGCCAGAGCCAGCTGCTATCGATAGTCATTCAGTTTCCGAAGTTAGTAGACTACTGGAGTCTCGCGGCTTACCTTCTCACTTAGCGAGCAGACTGATTGCTCTGCGCTCACTTGCGGACCTCAAGGCTCTTACATCTGAGCAGTTGCACGAACTGATAAATACAATCCGCACGGCCGACAAACGCCAAGTTGAGTCAGGCGCAGAGAAACCAGCATCAACATCAAATTCGGCACCGGCTAGTAATGCCACTCTTACAGGAAACACCGAGGCTTTGGCGCTTGCCCGAGACGCTGCCGATTTGATGACGACGCCGCCTCAGCCAATCGTAGCTCGCGCGTCATCTAATAATCCCGAGCTTTTATCAAGCGGTGCACTTGAACAATTTGACCCGACAAGAGAACCTCATATAACTCCCGAGCCATCTTCGGATCAGTCTGGCGAGCCCGTTATAGTGCATACCTCACAAGGAGATATAACGATTAGTCGCTCTTCCGGTGAAATTGCGGACAGCGAAAAAACCTCTTTGGCGCAGGAGGGAGCAAAGGAAGTCTCATTCACGTCTCCATCGGCAACAGATCGGTCAGCATCAGACTCTGTTGCATGGAGCACAAAAGCGGCTGACGGACTTGAATTGCCTGTTGAAGCGCTTACGCCAGGAGAGCATGTAATTCATCTGACTGTTGATGGCGTAGATCGAAAAGTACAGATGCATGTACCAGAAGGCTACGATGGTTCTGAACCCCTACCTGTGCTTTTTGTCTTGCATGGCATGAATTTGGGCGACGCTGAAGGGCTCATGCCCAAGATCACAGGCTTGAACAGGCACGCTGACGAAGAAGGATTTATCGCTGTCTATCCACTTGCCGCTCGCAGTGACAGAGGTATTTTCGGATGGAATACCACAGGGGTTTTGCGCGCACCGCGGGCTGGATTCGACGATATCAATTACATTCAATCGCTTGTAGATTCTCTACCAGATCACCTCAACGTCGATACGAGCAAACTGGGTGTCATAGGCTTCTCCGAAGGCGGGTTGTTTGCCCATCAAATCGGAGCAAAAGTGCTAAACGAATCCGGACAGCCGGCCTTTGAGCTTGTCGGCTCCGCCGGTGGCAGCTCGCTCGACAATGTCGACGAGCAAGGCAATCCTATTGTCGACGCTGCCGGTAATCCAACGGACATAAACGGCATCCCGCTCAAGGATGGCTTACGCCCGCAGAAGGTATTCATTGTCCACAACGAAGCAGACACGCTCTTCCTGCCTGATGACGGTGGACCAGGCAGAATATCGAAAATGGGAAGACGGCTTCTGGACAACATCCACAAATCGTTGCCGGCCTCGCAAGATGACACTTATTTGATGGATGGGGAGTTCAACGATCAATATAAATCCAAAATCGTACTTTCTGTGCCAGGAGATCCTGCTTTCAGAGAGTTACATATCGACGAGCGAACTGGCAACAGCTTGTTCAGTATTGCAGTTGACGGCAAACACTCGTGGCACGGACCAGATGATCCGGGCATTCCCGGCGTCCGTCCCAACCGAGCCCTCGACGTCTCTCAATCACTCGTCCAATATTGGTTGCACCCCGCCGCTTCCGAAATTGGCACAGCTACGCTCGAGCACAGCGAGCCTAGCCCCGCGAGCTCGTTTGTCTACGACACGCGTCCGACAGACGCCTCCGACCAAATAGAAAGAACTCCCTTGGAAAATCCTTCTTCACCGACTATTGACGCGGGGGGAGAAGTGACGGTTGAAAAAGTAAAGAGCGTCATTGAAGAGGTCAAAGCATCACCACTCTTCAAAGAGCAATGGAGAAAAATTCAGGACGAGGACGTATTTTTGCAGTGTGGTGACTTCTCGGAAGCCTTACAGAGAGCTCTGGCAGAACAGGGAATCGACTCGCGAGTTGTCAAGGCGGACGCACCGCAGCCTGCACCGCATATGTATCTCGTCATTGCTGGTAAAACAGCTGAAGAAGACATAATCATCGACCCAACAATCGGACAGTTCGTCGACATCGGCAGGAAGGATGATCCGATAGCAGTTGGAACTAGATCTGAACTTCGGAAACTGATTGAGAAGAAAGTGAAGAAGGGTCAGTTCGACGATTACTACTCGAATGTAGCGTTGCTTCAATCGCCGTTCGAGAGCTATTGGGGTAACAGCTCCCTGACAGTTGATACTAATGAACCAGTTCGCCAAGGTGATTCTCCAATCGGTAGTATTAGAGATAGCGAGCTTATCAAATTCATTACGGACCTTTCGAGTGAAGCAGAAAAACCTACAGCAGATGGCTTGTCCGGTTTTATTGCAAGACAGCGCGAAACCTATTCAGAGTCGAGTTTAGATGGACTTATAGAGTGGGCGCAAAAACGTGGGGTTATATCAGCCGAGGTTGCTAAAGAAGGGCAGGCGGCGCATGAACTTTACAAACAAAACTCAACGGAGGAGTCTCAGCACCAGATCAAGGCAGCAGGAATTCGCGACAAGATCAACCTCTTCAAGTCCTCAATAGAGAAGCTGCAACTTCATGACCGTACTGAGCTGGAATCGCAACTAAGAGACCCTGGAAGTGCCGCTGATATCCAGACAGCTGCCCTGGTATCGACAAGTGACAAGTCCACCGCGCTAGACGGCACTATTAACGATACTGGTCCTAAAAATCAAAGCGAGGCTGAAATCAATTTTGTGCAGTCGCTTCAACGGCACTTTAACGCACTTACAACTTCGCTCAGCGGTGCCCATCCGTCCGTTTCTGAGATGACTGCAGACTCTACTTACTGGCAACGTGTCGGCCCTGATAGCTGGCGTTCAGGCATGACCAATTTTGAAAGTACCAGAGAGGGCGAATTTTTATGGGTCGACAGACCGCAATCTGCTCAAGATTACTGGGGGGACCGAAGCATGGGCTCCGGTGTCTCCTTCCGCGGAGATGCCCCGATTGCGGTCAACTATGGAGCTTTTTGGCACGATAACGCTGGAAACATTCATGAGCTAGATCCGAAGACAGGCTTGTGGGTAAATCGATCTTCTCACGAACCTGACTCTCCTAGAGGATTACTGAGCGGTGCCCGCAGCGGGTTGATCGATTCAAATCCTGGTCTATTGACACCGCCAGAACGTGCAGCTTTGGATAAGCTGGACGCTGCATATGAAATGCCTGTTTCCAGCTTTCCAAAATTGCTCAGAACTGCGCTCGAAAATACAGATGGCAGCGTTGAAATGAAGCAAAAAGTTATTAGAGACGTGCTAAATGAGCTCGTCAAAGAAAACCATTTACCGAACTTTAGAGTTGAATTTAAGCAGCTGGACAATAATACCGGGGGGCAAGCCGGCTCCTTTTTCGTAGATTTAAACCAACATGATGTTGAGACTGCTAGCGATTCGCACATTGCCACTGTTGTGAGCCACGAATTTCTGCACCAAATTCAACGCTATTTGGTGTTGCGACATTTAGCTGATACGGCTGGCATAAATGTTTCCAGATCTGAGTTGGAAGAATTATTTAAGGGATTTGATTCTGCCCAAATAAACGAGTTTATAGACAGCCACAATTTGCGCGATTTAGTGAATCGTGTCGTGGAGAAAGAAGCTGGTCCTGAGCAATTAGGTTTTGCACTTCATTCGCTCTATCGTCGCGGAAACGAACCCTTGAACGAAAGTCAATCGGCTCTTGCGGCGAAGTTATTTTCCGCAATATGGAAGACTGACAAACCGAAACCCTCTGACGACTACTTTAAGTACAGAACTCAAAGACAAGAAATAGATCCCTGGACCCTACAATTGCTAAGCAAAGCAGCATTTGATCGCGGGGAGCAAAAAATCTCTGCACAAGTGTATTCCGACACCTGGTCACAATCGCGGTTATTTCCGGGAAGTGGGGCATCACTCAGTTCTGAATCGACTTCAGTCCATTCTTTGAAAGCGCCCGATCCTTCTACGCCGACACATCCAACCAGCGCTCCTGCAGTCGTGAAAGTCAGACCCAAGGAAGTTGGAGGGACTCCCGAAGTTCAACCGACTGCCAACAGCGACGCCACATCTCAAGCCACGGCCGACAATCGCGCATTGACAGATGCAAGCGTAGAGCAATCTGCACCAACAGGCGCCTTGGGGGCGCCATCACTTGCCGATCGCGAAATGGCACTTGAAAAAGCCACAATCGCAGTCGGTTCTGACAGTTTTATTCATGCCAATCGTAGACTTGGCTACGCAACATTCGAAGATGGAAGCAAGCAAAAAGTCATTTTGAACGCACCAGGGTACGGCGAGGATTTCGCAGGGTTACTTGGGCTAGTATCCGACGAGAAACTAAAAAACGACTATCAGCGGATACAGATTGGTAATGATGTTCGTTACCTTAAAGATGGCATAGTGTTCAAGACTTCAGAGACGCACGGAATGAAGATAGTCGTCCAAGATCATCAATATCAGTTAGTGCAAAGCAGTGAAGTGAGCCGGCTGCAAGCGGCATCGAGAACAGAAGCAAAAACGGCAATCAATTCAGATTCGCCTCGCTCAGAAACTTCGGGCAACACAACTAACACACCTACGATTCAGCCACAACTTCGAATAAATGGGCAATTAATTCCCGCTGACACAGCCATTATTGTTGGACGCACGGCTGGCGCTGACATCAAAATCGACTCTGACAAGAATGTAGGCAGAGAACATGCAGTGGTGGTAAGTGACAAAAATGGTGTCGTAAAAATAGCTGACAACAATTCGAAAAATGGAACCTACATAAACGGCGAACGTATACCGACAACTAATGCAGATGGCAGTCAATACTTTCAGGAGCTGAAGCCTGGCGATGTCCTTAAATTCGGTCTTCATGGGAAACCGGTGCCCGTCGAGGGAATAAGGGCTGATGCAGGTCTGCCTATCATCGAGAACCAAAATGCCTCGGTGACTGGCGTTGTGTCGCTCAGACACAGCTTGCACGAGTTGCCTCAAAATGATTTAGCGCTACTGGAAGCAATGGGATATCGCTTTAAAACAGCTCGCATGCTTACCGATGCCGCTCCTCATCTTAAAGACAAACCTGTACGGGGGCAGCCTGACGCCAAATGGGATAACCTTGAAGGCGTATTCATACCTAGTGACAAGGCGATTGTCGTAAGTCAGGAATATCTGTCTAGGGGTGAACAGCAAGTTTCTAGTGACAGAACAGACGGCGTTCTTCGTCACGAAGTCGGTCATGCGATCGACGACGCTTTGGGACGAATTTCACGCTCTGAGGAATTTAGACAGTCCTATGAAAAAGATCTTCGTAGAATAAACAAAAAAGCAAGATTGCAAGAACTAATCGGACTTGCTTCTGCTAAACGCAAAATTAGCGATCTTGAATATTTCATGCAAGAAGGTGAGACCGGGCGAAGCGAGGCGTTTGCTGAACTCTACGGAATGCTGCGCGGGGGTGGTGCTCTTGAGCATCGAAGAGCTAGGATTTTGGCCGCAGTCTTTCACGATACAAAGAAATTCATTGACAACAGCGTAGATCGTGCAATCGCCGAGCACTTCAACTCAGATACTCCGCCGTCAGCGCTCGAACTTCCGCCTAGTGGACACTTGCCGGTCGACATGGCAGCAACATTAGATCAAGCAGCACCCTCGCCACACGGTGAGACCATTGTTGAACGTGGTGCGGGACAAAGTGGTGGCATTGCTAGCACCGCAGACTTCTCAGTCGCGCCTCACACAGAGCCGAATCTCACGCCTTCAGCTTCAAGTGCCGCTGATATCCAGACAGCTGCCCTGGCGAAGAATGATGAGCTTGATCAAAAGTTTGTTGACGGAATCAAGATTATGGGACGAGGACAAGAGTTTGACCTGGGAAATAAGCCGCAAGGCAGCGAGTTCGACAGGCGTGAAATCGTAATTAATCGCAAGAAAGATCTGGTTTTAGAAGAGCAGATACTCAATTTTCTAGACCAAACCACAGACCTCGATCCTGCTAAACCAACTGATGCTCTTGCGATCGCGTCTAAAGCCTATTCCTATGTACGTGAATTTCTGCCGCACTCAGAAGAGTTAATCGATGCCTCGAAGGCTGAAATCGACAGAAGAATCAAAGAAGGGGATGGACCTCAAGGAGTGCTGCTTGGAAAACTTATCGCAGAAGGTAAAATGAGCTGCCTCGAACAGACTGCATTTCTGAAAGTGCTTTTGGACGAAGCTGGAATCAAAGCAAGATTTGTGCTCAGTTCCTTACAAGCTCCAGAATGGATCTCAGATGCTCACTCAGGAAAAGCCGATGGGAAGACGTTCACACAGGATGGACATTGGGACGCGAGAAATATACATGCCTCTATTGAGGCAACTATACCAGGCACAGAGCATCCTCTCATTTATGATACAGAGCAACGTATTGCGGGTGTCTCACACCGAGACCTTTCGCCCGATTTAGTGCGCATGAGTGGGAGCGAAATCGAGAAGTTTCTTAGAGACTCCGCTGCTCAAGAGACTCGTGCAAATGCTCCAACTCAACTTGGCACCAAGGTCGACCCGCAGCTTGACACACCCACAAAAAGCTTCTTCAACAAATCAACCAAAGAGCCCGTCGAGGTCAGCACCACCAGCGGTATCGACATGGCTTTGTCAGAAATCCAAACCGTACTGAATCGAGACTATCGGAAGCAAACCAAGAATAATCCTTCGGCATTATTTGGGAGAGTCAAGGCGACGTTGGACTCGAACGGACAAATCACTGGAATCACCATTCCACCAGTGTACAGAGAGCGATCGCGCTGGGAGGAAGACGCATATCCTGACGCTCCCTTGAATTTTGCTGTCGCAGAAAATACCTTAACTGACCGAAACGGACTGAGGTACACGCTTCGATTAAAAGGAGACAAATCCGTTGCTATCGAAGGCATTGACGAGAATCCGCACGTTTATGCCATCAGCGAGTATGGAAAAACAACTAAGAATATAGATTTGCTTAGGTTAGGCAGAAAAGAAGGTGGTGTCCATGTTTTTACTGCCAGTGAAATCAAAGTGGCTTATGACGCGCTAGCGAAACTCGGGCAGACTTTTGAGTTGAAAAGATTGGACGGTGAGCAGCCAAATGAGAGGCTACTGTATACAGAAAACAAGCTGCCATTTGTATCGATGCCAACTTCGATCGAGAAATTCGCTCTGGAAAAAGAAGGCGTAAAGAGCGAAGTAAAACTGCCCTATATCTTAGTAAAAGATATTGCAGGCGAAGTCGATGTCATCTCGGGTCCCGCACTCGACTCCTATGTTCCTGCAGATTTAAAATCGTTTGAAAAACTTGCCACCCTGAAAAACGACGGCGAAGCACCTCAGTATGCGCTCTGGGGTGGCATGGTGGCAAAATTCAATGAGGGCAAGGTTGCGGAACTACGATTGCCACCAAGTGGAGAAAAGATCCTCGTTAGAGACGGGGACTTGGTGCATGATCGAGTGTCTAAACAACTCTATAACGTAATGCCATCATCAGATGGCGGAGTTTCGTTTATGGGACGTCAGGATCACAACAGTTTCAACTCGCATAATTTCACAGTTGATGCTTCAGGCCAAAAGATCTTCGATAACTCGGAGGAAAACATGCGAAACACTGACCAGCTGCCAGTCCGAGAATCTTATATTCCGGCTGGAGTAGATGCTCATGAGACAGCATTGATCGATCCAAGCGTTGAGATTTTGGACGGCGTTAAGACTATTTCTGAAGGTGTAGTCGTAGGCCGGAACTCACGAATTGCTTCAGACTTGGGAAGCGGAGCTTGGATTGGGCACAACGTCACCATCGAGAAAGGGGCGATAATCGAAGCGGGTGCGGTGATCAGAGATGGTGCAACTATAAAAGCCGGCGCCGTCATTAAAGCCGGAGCGGAGATTGGACCCGGTGCGGTCGTGCACGAAAGGGCGATAGTAAACGAAAACGCGAAGATCGAAAACAAAGCGGTTGTAAACACAGACGCTAGAATTGGCGAGGGCACAGTAGTAGAAAGCGAGGCGAATATTGGCCCTGGCGTCGTCATCGGGCAGCACGGTCACATTGGCCAGAACGTAAGCATACAAGATTCTGTCGTAGGCGACAGAGTCGTTCTCGAGGGAAGCCATGATGGGGCTGAGAAAAGTATTGAACATACTTCAGTCACCGGCAGCGTTATCGAAGACAATGTTAAGGTTCGGGTCGGCACACGTGTTGTGGATTCAATAGTAAGAGCGGATTCCACGGTTTTAGCGGGTGTTCACCTCAAGAGTACTGCCACGGAAGAAGGTGCGCTGGTAGAAAATCAACAGATTGCCGCTGAACCTGACTTAAACGAATTGGAGACTTATAATTCCGCCGCCGCAAGCGCAAAAGCGAGAATTGACGAGGGAGCAGTTGTCGACCCATCAGTGAGATTTGCAGAACGCGGCGAATTACCGATCATCACAAAAACCGCAAAGATCGGACCCCATTGCCAGATCGGATCCGGAACTATCATTGAAGGTATTCTCGGCGCGAGAGTGTCTGTCGGTAAGGATGCTACCATTGGTGAGGGCGCAATAATAGCCGATGGAGTGGAGATTCCTCAGGGTTGTATGATTATGCCTGGCTCTCATATCGATATACATACAAAGCTTGCCGCGAACAGTGTCTTTGACCCATCCGAAGACTTGATACCAGACCACTCACAAATTACAGAAGTCACCAAAACTAATCGTCTTCGCAGTCGTTGGCGTGAAGCTAATCCCGATTATGGAAAGGCATCGACAAGCTCTCCCGAAGCAGCGAAAATCAGTCCAAAGGCGGAAGTGCATGCTGAATATATAGGACCGGGCGTGGTAGTAGAGGATGGGGCCTTCGTCAGGTCTGGCGTCGAGTTACACGAAGGTGTAGTGGTGAAAGCGGGAGCTTGGATCGGAACTGGTGCAATTGTGAAATCAGGTTCGGTTGTTGGTGAGGATGCTCGGCTCGAGCCATACACACAAGTGGGAGCCGGAACGACTCTTCACAAAGGCGTAATTATTCACTCAAGTGCAGATAGACCGACGATAATTGGCGAGCGTGTGACGATCTTCTCGGATACCGATTATAGCGACAGGACTTTCGTCGACTATGGCAACTCAATTGGAGACGGTGCCTCTATCGGCAAAGGAGTTCATGTAGGCAGGGGAGTCGAGGTCGGTGAAAACGTCATAGTGCATGAAGGTGCTAGGTTAGGAAGACTAGGCAATCAGTCAGATCCGCTGCCGAATACTTCTATGATCAAGATTGGTCAGGGCAGCATCGTAGGGGCAAGAACTGCGGTTAATCCCGACGTTTCTATTGGCCCAGACGTCGTAATTGGTTCAGACTGCACCTTAGAAAGCGCATGTAAAATCAGACATGGTGCCAATCTCGGGAATGGCGTCAACCTGGAACGAGAGGTGGTTATTGGCAGAAAGGCTAGTATCGGGGATGGTGCCAAACTATCTAGAGAGGTTCGCATCGGAAGATTGGCGGTGGTAAGTGATCATGCCACGATCGGCTGGCGATCGGTGGTCGGTGAGTTCGCTTACGTAGGGTCACACGCCGAGGTCGGCAATGAAGTTCAATTACTGAGTCATGCCTATTTAAAGCTCGGTGCTGAAATAAGGGACCGTGTTGTCGTTGAAGATGCTGTAGTTGGTATGTTTGCTCATGTGGAATCACAAGCCAGCATCAAAAATGGTGCTCGCGTAGCCGACGGAGAAAAAGTTTCAGAAAATGCAATCGTTGCACCCAAACCATTTCAGGCGTCTGACCATTCGATCGAACAACCCCAGGATAAACAAAATTATTACAGCGTGGATGCTTATTTGAGCGACGATCCAACGGAAAGACCCGCCAATATTAGCCCTCATGCTGTGGTTACACGAGCCTCTATACATAGCACCGCAAAGGTCGGCAACTCCCGGGTTGTTGACTCAGTTATTGAAGAAGGTGCAATAGTGGGAGACAGAGTCGATTTGTTCAATGTGAAAGTGCATTCCGGAGCCATCATCGGCGATGGCGCTAATATCTCAGGAGTTGATGTACCTGAAGGAGTGATCATTGGCGATGGTGCTTATGTATCCGAAGGTGCCCATCTTGAGCCCAATGCTCTCGTGCCACCGGGAGCCTTTGTCGATTCAGGTCTAATTGTCAAATCGCAATCGCCTCTTGCTCAGCTGCGTAGAAAAAAGCAAGAGGAAGGTCTCAAACTGGATACGACTGCGATTGTTCACCCATCGGTATTAGCCTCACTCCATCCCAACATCGTGATCGGACCTAACGTATTTATACCGAAAGGAGCACAAATCGGAAGAGGAGCAGTGATTGAGAACACCACGCTTACATCTGAGTCTGTAGTTCGGCCCGGATCTCGCGTGAACGAGGGTAATGTCACAAGAGCTGCAGGCGACAATGAGATTAAAGTAACAGGAAAGGCTCTGCAAAAAATCTTCGAATTGAACGATGACGCGATAAGGAATGCCAGGTATCGTAACTCGAAGAGCCGCCGGTATTCGCTGATCGCGCGCAAGACACATCTTCAAGTTCAAAAAGAAAATGGAGAAATCGAATTACGATACTTAATGAACGATCAAGGCTCAGGAAGAGGCGTGAAGTGGCTATTGAGTGAACCTCACTTCGATGAAGAAGCCTACATCGCACCGCAGTCTAAAAGCCAGCAAGATTTGTGACAGCTGAAGTCGACAACCCGCACCTTTACACTATTAGCATTGAACCCGACCGTCTGAATTCAGCGAAGTAAAATGCCAATATAGACCTCCATGATTAAGCGAATCTCATTCAGTGAATCTATTTGACGAGCAGTGGTCCGAAGTCAAGACAGAATGATGGCAATATGAATCAAAACATTGAGGAATGATAGAGACTGAGCCGAGAATGGACATCAGGGGTGTTATCATGTTCAATTCGTCCCCTCCTAACAAGCAGGGGCTCACGAATGCTCACTGTTGTCCCTGACAATAGTCGGCAAAACCTCATGATTAGCCACTGGAGCACTATCATGCCCAAGATGAAGACCAACAAGGCCGCAGCCAGACGCTTCAAGATTACCGGCACCGGTAAAATCTTGCGCAAGCAGTCGGGCAAGCGCCACATCAATGAATGGATGTCACCTGGCGTTAAGCGCAATTTGCGCGGCTGGGCGCCATTGGAGAAATCACAACACGACAACGTAATGGAACTTTTCCCTTACCCAAAATACCTTCGCTAAGGCGAATGGCTGGCTGGCATCTGATTCTGTCTAAGGAACCTCCTCTCCGATGACGAACTGGAACGCTTCAGATCTCTCTGACGTGAAAGCCCAGCACATAAATCACACGACTCGTTTCATCAGAAGAAGGAGATGTAATGTCTAGAGTCAAGCGTGGTAACGTTCTTCAGAACCGCCACAAGAAAATTCTCAAGTACGCTAAAGGTTTCCGCGGCTCAAAATCAAAGCTCTTCATCGCTGCCAATCAGGCGTTGATGCAAGCATGGCGAAATGCCTTCCGCGATAGACGCAAGAAAAAACGTGATTTCAGAAGTCTCTGGATCACAAGAATCAATGCTGCATGCCGAATCAATGGATTGAGCTACAGCAAATTCATCTGGGCAAACGACAAGTTGGGCGTCACTCTCAATCGCAAAGTACTTGCCGAACTGGCAGTCCGAGACAAAGAAGCATTTGCCGCTCTGGCCCTGAATGCTAAAAAGCTTGCCGACAAAACACTCGCTGAAAAAGTCGAATCAGACAAGAAAGCGCATGCAGACAGACAAGCTCGCGCTGAGAAGAAGAAACTAGCAGACAAGGCTCACGAGAAGACTTACGCTGCAGCTAAGTAGCGATTAGTTCACCCTGCACAGACAGACAAAGTAGGCAGCGATGAAGATCACATCGATCAGCAGCGCGTCAAACTCTTTACTGAAAAAAGTACGGAGCTTGCAGCAACGTTCTGGTCGAGAAGAACTTGGGCTCTTCCTTTTGGAAGGCCCAAAGTTACTCGTGGAAGCCAAGTCGAAAGGCGTGGCTGTTCAAGATGTGATCGTCAGCAAGTCTTACTGGAGCACTGGCTTTTCTGCAAATGAAGATCTGAATGTCGATGAGATTACAGTTGTCGATGACAAGCTGTTTCGGGACTTGTCCACAACCTCGACGCCATGTGGCATTATCAGCGTTGGACGAATCAAGACGTATAGCTTGGAAGATTGCTTCAAAGGCACCAAGACACTAATCGCAGTGGCCGAAGCCGTCCAAGATCCCGGTAACCTCGGCACGATGATTCGGGCCGCGTTGGCTTTTGGTGCAACTGGTTTAGTAGCCACTGCCGGAAGTGTGGATGCCTTCAATCCAAAAGTGGTGAGAGCCGCAATGGGTGGGCTGTTTGGACTACCAGTGATTGTCGGAGTCAAAATGGAAGAATTAGTCAGGCGGCTGAAAGAGGAGAATATCCGAATTCTGGCCCTTGACCCGACTGCTGAAAAACCATTTTGGGAAGTAGAAATGAACCAACCCCTGGCCTTTTTGTTCGGCAACGAGGGTAACGGCCTAAGTAGACAGGCAGCACAAATGGCTGATGAGTTGGTATCAATTCCGATGGTCGGTGATACCGAGTCTCTTAACGTGGCGGTCAGTTCTGGTGTGGTTCTATTTGAGTGCGCTCGACAACGCGGCTCTGCGAAGCGGTAAAATATCGCTTGGGTTTATAAGAATGACGACTAGTGAGTTTGAAAATTTGGAAGAACACCTGGATTACAAAAACCAGGAAATCGCTGAAGAGCCGCCTGCTGAAGGCTTGATGACCGTCGTCGAGCATCTCGACGAACTGCGCGGGCGCCTGATCAGATCGATTGTATATATCGCCGTCGCCTTAGTCGCCGCACTTTTTGTGACCAAGGACATCCTTCGTTATCTCGAGGCACCAGCCGGAAACATCTCCTTCCAAGCGTTATCTCTTGAAGAACCTGTGCTTGTCTTCTTCAAGGTAGCGTTTTACACCGCCTTGATTGCCTCCTCGCCGTTGATTCTTTTCGAGCTTGCACAATTCATATCGCCCGGGCTGACGAGAAAAGAAAGAACGATCATGGCACCAATTGTGGTGGGCAGCCCGCTGTTGTTTGTATGCGGAGCCGCCTTCGCCTACTACCTTCTATTGCCGCCAATGCTGCACTTCTTCGGATCTTTCGGAGTCGGGGTCAGCCCCATTAACCAACGTCTGGACTTCTATATTTCCTTAGTAAGCTCAATCCTCTTATACATGGGTTTATGTTTCCAACTACCAATTTTGATCTTCGCTCTATCTTTCACTGGCATCGTCAGCTCTAAGTTGCTGCTCTCGATTTGGAAGTACGCCGTCGCTGGAATCACTGTGATTGCCGCTGTCGTCACACCAGATCCAACTGCGATGTCGATGTTGATGGTGATGGGTGCATTAATCGCACTTTATTTCTTGTCTGTTTTGTTGCTGAAAGTTTTTGGTCGCTAGCCGATGGATCCGTTCTTCAGCTCTTCACAAGATCTTCTGATCATCATCGTCTTGCCCTTAATGGTTATCACGCTTAGAAGCGCCTGGATAGAACGTCAGACTCTCTGGGATGCAAACGTAACGGCCCGAGATCGAGATTTGCTGATGCGCATTACGATGTTTGTGCTCATGCCTGTTGTCGTGTTCTTGCACGAGTGTGGACACGCAGCTGCGATTCTTCTTTTCGGTGGAAAGATTGCCGAATTCCATTACGGCATTCTCTGGGGATACGTTGTGCCCTCAGGCATATTCACTCCAGAGCAGATTTTGACTATTTATCTAGCCGGCAACGTTGTCGAGATCCTCTGCGGACTTCTGGCCTTACTTGCCGCCTTCATCGTCACCTCACCACCTGTAGTGGCAGTTTTGATTTACCTGGCGATCTGGTCCATATCAGGCACAGCCATTGTTTACGCGATGATGTCCACATTGGGCATGTACGGTGACTGGGTGGCGATTTACAACACTACAGTGCGCTCGTGGATTCCATACATTGGCACCATCCACGCGATCATTGTCATACTGCTAATCTGGGCGCTGTACGGAAAAGCGCCCCGGCTGTGGTTTGTCTGCAGAACTCGTCCAGTTTGGGCGAACAAAAGAAATGTACTGCTCAACGATTTAAGGACACACCCAACTGCTGAGATCTACCTAGACCTTGCCTGGCTCTACTATGAAGCCGGGTTGGATGGTTTTGCCCAAGAAGCATCCGAAAAGTCTCTCTCAATTGAACCGCAATTTGCCGATCCTTTATATCTGCAAGCTTGGCTTCAGGTAAATCGAGGCAAAGTGGCCAAAGCGCAAGAGCTCTTGACCGCGCTATCCACTAATACGCACGCCTCAGCAATATTAAAAGCACGGTCATTGATGTCCGTGGGACAACTCGCTGAAGACCAAATTAAGAAACAGACTCACAACGGTCCCGTGCCGCCAGAGATGTGGAAAGTGCCACTGGAGGCTTTCACAGCCGCTTCATTGATTGAGCCTGAACTCGGCGATCCTAGGTTTTACCGGGCCCGGACACTTAATAAAGCTGGTCTTCACACACTGGCTTTGGCTGAATTGGAAGATCTGTCCAATTGCAAATGGCTGGATCCTAAGCTCGGTGATATGGTTCACGTCGAGATCGGTTTGGCAAGAAAGCTTCAGACTCCGCAGCAATAAATTCTTCTCAGGCTTGTCATGTGAGCGACACCTATAATGACAAGCCAATTGAGTACATTTTTTACCGAACCGGCAACCTTATCAACACTATGAACATGAATGACGTATACCTGTGGTGCGTGACCGGCGTAACAGCACTCGTGGGACTAAACACGATCTGGCGGTTGTGGTCCGAACGTGACAGGCTGACCAAAGAAGATTTAAATGAAGAAGACCGAGCCTTCGCCTGGCGAGTAGTCGTCTTCCTCATCTTTCCTCTGACTCTGCTGCTCGACCTGCGCGCTACTTCAATGGTTTGCGACCTGCTTGGCGGTTATGTCAGGTCCTTCAGCTACGGGCTTCTCTGGTACCACGTCTTGCCTGCCGGTTTGCCAACTGACTACATAATCCCAGTCTTGTTCTCAGGCTCTATCGCCACCAGCGTTCTAGCGCTCTGTCTCTTACCAGCCCTCTTTTTCAAGCCGCATCCATTTTTCGCCACCATAATTGGCTATACATCAGTCTTTCTGCTAGCACTGAACTTGATCGCCGATCCACTTTTATCGATCGCTGGACTGGGCAGTGTGCGCTGGCAGATTGCTTTTACAGATGGAGCGGTGGATCAGCGCTTGCCACTAGTTGCGGTGCATATCGTTCT
The DNA here is from genome assembly GCA_003153555.1 of Candidatus Melainabacteria bacterium. GTDB lineage: Bacteria > Cyanobacteriota > Vampirovibrionia > Obscuribacterales > Obscuribacteraceae > PALSA-1081. Next base: position 40,986 of record PLZS01000155.1, on the reverse strand, counting down.
CGCCACATTGTTCGTGCTGTTCATGCGCTACAGCAAAGTGCGCCTGTGGTTCTCGGAACTGTCTAGACCAAATGCCAATGAAGAGCTACGTGAGGCTCTGTCAAACATGCAGACCTATCCTGACAGCCCCCGATTGGTCTGCAAAGTCGGCTTGCTTTACGACAAAGCAGGGCTTCGTCGCCAAGCCAAGAAACAGCTGAAACGCCTGCGCGACAATTTTGGGCAATCACTTTATGCCAACTTTTTGGAATCACTAATTCTTTATCGCAGACGGGACTATAAATCTGCGCGTAAGGCGTTCACATTCACCTCAGACCATCCCGGAGTGGATGGCGACCTCAAAGGCAGTCTTCTTGCTGCTGCTGCTTGCGCAGCCTTTGCTGAAGGAGACGTGATCGGCGCCCTGAACCTGTCTGAACGGGCACTGGAATTTGATCATGCCTGCCTGGTGGCACGCATGGTGAAAGTTGACGTTTTCCTCGCTCAAGGCAAAAAAGAACACGCTGGGGAGGAAATTCTCCTGGCCATGCACATGGGTTTAACTCTGGATCTCGAAAACAAGGTGCCCTTGGACGTTGAGAGGGCTTATGAGTGTCTGGTTTCAGTCGAAGAGCGCCGCAGTGGCCGAAGGCTGGTTCAAACTACTAATAGATTCTAATGCGTGAAATCCCACCCTTAACGACGAATTAGTCGTTACCAAACCAAACAAGGCCTTTCACTTATTTAGATAACAATTATAATTCTCGAGGCGTCCGGTTTTCAAGATAAGTCGAGCAGCTTGCTGCATAGACTATCCTCGGATAAGCAACACGGTCACTGCTGGACCATAGGAAAAATTCTGTGCATGTAGAATTTCCAACTCGACTCAACATCCGAACAAGAATGCTACTTCTCTGCCTTGGCGTGGCGGCTCCGCTGCTTGCCATTGGCAGTTTTTCGTTATGGAAAGAGTACCGCACCCTTAAGAACGAAGCTCAGAGAGCCACAACCTTCCAAGCTGCGATCTCAGTGCGCACTTTGGGCCAATGGACTAAGGCCCAGTTGAGCACGGTCAAAGCAATTGCCTCTGTGCACGCAGTGCAACAATTGAATCTTGAGACGTCAAAGAAAGTTTTTGCCACGGCACTACAGGCGCAGCCTTCCTGGACAGAAATCACATTGTTCAGTCCATCTGGAGAAGTCTGGCTGAGCACATCTGCCATACCGACGACGAAAAAAGCATCGGTTCTTCTTTCTGGCGCCCAGTTCTATAACAAAGTCGCTAAAACAAAAACACCGATTATTTCGGGATACGAGCATTCTCCGATCAGCGGCAAACCCGCTATTCTAGCTGGCGCCCCCATATTCGCCAACGGTGAACTGAAAGGCGTTCTAGTGGCATCGATAGAACCGAAAGCTGTTCTCAACCTATTTCTTGGACTCGGAGAAAACAACGGCAACATCGTTGCGGTTGTAGACGACACAAAGCGAGTCGTCGCTCGCACTCTGCAAAATGATTACTGGGAAGGCAAAGACTTCTCTCACGCTAAGACCGTCACAGCCGCGTCCAAGACGACGAGAGGCACCATCGAAGCTGTCGGCATCGCCGATCCGACTCCTCGCGCCTACGCCTTCGACCGTGTGCCTGAGACTGGTTGGCTAGTAGTAGTCGGTGTTCCGACTGATGCTATATATGGTGCTGCGCACGATTGGCTATTCATCATGATTTGCTTGGCGGGATGCGCAATCGGCATCTCGGTGGGACTGGCTTATCTGGTCACCAGCCACTTCACGCGCACTATCCACGTCTTGGTGCGAGAAGCACTGGCAATCGGACGCGGAGATTTGACCAAGAGAGTCCACGTTCCGGCACGGGACGAGCTTGGATTGCTGGCACGAGCATTCAATCAGATGGCTACCAGACTTGAAGTTGGTCAAGATCAAAAAGCGATGATCGAAAAATTGTCCGAGTCGATTCGCCAATCATTAGATATCAATGAAATTCTGAATACCACTGTCCGCGAATTGGGACAAGCTCTCTCAGCAAGCAGATGCTGTCTGGCTCTACTCGATACGAAAGACACGGTGGATATCTCCGACGATGAGTTGGTATTCAACTATGTTTGGTGGGATGAAAAGCTAGGCGGCGAACCGCTGCAAAACAAATCAATCAGAATCACCAAAGACAGCGTCATGCAGATGATCATAGAGCAAGGCTCCATCCTCTCTTTAGACGTCCTGGATGATCGAGGTCCGACACCACTATTTGAGAATTCGAAAAACTCTCCTGATGACTGGCGCTCGATCAAATCGTTGATCGCCTGCCCGATCACGACAAAGACTGGACCACTCGGTCTGATTCTCGTTCATCAATGCGATTCCTTGAGAGTCTGGTCAGACTATGAGTTGGAGCTGGTTGAGGCGGTCACTAGACACGTCACATTGGCGATGGAACATGCTCGCTTGTACAACCGCACTAAAACCATGGCTGAGCAAGAACTACTGATCAATCACATCGTTCGTTCAGTGCGCAGCTCGCTTGATCTGGACACTATTCTCAATACCGTCACCCAAGAGCTGGGCAAAGCGCTCGGCGTTGACCGCATTCAAATCGCTCAACCACGAACAGAAGGACCGCTTGTCGTCACACATGAATTCCACTTGCCGCAACTAGCTTCGGTCAAGGGTCTGAATATGTATTCGGACGAGTTGGACTTTCATCCTAATATCGGACTGAATCGCATTCTTCCTGGCAATAACACCTTGCTTGGAATCAACCTCGACGAAATCATGGACGACAGCGTCCCTGAAGACGAGTGGGGTGCGCCGATCATGCAGGCCGCGACAACGTTGAGAGAAGCACCTATAGCGGTGATCAACAATGTATTTCAAGACAGTCGCACACTTCCTTTCAAAGATTTCTTAGATCAAGTTGGTTCGCAATCGATGATCGCCGCACCACTGCTGCATGAAAATCGACTTGTAGGTTTGCTGATGGTGCACCAATGCGCCGATGCCAGAACATGGAACGCGAGCGAAATACAATTGGTAGCCGCTATTGCCGACCAGGTAGCGATCGCAATCACGCATGCTCACCTGTTCGCGCAAGTAAAGCATCAAGCGATCACGGACGGACTCACCGGTCTCTACAACCACATTTACTTCAAGAACCGTTTGTGCGAAGAAATCAGACTGGCGAAAAGAAAGAGCACACATTGCTCGCTGCTTATGATCGACTTGGACAAACTAAAGCTGATCAACGATAGATTTGGTCACCCTGTCGGTGACGCTGCTATCCGCCAAATCGCTTGTATTCTCAAGACTTTGCTCAGATCAGGCGACACTGCAGCCAGGTATGGTGGCGAAGAGTTCGCTATTATTCTTCCTGAAACATCCTTGCTTGAGGCAGCTTTGATCGCCGACAGACTTTGCAGTCAAATTCGCAACACACCGGTGCCTGGACTTGGACGGATCACGACTTCGATCGGTGCAGCCTCCTTTCCGAAACACGCAATGGAGATGGCTGAGCTGATCGAGAACGCAGACAAAGCGCTCTATGTAGCGAAGAACAGCGGCAGAGATCAAGTGCGCTTGTATGAGAATGAACCAAGTCCTGTGGACTTAGGAGAAGGTGTGGTGATCAACCAACCACCGACTTCAACGACAATTCCGATCATCACTCCGGCAGTCAATCGCGATCAAGATCCTGACACTAAGCTGTCCAAGATCAATCAAATCCGCAACTAGTCTAAAGCCTGGGAGCGCCGGCATCTTTGCCGGCATCTAACCCAAGAGCGCCAACCCCAAGAGCGCCAACTTAGCCTTGACGTGCTGCCTGTACTCTTGGACTTCAAGCAGTGTGGTACCACCAGCCAAATATGCACCACTGATGGTGTACTCAAGAAGTTTTTGGACTACATCTCTTGATCGAAAATTTGTCCAGGGATGACACGCAAATGTCGAGTTGAACGAAGAAAGTGCAATCAGCCAAACGCACAGCTTGCCTACAAGTGATAATATAAACTGGCTTTTAAACGCGGGAGCGAAGACTTGCAAAGACTAGTATTGTTCGACATTGATGAAACGATGATCTCTTCTGATGGTGCTGGAAGACGGGCCATTCAACGAGTTTTGCATAAACTTTATAAGATCCCGAAACATCATATCAAGATCACGATGTCCGGCAAAACAGATCCCCAGATCCTGACCGAAATTTTCACTGCCTCAGAGATGCCAACTGATGAGATTCCGGACGCGATCGTGAAAGTTCTCGATCTGTATCTTGAGCTTCTTGAAGAAGAAATCCTCGCCTCAAAGCACTACATAGTGCATGAGGGCGTTTACGAGTTGATTGAAGCAATTGCCAATCACAGCGACATGTATCTTGGTTTGCTGACTGGGAATGTGGAACGCGGCGCACGCATGAAACTAGACCAATTTGGTTTGAACAAACACTTTTCACTTGGTGCTTATGGCTCCGATTCGGCTAACCGTCTAGAACTTCCCGCCGTGGCCGCCAAACGCGCCGAAGCACACTTTAAAATTCGCTTTCAACCAGACGAGCTCGTGATCATCGGAGACAGCGTCAATGATGTTTATTGTGCAAAAGGATATGGCGCTAAATGTATTGCCGTGAATACCGGTAGAACTGCTTGGCATGAACTTGAGTCAACTGATCCAGAATATTTGTTTAAGTCGCTCGCGAATACGAAAGAAGTAATGGATGCAATCCTTGCTCCTATGCCGTTATCGGTCGAAAGCAAATAAGATTGCGTTTTCTCGCCTACGAACCGCTCGAAAGTTGGAATTCCAATAGTCGGGAAGCTCATGATTAGGCTAAGATTTAAGATCGATTCTCGTCATAGCATAGGCTGAGATACAGGGCAGAAGCGATGATTTTTTCAACGTACTGGTTTGTCAGCGCCGTCACAGTTTTTCTCGCATTCTACGCCATATCGGATTCCAAGCTCCGAACAGTTCTGTTGGTGGCGTTCTGCATTATCTTTCACACACACTTTGCAGGCGCTGCGGGTGTGCTACCGATAGTTGTTCTTGGTGTCTTAACGTATTTGCTTGCTCGTGCAAAATATCGTAGCGCGCAATTTTTCGGCATCATAGTTTGCGTTTCTGCGCTGGTCTTTTATAAATACTCTCACTTTATTTGCCGAGAGGTCCTCGGTGCAATATTTCAGAATGGTGGCAAAGATCTGGATGCGGCGGTTAACACCTTCTTGCCAGCAGCCCCACCACTAGCAATAAGCTTCTTCCTTTTTGAATTTGTTCACTATTTGTGGGACGTCAGTAAAGGCACCGAAGTCATAAAAAAACCTCTGCACTTTCTTCAATTCGCAATCTTCTTTCCTTCTTTAGTGGCAGGGCCAATCAAACGCTACGAGAACTTCCTGCCCGCTCTTGAAATAGGAAAAAAGGAAGCAAACGCCAAAGATTTTGCCCAAGGTTTGGTTCAAGTGGCCGGTGGATTTTTCAAGAAAATTGTTCTAGCGGACAATCTTACTCTGTACATCACCGCCACTACTCCCCGCTTCGCGTACATTTCCGTGCCGGAAAGATGGTTTCTTCTGTTCGCCCTGGCTTTTCGAATCTACTTTGATTTTAGTGGATACAGTGATATTGCCATCGGTATCGCTCGAATGCTCGGGATAGAATTACCTATCAACTTTAATTGGCCTTATGTGGCTCGAAGTATGCAAGAGTTTTGGCACCGTTGGCACATCTCGTTGAGCCTGTGGGTGCGGGACTATGTTTACATACCTCTAGGCGGCTCGCGGCACGGGACAGGTCGCACCGTCCTCAACGCCATTGTTGCATTTGCATTGTGCGGTCTGTGGCATGGCGCTGCTTGGAATTTCTTGTTCTGGGGGCTTTATCACGGGATTGGATTAACGCTTGCAGTAACTTATCGAAAAAATTTCGGGAGACTGGGAAGGGCACTCGGTCAAGTCTTCGACAAGTTACCAGCAACCGCGTGGTTGACCACATTTTGCTATGTCAGTTTCGGCTGGTTGTTGTTTTTCTATCCGATTCCACAGGCGCTAGAAATGCTTCGCCTCTTATTTTCTCCAGCGGTATTGGAGTGAGCATGTGGAAAAATTTGCGAGCAAGAATAAATGCACCGGTCTTCTTGATTGCGTTCGTCATTGGTTTCGCAGCTTGTTGTTTCGCCGGACGTGACTGCGCCCTTCATAATCAATTTCAGAACTTCAGACGTTTTCACCGACTGCTCAACGCAGAAACATATTTCTATCCGACGATGTCGCAAATGATATCAATGGCAAAAGAGTCTCTGGATAGCGGAAAGAAGGTGGTCATTGTCGGCGGCAATTCAGTTGCTATGGGAAAAGGGCAAGGAAAAGATCTTTGGACAGAAAAGCTGCAAAATAAACTTGGACCCGAATACAAGGTTCTCAATTTCGCTCAATCCCTGATGCCGCCGCTATCAGGTCCTTATATCGCGTTTTTATCGTTGACGCAGAAGTATGACTCAGTTTTTTACGTGGCTGACTCAGAATACTGCGCGGTCAATGAGGTTGACGACCCATACCAAGGTTACCCATATTGGTGGGACGCTTATTACAAAAATCTATTGCCCCCACTTCCGTCCATACAACAACGCTTAGATTCACGTCTTTACCCAACTGTCGCCAAGGGCGCGCTCGAAGAATATAAGTTGGGTTCGTATCTTGATTCGCTTTTCTATTTCCGAGATCTGTGGACAACTATCGGCTACAAGTCATTCTTCACCGTTTGGACGCAAGGCACATCAGCAAACTTCTTAACACCAAGAAGGGATCTTCCTGATATTGATCCACCGGTGCTTCCAGTCAAAACGCGCTTTTATAACTTCAATCCTGCTATCGATCATCCCAGAATTGTAAGTCGTTTCAATTGGATTTATGAGCAAGTCAAGCCCAATCAGTGGCGAGTCTCAGAGAACCATCTCAATATTCTAGAACAATCCATGGCAGCCCAGGTGCCTGCGCATCTGCGTTCACGAGTGCTGCTCGTGTCCGTCAGAGATAATCCATATTACGTACGTCGAATTTTGAGTCAAGTTGAGCAAGAGCAACTGACCAAAGCGGCTCGATTATCGTATAGGTTATGGAGAAAGTTAGGCTGCCGAGCCCTTGAAGCCGGGGGCGATTACGTCGATGAAGACTTTATCGATGACTGCCACCTTAGTAGCTCAGGTGGTGCCAAGCTTATGGAATCAGTAGCGGCACAAGTGTCAGAAATGGCAAATGGAGTTAAGTAATGAAGAAAGAATCCGTGGTCAATCCTTTAATGTCGATCACGCTCGGTTTGCTAATCGGCATATTTTTTCACTACCTGCTTTATCGGTTCTCGCTACCAAGAGAGCCGTTTATCTACGCGAATTTTTAAGTGCTCCATGAGACTCAATGACCTTGTCGCTATTTGGCAGTCAGCACTGAGCTCTTCAATTGGTCTTCAGTGTGCAGCCACTTTGCTACCAGTTTTCAAAGGAGTACGGTCGGAAAAATCAGACCTCAAGCATCGCAATCCACTGTCGCTTGGTATATTAGAGTCAGGTATCCCACTGGCTGCTACGGGAAAGTCGTTTCCGAGCCTGAGGAAATTGCGTCATGGAAGAAAGATGGCTTAGCTACAAGGAACAGGCCGAAAGAGCCATTCAGCAAAATCAGCTAGAGCACGCGGAATCGCTGTGGTACGCCGCTCTGCAGGAATCAGATGATTTTCCTCTCCACGATCCACGCGTCACGATTACTCTTGAATGCCTGGCAGAAGTGCTTTTCAAGCAACGCAAATACGCGCAGGCCGAGCCGCTGTGTCAACGTACTCTGGAAATCTACGAACAGACAATCGGACCAGAGCATCCTGATGTAGGCATTCTGGCGAACAATCTGGCCATGCTATTTCACATGCAAGACAAATTCGAACAAGCAGAAAATTTGTATAAAAAAGCGCTCTCGGTGCAGACAAAGGCGCTTGGGTCAAAGCATCCTGAGGTCATCAATTTGCTGGGCAACTACGCGAATTTGTTGTTTCGCGTACACAGAGACGCTGAAGGCGAGCAGCTCAGAGCCATGGCCAAAAGTGCAACAACAGGAAAGTGGAATATGTCCGGACGCTATCAGGCCTATAATGCCGGTGGCGTAGCTTCGACGGCTCCAGCGCCTGCTTCCAAACAGCCCGAGAGAAAACAATCGCAGCAACAGCAAGCGGAAACAATTCCAATTCTAGGCAGACCTTTGCAGTCAAACCAGGCTCCACCACCAATTCAAAAGCCAGTCATGCCAGACGCCCCACAAGTGCCTCTGCCGCCCTCTACGGGACAAGAACTCCCGCCGCAGCCGTCAGGCATCGGGCGCCTCATGCAACAAAGAAAAGACACCCTCCAAGGCTCGTAGATTGCTTCACAAACTGTAGTCCACCAGCGAGCTGATTACTCCATAGATGATTGGCGACAAGTCAAGACTCGTACAGGAAACGCCAACTGGATATAATTGAGCGCCGCTTAGCGTTCAAACGAAGCGCGTACTCACGCAAAAGAAGGATTCGCATTGGCACAACAGAGGCAGTTGAGAGGTAATCCTCGCCAAACTCGGGCTTTTATAGGGCTCGGGTCTAACGTCGGGGATCGCGTTGGCTATGTGCAACAAGCTATGCAACTCTTAAAAGACATTCCGCGCATCAAGGTTATTGAGTGCTCAAGCCTTTATGAGACCGAGCCTGTTAACCGAGAATACAAAGAATGGTTCGTCAATGCGGTCGCTGCCGTGGACACAACGTTGAGCGCAGAAGAGCTGCTCGATATCTGCAAAGACATCGAAAAGCGCCTGGCTGAGATGCACAGCAAAGAGTCGATTTCCAGCAGGCGGCACGACGGCGAGTTAAGAATTAGAATCATTGACTTGGACATTCTGTTCTTCGGTGATGAAGTTTTGGAAACACCTTATTTGCACGTTCCCCATCTCAATATTGCTGAGCGAGCATACGCGCTGGTGCCGCTTCTCGAAATTGCACCGAACTTCGTGCACCCGAGTTTGAACAAAACAGTGACGCAAATTCATGAAGCCCTTCCCGCTCCAGAGTTAGTATTTTTGTACGGAACTCGCGGAGTCGATCAGAGTCTCGGCTAAGCTCATCGGAAAGACCCTGCATCGACAATTCTCGAATAGGCTATTCTAAATTAGCCGAGCAGCGAAAGGTTGTTTTTGATGGATGCCCTGCCCGTTCAACTGAAAATCGGAACAGACATTTGTTCGGTACAGAGAATCGAAAAAACTTATGCCAGATTTGGAAAGCGCTTTGCCCAGCGAATCTTGACTGACGCAGAAGAACGATATGTCTTTAGTAAAAACAGAAACAGCGCCCAACGGTTCGCGGCCAGATTTGCGGCCAAAGAGGCGATGGCCAAAGCGCTCGGAACTGGTTGGAATGGCATAGGCTGGAAAGAAGTTGAAGTAACCAGAAAGCAGTCAGGCGAGCCCGGCATCAAGCTGCACGGGCGCGCAGCCGCTTTGTCCAAGAAACTCGGCTTTACGCACATCGAGGTGACGTTGAGTCACGAACGAGAATTTGCTACCGCGTTTGTGGTGGCATACGGATTGGAGATTCCATCTTGAAAACGCGCCACTACCTTTGGTGCCTTGCAATTGTCGGGATTATCGGCTTCTCTTTCTATTTACAAAAATCACCGGAAGTATTCCCGTCTGCCAGTATCGAAATCAAGTTGTCGAAAGCTCAGATTTTGCAGCGCTCGGAAGAGTGGGCGACTCGCTTAGGTTATCGGGAGTCGGATAACATCGAGTCCACGACCTTCGCCTACGATGACGACGGTAAAACCTTTCTCGAGTATGAACTCGGTTCGAATCAAGCCAATGCCTTGATGAAACAAACAATACCGATTTGGTATTGGTCTACGCGCTTTTGCAAGCCGTTGAAGCAAGAAGAATTTAGTTGCTGGATCAGCCCAGACGGTCGATTGGCGGCGTTCGAGCACGGCATGGAAAACGACAGAGAACTGCCTACTTTGAGTCATGGAAATGCGCAGAAGCTTGCTGAAAAATTTTTGCGTGCCGATGCACAAGTCAGCTTGGACGGTTATAAGTTGATCGAGCAAGCGTCGATCGTGCAGCCCCATCGAACAGATCATAACTTCACCTGGGAAGATACCAAAGAAGAATGGCATGGAGCGAAGCTGAGAACGCACGTGTATATCAGTGGATCAACGGTCACTTCCTTCAACCATTATCTGCATGTCCCCGACATCTGGTCGCGAAAGTTTAGCAAGCTGAGGTCTTACAACGATGCTCTGGCCGATGCTGCCAGTATCTTCTATGTCGCTTTGAACACGGGATCGTTTTTCATATTCATTTGGGCGTTTGCCAACGGTATGATTCGCTGGCGATTCGCCTTGATAATCGCCGCTGTATATGCCACTTTGACAGCACTGGAAGGAATCAATGGTCTTCCCAGCCAGCTGCACGAGTACGACACAAGTATGCCGTTTGCCGGCTTCAAGTTGTCTCTGGTGATGGGCACCATCACTACTGCTCTGAGCACTTTTGTCCAAATATTTGTATTGACTGCCTCAGCAGAAGCCCTCTATCGCAGATTCTTTCCTGAGAAGATGGCAATGGAAAAGATTTTTACCAAGGCCGGGCTGCGCGCTCAAAGCACTCTGAATGGACTAGCCAGCGGCGCTTCAGCATTTGGCACTCACTTAGGATGGATTGTACTTTTCTATCTTGCTGGACGTCCACTCGGATTATGGTGCCCACTGGAGGTACAAAATGCGGAATCACTAAGCTCAACGCTTCCATTTTTCTCAGCACTGCATGTGGGTTTTATCGCATCTCTGACAGAAGAATTCACCTATCGAGTGATCGGCTTAATTGCATTCCAGAGACTTGTCAAAAACTTTTGGCTGGCCAATCTTCTGCAGGCAGCAGCATGGGCTTTCATGCACAGCAACTACCCACAAGAGCCTCCCTATGCGCGGGGAGTTGAGCTGACGGTGGTCGGTTTCTTCTACGGAACGATCATGCGCTACTTCGGCATTCTGCCGTGCATCTTTTCACACAACATAATCGATACATTCCTCGGACTAGAACCACTTTTTGCTTCAACAGTGCCGACCTTGCGCGCCAGTGCATACCTTGCCTTGATTCCATTTGCAGGGATCGCAGCGTTGGCAATTGGCTTGCGTCTAGCCAAAGGTGCGCCTGCCAATCCTGAAGAGATTAGCAATCAAGCATTGATGCCCGTCGAGATGGCGACAGCATTAGTTGTTGCCGAAGAACTGGCGCCGCAAAGTTTTCAGTATCAGCCACTGAAACCGGCAGCCAGAATTAGTTTAGCCGTTCTGGCAGTGGCGTTCACCTTGCTGCAGTTCTTCTATTTCGTCCCTGCTGTCGGACAAGGCGCTTTACTCACAGTAACTAGAGAAGCAGCCATAGCAGAAGCAAAACAATATCTCGAATCGCACGACGTGCACCTCGAGGGCTACTCAGAATCAGCTTCTTTAGTGAAAGGAATTGACGATGAAGAAATGCAGTACATATTTGAGAAGGATCGAGCCCGTTTAAAAGAGTTGAGCGAAGTTCCAGAGCGACCTCTTATATGGCGGGTCCGGTTCTTCAAATATTTAGTGCAAGAAGAATATTTGGTGCTGCTTGACTCTCGAGGCAAGATGATGTCGATGGGCTTAACAAGACCCGATGACGCTCCTGGAGCAAACCTCAAGCAAGAAGAAGCGCAAGCAAAAGTGCAGTCATTCCTCGATAAAGAGCACAAGGAAATAAAGCCTTACATCTTCGATGATGCCACCGAACAGAAGCGCGACGCGCGCACAGACTACACAGTCCAGTTCAAAGTGCCTAAATACAAAGTTGGTGAGGCGGACTACAAAGTAACAGCAGAGTGTATCGGCGACAAAGTGAGCGGCTATGATCACAATTGGATTCTTCCTGACAAATGGAAATTTGATCGACAGAAAAAACATCTTCGAGAGCAAATATGTCAATCGATTGTCATTGGTCTCTACCTTGTCTTTTCGATCGCAATTGTCTGGTGGGCTAAAGGTGTGCTCAGGTCGCAGGCGATAAGTTGGCGGCCAGCAATAGTGCTCGGGCTGATCATGGGATTGTTCAACATAGTGCAAACCGTGAATGGATTTCCTGACTTCTTTACCGACTACGCAACGCAGACACCGCTTGTTTCCTTTTTCGTCGCTGAAGGAGTGAAAACATTTGTCAGCGCCATTTCTTCAATCGCAATGTACGCAGCAGTGGCGGCATTCGGGCTGGGAGCGCTGCGATTGCTTTTGCCGAGCACCACAGTGGCCTCGATTCTGAAAACCACTTTTCTTCCGTCAGACCCAGAAGAAAAAGCAGCAAGTCTGAATATCTGGCTCGACGCCACCATCATCGGATTCGCTGTCGGGCTTGGTCAACGCGTGGTCTGGATTATTCTCGGACAGATTCGCAGCCAGATCTCACCGACGATATCGATGGCACCCCTGGACAATCTGTGTGGAATGGCGAATATTCTCAATCCCTCGCTAAGCACGATTCTCGATGCAGTCTCACGAGGCGTGTCACTAATTTTCGCCGCAGCTATTTTGATCGGCATTTACATGAAGTATATGCGCGGCCCGCGCAACTATTTGCTCTTCGCTTTGGCGGTGAGCTTAATTTTCCCAAGTCAAGATAGATTTTGGCAGGACTACGTTGTCGACGTCGCCAATTATCTGATCACGTTTGCCATCGTCTACTTTCTTGTCTCCAAGCTGGCGAGAGAAAATTTGCTCGCATATTTCCTGGCTGGGTTCATCAGCACCATTGTTGGTTCCATGCGCGTCTTGCTGAAGCACGCAGCCGGTCTTTATTTTGACGACTTGGTCTTGATGACAGCCCTGATCATGTCGCCAGTGGTTTACGTCATCTACAAAAGAACAAATCCACCGAAATTTTTTGGTGGCAAAGCCAAACCGACAATCAACGAATCAAGCGCTCTCTGATTTCGCTTGCATTTCAGGTCCGCCGGGATCATTGCCGAAAGAAAGTGGATTGCGCGGTTCAGCATTATTGACTGGTTGAACTGGCCGCCCGATGGCCATGGCGATCATCAAACACTGATCGACGCGTTCCATCGTCTCATTTGGGAAAGCACCGATTTTGCTAACAAGTAATGTTTTGGGAATGGTGGCGATAACGGTGCAGTCAATGACGCTGTCCAACCGCAAACCAGCTTCTTTGCCTTCTGGTGTGTTCATGGCGACCACGACTTGAGTCGGTTCTCTTCCTGCCCGCGTCGTGTTGCTGGTTAAAGGAACGAGCAGAACATCGTCAAGCCGAGAATTATTGTAGTCATTCGAAATGATCACAGCGGGACGGCGCTTCGTCTGCGTCTGTCCTTCATCTGTTGTGTAAGGAAAAGATACTAAGACAACGTCGCCTTTCCTATACTGTGGTGGTCTGGAGGACATTTAAGCCTCTAATCGTTTGGTAAATAAGTCGTAAGACCGTCTAATCCATTGTATCAGTCGAAGGATTGTAGGTCTTGGGGAAACTAAAAAGCACAAATAGGGCTCTTGCGAACCCTTGGAGGAAGATTTGTCAGCGGCCGACTTACGCGCTCTGGTAGTCGGAGTAGGCGTTTTCCATAGCATAATCGCGCTTGATCCCGGCTGTTGATATAGCCACGGCATCATTACGAGTGCATAGATAATCTCGAATTGGCTGCCCTACGTGATTATCCGCAAGAATTGCGAATACTTCCTGCATTGCAGCGCCAATTTTCATCGGCTTTTCAGTCGAGGTTTCTGGCTGCTGACTTTCATAGTGGAATGGTTGTGCCATTTATAAGTCCCTGTGAGTGAACTTCTGTGAGTGGACCTAATATAACATGCTTTTCAAGAGATAAGATCACAAATTTAATGCGAAATTCTCATATTTAAAGAAGCGATGCTACTTCTAATTGTCTATACCCGCGACTACAGAGTTTCTAGACAAGACGGGAGACATTTAATCTAATTTCCGTTCTTTCCTTCACCAAAGCGTTCCTTCAAAAACTTGATTGTCTTCTGGGTGCCGCCGCCTGGCACAAAAATCTCAGAGATGCCCTTCTTGAGCAGGATTTCGCGGTCTTCGTCAGGAATCACTCCCCCGCCAAATACGAGAATATCATCAATTCCTTGGGCTCTGAGCAGCTCGACCACCTTCGGGAAAAGTGTCATATGGGCTCCGGAAAGCACGCTCAGCCCGATTGCGTCTACGTCTTCTTGGATAGCAGTTTCAACAATTTCTTCAGGCGATCGGTGCAAACCCGTGTAGACAACTTCCATTCCGGCATCCCTGAGGGCGCGAGCAACCACTTTTGCGCCGCGGTCATGACCATCAAGACCGGGTTTACCTATAAGCACACGAATTTTTTTACTGACCATAATCCTTCAAACTAATTGTCTTTGGAGCTTTGCGGAGCCGGACACTCTAGGATAGCGCCCAATCAGTATATAGGGATTAGGTTTTCTCTTTTAGTTTGAATTGACTCTGGTGTTTCAGGATGGAGTCAGCCAGATCGGCGAATTTTTTGATGTCGCGCTTGTTAATCAAATAAAAACATCTCTGGCTCTTTAGAATCGCGAACTTTAGCATCGGCGGAGTTTTGAAATACTGAATGTCTTCCCATTTCAGTTTCGCCGTCCAGAAAATAGCCTTGAGGATCAGCATATCGTTGAGAACCTCAATCTTGTCCACTTCAAAAAGCAGAGGCATGAGAACCGTGGTGTCGAGCAGGAACAGCGCCACGTAGGTGATTAGCTCATGGAGCAGTGAAAAATGGGCAGCCTTGCCTGCTCGCTCAATGTCGCTCATGACGAGAGATACATTGAGCACAACCATCAGCACGATACCGAAGAGGCGCATGCCATGCTTCCAGCGCGCTCGCTGATAGACCACCGTTGCTTCGAAAGCAGGTTGAGTCGGAGTTTTATCGCTTTTTTTGTCCTTAGCCATTGCAATTCCATGTAACCAATGGCCGTATTATCCACCTTTCCTTTGCAAATGATCACCTTCTACAAATGAGCCCAAAAGCGCTCTTTGCCAAGACTGGATGTTGAAAAGCACTGCCAAATCAGCCTTAAGGTGGGCATCTTTGCGGCAAGAGCTATCCTCGGATAGACGACACTTGATACAATTCCTCGCTAATGCCGGTCTAATCGGCAAATTCAAATTGGCTTACGGTGGTGGTGATGGAAAAGACAAGAATTGCAGATTACCTGTTCAAGAGAATCAAGGAAAGCGGCGTCGACTGCACCTTTGGTATACCAGGTGATTTCATCCTGCCGTTATATGCAGCTCAGGCGAAACTGGGACTGAAGACTGTAGTCATGACCCACGAGCCCTCAGTTGGTTACGCTGCAGATGCCTATGCGCGCCTCAAGGGTCTCGGAATCGCGATGGTCACTTACGGTGCCGGAGGGTTGAACATGATCAATCCAATCGGACTTGCTTACGCTGAAGAGTCGCCGGTGATCGTACTCAGTGGCAGCCCTGAAACGCGCTATCGTTCGCAAAAACCACAACTGCACCACTGCGTAAAATCTTTCAACACGCAGTACAACGTTT
The DNA here is from genome assembly GCA_003153555.1 of Candidatus Melainabacteria bacterium. Classification (GTDB taxonomy): domain Bacteria; phylum Cyanobacteriota; class Vampirovibrionia; order Obscuribacterales; family Obscuribacteraceae; genus PALSA-1081. The sequence goes on along the minus strand of PLZS01000155.1, from coordinate 25,375 downwards.
TTGCTGAAGTGACTGAATCGCAGACGATCTTGACCAACCCAGTCACAGCACAAGAAGATATCGATCGCATTTTCGACACCACTCAAAAACATTCGCGGCCTGGCTATATTGAAATTCCTCGTGACATGGTCAACTATGAAATTGCTGTCACTGAACGAGCTCCAGCTTCTGTCGAGTCGCCATCGCCGGCAGTGCACGAGGCTATCGTCGACATTATCGAGCGCCTGAAAAATGCCCAGAAGCCGGTCATGTTCGTAGGTGTCGAAATTCGCCGTTTCCATCTCAAAGACAAAGTGATTGCCCTTGCCGAAGCCCTGAACATCCCGGTTGTCACCTCGATTTTAGGGAAGGCCTCTTTTCCTGAAACACATCCAAATTTTATCGGCAACTATTTTGGTCAGTTTGGTAATCCAAAAGTTCGCGAATATGTTGAGTCATCTGATTGCATCATTTCGTTGGGTACAGTGCTAACTGAAATGGAAACAGCTGGTTACACAGCCAAGCTTGAGACGGAGAATCTAATTCAATCGACCGCTCGGGAAGTGACAGTCGGCTATCACACTTATCGTGGAGTCGATTTGCGATCGCTGGTCAATGAATTGCTCTCGCGGGCAACGAGCAAAGTAAAACCGACAATGCGCTACACAATCCCTTCGATTCCAGTCGAAGACATCTATCCACCAGCCGGTACCAAAGAATTAACTGTGGCGGGGATGATCGAAGATTTGAATGGTGTCATGGGCGAACAGTATTCTGTGGTATCAGATGTTGGCGATTGCCTCTATGCAGGCATGAGTCTGAAGACTGATATCTTCATCGCACCTGGTTATTATTCAAGCATGGGCTTTGGCGTACCGGCCGGAATTGGTGCTCAAATTGCCAATCCCAAACGTCGTTCAATTATCTTAGTTGGAGACGGCGGTTTCCAAATGACTGGTATGGAAATCAGCACCGCTGCCAAACTTGGACTCAACCCAATCGTCATCGTCTTCAACAATGCCAGCTATGCGATGTTGCGCTTTATCGACCAGAAGCGTGACTACTACGACCTGCCTAGGTGGGACTACAGCGCCATTGCCAAAGCAGTTGGTGGCAAAGGGGTGCAGGCTACGACTCGTGCGGACTTCCAAAAGGCGCTCAGGGACGCAGAAAAAAGCGATGGCTTGTTCTTAATCGACGCGGTCATTTCAGAAGATGACATCTCGCCGACGCTTCGCCGCCTCACGGACCACTTCGGCGCCAAAGTGAAAGCGTCAATATCATGAATTTTAGATTAGCGACGTTGATCTGTTTGCTCCTTATGACCGCTGCGCAAGCACGCGCACAAACTCAAGAAGAAATCAATCAAAAAGCTGTCGACGAAGCAGCGCAAGTCAAACAGAAAGTGGACAAATGCATCAGGACACTGTCGTCCACCTACGCCAAAACAAAAGGGTTTAAAGCCAAGCTAGATGAGTCTCAGGAGCTGTGGAACAACTTCGTCGAAGCGCACATAAATGCAATTTTCCCAGTGCCAAAAGGTCAAGACTATCGCGAACTTTATGGAAGCATCAATGGACTGTGCGTTGGTGACTACCGCAAAGAACTGACCGAAGTCAGACTTGCCGAGTTGAAGGCTTGGACTAAACTGCCGCCCAAACGGGATTTGGCCACTCTTAAAAGCGAATATGACAAAGCGGATAAAGCGCTAAATAGCACCTACGCAAAGGTCATGCATTCACCGGCAAGAACGGGAAAGACCGGACCTCAATTTATAAGAAATCTCGTCGGTGCGGAAGTGGCATGGATTGCCTTTAGAAATACCGACTCTGAAGTTTACGGACTGACCGCAGGGTCTAAAGAATTTTGTTTTCAGAAGATGATCGATCTGACAAAAAGCCGCACCAATCAGTTGAATAAATGGTTGGAAGGAGTTGAGGAAGGCGACACTTGTGCAGGATCGTATCCGCTCAAGAAATGACCGTGAGGCTGGGAAATGAAACTACTGGGCAAATCAGCGATCAGTGTCCTTGCCTCCAGTTTCTTTTACACCTCTGCATTGTTTGACGCGCGCGCTGGAGCAGGGAAGCCATGGGAAGAACGAATCGCCAGTAGCACCAGCAGTAGTGCCATAAAAATACTTTTTGTTGGACATAGCAAAATGTATTTGAACAACATGCCGAAGATGTTCGCCTATATCGCCCAACAAAAATCGGCTGGTCAACCGTTGAAGATTTACTCCGTCTCGGGCGACTCCTACAGCCTTGCGGATCACTGGCAGCACGGTTTAGCAGTGAACGCCATCCGCAACGAAGGACCGTGGGATTATATAGTGCTCTTCGAAGCAAGCGGATTGCCGGAGGGTATACCTGCAGCCTACGACAAATCCGTGCAAGCATTTGCCGCTGAAGCGGCCAAAGCAAAGGCGCGCTTAGTGCTGGTCGAAAACTACGCAAACACTCCAGCTGCGAGTGCTGCAATTCATCGAACTATGCTTGGATTCGGCGCTCGCTATCATGCTTATATTCTGCCAATTGGAACGGCGTGGACAATAGTCAGCAAAAAGCATCCTTCAATTTCGCTGTGCCAATCCGACAATCACCATCCCAACTCAAAGGGCTCGTACCTCATGAGTTGTGTCTGTTACGCCTTCTTCTTAGGAAGAAAACCGACGGATTTACCAAAGCAGTTTTATGCGGTCGGACAAAATGAGGCCACAGAAAATATCTTCGCCAACGACAGCGAAGCGCAAGACATTCAGTCCGCAGCAGCCGAAGCCGTTCCGCAATCTCGATAAAGCTAGGAAGCGTTATGCGGATCGCAGGACGCATTCGCGAACTATATCTGGAAGTTCGGATCCTTATTCGTCGCTACGCCCAACTCGCACAACTGCGACATAGAGGCTCTCATCAGCTCCAACAAGGAAACCAACCGATCAAAACTGTTCAAAGCCTCATCTTCTTCGAAGACGAGAATATGCACCCCAGCTGGCACTTTTCCAAAAGCCTTGAGGGCGCCATTTTTCACCACGGACAAACGCACAGCCTTTTGCAGTTGGATCATCTCGCGAAGGCTTTCAGCAGCGAATAGCTTTTTCACCTTATTCTCGTCATTGCCTTTGATGATGAAGTCACGATCAAAGTCTTCGTAGCCGACGATAATATCTTGCAAGCCAAATTTCTTCTGAGCATCGGCGATCCAATTTCTGTTATAGATCTCAAATTCGAAATCACCCTTAGAGTCGTAAGGAAGCAGAATTCTTGAATGTTCTTTGCCTTTGCTGTGCATTTCAAATGTCACAGTCCAGGGATTCATGGGAATGCGAACCCTGGCTACGCTAGGCTCTTCCACGAACTCGCCTTTAGCTTCATCCGCCAGGTCCATCCAAACAGATTTCCAACCGTAAACGCTGCTTCTTAATTTAGCCATATTCTTGCTCTCCGCCCGAACTCGTCGCTACATATATACCAGGAGTCTGGTCAAAAATGGGCAAGATATCCTATTTCTCAGGAGCGCCGCAAGATATAGAGGCAGGGACAAGGCGGGTCTTGATCAGCGACACGCAGCCGTGGGCCATCTGTTCGTTCCAGTCGCCTGCAATGCAGCAGTCCACGATTGTGCAGAAAAGCTTAAATGACCTCGCTCTTAACTACTTCATAACCGCCTCTCTCGTATGATGAAATCAATAAAAGAAAAGAAAAGAAAAAGTAACGGATAGGGATGTCGGCGAGAGGCATCGCAAAAAAGTTTTCAAAAGGTCTCCCCCAAATAGTCTAGATACACAGTGTGTGTCTAAAGGCTGGAGAATGCTGCGGTCGCGAAACTGCTGGTTTCTCAAGTGCTGACCGCCACCGCAGTGCCTCCGGCGATTAGAGCTACAGGAGTGATGCCAGGCAATTCTGATCCTGTCGAACACGCGGTTTCTCAAGCGATCAATTTACATAACATCTCCAACGTCCGTGACATTTACCGGCACGTTTCGCAGATCTCTCAACGCATCAGACCCAAGTTGATCGACGCCGGTTTAATTTTAAGTGACGGGCGAACCGCGGCGATCCGCACAACCTGCACGCTTCTAACACTCACTCCCGTGGTTTTCTGGGGTGTGCCAAAAATCATCCTCGGTTTATCCAGGCATAAACCGGTAACCTTCCTCCTAGTTCTATGCGCAATAGGCTTGTGCACCGCAGCCTGGTTCTTTTGCCAGAAATGCATCCGAACTTCTCGTGGTGACGATGCGGTTGAATATTTGAAAGGTCAGAACAGATCGCTTGAGTACAGTCTAGCCCACGGCAGTCCTGGCACAGGCACGGAAGTAGCCCTGGCCCTAGGTTTGTTTGGAACAGCAATCATGCTGAACTCTCCTATGTTCGCCACGATGAGGCCTGTGTTTTGCGCACCATCCAGCACATCAAGCGGTTTTGGCTCAGGCGGATGGGGAGGGTCCAGCTGCGGCGGGGGCGGATGCGGTGGCTGCGGCGGTTGTGGAGGCTAGAGAGAACAATATGTTAGGCATAGGATGGAGACCGGAATTAGCCTGGATGATCCACAAGCGTAAAGACATCGGATTTGTCGAAATTTTGGCTGAAGATTTTTCGGCCGCTCACAAGCCGATTGAACCAATCAAACAGCTGATGAATAGGGGCGTGGAAGTCATAATCCACGGAACAACACTGAACTTAGGCGGCTCTGAAATTCCAAGTCAGGAATCTCTCGCCCGCTTGAGCGGGCTAGCAAAACAGTATCGAAGCAAATTTGTGAGCGAGCACCTGGCCTTTGTCAAAGCTGGTGGCATTGACTCTGGGCATCTGCTACCAATTCAGCGTACACAAGAAAATTTGGAAATAGTGGTGGAAAATATCCAGATTGCTCAGCACGCCCTCGATGTTCCCTTAGCGATAGAAAACATCGCCACACTTTTCGAATGGCCAGACAATGAGATGGATGAGGCATCGTTCATTGCCGAAATCGTCTCGAGAACCGGCGTTTCATTGTTGCTTGATGTGGCCAACCTTTTTGCCAATGCAATGAATCACAACTTCGATGTTGATTCTTATTTGAACAAGTTGCCCTTCGATTACCTGGCATACATCCACGTTGCCGGCGGCATCTTCAAAGGTGATCTGTATCACGACACACATTGCCATGCAATTAAGAACCCAGTGCTCGACTTGTTGCGGCAAGCGTGCGCAAAAGCTGACGCGCCTATGGTGCTTCTGGAAAGAGATGGTTTATTTCCACTCGAACTGGAGCTGAACAAAGAGCTCGATGTAATTACACAACTGATGTCCGCCAAGCGAGAACTTAGCCATGTCTGCTAATTCCCGAACCAAGATGTCCGCGCAACAAACAGCATTGATGCAAGTATTGACGTTACAGGGGACAATCCCCGGTTTTGATCAGGCTCGACTGGCGGCCACTTCTCTCAGCTTAATTCAAAAACGAGAGCGAACCGTCGCTCACGCCAACCCTTTCATCGCTTCTGCGCTTGGTTCTTCGTACTCGGATCTATTCAGCGAATACGCAAAGTCGCATGTTATCCCTTCAGGCGGACCTGCCTCCGACACGAAGAAGTTTATCGAGCATCTCGCTGAACATGACCTTTTGCCTGACCATCTGTGGCAGGAATATTTCTGCCGTAATGGCTGGAAACGACACCAAAATTGGTGCGTCATTTTGCGTCGAGCAATGCGCTGGCAAAAAGCTTACATCAGACGAAATACAGGTCCTATCTGAGTTAAATAACGCAGGTACATTCATCAACATCTTTTAATCCGTGACGACGAACGTTAAACTAGACAAAGTCCTAACGGAAGTGACAATGGATGTCCCGATCGCAAATAGACGCTAACAAAGGCAGTACGCAGAACAAAGATGGAGTGCTGATTGAAGGCAGTCTTTGGAATGCGATTTGGGTTATGTCATGGCCCTTAATGCTGACCACGATCTGTAGTTCGCTTGTTGGACTGGCAGATGTCAAAGTGGCGGGCATACTTGGCTCCGCACAACAGGCCGCTGTAGGAATCTCGGAACAAGTCCTGTTTTTATACATGATTTTCATCATGGCTACAGGCATAGGAACGACAGCTCTCGTCTCCAGAGCATTCGGCGCCGCCGATCACCAAGAAACGATTCGAGCCACCGCTCAATCAATTACATTGTCTGTCCTGATGGGCTTGCTTTTGACGTTAGGGTCTTTAGTATTCGCGAAGTTTGGCGTTAGCTTTTTCAGCACCTCACCAGATGTGGTATCACAGAGCACCTCGTACTTGCTTGTCTACAGCTTTTATCTAATTCCATTCAGCATTACTGCCATCATCAACGCTGCATTTAGAGCCATTGGTGATTCAAAGACACCACTGGTCATCGTTGGCACCATGACCGTGTTGAATATCTTGGGAGACTATCTGACAGTAATCTACGGTTGGCCAATTCCTGGTCTTGGAGTGCGCGGAATTGCCGTGTCCGGCGTGCTGGCAAGTTGTGTCGGCAGCTTGCTGGCAATCAATTTTCTTGCCAAGTCGCGATTGCGCGCAAGTCTTTCACAACTGCTTCCCATAGATCTCACCACCATTAGAAGAGTGGTCAACATTGGACTGCCTTCGGGATTGCAACGCTTAGGTTGGGCGCTAAGCGTGTTCGTATTATTCTTCATTCTGGCAAGAGGGCAACATCCAACTGAATCAATTGCATCCTGGACAATCGGTATGAGATTAGAAGGACTGGTGTTCATGCCATTGATGGCTTTGAGCATGGCTGTTGCCTCTATCGTCGGACAAAACCTTGGCGCCAAGCAAGTCGACCGCGCCATAAAGGCAGGTTGGCATGTTACTTGGATCGGTGTCTGGTTAAACATCTTAATGGGCACGGGCATGTTTGTTTTTTCGAATTTGCTAGCCCGCGAAATGAGCAAAGACCCATACACGATTCTCTATACGAGCAATTATCTGCGTATCAATTCATTTTGCGAACCATTCCTCGCACTAGGAATGGTGCTGAGCGGGGGTCTGCAAGGAGCAGGTGACACCCGCACGCCCATGTGGATAACCCTGTTTTGCCACTGGGTATTACGACTGCCGCTGGCATACTTACTCGTGATCACTCTTAATATGGGGCCAAACGGAGCTTGGATATCCATGAGCGCTTCTTGCATGGTGATGGGATTGCTCACTGCTTGGCGCTTCCAGTCAAAGGGCTGGATAAAAACAGAAGTCTAGAAACGAGTAGCTCTAGATTGGTCCAAGCAGCGGATAGAAGCGGGTTTGCGCGGATTTGCGGATCTGCTCGGAGGAGCCGCCCTCGGGTGGCTAATTAGTGTTTCAGAAATAAAAAACTACTGAGAACCAATTTAAGACGTGGAGCCTGTTTAAGTCTCTACTGACGGCTGCAAAGACAGTCGACTCTGAATATTCAATTTAGCAAGATGAGTGGAAACTTCGCGCGATCATAAGAGTCTTAGAGCTTACGACTCAATAACCTTAGTAAAATGAATCAAAATCCACACACAGTTCCAAACCCGGCGTATCAAGCCTCCGCATACATGGCCAGTCTGCCTGAAGATAGCAAACCAAAAGTGTTCCTTGTTGAAGACCAACCCCTGACGTTGGCCGGCATCAAGATTGCGCTGGGCGATTTAAACCGGTATGACATCGTTGGTGAAGCCACAAACGGGGTCGAAGCCGTGGCGGCTGTTTTGCTCAGTCGTCCTGACGTAGTGATCATGGACGTTGTCATGCCAGGCATGGATGGAATCGAGGCTTCGTCTAAGATCAAGCACCATCTGCCTGACACTAAAATCATCATGTTCACATCATTTGGCACTTCAGAGGTTGTCACAGCAGCTCTCGCTGTCGGAGCTGAAGGATATCTCCTCAAGAATCGCTCAATCGAACAGATCGCCCTGGCGATCGACACTGTCATGAGGGGAAATATCCTGATCGACCCAGCGGTGGCAGACCGATTGGTTCGCGATAATCAATCAAATATCAATTCAACAACAAGTCTCTCACCGGTTGAATTGCAAATCCTCAAATTTATTCGTAATGGCATGGACAACAAGTCTATTGCTAACACATTAGGCACTAATGAGGACGCGGTAGCAGCCGCTGTTCGCGGTCTTCTCCGTTCGTACAGCAGACCGCAACCAATGCGGCAAGTGCTAGGCGAAGCTGTGCAAGACGCCATCGCCCCGATTACTAAAGCATTACACGTTGGCCAAATATTTGAGGGGAAATATAGAATCGATGGTGAATTAGGAACTGGAGGAGCCGGCAAAGTATTTGCGGCTGAACACGTCTTTATTGCCAGGCCAGTTGCGCTCAAGCTCATGCATAAGGACCTTTTGACCGATCCAATTGTCCTGCAGAGCTTTAGAAAAGAGGCAATGGCCATTGCCTGCCTAGATCACGAAAATATTATCCGCTTGTATGATTTTGGTATCTCATCTCAGCAAGAACCATATTTGGTGATGGAATTATTTGAAGGTGAGACATTGAAAGATATACTTACCACACAGCATCGTTTGTCACCAGCCGATTTTTGCGCAATCTTTTCGCAAATATGCAATGCCCTGACTGCGGCCCATTCCCACAACATTATTCATTGCGATATCAAGCCAAGCAATATTCTGGTCAGGAAAAAAGATGGCGCGATCGAAGCGAAACTTGTCGATTTCGGTTTAGCAAAATCAACCGCTCTCGATAAACAGATAAAAGATGAAAAAATTGCTGAAGGAACAGTCTCAGGCACGGCACCATACATGTCCCCGGAACAATGCACAGGACAAACGCTGGACGAGCGGACGGACATTTATTCACTAGCTTGCGTGATGTTCGAAGCACTGACCGGCGAAAGAGTTTTTTCGGGCAATAGCGCCATGGAAATTTTCACTCAACACGCCTACGACAAGGCACCAACTCTGAGTGAGAAGGCACCACAGATAAAATTCCCACCTGAGCTAGAATTATGCATTTCCAAAATGCTTGAGAAAACCCCCGCTGAGCGAATTAAATCCGTTTCTAAAGTCAAAGAATTGATCACCTTGATCGCGCCGGCAAGTGCCCAATAAATCAAGTCTTGAGCGCAAGCTAGCTCTCGCTCAAAGCAGTATCCGTAGCCTGGATTGAATCGACATTAGACAGCATAGCCAGCAAGAACCATTGCCCAAGTCGCACGTTGCCTGTGCCAAAGTTGTATTCAAAAATACCTGCGAGCAGAAGAGAAACAATTCCTCCAAGCACACCGAGACTCAGTCCCAAATTAATGCCACCATTGGACCGCTTAGCAGAAAGAAAATTTCGCACTGCTAATCTCAACGTCGAAAAACATAGCCACAAGTAAGCACAAAGACCGACCACTCCAATTGTAGCCAGGCATTGCAAGTAGTTGCTGTGAGCGTGATCTAATACTTGTTTGTTCGGTCCCGGAATTTCAATTGGCTTAAACTTTCGGGGACCAACACCAATGATTTCGCTAGTTGTCGACGTCTGGAACTGCGCAATAGCGCTCTTCCAAACCTCCATTCGTTGCGCTGAGCTTTTCTCGTGCTGCGGATCTTGTAGAGGTAAGAGACGTGTTTGAACCACCGGCACGCAAAACCAACCGACCGCTCCGACAACAAGTCCAACAGCGATAAGCCGAAGCACCATTTTCCATGAAACGAAACTGGCAATCACGATCGTTCCGACAGCAAAACCGAACCAGGCGCTGCGCTCAGCAGCGAATAACAAGCCCAAGATGTTTCCGACGGCAATTGCAGTAAACAGAGATTTTTTCTTAAATGGTCCAGCGCAGAATTTATAACTTGTGGTAAACCAAATAGCGATTGCCAGCAGGCTGAACATCTGCATTACTCCCGCGAATGCCATAGGACCGCTAAGAAAGCCGGTTCCCTGCAAGTATTTGAAGTTGCCTGGATGCCAATCAAAAACCTGTTGAACAGTTGCAACTACACCGGCAATTGCTCCCAACAGCAGCATGGCTGCTATCGCTTTCGCTTTCAATTCGGATTGGTCGTTCGAAACTTTGGTTTGGTCATGCAAAATATAATAAGCCCAGAAGTAAACAACCAAGGTGCGCAATGTGGCGATCGAGGCAAACGCCTCCTTCAGACCGCCATTGACAGCGCCGGAAACGAAATTCACCGCGACGAAAACCAGAATCGGCACCGTTAGCGGTGGCAAAACCATTTTGAAAGATTTAAGCCGAACGCTAATTAAAGTTTGCGCGAGCCAAACAACCAAACCGACAATCAGAAGAATCCAAGGAATGGTTATGGGCAGCGAAAGACTGGCTGCATAGCCGATTAGGAGCAATACTTGCAGAGAATCGAGGCGACGCCTCCAGGAAAGCATTGCCGAGTTTTCTTCACTTTCGCTGTTTGATTGCATCGAGTTCAGACCGCAAACTCTTATTTAAGAGATTCCCAGTTGACCATGCCCATAATTTCGCGCACGTCGTGAAGCGTTTGCTTAGCCACTTTTCGAGCTTTTATATTGCCATGCTGCAAGAGCTTGAAAACATTGTCGGGATCTTTAGCTAACTGCTCCCGGCGCTCTCTAAAAGGGGCGAATTTTTCATTGATGATGCCAGCCAGCCTGATCTTGCATTGCACGCATCCGATTTCAGCGTTCTCACATTCTTGTTTCACTGTCGCCTGTAAGTCTTGATCGGCAAACACTTTGTACATCGGCCAGGGCACTTCGCAAATATCCGTATGACCGGGATCTGACTTGGCAATGCGCGTGCGATCCGTAATCATTTGTTTGACTTTCTTTTCGGTATCAGCTGCGGTATCAGCAATCTTAATGTCATTGTTGTAAGATTTGCCCATCTTCAAACCGTCAACACCTTTGAGTAAGGGCGTTGCCGTGAATTCAGGCTTAGGTTCAGGGAAATAGCTGACCCCATAAGTATTGTTGAACTTACGCGCTACATCACGAGCGAATTCCAGATGCGACTCCTGATCTTTTCCCACCGGCACAAGCTCGCCTTTGAACGTAAGAATGTCAGCTGTCATCAAGATTGGATAGCCGAACAATCCGTAAGTTGCCTTTTCATGAGCTTCGGCTTCGTTTGCCGCCAGCATCTTAACCATATCTTTTAGCGTCGGTTCGCGTTCTACCCAGCCCTGGGGCGTAATCATAGAAAATAAAAGATGAAGCTCGGCAATTTCTGGAATAGCAGATTGTACGTATATAGTCGATTGCTCGGGGTCAATTCCAACCGCCAGCCAGTCAAGCGCTATCTCCCAGATATTCGCTTTGACTTCGCGAGTGTTTTGTTTTGTCGTCAGCGCGTGCCAGTCGACAATCGAAAAATAGGACTCATACTTGCTTTGAAAATCAATCCAATTAATTAAAGCGCCAAAATAATGCCCCAGATGCAGGCGCCCCGTAGGGCGCATTCCGGACATTATTCGTTTTGTATTTTGTTTTGTGCCTAGCGCCGCAGTCAACTTTTAGTTGCGACCTTCGCCGCGCGTCTTAGCGTGATTTGCAATTGTTTGTTTTACGAGTTCTTTCTTGCGATCGACTTTAGCCAGACGGCGTTTCTTCTTTTCGCGAGCATTATACTTATTGGTCATGATTGACCTCCTTACATCGGCTTGTCATTTTTCGAGATTGAAAAGTGAATATACCACTATTTGAAAGCAAATCGCCTCTGTTCCCGGTTCAATGTATCGAGATCTTCGGGCGTTAAGTAACCATTCTGCAAAAAGAGTTCTCTGAGCTTCTGTCCCTGTTTCTTAGCCAGGCCAGTTAATTCACGCAATTCGTCGCCCGTAATGCGCCGGCGCTGCAACAAATACTGATCTAACTCGACTCGGCCAAGCAAAAGGTCGGCGGTCAGGGACACTACCGGGTCGGCCGATTCGATATAACCTCGGTCCAGACAATAGCGGTAGGATGACAGAACTGCCGCTGGCGGTCGGTTGCCCTCACCCATAACTACTGTTAGTGACTTGCCGGCCTCAACATCCAACAAAGTTTGACGACGTAAGTGATCCAGCGAGGGATTAGTCAAAGCCAATTTTCCAAATTGAGTTTGCTTGAACGTCGCCACCAACAGCCTTTCAATATCCATGCTAACCAAAGGCAAGGTAGCAGTCTTCAGCCGTGATGCTGCTTCAAGCGCGGCTAACTCCGCTTCATCTGTTACTAACTTTGCGAACGCATTGTTAACGATTAACGGTGTAAAATCGGTTTTCTCTGAACCAATTTCCAGGTTTTCTGTCTTAGCGGCAGTCGTTTTAGGCTCTGACACCTCAGGTAGTGTTTGGATTGGTTCAGGGCGATTGCTGTAGTTAGAATAATCATTGAGCGCGATGATCGCCTCTTCAAGAGCCCTTTTGCTTTCAGCTTGCGAGGTGAGCAATTCTCTAAGAGGCACCGGGGGTAGAGTCACCGCAGATGGTGGATTAACATTGCCTTGTGATGGTGTGTTCGCGGACAGATTCGAAATCTGCGCCGGCCGTGCATGGTGAGCGGGATCGGCAATGGCACGTTGTGGACCGGTAGTTGTTTGGGCAGTTAGATCATGAAGTTGATCAGGGCTAAATGCCGGGTTGGAACTAGTGGCTCTGCCACTTCGAGCCCGCAGCCTCGCTTCCATTGAAGCGCGAACTTGAGCCATGTCCACTTTTGGATTTAAGGCTGGTTGTGGTGTGATCGGTCGCGGCACTTGGTCGCTCTTAAAGGATGTGCTAACGAAAGCATCCTGCGCGACTGCAGCATTCGCCTCCTGAGCTAAAACTCGAGCCGCTTCGTGAGCGACGCTGGCAGCCGCTGCCTCCTGCCCACCAGTTGTCAGAAAACGCTGTATCGTGGCTGAACTAACGGCCCCGTCCCCAGGGTCGACTCCTGGCTCTTGGCCATCTTTGCTACCGGGACGCATGACCAAAATAGACTTGGTTGCCACCAAACGGAAAATCACTCCTGTCGCTTTGACGATATCGAAGTTAAATTCGCGCAATGCCTGACGCATAGTTCGCCCCTGACCAAACCAGCCAAGCACCATAAAGTCATCACGTTCAAGTGGCTGCTGTCGGATCGTCTCTTGCCACTCAGCAGTGCCGAATCCCTTCGAAGCGACAAGCATGGAGTTCAAACCAACGTTCTGCTCGTTCAAAAAAGCACTTTGATCGGTAAACGTAGGCGTCGGCTGAATCTGGAATTGCAGATTCTTTTTGATTTCAATTTGAGAATTCAAAAGTTCTACGCCAAAGGAACCTTCTTTCCAAGACAAAAATTCGCAGAGGGCATCTTCCCCTTCAAGCAAACCGTAACTAGAGGCGGTGACTGCACCTTTGCACACGAAAATCTCACCGGCATGGTTACTCGAACTCACTTTGACGCGGTAGCTTTTATTGATTTCAGTGGACAGAAACTGTAATAGACCTGGCAGGCTAACGTCTCTGAAATTGCCTTCTAACATTGGTCTTGAACCCTAAACATCACTGCCGGATTTTCTAGTCGACTGGGAGGTGTACTTTGATTCTAGCTGGAGTTGTGAGATGCGATGCTGCATTCATAATAGTCGTGCCACCCACCCCAACGCCTTACTCTACATCAGATTTGGCGAATTTTACAAAACTTAATCTACACCTTGACTGTCAGAGAAGTTAGTGAACTGGGTAAATACGGAGTAGGTCACATTCCAGTTTTTACTATCGGGGTTCAGGACTTTGGCAGCAAAGGTTAGGGAAGAGCTAGCAGACGAGTGGTCAGAAACTGGCGTGTTCGAAGAAGAACCGGCAGCTGCCGATGACGCCGAAGAACCAGAGGTGGAGACTGCTTCGCCAAGTGAAGGTTTTACGGAAGACTCTGTACGTCTTTATTTACGCGAAATCGGTCGCGTGAAAATGATCAAACCAGATGAAGAAATTGAGCTGGCTCGCCGAATCGCTAAGGGTGATCTTGATGCGAAAAAGAAACTGATCCAGGCGAATCTTCGACTGGTGATTTCTATTGCAAAAAAATATGTCAATCGCGGACTGCCCTTCCAAGATTTGATTCAAGAAGGAAATTTAGGACTGATTCGAGCCGCAGAAAAGTTCGATCATACTAAAGGTTTCAAATTCAGCACATACGCAACCTGGTGGATCAGGCAAGCGATCAGCCGCGGTCTGGCTGATAAATCTAGAACGATCAGAGTGCCTGTGCACATGGTCGAATCAATTAATAAGCTAAAAAAGACTAGCGCTAGACTTGCTCAAGAATTAGGCCGCAAGCCAAACGAAGTTGAGCTTTCCGGTGCTATGGAATTACCAGTAAACAAGATTCAAGAAATTATCCAGGCTGATCGCGAACCAGTTTCGATGGAGATGCCGTTGAATCGTGACGAAGAGACCTATCTAGGTGATCTAATTGAGGACAGCGAATCTTCACGCCCCGATTCGACAACCGAAGAAGAGTTGATGCGTGAAGATTTGAACCGCATGCTGAGCCAACTTACGCCACGCGAGCGCGACATCATGCACTTGCGTTACGGTCTCGAAGATGGACGTCAACGCACTCTTGAAGAAGTTGGTCGTCTGTTCAACATCACTCGCGAAAGAGTTCGTCAAATCGAACACAAGGCTTTCCGAAAACTTCGTCAACCAGCTTGGTCCAGCAAACTAGTGGGATATTTAGAAGACTAATAACGCTTTTCAAAGAACGGCTTGGCGATTCAAACCGATATCTCAACTCGCTCGACGAAAATGGACAGGTGGACTTCAAGAACAAAGCCCAAGCTTTTGTCAGTTCATATGGCTTTCTCTCATCTACCCTTTGCATCACCGACGACTCCTGGGAAAAGCTCAGAACGTTCCTCAACTTGCTGCTTCCTAGACTTCCGGCAGGGAGGCGACTGACAGATCCACTCGGGTAGCCGTTATCCAAGACAACAAAAACTACTCCTAACTAACTTTGCCTCGCCGCGCTGTCGACGTTTTCTGCGCGGCTATGAGCCAAAATTTTATCCGCTATGTGAGCGCAGTCCGCGCAGGCTGTCAAACTTCTGCTCTAACTCACTTGCCGTCTGCAAGATTTCATCGGCGCCAAATTGTCGCCATACAACTTCGAGCGTGGACTCAAGCAATGATCGGTTTCGGAACTTAAACCGATATCGGTTTAGATTTGTAGTGGGCACCTGCGAAGCCTCACCTACTGATTATAGACATATATTAGAGATCTGCTCTTATGCCCTGAGATAGGGCTTGATAGGGTTATCATTGGTGGCGTGTAGCCAGCGCCTCGCTCAGCTACCGAATATTCGCCTGAGGAATCCTTCGTGACCGAAGTGCAAGCACTAGCTCCTGACCAGTTGACTAAGCTAGTCGATAATGGACAGCGTCAACAATTGCGGATGTTGCTGAACGAACAACATCCAGCAGATCTTGCTGAATGGCTCTCTGAGATGGATGCTGGGCACAGATTGTCGTGTTTTCGCTTGCTCGATTTAGACAATGCCTCTGCCGTGTTATCCGAGCTTGAGCTCGCTGATCAGCGCGAACTATTGCACGACTTGGGTGAAATTGGCGTCGTTCCAATTATCAGCAAAATGTCTCCAGACGATGCCGTTGACTTGTTGGCCGAACTGCCACGAGAAAGAGCGAAAGCGATCATTTTGCAAATGACCGACATTGAAGCAGCCGAAGACATTCAAGAGTTGATGACTTTTAAAGATGACTCCGCCGGCGGCATCATGTCAACTGATTACCTGGCTTTAGACGCCAAAATGACAGTTGATCAAGCGCTCGCTTACCTACGCGAGAAGTACGAACATCTCGAAGAAGAAATCTATGACGTCTATGTGGTTGACGAGCGAGAATTTTTGGTTGGTCGCGTCACCTTGAAAGAACTGTTCACAGCCGCTCCTGAAGCACTTGTTGAAAGCCGCATGGACGACAATGTGATCAAAGTTAGCACCTCGACAGACCAAGAAGATGCTGCCGAAAAGTTGAGCCGCTACGACCTTTTGACTTTGCCAGTTGTCGACAATCAAGGCAGATTGCGCGGCATCATCACCTCCGATGACGTTATCGACGTTTTGCAAGAAGAAGCGACTGAGGACATTTATCAGTCGTCCGGTATTAACGCACCCGGTTCAGAGCAAGGCGATGTGCTGAATTACAATGTCAACAAAGCATATCAGGCCCGCCTGCCATGGCTGCTTGTCACTCTCCTGATCGAATCAGGTTCTGCCACTGTAATCACCCATTTCGATGACGTGATTCGCCAGACGATTGCAGCGGCATCATTTATGCCACTACTCTCGGGCGTGACTGGAAGCGTTGCTACGCAAAGCACTTGTATTATTATTCGCGGCTCGGGACTGGATCAAATCAATTGGAAAGCCTTTCGCCGCAACATATTGCACGAAGCCAAGGTCGGCATGATGCTTGGCCTGACCTGCGGCCTGTTAACGGGAATTGTCGGTTCAATCTTTCACCAGGATCAGCATCATTTAGGACTGGTTGTCGGTGTATCGTTATTCGTAACGATGACCGTCGGAGTTGTAATCGGCACAGCCATGCCCTTTTTGTTTCAAAGACTTGGCGTAGAACCAGCGCACGCCAGCGGTCCATTCATTACAAGTATTCTAGACGTTTGCACCATGACCATCTACCTAACAATCGTCCACACCTTCTTGAACACCCTCCTCTAAGGAAAAAGCAGAAATGGAGAAAACAAAATCAGATCCGAACGCTCTACTGATTGAAAAAAGAAGCAAGAGCGTGGCTATTGATCCAGCTGCGAAAAAGAAGCGACAAGAACGTGGAGTGATGATGGCACGGGAGCGCATCGAGGCTCTAGTCGATCCAGGCACGTTCATGGAGCTAGATCGGTACGCCTTGCATAACTGCACAAACTTTGACATGAAAAAAAAGAAAGTTGTCGGCGACGGAGTGATCACCGGGCAAGCACTGATCGACGGGCGGCCCGTCTACCTTTTCGCTCATGACGGCACCTTCCTCGGTGGCGCGCTTGGCGAAGTCTTCGCGAAAAAAGTTTGCAAAGTCATGGACCTTGCCAAACAAGCAGGCTGTCCAGTGATCGGTTTAAACGAAAGTGGTGGCGCACGCATCCAAGAAGGAGTGGCTTCTTTAGCTGGTTATGCCGACATCTTTTATCGCAACGTTAATTGCTCAGGGGTAATTCCACAGATTTCTGTGATCTATGGTGCCTGTGCTGGAGGTGCCGTGTACAGCCCCGCCGTGACAGACTTCACGATCATGGTGGCAGACCAGAGCTTCATGTTCATCACCGGTCCTGAAATCGTGCGCACCGTGACCGGTGAAGAAGTAAGTTTCGAAGACCTGGGTGGTGCCCGTGTCCACAACCAGAAGAGCGGTGTCGCTCAACTTCTGGCGCAAGACGAAGAAGATTCATTCTGGTTGACGAGAAAACTATTGTCATACTTGCCAAGCAACAATTTAGAACCGGCTCCAGCGTCCAAAGGCGAAGCTCTCGAACCAGGGAATGCAGCTGAATTGGACACAATCATTCCTTCAGACCCGGCTAAACCATATGACATGCACGAAGTGATCAGCCGCATATTTGATCACGGAGACTTTTTTGAGATCGCACCGCTCTATGCCACCAATTTGATTACCGGCTTCAGCCGTTTGGGTGGGCACTCAGTCGGCGTTGTAGCAAACCAACCGCGTTCGCTTGCCGGCACTCTAGATATAGATGCGTCGGTAAAAGGGGCACGTTTTGTGCGTTTTTGCGACGCCTTCAACATTCCTGTGATCACATTTGTGGACGTTCCTGGTTATTTGCCCGGCACAAAACAAGAGCACAATGGCATCATCCGCCATGGTGCCAAGTTGCTTTATGCATATTGCGAAGCAACTGTTCCGAAGCTGACTGTGATTACCCGCAAAGCCTATGGTGGTGCCTTCGACGTGATGGGCTCGAAGAATGTCGGCGGCGACTTCAACTTTGCCTGGCCAACGGCAGAGATCGCTGTGATGGGTGCCCAAGGTGCAGTCAATCTTTTATATAGAAAGGAATTGGACAAAGCGGGTGGGACTGATAAATCGAAACAACTTGTCGAGGAGTACAAAGAACAATTCGCAAATCCCTACGTGGCAGCCGAACTTGGATATGTGGATGACGTGATTCTGCCCACTGAGACCCGCAAAGTGCTGCTGGCAGCTTTACAAGTTCAACAAAACAAACGGGTTGAACGTCCGGCCAGAAAGCACGGAAATATACCTCTTTAAATCGCTCCGTCGCCTTCAGTGCCTTCGGCTCCTCGCTCTGAGCCGCTCACTGCGTTAGGATTTGCGACCTTTTACAACCAGGTCGGGGTGCACCAAGCGGACGCAGGCGATGCTGGCTAAACCTTTGTCCATTTGCACCAAGTCAACTTCCAGCAAATCAATTGGCACCAAAAGTGGTTCCGGCAAAATAGACTCAAATCGCCCAACCGGATCTGAAGCGCCGGTAAGCTCTTCGACAATCTTTAAAACATTTTCAGGAAAGGGTTTTGGATAGACTAAAAACAGTCCTGTCAAAGTGCCCTTACTACTGCGAAGTTTTTCAGCACGCTGCTGCAGGCTTTTGACCTGATCTTTGAGCTTGCGCTCCACATCGTTGTCGCTGCCGAGCACGGCTTCAGGTTCGGCAACACAGGCAAGAATCAGCGGTCTGCCCTTACTGTCCTGGAAATGCAAATCGAAGTAGGGCAGGTCGACTTTCAGAAATAGCCCCTGTTGCAAGCGAAATGCAGCCACGTCATTGACGCGAGCAATCGACTCCCAGAGCAATTTCTGCCTGTTGTAGAGCCCAGTTCGATGGGCCAGTGAAAAGAAGTCGGTGATCACATAGCGAACGACTGTCTCCAAAAGCGTGGGCACAGCGGTGCTGTCACTCACCACCTCAATATTTGACGTAGCCGCTGCTAAGTCAATCGGGGTGCAGACTCTGGGCTGCCCGACAACCGAATTCAAAGTGTAATTTGACGGATTGGCGGTTTTAATGGAGAGCTTGTAAGTGGCTGAATTGGGCATAGTTATTATTATTATTGATGATGCCTTTAGCGATCGGAAGATCGTGGTACATCTATGTTACGGTCAATTTTGCTTGGACTGTTGAAATATGGAGGCAAAGAGACATTCAAAACCAGGCAGCTCAACTGATTAGTCCTGAATCATGTAAACTGAAAGATAGGCGTCTTGGCGGTTTGCGACTTGTTCGAAAATAGCTTGTGCAGTAAAGCTGCTCGGTCTATGTGCAACTGAAAAAAGTACAAGTTTGCGGTAAGGGAATTTGATCTGCTTTTTCCGGTTGTGCTGCGCACAACCTATGACCAGTGGGTAGAACCAAATTAGAGTGTTTTTTTCTTGCATTTTCGGTTCGTATCGAAAGGGTTTATTCGTAAAAAATGGCTATCCTTCCTACGCGAAACAATTACCAGCAGTCAGCATCGACTGTACTCGTCGACCTGAAAAAGGGTGATATTTCAAAGCGTAAAGACTTTGTCTGGATGTATCAGGACCGGTTTTACGCGATCGCGTACATGGCAACCGGAGATCCGAATCATGCCAACGAGCTGACGATCATGGCATTTCAAAACGCTTTCGGAGCTCTGAGGCAGCTCAACCCCAAACAAGTTTCCATGGCAATTTGGGACTGGCTCTCACAGTTTATCGTCGACGCCTGTGCCGAATACCATTCTCAATACAGCACCCCAAACAACACAAATCCACGCACCGACCCAAGCGCCGATGGGTCAGCTCAGATGGACTGGGAAACAACGATCATTCTGGGTGTACAACGCGTCAAACGCTGTCTGAATGCTCTTCCCGAGGAACAACAAAAGGTCTTTCTATTGCGGCACAACTTCCAGCTGAACTATGACCAAATTGCCGCTGTGCTCAATCAAACCCCTGAAAACGTCATGGCTTGGTTATTCCGGGCGCGGGTTCAGATAGTTAAGTGCTTAGGTCGAGGTTAACCCAAAGAGTCGCTCGGTAAACAAGAATGAATTGCAGTCGTTTTCGATTCCTTATCCAACAAAGATTTGACATGGACGTTGCGCCCCAAGAAGAGCGCATGGTCAGCGCCCATCTGGAGTCGTGCGAATCCTGCGCAAAATTTCATCATCAACTGCAACAAGTGATTATGGCCGCTGAGGAAGTTCCACTACCTGACGAAATGGCACCAAATCCGCCTGAGGCCCTGGCCAGAAATATTATAGAAGGACTACCACAGCCCAAAGCTTCACCGTTCGATTTCATCATCAAGCTGTTTGCCAAGAAAGAGAAAGCGCCGACTGTAGATCGCAACAGTGACCGCAATGCGAGCAAGTTTCCTCATGTCAATCGTTCACAATCGGGCGACGGCATGGACATGCCCCGCAAAGAAATGGCCATGCCTTCTGGCAGGGGTGACAAAGGCGACGATCACAGTGGCACTTCGAATCGACTCAGAGCAATAGCCAAGGGCGCGGCGTATGAAGGACGAGAAGCGCAGTCAACCACACGGTCGCTGGGCGAGAAGTTAGGCTTTGCTGCACCGGCTGGAAATCTCACCGACGATCAACCGCTTACCTTAGCAGAATCAATCCGCCGTAAGATTTCCGAATCTAAGCCGCCTGGTCAAGGTGACGAGGATGAAGAAATGGCACCATCTATGCCACCAGAACCGGTATCGACTGGAGATGACAGCTGGGGCAGACCGGCAAGCTCGCCCAATCGGCCACCTGCAAACATGGCGTCACCACCAAACTTGCCAGGCGGCAAGCAGCAGGCTCCGATGCCAGCTCAAACAGCCGCGGCAGAGCCCGGACAGACAGTGCTCGGATCTTGGGGCAAACCTTCTCCGATCGACAATTCCAACAGTTGGGGTGGACAAGCGAATGCCGCTGGTCCTGCAGCTGTCGCCGGCGGCTCTAAAGATGATTGGAATTTTGACGCAGCCGCAAATCCAGGTCAACCGATGGCTGCACAGGCCAGAGGTGGCATTGATCCTTTTGCTGCACCAGCTCAGGCATCATCTAATCCAAGTATTCAACAACCCAATCCGGCCACAGACTCATGGGGTGGTTGGAACGACAATGCACCGAAGGGTGCCGGTGCGGCTAGCGCAGAAGCTCCGGATTCAGACTGGGGTCCTCCACCGCAAGGCGGTACCTGGGATGAACCAGCAGCAGGAGCCGCCAGTTCAAACAGTTGGGGCGGCGCCCCAGCCAATCCAGCACAGAGCTCTGCCGCGAATGCTCCTAAAGCATTTATGGAAACAGGCATGATTAAGCTCGGTGAGCTTGGTCTGCCATCGATGCAACAAGCACCCGCAGCTGCCGCTCAAGCTATGCACCAGCCTGTGCAGCAACCGCCCCAAAATCCAAGTTTTCCACAACAGCAGCAGGTTGGTACGGGAAGTGAGACCGGCACGCCGGCACTCTCCAACAGTTGGGGAGGCGCGGCACCGTCACCATCTGCTCCACCGGCAGGAGCTGCAGACCCATGGGGAAGTGCTTCAACTGACAGTTGGGGAGCAAGTCCAGAACAACGCTCGTGGGGTCCTCAGACTTCGTCTGCGGAAAACCCGGTGCCAGCGGCAGCGGCACAATGGGGACAACCTCCTGCTCCACAAGAAAATTTTGGTGGCAAACCAGCGGCCGATTGGGCCGAACCAGCGTCGGCAGACAGCTGGGGTGGAGCACCTAGTCAAGGCAGTTGGAGTCAACCGCCTGTGCCAACTAGCTGGGATCAGACCGGCAGTCAAGCTGGGGCTCAACCGGCATGGGGCGAAGGAAATGACTGGGCCCAAAGCAGCCAGCCAGCGGTACCAGAACAACACGGTTCAAGTTCGCAAGCAGCAGCTCTGGGGAAAGGTCGTCAACAAGCTTGGTCGCTAGAAGCGGAGCAAGTCGAGACAGGCACATGGAGAGCGTTTGCGCCAAGCGGAGAGGCACTGAGCGGTGCTGCCGCCGCTCCGGGTCGGGCACCCGAACCCAGCCCACAAGTCGCTAAGGAGACTCAATCATTTGCCCCTCAAGACGAGCAAAGCAGATGGGATATTCCAATTCAAGAGCGCATGAAGCAAGGGCAAAGTGCCACTCAAAGCGGCACTCAGCATCCTGTGCCGCCGATGCCGGTCGCGCCACCATCGCCATTTTCACAACCAACTTTTGCACAAGCAGCTGGCGCCGCAGCACCGATGGCGCCACCACCAGCACCGAAGCCGCCAGAACCAATGGCGCTTCCTGATAGCCCAGCTCCAACGAAGAGTGGCTGGAATTTCCCTGTGTATGAAGCACCGGATCAATTAACCCATATTCCAAACGAACCTAAAGTTGCCGGGGCATGGGATAGCCCAGCTACTGTTGTGCCGCCTGCGCCGCAGCTGCCATCACCGTCGATGACAAGCATGGGCGGAGCTTGGGGCGAGCCTCCGGCTCCTGTTGCGCCACCACCGGCGCCTGAACCAAGACTTGCAGGCGGATGGGACATGCCTTCAGCTCCCTCGTTTCCACAAACGCCTCAACCAATGCCTATGCCTCAGCCTATGCCTCAGCCGATGCAGATGGCTGCGCCACAGGGCATTCCAGCTCAACAAGGTCTGTCGCTGCCGGTTGATTCGATCATGGATCGACTTGGAAATGTTCTCAGTAATAATGCAGACGCCGGCGCACAGTCGGCACCGGCTGCGGCTCAAGCTCAGAGCCCATGGGATGTCTCGATTCAAGAACGCCAGCAGCAACAACAGCAATCGCCTTGGGGCCAAGTACCAGAGCCTGTCGCACCACCGGCGATGCCTGGCAATGGCGCAGGCTGGAACGCTCAACCGGTTGCACAGCCAGCTCAGGTTCAGGCACAGGCTCAGGCAGTTCAAGCACCAGGGCCAGCTCCAGTTAGCAACAGCCCCTGGGATTCGGTTCCGGTTGCATCCGGACCTTCTCCATTTGCTTTACCGCAGCCAGTTGTTCCACAGCCAGCTATTCCTAGCGCCTGGGACAATCCGAATCCAGCGGCCAGCTCGGCTCAACCACCACCACCGATGCCCGTCGCGCAACCAGCAAGCGTCGCAGCAGCCTCAGCAGCTCCCGCTGCATCTGGTTTATTCCAAAATCTGGATGACAATGCTATTGATAGATTGTTTAGTGAGAACCTGGGAGTGAACGATGCCGGTGCCGGCCCAGGTCCATCTTCTCAATTCCCAGGCGGTCCAAGAGTCGCACAACAAACTGCTCCAGCACCGGCATTCACGGCGCCTCGCTGGAATCCCGGCGAGAACGGAGGCTCAACCGGAGCGGCTCCTAGCTTCACCAATGTCAGTCCAGGCTCTCCAGCTGCAGCCCCGCAGGCATTTTCCGCACCACCAGCACAGCAGCCAGTTGCCGATGCGGGTGGACCGAAGATATCTGCGATTACGCCGCGTGCAGCTGCTCCAGTAGAAGCTCCTGCTGCTGCTGCTATGCCTGGACTGGACCGCCGCAACACTCCTTTTGGCATGCCAGCCCCTGCGCCAGCTCCACCACAACCTATGGCAGCCAGCCAACCGCCGGCCTCTCCGTTTGCGACGCCGCAACCAGTAAGCGAATCGGCGAAAGCAAATGGCTTGTTTGATCTGGATGACTCGGCTATGGACGAGTTGTTCAGCAAAAACCTTGGTGTCAACGAAGCGGCAACACCTTTGCCAAATTCGCCAGGACAGCAGCCTCAACAAGGGGCTCCAGTTTTCCAATCACCGCCTGTGATGGCACAACAACAAGCTCAGCCCGCGATGCCGCCCGCCAATCCATTCAGCAGACCGGCACCACAGATGCCACCTTCGACGCCGAATCCCTTTGCTCCGTTGGCTGCTCCACCAACTCAACCTGCCGCTGCGCCGACTCAGCAGCCAGCATGGGGGCAGCAACCACCGGCACCGCCCTTGGCACCACATCAACAACAGCCGGGTCAACCTGGAACCGGTGGACTGTTCTCGATAGACGACAGTATGATCGACAAAATCTTTGCAGACAATGCGCCACCACAACCTCCGGCTGCGCCGCAGTTCAATGTCAATGAAGCTGTGAAAGAATTCGCCGAAGTCGTGCCTATGCCACCACCGAAGATTGCCGGTGTCGGAAGGCTAGACCATCGCGTCGACACTACAGCAGACAGCGGCTCAGGCCGAATCGCTTCAATCGGTAAGTTCTTGCTAGACCAAAAAGACTTGGAAAAGATCGGCAAATTGACCGGGTCTGACCTGTCTGAAACAAAAATGCGGATTTTGACCTTGGAAGCAGCACAAGAATTACAAACTCTCTTGCACCACATCGGCACGCAAGAGACTGTAGTCGGCTCAGTAATCGTCGGACACGATGGTTTGCTGATCGCCAACACCATGCCACCAGACATAGACGCTGAATCGATCGGTGTTTGGGCGCTTGGAGTGTACATGAGCACCGAGATGGTGATCAAGAAAATGGGTCAGGATCGCGTGCATCAAATCGTCTCGCGCACACCAAAAGGCTATGTTGTCATCGCCGACTTTGGTGGCGGATTACTCGTCACCGTCAGTGACGGCAAAGATACCGACACCCTGATCCCGCTCATGCGCAGCATTACTCAACTAGTAGCGCAATAGAACGCGCTCCATTCTTAGGAACCTCACCGAAGTGGCCGGTATCCTACCCGCCTTGATACGAAATGGAAAGCGCGGGTATCCTACCCGCCTTGATACGTGATCATGGGCGACTGTGGAAAGTCGCCCTCCATTTCTCGCTACTTGAATCGAGTTGCTTCACTATTAAGCGTAGTTCAATATATATTGACAGATCGTGCGCACACCAAATGCGGTGCCACCTTTGTTGCACTCATCGCGATCCTTTTCCAGCCAGCCCGGTCCAGCTATGTCTAGATGCGCCCATGCTTTGCCGTCCACGAATTCTTTCAAGAACATTGCCGCGCTAGACGAGGCAGCTTCGCCCCTGGCTCCGGCGTTTTTCAAATCGGCGATGTCGCTTTTCAGTCCGTCTTTATACTCGTCGTATAAAGGCAACTGCCACAAGTTTTCACCAGCATCTTGTCCGGCTGCGATCAAGTTGTTGACGAGCTCCTGGTTCGTTCCCATAATCCCTGCCGCAACCCTTCCGAGAGCCGTTACAACAGCACCGGTAAGAGTGGCGACGTCAATCATTTCATCTACATTTTGCCGACTGGCATATGTCAATGCATCTGCCAACACCAGCCGTCCTTCAGCATCAGTATTGTTGACTTCAATTGTCTTGCCGTTCATTGAAACCAGGACGTCACCCGGATGCAAGGCATTGCTCCCAGGCATATTTTCAGTAGCGGCAATCAAACCAAGAACAGAAACGTTCGGTTTTAGATCGCCTATTACCTGCATGGCGCCGAGCACCGCGGCCGCCCCTGACATGTCGTACTTCATGTGTTCCATTCCAGCCGCTG
>PLZS01000024.1 GCA_003153555.1 Candidatus Melainabacteria bacterium | reverse complement strand
AAATGATGGAAACGATCATTAAGCATGTATCCACGGGCGAGAAAGTTACCCTTGTTGGATTCGGCACCTTCGAAGCACGCCAGCGCAAAGCCCGCACTGGACGTAATCCGAAGACCAATGAACCGTTACATATTCCAGCTAAGCGCGTTCCTGGATTCCGAGTTGGAAAAGAATTCAGCGAAGCGGTTAACAAGAAAAAATAGGGGATCGGGTTGGAGCCACCAAAGGTTGCGGTTGTTGGTTGTGGAGCTTGGGGACAAAACCTGGTTCGCAACTTCGCGCACTTGGGAGCACTAGCGATCGCCTGCGACGCCAGTCCGGCCGCTCGCCAGAAAACCGCTCAAGAAAACCGGGGCATCAAGGTTACTGACAGCTTCGAGAGTGTGCTGCAAGAACCTGGTGTGAGCGCCGTCGTGATCGCGACACCAAGCGACACTCACTTTGCGCTGGCTAAACAATCTTTGCTGGCCGGCAAGCACGTCTATGTTGAAAAGCCACTTGCCAGGGACGTCAAGCAAGCCGAGGAGCTAGATGAAATTGCCACCAGAGAGAACCTGGTCCTCATGGTTGGCCACTTACTGCTCTACCATCCTGCCGTTAATTGTCTGAAAGAGCTGATTGCCACTGGTGAGTTGGGCGATTTGCGCTTCATCAAGTCAGACAGAATGAATTACAACTTTAACCGCCAACATTGGAGTGTTTTGTGGGATCTGGCTCCGCACGATATCTCGATGATGAGTTATCTATTGGATTGCGAAGGCGCAGATGTCAGTCGAGTCGGTGGTTGGGACACCCTTGGCGACGGTTGTGTTGACGTGGCTTATCTTGATTTGAATTTTCCAATTCCCGGAAAAGTGATTCCCGGACAGATCCGCAACAGCTGGATCGATCCCCAGAAGCTTGTGCGATTAACCGTTAACGGTAGTTTGAAAACAGCTGTTTTGAATGATACGCAAACGAAAAACAAACTAACTTTGCACAGCCGCACACCCGAAGGACGAATGATTGTTGAGTTTCCTTATTACTCTCAGTTGGAACCGTTGCTGCTCGAGTGTGAACACTTTTTGCAATGTTTGACTACGGGCGAAAGACCTAGAACTGACGCCAATAATGCGTATCAAGTAGTGCGTATTCTTGCTGATGTCGAGAAGCGCTTGTCGAGCCGACCATCAGCCACACAACCAGCCACTACTTCTCGCTAGATCTTTACTGAACAATGTAGAAAAAGTTGAGATCATTTGATCTCCCTGTATAATGAGTATTTGTATGCGGGCCTAGCTCAGTGGTAGAGCGATTCCTTGCCAAGGAATAGGTCGCGAGTTCGAGCCTCGTGGCCCGCTCCATTTTTAATTAACTGCAATGCCTGGTGCTGGGCCCGCCTGTCTGGCAGCCCTGCTATATTAGGGCTGGAACGATGTTGATGCGTCTTCCAGTCGACAACTCTGTGGTGAGGCGAATTATCGATGACCGAGGCTGAGAACAAAGCGAAGCCGGCTAAAGAGAAAGAGTCGACTGAAAATCCGGAGATCGTTGTTGGCGATGCAGCGACTGAGAAGACGGAAAAAGCTGCCAGTCCTCTCGACAAAGCAGACACGGTTGGGCCGGGCAACCCGCACTACTCCAATCCAACCGGCGGCATAGTGCAACGCCGATCACGCTGGTACAGCAGTTTAGCGGCGTTGAGATACGTCAACAGTCTGTCTAAAGATGATGATGTACGAGTGCGCGACAGCGACCGGGCCACTAGTATCTTTTTGCTTATTAGTGCCATTCTTACAGTCGTGTCGCTCGTGGTGCCTCAATTGGCACCACATCGAGTTCCGCTCGTTCTGGTTTGTGATGCGCTTGTCGGCGTCATGTTGGTGTTCTATGTTGCCAACAGATTTGGCATTTTGAACACACTCAGTCCCCGCCAGGCACTACTTACCTGGCAGCTTTTAATGGGTGCTAGTTTTCTCGGCATTTTCATGACGATCAACTTTGCCCTTGTCATTGCACTTGTAGTCTCGCATTCCAGCATCGAAGACCCTCGCACACCGACGCTGCAAGTGCCGCCGAACTAGCTAAGTCAGTAAGCTTACCGAGCAGCTTGCTGGAGCAGGTGCTCCTGGGACAGAAGCTCCTAGGATAGCCGCTCTCATCTAGGCGTTACTGCGCTAGGGGCTGCGCAGATAAACATCTAAAAAAGTAAATAAGCGAAGGTGAAGCCCTGCGCAAGACACCGTCTAATCCTCCAGGCGTGATAAAATCGCGGCTTGTTCGCGGTCTCGACAGCGACATTAGTCGACATTGAACTCATGTCTTCAGCAATTCAACAGGGAAAAATCACATGAAGGTCACCCTTGACAGGGAAGGCAAAAACCTCGTCCGTATGGGTCTCGAATTGGAATCAGAGAAGGCGCTCAAAGCTTACGAAATGGCTTGTCGCAGTCTCAGCCACCAGGTAAACATTCCTGGCTTTCGACGAGGAAAAGCCCCCAGAAACATCATCGAAAAAACACTTGGTGTTGATTACATCAAGCGAGAAGCGCTCGAAAAGCTCGTTCCTGAACTCCTCAGCCGCGCCATTATGGATGAAAGTTTGGACGTGATCACAGAGCCAGAAATCGATTCATGCGAATTCGAATTGGGTTCTCCGCTGAAATTGAACGCCAAGTTTGAGATCAGGCCTGAAGTTTCCTTAGGTCAGTACGCAGGTGTTTCAGTCACTGTGCCAGAAGCGACCTTGCCTGCAGACGCCATGGAACGGGCCCTTGGAAGCATCGCCGAATCGAAAGCAAGTTTAAAAGCAGCAGCGAGCAGACCGGTAGCTAAAGGCGATACGGTTCTTCTTGATTTTGAATGCTTTGTCAACGATCAGTTGGTTGAAGGCGGAAAGGCTGATGGACTCGTTCTTGAAGTCAAAGAAGGCACGTTCATCGAAGGCTTCTGCGAACAGCTGATCGGCAAGGAGCCTGGACAACAATTTGAAGTGAAGGTCAAATTCCCAGAAGAATATCGAAACAAAGAACTCGCCAACAAAGATGCCGTTTTCAAAGTCGATCTAACAGAACTACGTGAACGCGTCATTCCTGAATTGAATGACGAACTGGCTGTTACTATTGGACAACCGTCTTTGCAGGCACTTAAAGATGCGCTGCAGGAGCGCTTGGGCGAAGAAGTGCGCCAGGAAAATGAGATGCGCGCACAACGTGCAGTTGTGGAAGCAGTCGTTAATGCAGCTACCGTCGACATTCCTCAAACGATGGTCGAGCGAGAGCGTGACTTGCTTTTGCAACAAGTACGCAAGTATCTCGAACAGAATAATCAAAGCTGGGACCAGTTTGAACAATCACCAGATTTTGAACAAGTGCGCGAGAACAAATTGGAAGAGGCTCGTCAAAGAGTGCTCACCAGCTTGGTTTTAGGTGCAGTAGTGCGGGCCGAGAAAATGAGTGTCGACGACGACGAAATCGCCCCATATCTTGCTGAAATTGTGGCCCGTTACGATCTGGCTGCCGAACAAGTTGCCCGCAACGAAGAATTGCGGCGTCAAGTCATGGAAGAAGTGCTGACCAACAAAGTTGTGCAGTTTCTCGTTGGTAAGGCTAGCATTCAATATGTTCCTGAACCGGAAGAAGCACAGACCGACGAACACAAGCATGAACACGGTCACAAGCACCATGAGCACAAAGAGGGCGAGGCCCACGATCCCGTCGGCGAGACAGAAGGCGGAGATGCTAAAAAAGGGAAGAAAAAAGCATCTGAAAAATCAGCTCAAAAAAGTTGATCGAGTTGATTTAATCTGTGTTTGAGGCATTTGAGTAAGATAATATCGAGACCGCATGGCTTCAGTCGAGCAGCTTGCTGCCGCAGCCGAACAGCTTGCTGCATAGGCGCTCCTAGGATAGACTATCCTCGGATAAACTAAGCGACAGCTTGATAGTAACTTCAACAAATGCTCGTAAATCGCGAAAAATTAGTGCTAAGTTTAATTAGGTAAGGAGCAGGAAGGAAGACAATGTCACACCCACCAACAAAAAGTCAGCTTTTCGATATCTGGAGCATAACGCCAATGGCGTCTCCAAATATGTACTATCCGCCTACGGTTATTGAAACGACAGCACGCGGCGAAAGAGCATTCGATATATTCTCGAGATTGCTCAGAGAAAGAATCGTATTTTTAGGAACTCCAGTTGACGATACGATCGCAAATTTGATCGTCGCTCAATTGTTGCTACTCGAAGGCGAAGACCCCGAGAAAGATATTCGCCTCTACATTAATTCGCCAGGCGGTTCCGTCACGGCTGGGTTCGCTATCTACGATACGATCCAACATATCCGCTCGGATGTCTCGACGATTTGTCTAGGTCAAGCTGCCAGCATGGGAGCTTTTCTGCTCGCAGCAGGAAAGAAAGGCAAGCGCTTGGCGCTTCCTCATTCACGAATTCTAATCCACCAACCTTTGGGCGGAGCACAGGGTCAGGCTACCGATATAGAAATTCAAGCTCGAGAAATCTTACGAATTAAGAGACAACTTAACGAATTGATGGCACTTCATTCGGGTCAATCCGTCAAGCAAATCGAGAAGGACACCGATCGCGACAATATTATGACTGCCGAGGAAGCCAAGGAATACGGTCTCGTCGACGAGGTAATCCTTAGATTGGACGCAGCGCCTAATTTGGCTGCTGTCTAGGTGTCACTTAAGTCGAGCAGCTTGCTGCTTAGACTATCCTCAAACAATTGAATTCGTGCATCTGACAATCTTCTGTCAGAATGATTCCATAGAGATAGGGAAACAACATGCCAAAGCAATCAGATAATCGACTTAAATGCTCTTTTTGCGGAAAGAGTCAGGATCAAGTAAAGAAACTGATTGCCGGGCCTGGCGTTTACATATGCGACGAGTGCGTGGATTTATGCAATGAGATTCTTGATGAAGAACTGTTCGAGGGCAGCCCGGCTGCCAGCCCAACTGAAACGTCTCTGCCGCAACTCGTAGACATTCCGAAGCCGCAAGAAATTAAGTCGTTTCTGGATCAACATATCATCGGTCAAACGATGGCGAAGAAGATTCTCTCAGTCGCGGTTTACAACCACTACAAACGGATTAGTCATAACAGCGAACTTTCCGATCAAGTTGAAATCCAAAAATCAAATATTCTCCTGATCGGACCAACCGGTTGCGGCAAAACTCTGCTAGCACAAACGCTGGCTAAGCTGTTGGACGTTCCTTTTGCGGTTGCTGATGCTACGACTTTGACTGAGGCCGGATATGTCGGCGAAGACGTTGAAAATATCTTACTGCGTCTTTATCAAGCAGCTGATTATGACGTCAAGAAGGCCGAGCGCGGCATTATTTATATCGATGAAATCGACAAAATCTCACGCAAATCAGAAAACACTAGTATCACCCGTGATGTCAGTGGCGAAGGTGTGCAACAAGCCTTGCTGAAGATGATTGAAGGAACGCTTGCCAACGTGCCACCTCAAGGTGGGCGCAAACATCCACATCAAGAGTTTATTCAAATCAACACCGCCAACATTCTGTTTATTTGTGGTGGTGCATTCGTCGGACTCGACAAGATTGTTGAACAGCGAATTTCGTCGAACCGAAACATTGGATTCGGCGCAGACACTCCGTTGACTTCGTGGGAACGCGAACAGAAAACAAGCAAAATTTTGAAAGACACCGCGCCTGATGATTTGCTCAAGTTCGGTTTGATTCCAGAATTTGTTGGCAGAATGCCGGTTGTTGCCGTTCTCGAATCACTTGATGTAGAAGCGCTTGTACGCATCTTAGTGGAACCAAAGAACGCCATTATCAAGCAATATCAGCAGTTGTTGGCGCTCGATGGCGTTGAGCTTCGATTCGATCAAGAAGCAATCGCCGGTATCGCCGAAGAAGCATTGAAGCGCAAAACCGGTGCCCGCGCCCTCAGATCCATCGTCGAAGAAATCATGTTGGACATCATGTATGAAGTGCCATCACGAAACGACATTAAGGTCTGTCATATAACCAAAGAACTAGTTGAAAAACGTTCGACGGCTGAGCTTCTTCAGTTGCCAAAAGCAAAACTGAAGGGCGAAATAGCCTGAAAACGGCCTGTAAATCAGGCTAAACTATAAGCTCTTGCACCTACCTGGTGTATAGATCTTGGTTAACCTCCTACTGCTGGTCACGACCCAATGGCTGACTTGAGTACGTCTACATTTCCACTTATTCCGCTGCGAGACGTTGTTGTGTTTCCGCAGATGGTGACGCCGCTTTTCGTCAGTCGTCCTAAATCCATTGCAGCATTGGAACAGGCTCTGCTGCGCGACGATCGATTAGTAGTGCTGGTCGCCCAAAAAGATCCCGAGTGCGAAGAGCCGAATCAAGACGAAATTTATCAAATCGGCACGTTAGCTGAAGTTATGCAGATGTTGAAGCTGCCTGACGGCACTGTCAAGGTATTAGTTGAAGGATCGAGCAGAGTCAGCCTCGATAAAGTGTTCGACGAGTCAGCTCACTTCACCGCCAACGTAAGCGAGCAAGAGGAGACCGTGCGCGACGACCAGGGCACAAAGACACTGATTCGCGTCTCGGTGGAAAAATTTGAGCAGTACGTCAAGTCTACGAAAAAAATAAATCCCGAAAGTTTGTTAGCTGTATCCGGCATCGGCCAACCAGGCCGCCTTGCTGACATCATTGCCACGTATCTTGGTTTAGATGTAGCAGAACGACAAAAATGCCTTGAGATTTTTGACAGCACTGAACGCCTAGAATACGTAAGCTTGCTGCTTTCCCGCGAGCTTGAACTGGCAGATCTAGAGCAACAAATTCACGACCGCGTTCGTTTCAATCTCGAAAAAACTCAACGCGAATACTATCTTCGCGAAAAAATGCGCATCATTCAAGATGAGCTCAACGCAGACGGTGAGCAAACTGGCGAGATCGCCGAGTACAAGCAGAAAATCGCCAAAGCGAAAATGAGTGGCGTGCCACTGGAGAAAGCAGAAAAAGAACTTTCGCGGCTGGAAAAAATGATGCCTCAAAGTGCTGAGGCTGGAGTTATTAGAACGTATCTCGATGTTTTGGTTTCTTTGCCATGGTCGAAAAGATCTCGCGAAGTTATTGATCTTGATGAAGCTGAGGCGGTTCTCACTGAAGACCACTATGGTTTAGACAAAGTCAAAGAACGAATCCTCGAGTACCTTGCCGTACGCAAGCTCTCGAAGCATCCCCAAGGAACAATTTTGTGCCTGGTCGGACCACCTGGCGTCGGTAAAACGAGTCTCGTTAAATCAATTGCCAAAGCGATGAACAGAAAATTTGCCCGCATCAGTCTTGGTGGCGTCAATGACGAAGCTGAAATTCGCGGACACCGCCGAACATACATTGGTGCTATGCCCGGACGAATAATCCAGGCCGTTAAACAATCTGGCACTAAGAATCCAGTCATTCTTCTGGATGAAATCGAAAAAATGACTCGCAGTTACATGGGCGACCCAACTGCAGCTATGCTTGAAGTTCTTGACCCGGATCAGAATGATTCGTTTACCGACCATTACTTGGACGCGCCGTTCAGCTTGAGAGAAGTTGTTTTCGTCGCTACAGCTAACGCTTTGGATTACATTCCCCGTCCGCTTTACGACCGTCTGGAGATCATTCCAATTTCTGGTTACACAGAGGAAGAAAAACTATCGATTGCTGATCAACACATCATTCCAAAACTGCTCGAGAAGCATGGTTTAAGTCTGCGTGTTTTGAAGATGCCATCCGCTGCTGTGCGAAAAGTTATTCAGGAGTACACACGCGAAGCTGGTGTTCGCCAACTAGAGCGCAACCTGGCTACTATTTGCCGAAAAGTGGCCGCTCAAATTGTCAAAGATCCGAAAAGCGTGATCAAGTTAGCACCAAATCTGGTGAACAAATATTTGGGACCAGCCAAAATAGTTCGGGAAAATGAAACGCGTGGTCCACAGATTGGTATTGTCACTGGCTTGGCGTGGACCGAGACGGGCGGCGAAACTTTGTCTGTTGAAGTGAACACCATGCCCGGCAAAGGCAAATTGCAGTTGACAGGTCAATTAGGCGATGTGATGAAAGAGTCTGCCCAAGCCGCTTTCAGTTATATTCGCATGCATGCTGAAGAACTTGGTATTGATCCTGACTTTGGTGAGAAGTTGGATATCCATGTGCACATTCCTGAAGGTGCTATTCCTAAAGACGGACCATCAGCAGGGGTGGCACTAGCTGTCGCCCTCATTTCTGCGGTGACCAAACGTCCAGTGCGCGCCAACCTTGCCATGACAGGAGAGATCACCCTGCGCGGTCGTATTCTTGCTATCGGTGGCTTGAAAGAGAAGGTGCTGGCTGCTGTGCGCGCCGGTGTAAAAACTGTGCTTTTGCCTAAATCGAACGAGAAGGATTTGCAAGAGATTCCAGAGTATGTCAAGAAACAGCTGCAACTGCTGCCCGTAGCGCATTTGGATGAAGTCTTTGCGGTCGCCTTCAAAGAGAAAACGAAACCAACTACGGGTACCAAGCCCCGTGGTCTGAACCGCCAGGCCGCTCGCCGCTCTGCCTCCGGTCCTGTCAAGCGGTAGCGAGAAATGGAGCGCTGATTTTCAATCCGCCCATAACAACAACAACGCCCATAATAACAAGCCCTAAGCTTTACCAACAAAAAATCGCAGCGGCTTAAAAACGGCTAGGATAGCTGCTCCATGTCGGCTTCGATGCGGCTACAATAGCCGCGTTCCGTCATTTTGCCAATACCGGAATAATGCTAAATTTGCGGCTTTCGGGCGTAATAAGTTGATATGCTTTACATTTGAGCAAAGCTCTACCAGGTAAGCATTCTACGATTTTTATGCAGGACACCTGGGAAGTTTGCTCGAAGAACAAGCAAGTGAAAAGGAGTTCGTCATGGTGATGGCTGAAAAGTTGAACAAGAATCAGACCTACTTAGATCTCGATGACAAATACGTTAATCCCGTGCTTTCACGATCGGCTCGAATTGTCGCAGAGCGGGCTCAAGGCTCTTACATTTACGACATGAACGGTGATGCTTATCTCGACTTGGCCACGGGGATCGCTGTTAACAACGTCGGTCATTGCCATCCTAAAGTCGTTGCTGCCATTCAAAAGCAAGCAGCTGAGTTGATTCACACCTCAGTCACTGTGCACCACAAACGTTATATTGAACTGGCACAGAAATTAGTCGAAATTACGCCGAAGTCTTTGGATTCGGTTTTTCTTGCTAACAGTGGTGCCGAAGCCGTTGAAGGCGCAGTCAAACTGGCTCGCTATGTCACTGGTCGCCCTGGCATTATCAACTTCCGCGGTTCTTTCCACGGGCGCACCATGCTCACCATGGCGTTGACAACTTCCAAACTTTATTACCGTGAAAAATATGAGCCGCTACCAGGCTCAATCTTCACCGTTCCATTTCCATACACATATCGTTCTCACTTGAAAGACAATCCGAACGCCGTTGTGGATAATGTTTTCGAACACCTTGACACACTCTTCCAACAATTCATTCATCCAGAACAAGTTGCTTCTTTCATCGTTGAACCGGTGCAAGGTGAAGGTGGTTATGTAATTCCACCAAAGGGCTTCTTAACTCGTCTGCGCAAATTAGCGGATAAGCATGGAATCATGTTGATTATCGATGAAGTTCAATCTGGATTCGGTAGAACCGGCAAGATGTTCGCCTGCGAGCATGAGCCTGTTGAGCCGGATATTTTGCTTATGGCTAAAGGAATTGCAGGTGGCATGCCGCTGTCCGGTTTCGTCGCTCGTCGTGAAGTAACCAGCAAATGGTTGCCTGGTCGTCACGGTTCTACATTTGGTGGCAATCCCGTGTCATGCGCAGCGGCACTTGCTGTCATTGACGTCTTGCAAGAAGAAAAACTTCCTGAACGGGCTGCCAAAGTCGGTGGCGAAATGCTCAAGCGTTTGCAAAAATTCGCCCAAGACAAGCAATACATCGGCGAAGTTCGTGGACTGGGCATGATGCTCGGCATTGAATTCGACGATAAAGATGGCAAGCCGAGCAAAGAAATTGCCGAAAAAGTCGCTGAACGCTGCTTGGAAAACAAGCTCATCGTTCTTACATGCGGCGTTCGCGGACAAGTGATCCGCCTGATCCCACCTTTAAACATATCGGATTCCGACGCTGAAAAGGCAATGGAAATCCTCGAAAAGAGCATGACATTTTAAGCGACTAAGTCGCTGCAACAACAGCAAAACAGCCAGGAGAAATCTATGAGCACTAGTACAAAAAGCCTAGAAACAAAGGGTAAAACAGAGATGCCTCGAGTTTATAACAACTACATCGGTGGTCGTTGGGTGAAAGCTGAAAAGGAAGAGACATTTCCCAGCACAAATCCTGCCAATCAAAAAGAGATCATCGGTCATTTCGCCTCCTCTACTGCCAATGACGTAAAGAAGGCGATCGATGGAGCAGCCGAAGCTCTGCCGGCTTGGAGAAAAGTGCCTGCTCCTCACC